>NZ_BONI01000223.1 GCF_016862635.1 Catellatospora coxensis | reverse complement strand
TGGCTGCTGCAGCACCGGGTGCAGCCGGTCGGGCCGGAGGCCGACGAGGGCCACGCCACGCCGCAGTCGTGGTGGAAGGTCATGTGCCTGACCGGCGTCGACTACTTCTCCACCCTGGCCTACCTGCCCGCGATCGCGGCGACCGCGGCCGGGGCGCTGTCGCCGCTGGCGACGCTGCTGATCGTGGCGCTGACGCTGCTGGGCATGCTGCCGATGTACCGGCGGGTGGCCAAGGAGAGCCCGCACGGGCAGGGCTCGGTGGCGATGCTGGAGGACCTGCTGCCGTTCTGGCGCGGCAAGGTCTTCGTGCTGGTGCTGCTCGGCTTCGTGGCCACCTCGTGGATCATCACGATCACCCTGTCGGCCGCCGACGCCTCGGTCCACCTGCTGGAGAACCCCCTGGCACCGGACTTCCTGGAGGGTCACGCCGTCACCATCACGGTGGTCCTGCTGCTCATCCTCGGCGGGGTGTTCCTGCTCGGCTTCAGCGAGGCCGTCGGCGTCGCCATCCCGCT
>NZ_BONI01000222.1 GCF_016862635.1 Catellatospora coxensis | reverse complement strand
AGGAGTGCGTTGACGTCCTTGACGGACTGCGTCCAGGCCTCGTCGGGCTTCTGCTTGCCCTGCTCCACACGAGTCAGACCGTTCTGAATCGCCGTGTTGATGTCACCGGACTTCGGACCCATGTACTGCGGCACCATCGTCTTCACCGAGTTCGAGAAGATCTGACCCACCGGCGCGTTGTTGAAGAACGGGTTCTTGAAGTCCTTGATCACCGCGTCCTCGTACAGCGACACCGTCGACGGGAAGTTGCCCAGCGCACGGAACACCTTCGCCTGCTGCTCCGGAGCCACCAGCCACTTCGCCAGCTTCGCGGCCTCCTGCACGTTCTTACCCTGCTTGGGCAGCGTCAGGAACGAACCACCCCAGTTACCGCCACCACCAGGCACCGCAGCGATGTCCCACTTACCCGAAGAGTCCTTCGCCTGCGACTGGATGTACGCCATCATCCACGACGGGCACGCGAGCGTGACGAACGAACCCTTGGCCATACCGGCGTTCCAGTCAGCCGACCACGG
>NZ_BONI01000221.1 GCF_016862635.1 Catellatospora coxensis | reverse complement strand
GGGGAAGCCGGTCGAGCACGACGATCGCCGCGGGCACCATGTACTCCGGCAACCGGGTCGCGGCGTACCGGCGCAGCCCCGCAGCGTCGACGGCCGTCCCGCCCGACCCGACCACGTAGCCGACCAGACGCCGGTCCCCGGGCCTGTCCTCGCGCACGACCACCGCCACCGCGCCCACGGACCCGTGCCCGGACAGCGCGGCTTCGACCTCACCGAGCTCGATCCGGAACCCGCGCACCTTCACCTGGTCATCGGCCCGGCCCAGGTAGTCCAGCTGACCGTCGGGCGTCCAGCGCACCACGTCACCGGTCCGGTACATCCGCTCACCGGCACCGAACGGACACGCCACGAACCGCACCGACGTCAGATCCGCACGCCCCAGATAACCGGCGGCCACACCCGCCCCGGCGAGGTACAGCTCACCGGCCACCCCGACCGGCACCGGCCGCAACCGCTCATCGAGGACAAAGACTTTCGTGTTCGAGATCGGCGACCCGATCAACGGAGTCCCGCCG
>NZ_BONI01000220.1 GCF_016862635.1 Catellatospora coxensis | reverse complement strand
TCCCGGCCGACGCCGAACGACTCGGCCTCCTGGAGCGCGCCGCCAAACCCGGCTTCGGCCGCTGGCTGGATGCCGCCGCCCGCGCCCGCGGCTGCACCCGCCCCGTCCGCCTGCGCGGTGAAGTCCTCACCGTGTCCGCGTCGACCGGCGCGGTGATCGAGCGATTCTCCACCGACACGCTCCCCGACAACGTGCTCTACAAGCCGTGCGGCACGCGCATCGCCACGCTGTGCCCGGCCTGCGCCACCACCTACCGCTACGACACCTACCAACTCATCAAGGCTGGCCTGGCGGGCGGCAAGGGTGTGCCCGACTCGGTCACGCTGCACCCGGCCGTGTTCGTCACCCTCACCGCGCCGTCCTTCGGCGTCGTGCACACCCGCGTCGTGCGCAACGACAAACCCCAGCCCTGCCACGTCCGCCGAGACCGACCCATCTGCGCCCACGGCAAGCCGCTGTCCTGCAACGCCGTACACGGCGACACTGATCACAGGCTCGGACAGCCGCTGTGCCTCGACTGCTACGACCACCAGCATCAGGTCGTCTGGAACCACCTC
>NZ_BONI01000219.1 GCF_016862635.1 Catellatospora coxensis | reverse complement strand
GTTCCATACGAGGGCCTCCCCGCAAGGGGTAGGCCCTCGTATGCGTTGTGCCGCCGATTTCCGGCAGCATCAGGAAGGATGTACCCGTGAACTCGAGTTCCAACGACAAGCCCGGACAGGACTCGTCCGGCCAGGCCGGCCGCGGAGGCGGTGGGCCTCGCGCCGAGAGGGGCGGGTACGACCGTTCTCACGGCAAGCGCGAAGGCTTCCGCCGCGACGGCGACCGCGCCCGTGGTTTCGACGGCGGCTACGACAAGCCGCGTGGCACCGGTGAGCGAGGCGCGCCCCGGCGTGACGGTGACGACCGCGGCGGTTTCCGCGCCGGCGGCGACCGTCGTGAGGGCGGCTTCCGCAGCGCAGGCGACCGGACCGGCGGTGACCGGGGCGGGTTCCGTGGTGGTGACCGGGACCGCACCGGCGGTAGCCGGGAGGGCGGGTTCCGCAGTGGCGGTGACCGCCCCAGTTACGGTGACCGTTCCGGTGGCAGCCGTGAGGGTGGCTTCCGTCCGGGTGGCGATCGCGGTGGGTTCTCCCGCGGTGGCGACCGTCCGGGTTACGGCGACCGTTCCGGCAGCCGCGAAGGCGGGTTCCGTGGTGGTGACCGGGACCGCACCGGCGGTAGCCGGGAG
>NZ_BONI01000218.1 GCF_016862635.1 Catellatospora coxensis | reverse complement strand
AAGGTGGTTCCAGACGACCTGGTGCTGATGGTCGTAGCAGTCGAGGCACAGCGGTTGTCCGAGCCGGTGGTCGGTGTCGCCGTGTACGGCGTTGCAGGACAGCGGCTTGCCGTGGACGCAGACGGGTCGGTCGCGTCGGACGCGGCAGGGCTGGGGCTTGTCGTTGCGCACGACGCGGGTGTGCACGACCCCGAACGACGGCGCGGTCAGGGTGACGAACACGGCCGGGTGGGACACGACCGTGTCGGGCACGCCTTTGCCGCCGGCGAGTCCGGCTTTGATGAGTTGGTAGGTGTCGTAGCGGTAGGTGGTGGCGCAGGCCGGGCACAGCGTCGCGATCCGCGTGCCGCACGGCTTGTAGAGCACGTTGTCGGGAAGCGTGTCGGTGGAGAACCGCTCGATCACCGCGCCGGTCGACGCGGACACGGTGAGGACTTCACCACGCAGGCGGACCGGGCGGGTGCAGCCGCGGGCGCGGGCGGCGGCATCCAGCCACCGGCCGAAGCCGGGTTTGGCGGCGCGCTCCAGCAGTCCGAGGCGTTCGGCATCGGCGGGGAGTTCGTCCAGGCCCATCATGTCGGCCAGGAGGTGCCCGGCGAGGGTGGTCGGGCTGTTTTCGGGTGCAGTGATCACAGGGCACCTCC
>NZ_BONI01000217.1 GCF_016862635.1 Catellatospora coxensis | reverse complement strand
GCGGGCCACCCGACCGGTGTCGGGTGGCCCGCCAGGGGTGTTCGTCAGTGGGCGACGGGGCAGCCGCCGGTGAGCTTGCCGAGGAACTGGTTCGGGTCGTAGTAGTGCTCGACCTCGACCAGCTTCAGGTCGTCGCTGACCTTGGCGACGCTGATGCCGAACATCTCGATGGTCTTGCCGTCGGGCTGGTGGCCGTGGTACTCGCCCTCGAACGCGCCCCAGTGCCGCCACTTGAACGTGACGACCGGGGGCGGGCTGATGACCTCCAGGACCTCCCAGTAGAACCCGCCGGGGAACGCCTTGTGGAAGATGTGGTGCGAGGAGTCGAACGACTCCTGGCCGCTGCGGTAGAACGGGCTGTCGCCGATGAGGATGTTGTAGCTGCCGATGTCGGCGATGTCCTGCGCGCTGGCCCAGCCGCCGCCGTTGACGTTGGTCCGGAAGTGCTCGGTCACCATGGACACCCAGGTCGCGGGGTCCTTCTTGTAGGAGACCTCCATCTCGAAGACCTGGACGATGCTCTCCACGATCGCTTCGAGGGAGTCGGGTGCGTGCTGGGTGCTGCGCTGGCCCGGCATGACTTCGTGGGACAGGTGGTAGTCGGGGGTCTTGCCGTCACGCCAGGCCGACGGGTCGGCGGCGTCGAT
>NZ_BONI01000216.1 GCF_016862635.1 Catellatospora coxensis | reverse complement strand
CTGGCGCGAAGCAGGTCACGGGCCGTCCCCGCCTCAAGCCGCGCAAGGAGACGGGGCGGCTGACCCTTCCGGCGAACTTCGACCAGGGCGCGTTCCTCAAGGCCGCGATGACGCTTCCCGCAGCTGCGCGGCGCGTGGCGCTGCTGAAACTGGAGAACCTGCCCAACGCCGAGATCGCCCAGGCGCTGGGCTGCGCGGTGGCCACGGTGGCCAGCCACTGGCGGCGCGCCTGCCTGGCGTTCGCGAACGTCGGCCTGATCCAGACCACCGACCGCGCGTTCATCCCCGCTGGCGCTATGGCGATGGCCACCGACGTGAGCCCGCAGGAGCTGCGCGCCGCCGTCGCCACGCTGTCCCCGGCTACGGCCCGGATCACGGGCCTGAGCCTGGACGGCCTGTCGCACAAGCAGATCGCCGACGAGCTGGGCTGCTCGACCGGCACGGTCGGCGCGACCTTGTTCAACGCGCGCCGCCTGCTGGCCGGCAGAGGCATCAACCTGCCCGCCGGTCGCCCCGGCCCCCGCCGCCGCGCGGCCTGACCCCGCTGACTTCCCGCGCCAACGGCGGCGCGGGACCTGCTCCGCCCCGTTCCTTGATAACTGCACAGTGACTCAGCCAAGCCCGGGTGTCCGGCGCGGTTGATGGCATCCGGACGCGCGCTGAC
>NZ_BONI01000215.1 GCF_016862635.1 Catellatospora coxensis | reverse complement strand
GTGCTGGGGATTCCTGGCAACATGGAGGATGAACTGCGCCCGCAGGCGGACGAGCGGATCTTCCGAGCCCAGCAGCGCCGCGATCTTGCTGGTGAAGGACGTGTCCAGAACGTGCTGGACCAGCCGGGCGTACATCCAGTCTTTGCAGCGGTACGGTCGCTTGAGCGCTGTGACGATCAGGTCGCTGATCTGCGGCCGAACTTGTTCGGGCACACCGCCGCGGTACAGCTGGCGTAGAAGCCCCTCTTTTGTCCCCCAGGCCGACCACATTCTGGATTCGGGCGCACCCCACTCCTGCGGGTAGAACGCCTCCCATTGCAGGTACAGTGCCAGGTAAGGGGCGTACGACTGCCGAGCTGCGGGGTCGGTACGCCTCGAGTCGAAGAACGCACGGAGCGGCCCGAAGATCGTCTGCTCTTGATGCCAACGAAAATCAGCCCTGGCCTGGTCCATCTCCGCAGCCAGGTGCGGTTCGGCCGGTGCCGGGGTGCCAGCCTGGGCCCATACCCTGTTCGACCAGTGAAGGGCCTCCGAAGCCGCTACCAGCAACGCCTGGTGCCGGGCCAGCGCGTGGTGACGTACGACGTCGTCAGATGCGATGAGGTCATACACCCATGAGTGGTTCTCCGGCAGCGTCCTGAACACCCCGGTAGCCTGCCATCCCAGCCGCGCTCGGGCGACCCGTTTGCGCTGCCCGAAGGG
>NZ_BONI01000214.1 GCF_016862635.1 Catellatospora coxensis | reverse complement strand
CCGCGACCCGGCGCACGCCGAACGTCTCGGCCATGCGGGTCTGGTGCTTGGCGTAGTCGTTGCGGGTCTGGCCGGGCACGACGGCGATGGTGAGCACGTCCAGGCCGTCGCGGGAGTAGATGCCGACGATGCGCGGGGTGTAGAGGGTGCCGTAGTGCCGGATCGTGAGCTTGCACGCGGTCATGAGCTGCGGCCACAGCGGCTCGATCTCATCCAGGCGGAACTTGGCGAACTGTGCGCATGGACGGCACAGGCACCACGAGCGGTGGTAGTCACGCGGGTGCACCCACGCACCGCACAGGCACTTGATCATCTGTACTCTCGCACCGCCGAACATCACCGCTCACCACCGATCGCGGCCAGCAGATCGAGCTGAGTGCCAGCGACCACACGAGCAGCAGCCGGGCGCGTGTCCACGGCGGGACGAGTGGGGACAGGCACCGGGCGGACCATCGTCGGCAGCCACGAGCCACGGCCGAGCACCGCGCGGGCATCCACTGGAGTGGTCACCTGGAGCATCACCGATCGCAGGTCGACGTGCCCGGCCAGGGCGATCTGACGGGCCATCGCGGCGGCAGCGCCGGCCACTTCGATCAGCGTCGCGACCCGCAGTTCATCGGCGAACCCGGCCATGAACAGCGACCGGGACGCCAGGATCGCCGGAGCGGCAAGGGACGACACGAGCGCCGAGAAGTCAGCAGCGTGATCGGGC
>NZ_BONI01000213.1 GCF_016862635.1 Catellatospora coxensis | reverse complement strand
CGACGACGCGGCGCACGCCGAACGTCTCGGCCATGCGGGAGATGTGGCGGGCGTAGTCGGCGCGGGTCTGGCCAGGCACCACGGCGATGGTGAGCACGTCCAGGCCGTCGCGGGAGTAGATGCCGACGATGCGCGGGGTGTAGAGGGTGCCGTAGTGCCGGATCGTCAGCTTGCAGGCGGTCATCAGCTGCGGCCACAGCGGCTCGATCTCATCGAGGCGGAACTTCGCGAACTGCGCGCAAGGGCGGCACAGGCACCAGGAGCGGTGGTAGTCACGCGGGTGGACCCACGCCCCGCACAGGCACTTGATCATCTGGACTCGGGCACCGCCGAACATCACCGCTCACCGCCGATCGCGGTCAGCAGGTCGAGCTGAGTGCCAGCGACCTCACGGGCAGCCGCAGCCGGGCGGGTGTCCGCGACGGGGCGGGTGGGGACAGGTACCGGGCGGACCATGGTCGGCAGCCAGGCACCACGGCCGAGCACCGCGCGGGCGTCCACGGGGGTGCTCACCTGGAGCATCACCGAGCGCAGGTCGACGTGCCCGGCCATGGCGATCTGTCGGGCCATCGCGGCGGCAGCGCCGGCCACTTCGATCAGGGTCGCGACTCGTAGCTCGTCGGCGAACCCGGCCATGAAAAGCGACCGGGACGCCAGGATCGCCGGAGCGGCAAGGGACGACACGAGCGCCGAGGACTCAGCAGCGTGATCGGGT
>NZ_BONI01000212.1 GCF_016862635.1 Catellatospora coxensis | reverse complement strand
TACACGCGCAGGTGCGAGGGCCGCGATCGCAGGTCCACCCAGTCCGGGGTGGCCGGACGGCGCAGCGTCGACCAGGCCGTGCCGAGTTCCGGCGCGTCGAAGTGGTCGGTGGCGGGTTCGGCGGACCACGGGTGCTCCGGCAGGCCGGGGGCGGTGATCTCGTCGGCGGGGATGCCGCCGGGGACGCTGGGCCAGCCGCCGGGGGTCCAGTCGACTTTCTGGATGGCGGTCTCGCGGCCGAGCACGCAGTTGCCCAGCGGCGTGTACGGCCGCCCGACCAGGTGCGCCAGGTACCAGTCGCCGTGCTGCGTGCGCACCAGGCTGCCGTGCCCGGCCTTCTGCAGCGCCAGGTCGGGCCGCCCGACCGAGGTCAGCAGCGGCCCGGCCGGGTCGACCTCGTACGGCCCGAACAGGTCCCGGGAGCGCGCCACCGTCACCTGATGGTCCCAGCTCGTGCCGCCCTCCGCGGTGACCAGCCAGTACCAGCCGTCGTGGCGGTACAGGTGCGGGCCCTCGGTCAGACCCGCGGCGGTGCCGGTGAAGATGATGCGCCGCTCGCCGACCAGCCGCCGCTGCTCGCGGTCGTACTGCTGGATCTCGATGCCGCCGAAGCGGTTGCGCCCCGGCCGCCAGTCGGCGCTCATGTTGAGCAGCCAGGTCGTGCCGTCCTCGTCGTGGAACAGGGACGCGTCGAACCCGTGGGCGTGCAGCCGTACGGGGTCGG
>NZ_BONI01000211.1 GCF_016862635.1 Catellatospora coxensis | reverse complement strand
CGGATGCGCAGGTGCGAGGGGCGCGAGCGCAGGTCGAGCCACTCCGGTCCGGCCGGGCGGCGCAGCGTCGACCACGCCGTGGACAGCTGCGGCGCGTCGAAGTGGTCGGTGGCGGGATCCGCGGGCCAGGCGTGCATCGGCAGGCCGGGTGCGGCGATCTCGTCGGCCGGGATGCCGCCGGGGATGGCGGGCCAGCCGCCGGGGGTCCAGTCGACTTTCTGGATGGCGGTCTCGCGGCCGAGCACGCAGTTGCCGAGCGGGGTGTAGGGGCGGGCGGCCAGGTGGGCGAGGTACCAGTCGCCGTGCTGGGTCTGCACGAGGCTGCCGTGCCCGGCCTTCTGCAGGGTGAGGTCGGGACGTCCGACCGAGGTCAGCAGCGGCCCGGCCGGGTCGACATCGTACGGCCCGTGCAGGTTGCGTGATCTGGCGACGGTGACCTGGTGTTCCCAGCTGGTGCCACCTTCGGCGGTGACCAGCCAGTACCAGCCGTCGTGGCGGTACAGGTGCGGGCCCTCGGTCAGGCCGGCCGCGGTGCCGGTGAAGATGATCTGCGCGTTGCCGACGAGCTGCCGCTTCGCCCGGTCGTAGCGCTGGATCTCGATGCCGCCGAACCGGTCGCGGCCCGGCCGCCAGTCCGCGCTCATCGCCAGCAGCCAGCTGGTCCCGTCCTCGTCGTGGAACAGCGACGCGTCGAAGCCGTGCGAGTGCAGCACCACCGGATCCG
>NZ_BONI01000210.1 GCF_016862635.1 Catellatospora coxensis | reverse complement strand
ATCGGCGCGCTGATCGTGGTGCCGGTCGGGTTCGGGGTGCTCGGCGGGTTCAAGGACAACGGCCAACTGTCCACCAACCCTCTCGGCTGGCCCGACCCCTGGCGCCCCGAGAACTACACCGGCATCCTCACCGACCCCGTCTTCTGGCGACAACTCGCCAACAGCACCCTCATCGCCCTGGCCACCGTCGCCGTCGTCGTCGCCGCCTCCGCCATGGCCGCCTACATCTTCGCCCGCTTCGCCTTCCGCGGCCGCGAAACCCTGTTCACCCTCTTCGCCATCGGCCTCATGTTCCCCTTCGCCGTGGCCATCCTGCCCCTGTTCATCCTCCTGCGCAGCATGGAACTACTCGACAACCCCCTCGGCGTCATCCTGCCCCAAGCCGCCTTCGGACTACCCACCACGATCATCATCCTGCGCCAGTTCTTCCGCACCATCCCCGCCGAAGTCGAAGAAGCCGCCACCCTCGACGGCTGCACCCCCTTCGGCTTCTTCTGGCGCGTACTACTACCCATGGCCAAACCCGCCCTGGCCACCGTCTCCGTCCTGGCCATCGTCGCCAGCTGGAACAACTTCTTCCTACCCCTGGTCGTCTTCACCGACCAGACCTGGTGGACCCTCCCCGTCGGCGTCCAAGCCTTCCAAGGCCAATACGCCGACGACACCGCCCGCGTCCTCGCCTACGTCGTCCTGTCCATGATCCCCGCCCTCGGCTTCTACGCCATCGCCGAACGACAACTCATCGGCGGCCTCGCCGGCAGCGTCAA
>NZ_BONI01000209.1 GCF_016862635.1 Catellatospora coxensis | reverse complement strand
AGCCGTGACGCATAGGCCTGCGACAGGTCGCGCAGCAGCGGACCGAGCGACCAGCCGTCACTGGCGATGTGGTGGGTCAGCAGCAGCAGAACGCACTCATCGGAACCGGTTTCGAACAGCCACGCCCGGATCGGCAGCTCAGCCGCCAGGTCGAACACGTGCCCCGCAGCCGAGGACAGGCTTGCCGCCAGCTCGGCTTCGGTGACGCGGACCTCTTCCAGAACCGGCGCCACACCGACGTCGAGGACCAGCTGGTACGGCCGCCCGTCCACCGCGGGCAGCACGGTGCGCAACGCCTCGTGGCGGTCCACCACATCCCCCAGCGCCGCACGCAGCGCACCCCGATCCAGCCCGCCGCGCAACCGCAACGCCAGCGGCACGTTGTAGACCGCGCTGCCCCCGTCCATCTGGTCCACGAACCACAACCGCTGCTGCGCGAACGACAACGGCAACCGCTCCGGCCGCGACCCCGCCGCGACCAGCGCCGGACGCGCCACACCGAGATCATCGAGCACCCGGCACAGACCCGACACCGTCGGCGACTCGAACAACGCCCGGATCCCCAACTCCACACCCAGCACCGCCCGCACCCGCGCGATCAGACGCGTCGCCAGCAGCGAATGACCACCCAGATCGAAGAAACTGTCCTCGACACCCACCCGGCCGACACCCAGCACCTGCGCGAACAACCCGCACAGGATCTCCTCACGAGCCGACAACGGCCCGCCCGCATCACCACCGGCATACTGCGGCGCAGGCAACACCCTGCGATC
>NZ_BONI01000208.1 GCF_016862635.1 Catellatospora coxensis | reverse complement strand
CGGCGGCGGCCGGGGTCGCGGTGACGCTGGGCCGAGCGGAGCGGGTACTGCCAGCGGTGCAGCTGGCCGCGTCGATGGCGCCGTTCCACGAACCCGTCCAGGCCGGTCTCGTCCGCCTCCTCGGCGCCGCCGGTCGCCAGGCGGAGGCGCTGGCGGTGTTCCGCACGGTCCGCGACCGCCTCGCCGGCGAACTCGGCGTCGATCCCGGTCCGGCGCTCGTGGACGCGCAACGGCAGGTCCTGACCTCGGCGTCGTTGCCTTCCGCCCGTCCAGCGACGCTCCCGGTCGCCGCTGTGACGGCCGATGCTCCGACGGCCGGCCTGGTCGGCCGGACCGTGGAACTCGCAGTTCTGCAGAGCACCGTGGCGCAGGCCCTCGCCGGACGAACGGCGATCAGCTTCATCGAAGGCGAACCCGGCGCGGGCAAGACCCGCCTGCTGGAAGCGACCGCCGCCATCGCCGACCGGCACGGTGCGCTCGTCGTCTGGGGCTCCTGCCTGCAGGGCGACGGCGTGCCGCCGATGTGGCCGTGGGAGCAGTCGCTCGGGCCGGTCGTCGACAGCCTGCCCGCACCGGCAAGGGAGAAGTGGCTCGCCGGCGAGCTCGGCAGCCTGCTGGAGCAGCGCGACGACGCCGTCGGCAGCGGGTCGCCTTCTCCCGACAACGACCAGTTCCGGCTGTTCGAACAGGTCGTCGCCGTCCTCGGTCAGGCGTCGACGCACCGGCCGACCCTGCTGGTGCTCGACGATCTCCACTGGGCCGACCCCGCATCGCT
>NZ_BONI01000207.1 GCF_016862635.1 Catellatospora coxensis | reverse complement strand
TGGCGGCGGCCGGGGTCGCAGCCTCGCTGGGCCGACCGGAGCAAGTACTTCCGGCAGTGCAGCTGGCCGCGTCGATGGCGCCGTTCCACGAACCCGTCCAGGCAGGTCTGGTCCGCGTCCTCGGCGCCGCCGGTCGCCAGGCGGAGGCGCTGGCGGTGTTCCGCACGGTCCGCGACCGCCTCGCCGGCGAGCTCGGCGTCGATCCCGGTCCGGCGCTCGTGGACGCGCACCGGCAGGTCCTGACCTCGGCGTCGTTGCCTTCCGCCGGCCCGGCGACGGTCCAGGTCGCCGTTTCGGCGCCCTCTGCTCCGACGGCAGGCATTGTTGGACGGACTGCGGAGCTCGCAGTTCTGCAGAGCACCGTGGAGCGGGCCGTCGCCGGGCAGACGGCGATCCTCTTCATCGAAGGCGAACCTGGTGCCGGCAAGACCCGCCTGCTGGAGGAGACCGCCGCCATCGCCGACCAGCATGGTGCGCTCGTCGTCTGGGGCTCCGGCCTGCAGGGCGACGGCGTGCCGTCGATGTGGCTGTGGGAGCGGGCACTCGGGCCGGTCGTCGACAGCCTGGCCGAGCCGGCACGGGAGAAGTGGCTCGCCAGTGAGATCGGTAGCATTCTGGAGCAGCGCGACGACGCCGCCGGCACCCGGTCGCTTCCCGGCGGCAACGCCCAGTTCCGGCTGTTCGAACAGGTCGTCGCCGTCATCGGTGAGGCGTCGACGCACCGGCCGACCCTGCTCGTGTTCGACGATCTCCACTGGGCCGACGCCACATCGCT
>NZ_BONI01000206.1 GCF_016862635.1 Catellatospora coxensis | reverse complement strand
ACCGCCGACGCCGAACCGCCAGCGGCGCTGCCGACCTGGTCCGCGTGCTGGTCGGCCAACCCGGCGATGGCCTGCTCGACCTGCTCACGAGAGGCACGGACTGCGACCATCGCACCACCGGCGGGCAGCGCCTGCATCAACCGGCCCCGCGCCGCGACCAGCGTCGCCGCATCCGCCAGCGACAGCACCCCGGCCACATGCGCCGCCGCGATCTCACCGATCGAATGCCCGGCCACGAAGTCGGGCACCACACCCAACGACCCCGCGAGACGGAACAGCGCCACCTCCACCGCGAACAGCGCAGGCTGCGTCAGGCCGGTCTGCTCCAAGCCGTCCCCGGACGCGATCGCGTCCCGCAGCGACAGCCCCAGCAGCGGGTCCAGGACCGCGCACACCTCGTCGAACGCCGCCGCATACACCGGGAACGACTCGTAAAGGCCCAGGCCCATGCCCGGACGCTGCGCACCCTGACCCGTGAACAGCAGGCCGAGCCGGCCTGTTGTCACCGCGTCGACGACCAGGCCGGGAGCGTCGCTGCCGGAGGCGAGGGCGGACAGGCCCGCGGTCAGCTCGGCGAGGTCGTCGCCGAGCACGACAGCGCGTTGATCAAAAGCGGTGCGACGAGCCAGCGCTGCTGCGATCGCGAGGGCATCGGCAGGATCCACGGCGGGTTTCGGGTCGAGCCGGCGTGACTCGACGACGGCGAGCAGCGCCTGCGCCTGGCCGCGCAGTGCGGTGTCCGACTTCGCGGACAACGTCCATGCCACGGAACCGGTGCCGTTGCCGCCCGTTGGCAGTGTGACCGGATCGGGTTCGGGAGCCTGTTCGATGATGACGTGGGTGTTCGTGCCGCTGGCCCCGAACGACGACACCGCCGCGC
>NZ_BONI01000205.1 GCF_016862635.1 Catellatospora coxensis | reverse complement strand
AGAGGCTGTCGGGTAACCGAGCGGTGACGTGAGGTTGCTTCGGTACACGCCGATGTTTGGTGCTCGACAAACGGAACGTCCCCGCCATGATCACGAAGTTGTGCGCAACGTTGACCTTGGCGGGGACGCCCGCAGAGCCTATCCGTCCAGCCTCACCGACGCGATGTGGGCTGTCCTCGAACCCTTGATGCCCGTGCGGGACCGCAGCCGCGGCGGCCGTCCGCGCAGGTGGGACGACCGACTGATCCTCGACTCGATCCTGTTCGTGCTGCGGGGCGGCTGCCCCTGGCGGATGATCCCCCACGACCTGGCCCCGGCCGACGCCGCACACCGCTGGTTCACCGCCTGGCGCAAAGACGGCACCTGGGACCGCATCCACGACGAGCTTCGCGGCCGGCTGCGCCGACGCGCCGGCCGTGACCGGCACCCCACCGCGGGGATCATGGACTCCCAGACCGTCAAAAGCAGCGAAGGCGGCCAGGGTATCGGCTACGACCCGGGCAAGAAGACCACCGGCCGCAAACGGCATCTGGTCGTGGACACCATGGGGCTGCTGCTGGTCGTCGCGGTGACCTCCGCGTCGGTCAACGACCGCCCCGGCGGCCGGATGATCCTTGCCCGGCTGGCCGCCGCGTTCACCAGTGTGGCCCTGGTCTGGGCCGATGCCGGGTACGCCAACAGCCGTGACGCCACGATGGTGGGCTGGGCCCGATCCGCTCTCGGCCTGGTCCTGCAGATCGTGCGCCGCCGCGACGACGTCAAAGGTTTCGAGGTCCTGCCCCGGCGCTGGGTCGTGGAACGGACTTTCGGCTGGCTGATACGCAACCGGCGCCTGGCCCGCGACTACGAACGCCTGACCGCCAACGCCGAAGCGATGATCAAACTAGCGATGATCAGGCTCATGACCCGCCGCCTGGCAGGCCAGGCAGTCCGCTGGAGCAACGCGACCGAACGAGAAGCCGCCCGACGCCTCAACGCCGAACGGCTCCTCAATACGTGATCGCTCGGTTACCCGAC
>NZ_BONI01000204.1 GCF_016862635.1 Catellatospora coxensis | reverse complement strand
GTGACTGACCGCCAGCCTGCGCCCGTTCACCCCCAGCGCGGCAACGACCGCGTCCACGGCCTGCTCGTCGCCGGAGATCACCACCGAGGCCGGACCGTTCACCGCCGCGATACCCACCGCCGTAGCCGGACGACCAACCGCCGCGCTGCCCACCGCCGACGCTGAATCGTCGCCAGCGGTGCTACCCACCTGGCCCGCGTGCTGACCGGTCAGCGACGCCGGATCGTCAGCATTCTGCTCGGCCAAGCCGGCGATGGCCTGCTCGACCTGCTCGCGGGACGCCCGCACCGCGACCATCGCACCACCGGCAGGCAACGCCTGCATCAACCGACCCCGCGCAGCCACCAGCGTCGCCGCATCCGCCAGCGACAGCACCCCGGCCACATGCGCCGCCGCGATCTCACCGATCGAATGGCCCGCCACGAAGTCGGGCGTCACACCCAGCGACTCCGCGAGACGGAACAGCGCGACCTCCACCGCGAACAATGCGGGCTGGGTCAGACCGGTCTGGTCCAGACCGTCCCCGGACGCGATCGCGTCCCGCAGCGAGCGGCCCAGCAACAGGTCCAGGACAGCGCACACCTCGTCGAACGCCGCCGCATAAACCGGGAACGACTCATACAGGCCCAAGCCCATGCCCACCCGCTGCGCACCCTGACCCGTGAACAGCAGCGCCAGCGCACCCTTGGCCGCCGAACCACCAGCAGTGCCGTCGGCGACCGCTCGCAGGCCGGAGAGCAGCTCGTCACGATCCGCGCCGACGATCACCGCACGGTGCTCGAACACGGTCCGGGTGAACGCGAGCGACCAGGCCAGGTCCATGAGATCGGGCGACCCGGCCGCGACGTGATCGTGCAGGGCGAGCGCCTGCGCCTGCAGCGCGTCCGCGCTGTGTCCGGTGACGACGATCGGGGCGACGGGGAGTCCGGCGGAAGGTGCGCCGGCCGGCTCCTCGTCCTGCGGGGCCTGTTCGAGGATGACGTGCGCGTTCGTGCCGCTGATCCCGAAGGACGACACCGCGGCCC
>NZ_BONI01000203.1 GCF_016862635.1 Catellatospora coxensis | reverse complement strand
CCGGGTCGGTCAGGTCGAAGCGCACCGGGCCGCCCACACCCTGCGCCATGCGCACCGACTCCTCCAGCAGCGGCTCGATGCGCGCCTTCATACCGGCCAGCACGTCGATCTCCGGGTGCGACCAGGACGCCTTCTCCCGCTCGATGACCGGCCGCTGCCGCTCCTGATACGCCTTGAGGTGCTCCTCCTTGCGCGCGAAGAACTCCTCCACATCCGGCACCGGATGCGTGGTCTCGCACACCTCGGCGCTCAGCCTCGACACCGAACCCGGCAGCAGCACCACACCGTTGGACCCGCCGACCTTCGCGTACTCCCGGATGAAGTCCGACTGGTCCGGGAAGATGTTGCCCTCGTCGCCGTGGATGTCGTTGAACTGCCACAACTCGTCGTCGAGGAAACACGGCGGACCCGCGATCGGGAACACGTACGACGCCTTCAGATCGTCGATGTAACGCCAGGTCCGGTCGTACTGCCGCTCACGCTTCTGCTTGCCGAACGCGGTCTTGGCCGCCTGCGGCAGCTCGTAGACCATCGGATACCAGATCGCACCGGAGAACTGCAGCATGTGCGCGTGCACATGACCCAGCTCGGTGAACCGGACCAGGTCGGTCGGGCGGGCGTCGTTCTGGTTCAGCACACGCACGCCGCCGTGCTCCACCCACAACGACGAGTCGCCGATCGGACCGTCGGTCGGCGAGATCAACGCCTGGATCATGACCTTCAGACCGCCGTCGAGCTCGTGCACCTCGTCCGACACCGTCTTGAAGAACCTCGTGAAGCCCAACTCCCGCAGCTCGTCCTCCAGCTGCGACGTCGGATACTCCGGCAGCAGCACGGTCGCCTTCTTCGACACGAACCGCTTCAGATGCGCCGCGTCGAAGTGATCCCGGTGCAGGTGCGACACGTACAGGTAGTCGACGTCACCCAGGTGCTCCCAGTCCAGCTGCGAGTTGTCCGGGAACGGGAACCACGAGGCGAAATACGCCGGGTTCACCCACGGATCGCACAGGATCGAACCCGCCGCCGTGTCGATCCGCATGCTGGCGTGTCCCGTACCGGT
>NZ_BONI01000202.1 GCF_016862635.1 Catellatospora coxensis | reverse complement strand
GTCCTACTTCGTCGACCCCGAGGGCGCGTTCGTCGGTGACACGGCCGACGCGCACCAGCCGGAGCTGCTGGTCCGGGACCTGGACCTGGGACTGCTGGACACGGTGCGCGACCGGTGGCAGTTCTACCGCGACCGCCGGCCCGACGCCTACGGCCCGCTGACCCAGGCCTGAGGAGGCACGGCGTGTACCTGCTGATCAAGGGCGGCACGGTCGTCACCGCGACCGGCGCGTTTCCCGCGGACGTGCTGGTCGAGGGCGAGAAGATCGCCGGGCTGTTCTCGCCCGACAGCACCCCGCCCGTCGAGGGCGCGCAGGTGGTGGACGCGAGCGGCAAGTACGTCATCCCCGGCGCGGTCGACGTGCACACCCACATGCAGCTGCCGTTCGGCGGCACGTCCGCCTCGGACACGTTCGAGACCGGCACCCGCGCCGCGGCCTTCGGCGGGACGACCACGATCATCGACTTCGCCGTCCAGCGCGCCGGCGAACGCGTCCCCGACGGCCTGGCCGCCTGGCACGCCAAGGCCGACGGCAACTGCCACATCGACTACGGCTTCCACATGATCATCGGCGGGGTCGACGACGAGTCGCTGAAAGCCATGGACTCCCTGGTCGACTCCGAAGGCGTGACCAGCTTCAAACTGTTCATGGCGTACCCCGGTGTCTTCTACAGCGACGACGGCCAGATCCTGCGCGCCATGCAGAAGGCCCGCGACAACGGCTCCATGATCATGATGCACGCCGAGAACGGCATCGCCATCGACGTACTCATCGGCCAGGCCCTGACCCGGGGCGAGACCGACCCCATCAACCACGGCCTGACCCGCCCCGCCGAACTCGAAGCCGAAGCCACCCGCCGCGCCATCTCCCTGGCCCAGGTAGCCGGCGACACCCCCCTCTACATCGTGCACCTGTCCGCATCCCAAGCCCTCGAAGCAGTCGCCGCAGCCCGCGACACCGGCCGCAACGTGTTCGCCGAAACCTGCCCCCAGTACCTCTACCTCACCCTCGAAGACCAGCTCGGCGCACCGGGGTTCGAGGGCGCGAAGTGGGTCTGCTCCACTCCCCTGCGCTCCAAGCACGAGCCCCACCAGCGCGACCTGTGGCGCGGCCTGCGCACCAACGACCTCGCCGTGGTCTCCACCGATCACTGCCCCTTCTGCTTCAAGGAG
>NZ_BONI01000201.1 GCF_016862635.1 Catellatospora coxensis | reverse complement strand
GTCCTTGAAGCAGAACGGGCAGTGGTCCGTCGACACGATGGCCAGGTCGTTGCTGCGCAGCCCGCGCCACAGGTCGCGCTGGTGGCTCTCCTGCCTGGAACGCAGCGGCGTCGAGCAGACCCACTTCGCGCCCTCGAACCCCGGTGCGCCGAGCTGGTCTTCGAGGGTGAGGTAGAGGTACTGGGGGCAGGTTTCGGCGAAGACGTTGCGTCCGGTGTCCCTGGCCTGTGCGACTGCTTCGAGGGCTTGGGAGGCGGACAGGTGCACGATGTAGAGCGGGGTGTCGCCGGCGACCTGGGCCAGAGAGATCGCGCGGCGGGTGGCTTCGGCCTCGAGTTCGGCGGGGCGGGTGAGGCCGTGGTTGATCGGGTCGGTCTCGCCCCGGGAAAGAGCTTGGCCGATGAGGACGTCGATGGCGATGCCGTTCTCGGCGTGCATCATGATCATGGAGCCGTTGTCGCGGGCTTTCTGCATGGCGCGCAGGATCTGGCCGTCGTCGCTGTAGAAGACGCCGGGGTACGCCATGAACAGCTTGAAGCTGCTGATGCCCTCGGCGTCGACGAGCGCGTCCATGGCCTTGAGCGACTCGTCGTCCACCCCGCCGATGATCATGTGGAAGGCGTAGTCGATGTGGCAGTTGCCGCCGGCCTTGGCGTGCCAGGCGGCCAGGCCCTCGTGCACGTTCTCGCCGGACCGCTGCACCGCGAAGTCGATGATCGTGGTGGTGCCGCCGAAGGCCGCGGCGCGGGTGCCCGACTCGAACGTGTCCGACGCGAACGTGCCACCGAACGGCAGCTCCATGTGAGTGTGCGCGTCCACGCCGCCCGGGATGACGTACTTGCCGGTCGCGTCGATGACCTCGGCGTCCGCGACGACCGGGGCGAGGCCGGGGGCGAACAGGGCGGCGATCGTCTCGCCGTCGACGAGCACGTCTGCGGCGTGGCGGCCGGTGGGCGTGACGACGGTGCCGCCGGTGATGAGGATGGCCATGGGGGTCTCCGCTCTCAGGCCTGGGTCAGCGGGCCGTAGGCGTCGGGCCGGCGGTCCCGGTAGAACTGCCACCGGTCACGCACCGTCGCCAGCAGGCCCAGGTCCAGATCGCGTATGACCAGCTCCGGCTGGAACGCGTCCGCGGGCTCGCCGACGAACTTGCCTTCGGGGTCGACGAAGTACGA
>NZ_BONI01000200.1 GCF_016862635.1 Catellatospora coxensis | reverse complement strand
CGGCGACGATGGGCAACGGCGGGGCGGCGCTGGAGCTGATGGGGCAGTGGGCTCCGGCGGTGCAGGCCTCGTCGTCGACGAGCAAGAAGGGCCTGGGCGACAAGCTGGGCTACTTCGCTTTCCCGGCCGTCGAGGGCGGCAAGGGCTCGGTGGCTGAGGCGTTCGGTGGCGGCAACGGGTTCGCGGTCGGTAAGGACGCGCCCGCCTCGACGGTGGACTTCCTGAAGACGCTGCTGGATGTGGCGAACCAGCGCAAGTCGGCGGCGACGGGTGCGGTGCTGCCGACGGTCAAGGACGCCGCGGACGCGATCAAGGATCCGAACAGCAAGGTCGTCGCGTCGAGCCTCGCGGCGGCGACGGGGTTCCAGCTGTATCTGGACCAGGCGTATCCGCCGGCGGTGGGTCAGCAGGTCAACGACAGTGTCGCCGAGCTGGTGGCCGGGTCGAAGACCCCGGAGCAGATCGTCAAGGACATCACCAAGGTCGCGAAGAGCCAGTGACAAGCCGGCCGCGGGATGGTCGGCTGCCTCGATTCAAGGAACGGGAGCAGGCACGATGAAGCTTTCCACGGTGCCCGGACGGCGTCCGGGTGACCAGGAGGCGCCTTCCGCGGCACAGGTCCCGGCGGCCACGCGCAGGCGTGGCCGCCGGCCCCGGCGGCAGCAGCTGACCGCGATCGTGCTGTTCCTGACGCCCGCGCTGGTGCTGTTCGTGCTGCTGGTCATCACGCCGATCCTGCTCGCCGGCTACACCAGCCTGTACAAGTGGAACGGCTTCAACCTGCCGGAGAACTTCGTCGGCCTGGACAACTTCACCCGCGCCTTTCAGGACCCGACCTTCCTCGGCGACCTGTGGCACACCCTGGTCCTGATCACGCTGTCGCTGGTGATCCAGCTGCCGGTGTCGATGGCCCTGGCGATGCTGCTCAACCAGAAGCTCAAGGGCCGCAGCGTCTACCGCGTGATCTTCTTCGCCCCGTACGTGCTGTCCGAGGTCACCACCGCGGTGCTGTTCACGCTGGTGCTCTCGCCCAACCGGGGGCTCGGCCAGCAGATCGCCGGCTGGCTCGGCATCGACGCGCTCGACGGCGCGGTCTTCGCCGACCCCGACACCGTGCTGTACGCGCTGTTCTTCGTCATCTCCTGGAAGTACTTCGGCTTCCACATGATCCTGTACTTGGCGGGGCGGCAGGGCATCCCGGCCGAGCTGACCGAGGCCGCGACCACCGACGGCGCGAGCGCG
>NZ_BONI01000199.1 GCF_016862635.1 Catellatospora coxensis | reverse complement strand
CCGCGACGATGGGCAACGGCGGGGCGGCGATGGAGCTGATGGGGCAGTGGGCTCCGGCGGTGCAGGCTTCGTCGTCGACGAGTAAGAAGGGCCTGGGGGACAAGCTGGGGTATTTCGCGTTCCCGGCGGTCGACGGGGGCAAGGGCTCGGTGGCTGAGGCGTTCGGTGGAGGCAACGGGTTCGTGGTCGGCAAGGACGCCCCGGCCTCGACGGTCGACTTCCTGAAGACGCTGCTGGATGTCGCGAACCAGCGCAAGTCGGCGGCGACGGGTGCGGTGCTGCCGACGGTCAAGGACGCCGCGGATGCGATCAAGGACCCGAACAGCAAGGTCGTCGCGTCGAGCCTGGCCAGCGCGACCGGGTTCCAGCTGTACCTGGACCAGGCGTACCCGCCGGCGGTGGGTCAGCAGGTCAACGACAGTGTCGCGGAGCTGGTGGCCGGTTCGAAGACCCCGGACCAGATCGTCAAGGACATCACCAAGGTCGCGAAGAGCCAGTAGTCATGTTCGTTGACCAAGAACCCGTAGCCGCGTGCGAGAACCGAGTGGAGCAGGCACGATGAAGCTTTCCACGGTGCCCGGACAGCGCACCGACGACGCGGCGACCGAGCTCTTGGCGGCGGTTCCGGCGGTCACGCAGCAGCGTGGCCGCCGGGACCGGCCCCAGCCGCGTCGCCGCCTGGGCACCATCGCCTTGTTCCTGGCCCCGGCGATGGTGCTGTTCCTGCTGCTCGTCATCGCCCCGATCCTGGTCGCGGGCTATACCAGCCTCTACAAGTGGAACGGCTTCAACCTGCCGGAGAACTTCGTCGGCCTGGACAACTTCACCCGCGCCTTCCAGGACCCGACCTTCCTCGGCGACCTGTGGCACACCCTCGTGCTGATCACCCTTTCCCTGGTGATCCAGCTGCCGGTCTCCCTCGCCCTGGCGATGCTGCTCAACCAGAAGCTCAAAGGCCGCAGCGTCTACCGCGTGATCTTCTTCGCCCCGTACGTGCTGTCCGAGGTCACCACCGCGGTCCTGTTCACCCTGGTGCTCTCACCCAACCGGGGTCTGGGCGACACGCTCTCCAAGTTGCTGGGCGCCGAGGCGGGCGCGGTCTTCGCCGACCCCGACACCGTGCTGTTCGCCCTGTTCCTGGTGATCTCGTGGAAGTACTTCGGCTTCCACATGATCCTGTACTTGGCGGGCAGGCAGGGCATCCCGGCCGAGCTGACCGAGGCCGCCACCACCGACGGCGCGAGCGCC
>NZ_BONI01000198.1 GCF_016862635.1 Catellatospora coxensis | reverse complement strand
CACGGGATCCTTTCCGGATCCCGTGGCACGCCGCCGTCATCGGCCGAGCATTCCGGCGTGGTCGATGAGCTGCCAAGCCGTCGAGGGAACCTCCGCTGACAGTGCAGACGGCCAGGACCCGGCGGTGTCCCAAACTTTCTCGGCGTGGATGGCAACTCCACGCATGGAGATCGCCCTCTTGTGTTGCGTACGCCGAAGACAATCGCGTACGACATCACGGGAGGAACACATGAACCTGAACCTGAAGCGGCTTTCGGTGCTCGTCGCGGCGGGCGCGGCCCTGCTCGCGGCGACCGCCGGCCCGGCGCAGGCCGAGGAGCCGATCTACCCGGCCGCCCTCACCCACACGCGCCTGGTGCTGGACCCGGCCGAACGCGGGTACACCGGCACGATGCAGTTCACCGTCACCTACCGGGGTACGACGGCCAACCCGAACCTGAGCGTCGTCATCGCGGAGCCGACGGCCCACTCGTGGGACAGCATCAGCATCGACACGCCTTGCATGTTCAACTACGGCGAGGACCAGCGCCGGTCCATCGGCTGCGGACTGGAGTCGTTCGAGCCCGGACAGACGCGGACCTACACGCTCACCTTCCACGCGTACACGCCGGTGCAGACCGAGCCGATGCTGGCCACCGGCGGCCAGCTCAGCATCGTGGACGGTATCGCCGGCACGGTGAGCAGGGTGCGCGACTTCAACGCCACGTTCCGGGGCGCAAACGGCAAGCTGAAGAACCCGGTGCCCTATGTCCAGGACGCCCAGACCGACATGACCCTCACCGCGGGCGGCAGCGTGACGCTCGTACGCCAGGCGGACGGCTCGTTCCTGGGCCGCCTGCCGATGACGCTGGCCTGGCATGGCGACGCCCCGAACAACGAGGTGTGGGTCGGCGTCGACGTCCCGGCCGGCTGGTACACGCCGGACACCGAGCCCAGCGCCAACGCGCCGTGCTGGACCGGCTGCTCCGCACCGGGCGGCGACTGGTTCGACGGCGAGGTGCGCTCGTTCGACATGCTCATCCACGCGCCGGAGGACACGGTGGTCGGTTCGACCGGCACGATCTCCTCGACCGTCCAGAACGGCTGGGGATTCACGCCCATCACGGACGTGACGCCGGCGGACAACACGGTGACCTTCTCGTACACGGTAGCCGACTGACCACGATGCCCGCATCGCCCCTGTTCAGAGCGATTCGGGCATCGACGCCTCCTGATCAGAGGCCGCCCCACCACGGCGTGCCGCGGGATCCTTTCCGGATCCCGCG
>NZ_BONI01000197.1 GCF_016862635.1 Catellatospora coxensis | reverse complement strand
TACGGCGGTGCGGCCCTGCAGCCACAGAGGGGTTTCGGACACGAGGGTGTTCCCGTCCTTTCACGAACGATGTACGGGTCACGGCAGGCCGGCCGCCTGCCGGGAGTAGGGGAGGGCGCCTACGCCCACGATCCGCGAGACTATCGATGTTGCGACATCCATGGAACCCCGAAAGCAGGTTCTGGGACGGTCGAGCCGCAGCGGATCAGCGCGAACCGTGATCCTATGTCTTGAGTGGACATGTTTCTGCCCCGCATCGGCGGGGCGGCCGGTCAGCGGCCGAGCATCGCGGCGATGAGGAACAGCACGGTGCCGAGCGAGCCGACGGTGAAGAAGACCATGATCACCTCTGCGGCGGCCGCGATGAGATAAGCGCCCGGCGTACGGCGGACCTCGCCGACGTTGGCCGGATCGCGCCGGTCGTAGCGGACCAGGATGCGATCACCGGCGACGGGGACCTCCCGCCGGTCGTCGAGCCGCAGGTGCACGGTCGGCCCGCCGTCGATGCGCACCTCGGCGTGGTGGATGACGAGGTCGTCCTCGTAGCGGTCGCGGCGTTGGACGACCGTGGCCCACCCGGTGACGCCGCGCAGCCGCCGCAGCCAGACCTTGACGTAGGCGTACCCCACGCTGACGGCGAACAGCAGGCAGACCGCGATCAGCACCATGAATCCGGCCGCATTCACCGGATCAGGCCCTGCCGTCAGTGTCCCCAGCACCACTGCATTGTCGGGCATCACTGCCCGATCGTCGATTTGTCAGTCGCGCGGGACTCGGGCGTACAGCAGCTCGCCCGGCAGCGTAGGGTGCGGGACCTGTCGCCAGTTCGCAGCGTCCTCGTCGCGTGGCAGCCAGTCCGCGAACGGCAGGTACGTGGTCCGCCAGACGATCCGGCAGATCAGGAAGTAGTTGTAGAGCGGGATGAGCAGCAGCAGGAAGTCCCGTTTGCGGTAGCCGACCCGGGTCGCGGGCAGGAACATCGTGAGCGCGAGCAGTCCGAGCGCGCCCCAGTCGCGCAGGAAGCCGCGGGTCGGCGACGACAGCGCGGCGAGCCCGAACTCGGTGGCCCGGTTGGCGAGGATCAGCAGCGTCCCCACGATCACTGCGGTGAGCAGGGTCCGGACGAGGACGGACCGGGGTGTGCCGGAGGCGGTCCGGGCCGAGGGGTCCGGCGACGGCAGCACCCGGTCCGCCCGGGTGATGTGCTCCGACCAGCGGGACCCGGTCCAGTACCGCAGGTAGTCGTCGGCACCGGGATACCAACCGGCCGGTGGCGACTCCGTCATGGTCTTCTCCTGGTCCTCGCGTGGAGGCAGGATCTTAA
>NZ_BONI01000196.1 GCF_016862635.1 Catellatospora coxensis | reverse complement strand
TGCCCTTCTTAACAGTGAGGATGATGTATGGGAGTCCTCCCGGTCCGGTCTGACCCTCTTCTTAACTGACCTCGGGTCTTGAACACGATCTGTCGACCGGTGCCGGGAGGACTCTGCACACACGGACGTCGCGGGCGTGACCTGATAAGAGCCTGGTCCAGAGGCCTCATCACTGTTCTGTCCGCTTGCTGGCGCGGTGCGTGCCGCCCCTGTCCGGTCAAGCCAAGGACGGCTGATGCCCACGATGGCACACCCCGGCCCGCAGATCACTGCGGGCGTGGACACCCACAAGGACACCCACACCGCCGCCGTGCTGGACGAGCACGGCCGGTTGGTGGGCACGGCCCGGTTTCCCGCGACCGGTGACGGCTACCGGCAGCTGCTGGACTGGCTGCGCACCTTCGGCGCCCCGGCCGTGGCGGGCGTCGAGGGCACCGGCTCCTACGGCGCCGGCCTGACTCGCTACCTGAGCGCAGCCGGTGTCACGGTGGTCGAGGTCGCCCGCCCCGACCGCGCCACCCGCCGCCGCAAAGGCAAAGACGACCCGACCGACGCCGAAGCCGCCGCCCGCACCGTGCTGGCCCACCGAGCCACCGCGATCCCCAAGCAGCGCGACGGCCAGGTCGAGGCCCTACGACAGCTGCGTATCGCCCGCCGCAGCGCCGTCGCGCAACGCGCCCACGTCCAGCGCCAGATCCACGACCTGGTCGTGACAGCAGCCGAAGAAGTACGCGCGCCACTACGCGGGCTACGGGCCGCGGCGCTGGTCAGACGCTGCGCGGCCGACACCCCGGACCCGGCCGGCTACGCCGAGCCCGCGACCGCGGCCCGCATCGCGTTACGGTCCCTGGCCCAACGGCACCAGCAGCTGACCGCCGAGGTCAAGACCCTCGACAAGATGATCGAGCCCCTGGTCCGGGCCATCAACCCGACCCTGCTGGCTCAGCCTGGCATCGGTCCCGACACCGCCGGACAACTCCTGGTCACCGCCGGAGCAAACCCACAGCGTCTGCACAGCCAGGCCGCGTTCGCGATGCTCTGCGGAGCCGCACCGCTACCGGCCTCGTCCGGGCGAACTCGCCGCCACCGCCTCAACCGAGGCGGCGACCGCCAAGCGAACTCCGCGCTCTACCTGATCATCCTGAGCCGCCTGCGCTGGAACCCACAAACCCAGGCATACGCTCAACGCCGCACCGCCGAAGGCCTGTCCAAGAAGGAGATCATCCGCTGCCTCAAACGCTACCTGGCGCGCGAGATCTACCAGATCATCACCACCCAAGAGTCCTATGGATGCCAAGCCTCATCGGCTTGACATCCATAGGAGCATC
>NZ_BONI01000195.1 GCF_016862635.1 Catellatospora coxensis | reverse complement strand
GCTGCTGGTGGAGTTGATGCCGGTGGTGGCGGTGGCGGTGGTGACCGGTGCGGTCGTCGGGACGGCGGTGCCGCATCTGATCGCGCCGGCGTTGGGTTTGTCGCAGTTCACCGACGGGGTGTCCGTGGGTGTCACGTTCGACCCGGTGGTCGTCGGCGCTTCGCTGGTGCTGGTGCTCATCGGGATGGTGACCGCGCTTGCGGTGGAGACCCTGTTCAACCGCCGGTTGCGCCTCGGTGAGGTGCTGCGGCTTGGTTCCTTCGACGCGGGAGAGAGCTGATGTCGACGACGAATGAGATCACGGGCCCGCCGGATCTGGCGACGCTGCAGGCGCGTGCCGCGCAGCGGGCCGCTGACCGGGCCGGTGGCGCGGACCGGCTGCGCGGGCATCTGGTGTGTGACGGGCTGGTGCGGATCTACAAGACCGAGGGTGTCGAGGTCGTCGCCCTGCAGGGCCTGGATCTGGTGGTCGACCGCGGGGAGTTGCTGGCGATCGTCGGGGCGTCGGGGTCGGGCAAGTCGACGCTGCTCAACATCCTGTCGGGGCTGGACGTGCCGACGGCGGGCATCGCGCGGGTCGGTGAGTACGACCTGTTGACGATGAAGGCGGGGCGCCGGTTGTCGTACCGGCGGCACATGGTCGGGTTCGTGTGGCAGCAGACCGGCCGTAACCTGCTGCCGTATCTGACGGCGGTGGAGAACGTGGTCACGCCGATGAAGCTGGCCGGGACGCGTTCGGGCCGTAAGGCGCGGGAGCGGGCGATGGAGTTGCTGGAGATGGTCGGGGTCGGTTACTGCGCCGACCGGCGTCCGGATCAGATGTCGGGTGGTGAGCAGCAGCGGTGCGCGGTGGCGTTGGCGGTGGCCAACGATCCGGAGGTGCTGTTCGCCGACGAGCCGACCGGTGAGCTCGACGAGTCGACCGCGGCCGACGTGTTCGGCGCGTTGCAGACGATCAACGCCGAGCTGGGCGTGACGGTGGTCGTGGTGACCCACGACCCGAACGTGGCCACGCAGGTGCGCCGGACGGTCGCGATCCGTGACGGCCGGCTGGCCTCGGAGGTGCGCCGCAGCTCGCGGACGACTGCTGATGGTGGCACGGAGCTGGTCAGTGAGGAGTACGCGGTGCTGGACCGGGCCGGGCGGATGCAGCTGCCGGCGTCGTTCGTGCAGGAGTTGGAACTCAAGGACCGGGTGAAGCTGAACCTGGAGTCCGACCATGTGGAGGTGCGCCGTGGCTGAAGACCTCGTGCGGGTGGAGAGCGTCAGCCGTGACTTCGGCCGGGCGGGCAAGGTCGTGCACGCGGTGCGTGACGTGTCGTTCACCGCGGGCCG
>NZ_BONI01000194.1 GCF_016862635.1 Catellatospora coxensis | reverse complement strand
GGCTGAGCGAACTTCCGCATTAATGTCACAGATCCTTTGAAAGCTCCAGCCTAAATATCTGAAAATTACTTCCTGCGACCTTTGGTGCCTCTCTTCCGCTTAGGACGCGACTCGGCACCGTCTTCCGGCGAAGGTTTGCTCCGGGCAGCGGGTCCGCGATTTCCGCCGGCCAGGTGCGATGGCAGCCCTTGCTCCTTCCTGGTCAGAGCCACTCCGTAGACGGCACCGAGCAGGGCTCCCAAGATGGCGAAGCTGAATCCAAGAGAGTTGTCAGCTAGATCCCGAAGGGTTCCCCCGGTAATTCGGCCGTTGATCTGGCTGATGTTCGGCAGGCTGGTCGTCCAGCGATACTCGGTGTCAGTTTGCCTTGGCTCAGAGTTGAACTCGCTAAGCGTGTACGTTTTATTGTTACGACAAAGCGCAATTGCCAGGCGGGGTGGGGGGTCTCTGTCGGCCCCAAGCTCGTCCAGATGGTCCTGTGCAAGCACGAGCCCCGTGTCAGCACTGGTAATGGGCCTTGCCTTACCGAGGCCAGCAGTCATCGCGCCATAAGTTTGACCGCTAAACGGCAGCTCAAACTGCCAGTCCCCGAAGCCGTTTCGTCTTGTGCTGAGGGCGGGAAGAATAAAGGATATTCGCCCTGCAGCTACAAGGAAGTCGTCGCTAGCTACGCCCGCTCCGGCAAACGGGCTGAATCTTATGATCTTGTGACTGAAGGTTTCTTCGACAGTTGGAGGAGGGTCTGTCATGCCTCCGATCATCGGAAGGCCGGACATCCCATCAGCATATTGCTGGACCATGTTGAGATCGACTGTGGCACGTTTGATATCGGTGGTCCCAGAAGGCAATGCCAGAACCAGTTGCCCCTCACTGATCATACTGCCCGAAAGAATGCGATAGGTGGCGGAGCTGTTAGGATCTGGGTTCTTGTGCGGCATATAGCCAGACCACAGGAGAGAGCCATCCCAGCGTCCGTCAGACCTAGGACATAAGCGCAGTTCGGGTAGAGAGTAATAGAGGACCCCTGCGAAGTCTTCCTCGGTCGCTGCGCCTAGAGCGATGGCATTCGAAGGGAGCCAATTCGGACTCAACGACGCGTTAACCTCGGGGTCATCTGCTGCGACCTTATCCGCCACGAATATACCAATGCTTACTAATGCCGCAACAAATAGGGCAACTCCAATTGCTACCGCGGTCTTCCTGGACAGCACTAAGCGCTTGATCGTTCCCATAGATCCTCGATCACTTATTCACGTTTTGAGTGTGGCGGCACAAGTCTGGTCTCCGTCGAGACTGATTTACCAGGCTGCCTCGCCAGCCGCGCCTGCCTTGGGCTTGCCAGGAAGCCCAGGCAACTTAC
>NZ_BONI01000193.1 GCF_016862635.1 Catellatospora coxensis | reverse complement strand
ACTCGGCTCGTTCGTGAAACCTGTGAGACTGGTCGTGCACCGTTCCGGGCTGGTGATCTGGCCCGCGTGAGATCCGACTTCGTGTCTTGGCTTGGATCTGTCGATCACGGCCCGGGACGGTGCCTGGGCGCCGGCCCGGTCAAGCGTGTCCCGATAGGGGCCTTGCCGTGAACAGGGCACCGTCACAGTTCTGACCAGCTCCGACCGGTCCGGCGTCAGCCATCTGCGCCCCGACCAGATCAGGAGCTGATGACCGTGACCAGTATCCCCCGTCCCCGACCCGACCAGGACAACTCCGGCAACGGCGAGACCATCGTGCTGGGCGTCGACACCCATAAGGACAAGCACGTCGCGGCCGTGCTCACCGCAAACGGAGTGCTGGTGGAGGTGTCGTCGTTCCCGACCACCGCCGCCGGCTACCGTCAGCTGCTGGCATGGGCCCGCCGCCATGGCAGCCTGCAGCGTGCCGGTGTCGAGGGCACCAGCTCCTACGGCGCGGCACTGACACGATTCCTGCTCAGCCAGGCCATCGCGGTGATCGAGGTGACCTGGCCGGACAAGGCCACACGCCGACGTCGCGGCAAGACCGACGCCCTGGACGCCGAACACGCCGCCCGTGCCGTCCTCGCCGAAACCGCCGTCGGGCAGGCGAAGACCGCCGACGGGCCGGTCGAGATGATCCGTATGTTCCGGCTGGCCCGGACCTCGGCCCTCAAAGCCCGCACTCAGGCGATCAACCAGCTCAAGGCCGTCCTGGTCAACGCCGACCCGCAGTTGCGCGACTCGATGGCAGGTCTCGGGCCCAAGACGACGTGGCGGCGCTGTACCACGTTGGCCGACGACGTCCGACCCGACGACGTCGGCGGTGCCACGGCCCACACGCTTGCTCTGCTGGCCAGGCGCATCCTGGCCCTGACCACCGACATCGACCAACTGCAGCACCACATCGAGCACGTGATCCAGCAGCACTGGCCCCAGCTGCTGCAACGCACCGGTATCGGTCCCGACAACGCCGCCGCGCTGCTCATCACCGCCGGTGACAACCCGGAACGACTCACCAGCTCGGCTGCGTTCGTCGCGCTCTGCGGCGCCAGTCCCGTCGAGGCCTCCTCCGGCAACAACCAGCGCAGACGTCTCAACCGCGGAGGCGATCGCCAAGCCAACGCCGCGCTCTACCGCATCGTCATCAGCCGTCTGCACACCGACACCGCCACCCGGGCTTACCGCGACCGGCGCCTGACGGAAGGCAAGACGAAACGGGAGATCATCCGGTGCCTGAAGCGCTACGTCGCCCGCGAGGTCTTCGGCCTTCTCACCACCAGCCAGTAGTGCACTCCTGGCGATCATGAATGCCTCTTGACAGTCATAGGGGCATCC
>NZ_BONI01000192.1 GCF_016862635.1 Catellatospora coxensis | reverse complement strand
CGCCCTGGTCCACGCCCGGGGCATGACCGCGCTGGTCGCCACGCACGACGCGGCGCTGATGGAGATGGCCGACCGGGTCGTCACGCTCCGCGACGGCGCCCTCGTCCCCTGACCCGGAGAATTCCGGATCCTCAACCCCGCTGCCGATGCCGAGCCTCGGCAGCGGGGTTGACGATCCGGGCAGTGTCGGGAGCATTCAACGGGTGCGCGAGGCATCAACCAGCCCGAGCGCGAACGAGGGGTGCGACGTGTACTCGGCGCGTCGTCGCGACTGGTTCCACACCTGCTCCGCGACCAGCCAGGGATCCGGGAAGCCGCACTCGGCGAACACGTCGGGACTGTGGAAGCAGCGGTCGGCGATCAGGAGGAGCTCGTCGACGTGTGCCACGACCACGGGCCGCAGGTCCGCCGCGCTCCGGTCGTCGAACGAGTGCCACAGGTGCGCCAGCACGCTTCGGTTCGTGGACAGCGTCCGTCGGGCGCGGGCGTGACCGTCCATGCTGAACCGGCGCAGGATCGGCAGCAGCGCGGGGGAGCGGGACAGCACGGCGAGGGTCTGTGCGAGCCGGGAGCCGAAGACGTCGAGCCGGCAGAAGAGCAGCACGCACGCCAGCGGGGTGGTCGCGTGGGCCTTTCGGTAGTACGTGCGGTCGCCGTAAACCGGCAGCCGAAGGGCGCGGCCGACCGCCTCGGCATCGGCGCCCAGCTTGCGTTCGTCCGCCAGGGACGTGACGAGCGCCTTCGCATACGGCGCGAGCGCGGCGCTGCCGATGACCTCGGCCAGGCCGTGGCAGGCGTTGTTCGCGTGGTGGCGCAGCACGCTGAGCAGGTTGGCGGCTTCGCCGATCTCCAGAAGCCGGCGCTGGGCGGTGGTGAGCCTCTGCTCGAACGCGGTCCCGCGCACACTCGACAACGCCGGCGGGTGATAGCGGCCGAGCGACAGCCCGTCGTGCTGGGTGGGGACGGTTAGTTCGTGCGTCGTCATGCTGATCCGTCTGTCGCGGGATGGGTCGCCGCCGGCATTCGGCGGCGGCGGCACGCGGATGGTGCTGCCGGGTCCTACGAGGCATCGGGTCCGGTAGTTCACCGGACGGCCATCCGTTTCTAATGTGATCTTGGCGGGCTTGTTCCGATGTGGTAAACGATGGGATTTCGCTGAACCTCGACCACGGTGAGCTCCGTATTAGGGCGTATGGCGAATGTGGATGTCGTGGTGGCTGATCGGGCCGCCAAGTCAGGTATCCCGGAGGTCGCGACGACGGCCTTGGCGAGTCCTGGCGACGACATCGACATCGCCCCGGGGGTGACCAGGTGCCGGCCTGATGGGCCGACCGTTCGCTGTGGTGGTGGCCTGCGCCGGATCGCCGGCTACGTCGATGGCCGGTGGTGAGTCGTGGGTATGAAGATCCC
>NZ_BONI01000191.1 GCF_016862635.1 Catellatospora coxensis | reverse complement strand
AGAGGGCGGTCCGTGGTTGATTGCCCCGATTCGGGGCTTGTTTCGGGGTAGGGCGGAGTAAGGTTCCGGTCATCTGCGGTGCCCATCGATGTTTGCGGCGTTGGTCTGGTCGTGAGTGGACGCGCGCGGTATCCCAGTGATCTCACCGATGGGCAATGGGCGGTGGTCGGCCCGTTCCTGGCCGCGTGGAAGGCCCGGCACCCGTCGGTGTCCGGGCATCAGGGCCGCTACCAGCTGCGGGAGATCGTGAACGCGATCTTCTACCAGAACCGGACCGGCTGCCAGTGGGCGTACCTGCCGCACGACCTGCCGCCGAAGTCGGCGACGTACTACTACTTCGCGCTGTGGCGCGATGACGGCACCGACCAGGCCATCCACGACCTGCTGCGCTGCCAGGCCCGCGAGAAGGCCGGGCGGGCCGAGGACCCGACCGCGGTCGTCCTGGACACCCAGTCGATCCGGGCGGCCAACCACGTCCCGGCGGCCACGACCGGCAAGGACGCCGCCAAGCGCGTGCCGGGCCGTAAGCGCGGGCTGGCCGTCGACGTGCTCGGGCTGATCATCGCCGTGGTGGTCATGGCCGCCTCGGCCACCGACAACCAGGTCGGCGTGAAGCTGATCGACCAGGTCGCCCGGCACACCCCGACGGTGACCAAGGCGTGGGTCGACTCGGGGTTCAAGGACGACGTCGCGATCCACGGCGCGGTGAACGGCATCGACGTCGAGCAGGTCAAGCGCACCGACGGCCAGGCCGGGTTCGTGCCGGTCAAGCGGCGTTGGGTGGTGGAGCAGACCAACGGCACCCTGATGCTGCACCGCAGGCTGGTCCGCGAATACGAGAGCAACCCGTCCTCGTCGGTGTCGCGCACCTTCTGGGCGTCCACGGCGAACCTGGTCCGCCGGCTGACCGGCACCACCACACCCTCGTGGCGCACCGCGTAGAAGGAAGTGCCCGACCATGACCCCGCTGCTGGACCTCATCGCCGAACATGAAGCCGCCGCGACCGCAGCGGCCGACGTGCTGCGCGAGCAGATCGCCAAGCTGTCCGCCGAACTGGCCCTGGCCGAGACCGAGCTGACCGAACTCGCCGTCACGCGCAGGACACTGCAACGACTGACCGGCCAGGCCGAGGCCACCGCGTCGGCCGACGCCACCATCGCCGGCGCCGCCTACCAGCAGATCCTCGCCGTATTCGCCACCGCCCCCAGCGGCAAGCGCGCCAAGGACGTGTGCCTGGCCCTCGGCCTCGGCCTCACCGCCAAGGACACCGAAGGCATCCGCGCCAAGCTCAAGCGCCTCGTCTCCCGCCAGATCCTCATAGAGGCCGAACCGGGACTGTTCACGCTCGCCCCCACGCCGACCGCATAGCCACACGAGCAGGACTCCTACCCGACCGCCAAACCCAAACTGGGCATAGCGCCACGGACCGCCCTCT
>NZ_BONI01000190.1 GCF_016862635.1 Catellatospora coxensis | reverse complement strand
CCCACCTCGCGCTGGGCCACCTGCGCCGGGCGCTGCCCCGCTACGCCGAGCAGGCGGGGGAGTACGCCGACAGCTCGGCCGCCCTGGCCCTGGCCCGCCGCCGCCGGACCGGCCGGGCGGTCGCGGCCGCGCTGCTCGCGGTGCCGCTGCTGGCCGGCCTGATGTGGCACGCGGTGCGCGGCCCCGACACCGTGCCGCCCCCGGCGACCACCACCCCGTCCGGCGTACCCACCCCGGCCAAGCCGTTGCCGGCGTTGCCCTCCCGGCTCGACACGAAGGCCGCGACCGAGCCGCTGCCTGCCGACCGCGCCACCGGACCGGCGGTGCTGCAGGTGTACCACGACCAGACGTCGTCGAGCCCTTGGGCGGTGCTGGTCACGGTCGACGGCCGCCACTACACGGTGCCGTCGCCGGAAGCGGGTTACGTGAGCGCGCCCGCGCTGTCGCCGGACGGGCGCTGGCTGACCTGGTCGACGACCGCGGCGACGTTCGTCCGTGACCTCACCGGGACGGAGGTGCGTGAGCTGCCGCCCACGTCGAGCGCCCCGCTCTGGTCACCTGGCGGTGAGTGGTTCCTGCTGCCCGCGCGTCTCGATGGCGAGACGCTCTACCACCTGCCCGACTGGACGGCTCGTGAGGTCCCGCCCGGCTTGCGGGGCAGGGCGGCGCAGGTCGTGCTGGACAGCGGCGAGCTGCTGCGCCCCGCCAGCGATCCGACCGCGACGGCCCTGCCGATGGAGGTGGTCGACCTCGTGGCCGGGACGGTGCGCCCGATCACCGTCGAGGTGGCCGACCGGCTCGGGGCCAAGGAGTGGATCTACAGGTGGTCGATCCTCTCGGCGCCCGGAAGTTCGGCGGCCGTGGAGGTGGTCGGTGTTGCCGCGCACGGGTCTGCCCAGGTGGTGGCGGTGCTGCAGTTCTCCACGGCCGACGGCCGGGTGCTGCGCCGGATCTCGCTGCCGACGGACCGGATCGCGTTCCCGCTGTGCTTCCGTGGCGGGGAGCTGCTGTGGACGGACTTCGTGAGCATCCGCCGGGCCCAGGTGCCCGAGAGCATGGCCGTGCTGATGGAACTCGACCGCGTCGCGGAGCCCGCGGGCTGCCGCCGTTCCACACAGCTCAGCTCGATGGTGCCGTGACGGCGGCCGCGCGGGATGATCCCAACCTTCCGGCCCGCTGCCACGTAGGGGAGGTGGAGGTGGCGGATGAGCCGATACGACGGCTTCCACGAGTTCGTCGTCGAGCGGGGCGGGGCGCTGTCGCGCACGGCGTACCTGCTCACCGGCGAGCACCACGCGGCCGAGGACCTGGTGCAGTCCGCGCTGGCCAAGGCCGCGACGCGGTGGCGGCAGATCCGGGAGTACGGCCAGCCGGAGGCGTACGTCCGGCGCATCATGGTCAACGAGCAGATCTCGTGGTGGCGCAGGCGGCCCGCGCGGCCGATGGCCGATCTGCCCGAGCGGGCCGGTCCCGACGAGACGGGCCGGGCGCTGGAGCGCGTCGCGCTCACCCGGGCACTGGCCACCCTCGCCCCGCGCCAGCGCGCCGTGC
>NZ_BONI01000189.1 GCF_016862635.1 Catellatospora coxensis | reverse complement strand
GGGTGGGTGTGGGTTGGTTGTTTGTTGAGATGTGCATAGTGGACGCGAGCATCTTTGTTTCTCTGTGTAGGTAAGTTTTTAAGGGCAGACGGTGGATGCCTTGGCACCAGGAGCCGATGAAGGACGTGGGAGGCCGCGATAGGCCTGGGGGAGCTGTCAACCAAGCTGTGATCCCAGGGTGTCCGAATGGGGGAACCCAGCCCGAGTCATGTCGGGTTACCCGCACCTGAATACATAGGGTGTGTGGAGGGAACGCGGGGAAGTGAAACATCTCAGTACCCGTAGGAAGAGAAAACAACATGTGATTCCGTGAGTAGTGGCGAGCGAAAGCGGATGTAGCCTAAACCGTGTGCGTGTGATACCTGTCAGGGGTTGCGTGGACGGGGTTGTGGGACCCTACTGACACAGCTGACACTGTGTCGCACAGTTATAAAGCCTTGGGCTAGTCGAATCCTCTGGAATGAGGGACCGTAGAGGGTGAGAGTCCTGTAGACGAAAGTTCTGGGCCTGTGGTGGGTGTTCCCGAGTAGCGGCGGACTCCTGAAATCTGCCGTGAATCTGCCAGGACCACCTGGTAAGGCTGAATACTACCTGGTGACCGATAGCGGACTAGTACCGTGAGGGAATGGTGAAAAGTACCCCGGGAGGGGAGTGAAATAGTACCTGAAACCGTCTGCCTACAATCCGTCGGAGCTGAGGACTTGTTCCGAGGTGACGGCGTGCCTTTTGAAGAATGAGCCTGCGAGTTAGTGGCATGTGGCGAGGTTAACCCGTGTGGGGAAGCCGTAGCGAAAGCGAGTCTGAACAGGGCGTTCAGTCGCATGCTCTAGACCCGAAGCGGAGTGATCTAGCCATGGGCAGGTTGAAGCGACGGTAAGACGTCGTGGAGGACCGAACCCACCAACGTTGAAAAGTTGGGGGATGACCTGTGGTTAGGGGTGAAAGGCCAATCAAACTCCGTGATAGCTGGTTCTCCCCGAAATGCATTTAGGTGCAGCGTCGCGTGTTTCTTGCCGGAGGTAGAGCTACTGGATGGCCTAGGGGGCCCACAAGCTTACCGAAGTCAGCTAAACTCCGAATGCCGGTAAGTGAGAGCGCGGCAGTGAGACTGCGGGGGATAAGCTTCGTAGTCGAGAGGGAAACAGCCCAGATCACCAGCTAAGGCCCCTAAGCGTGTGCTAAGTGGAAAAGGATGTGGGATCGCATAGACAACCAGGAGGTTGGCTTAGAAGCAGCCACCCTTGAAAGAGTGCGTAATAGCTCACTGGTCAAGTGGTTCCGCGCCGACAATGTAGCGGGGCTCAAGCACACCGCCGAAGCTGTGGCACTCACACAATAACCCCGCCAGGGTTACTCCTGGTGCAGGTGTGTGGGTGGGTAGGGGAGCGTCGTGTGGCGGGTGAAGCGGCAGAGTGATCTAGCCGTGGACGCCACACGAGTGAGAATGCAGGCATGAGTAGCGAATGCAGGGTGAGAAACCCTGCCGCCGGATGACCAAGGGTTCCAGAGTCAAGCTAATCTGCTCTGGGTGAGTCGGGACCTAAGGCGAGGCCGAGAGGCGTAGTCGATGGACAACGGGTTGATATTCCCGTACCCGCAAAGCAGCGCCCGCGATGAACCCTGCTGTACTAACCTCC
>NZ_BONI01000188.1 GCF_016862635.1 Catellatospora coxensis | reverse complement strand
CCTGAATCCGTGGACTGGGCGGGTCGGTGTGGCTGGTGACGGCGTGTAGATGCGACGAGAGTGCCTTCTGGGCTGGGACGATCGGGTTTGTCTAGAACTAGATCCGACCAGCTTGGAAAGGCACTCTCGGTGCAAGCTTCGCATGCCTGGCGCGCCGACAGCGCGATCTTCGACGAGGACAATCTCGTGTCGCACGCGGGCTTGGTCCCGGTGCTGGCCCTGGCCGAACAGGCCGGGCTGTCGGCGCTGCTGGACGAGCACGTCCGGTTCACGTGTGAGCGGGTCAAGTCCGGGGCTGCCAACGCGACCCCGAAACTCGTCTCGATCATCGCGGGAATGGCCGCCGGAGCCGACAGCATCGACGACCTGGACCTCGTCCGCGCCGGTGGGATGAAACAGGTCTTCGGTGGGGTCTACGCCTCGGCCACGCTGGGGATCCTGCTGCGCGAGTTCACCCACGGCCACACCCGGCAACTGTCGGCGGTGCTGCGCCGGCACCTGATCGCCCTCACCCGGCGCACCGGCGTGCTCGACGGCGTCGACCGGCGCTGCTTCATCGACATCGACTCGCTGCTGCGCCCGGTCTACGGCCACGCCAAACAAGGCGCCTCCTACGGACACACGAAGATCGACGGCAAGACCATCCTGCGCAAAGGCCTGTCACCCCTGGCGGTGACCATCAGCACCCCGACCGCCGCGCCGGTGCTGGCCGGCGTGCGGCTACGCGCCGGACGCGCAGGCTCGGCCAAAGGCGCCACCTCAATGCTCACCGAAGCGATCAACACCGCCAAACAAGCCGGCGCCCACCCCGAGCACATCCTCACCCGCGGCGATGCCGCCTTCTACAGCGGCAAAGTCATCGCCGCCATCACCGCGACCGGGGCCACGTTCTCGATCGCCGCCGCCCTCAACCCGTCGGTGGCCGCCGCGATCGCCGCCATCGGCGACGACCAGTACACCCCCGTGCACTACCCCGGCGCGGTCGAAGACCCCGACACCGGAACACTGATCTCCGACGCCCAGATCGCCGAAACCACCTACACCGCCTTCGCCGACACCGACCACCGGATCACCGCACGGCTGATCGTGCGCCGCATCCGCGACGCCAACGCCCAGGACCCGCTGTTCCCCGTCTGGCGACACCACCCCTTCCTCACCAACAGCAGCGAACCCACGGCCGAAGCCGACATCACCCACCGACGCCACGCCGTCTGCGAAACCGTCTGGTCCGACCTCATCGACGGACCCTGGGCCCACCAGCCCTCCGGCCGCTTCCCCGCCAACGCCGCCTGGTGCACCCTCGCCGCGATCTGCCACAACCTGCTACGAGCCGCAGGCACCCTCACCGGCACCGCCCGCCACACCGTCGCCCGCGGAGCGACCCTGCGCACCCACCTGATCAACATCCCCGCCCGGCTGGCCCGACCACAACGCCGACCATTCCTGCACCTGCCCGCCCGCTGGCCCCGCGCCGCCGCCTGGACCAGGCTCTGGAAAGCCGTGTTCACCTGACGCCGAGCACCACGACCACGAGCACCACGACGCAACACCCACGCCGGAACCGCCCCAACCAACAGCAACCGAGCAGGCTGGACCAGGCCAGCAGACCCACCACGCCCAAATCAGCCCCGAAAGCCTGAATCCGCAGACCAGCACTCGGTCCACGGATTCAGG
>NZ_BONI01000187.1 GCF_016862635.1 Catellatospora coxensis | reverse complement strand
GTTGGGATCTTGGTGGGTAGTAGTTGAGCGATGGGGTGACGCAGGAAGGTAGTCGAGCCCAGGCGGTGGTAGTCCTGGGGTAAGCGTGTAGGCCGGCACATAGGTAAATCCGTGTGCCATATAGGCTGAGACGTGATGCCGAGCCGTATCAGGTGAAGTCGATGATCCTATGCTGCCGAGAAAAGCCTCTAGCGAGCTGTGCGCGGCCCGTACCCCAAACCGACACAGGTGGTCAGGTAGAGAATACCGAGGCGATCGGGCGAACTGTGGTTAAGGAACTCGGCAAATTGCCCCCGTAACTTAGGGAGAAGGGGGGCCTCGTCTGGTGAAGGCCTTCGCGGCTGGAGCTGGGTGGGGTCGCAGAGAGCAGGGGGAAGCGACTGTTTACTAAAAACACAGGTCCATGCGAAGTCGTAAGACGCTGTATATGGACTGACGCCTGCCCGGTGCTGGAACGTTAAGGGGACCGGTTAGCCGCAAGGCGAAGCTGAGAACTTAAGCGCCAGTAAACGGCGGTGGTAACTATAACCATCCTAAGGTAGCGAAATTCCTTGTCGGGTAAGTTCCGACCTGCACGAATGGCGTAACGACTTCCCCACTGTCTCAACCACAGGCCCGGCGAAATTGCACTACGAGTAAAGATGCTCGTTACGCGCGGCAGGACGGAAAGACCCCGGGACCTTCACTATAGCTTGACATTGGTATCCGGTTTAACTTGTGTAGGATAGGTGGGAGGCTGTGAAGCGTTGACGCCAGTCTTCGTGGAGCCAATCTTGAAATACCACTCTGGTTGATCTGGGTATCTAACCTCGGACCGTGATCCGGTTCAGGGACAGTGTCTGGTGGGTAGTTTAACTGGGGCGGTTGCCTCCTAAAGGGTAACGGAGGCGCCCAAAGGTTCCCTCAGCCTGGTTGGCAATCAGGTGTTGAGTGTAAGTGCACAAGGGAGCTTGACTGTGAGACTGACAGGTCGAGCAGGGACGAAAGTCGGGACTAGTGATCCGGCACTGGCATGTGGAAGCGGTGTCGCTCAACGGATAAAAGGTACCCCGGGGATAACAGGCTGATCTTCCCCAAGAGTCCATATCGACGGGATGGTTTGGCACCTCGATGTCGGCTCGTCGCATCCTGGGGCTGGAGGTGGTCCCAAGGGTTGGGCTGTTCGCCCATTAAAGCGGTACGCGAGCTGGGTTTAGAACGTCGTGAGACAGTTCGGTCCCTATCCGCCGTGCGCGCAGGAGACTTGAGAAGGGCTGTCCCTAGTACGAGAGGACCGGGACGGACGAACCTCTGGTGTGCCAGTTGTACCGCCAGGTGCATGGCTGGTTGGCTACGTTCGGAAGGGATAACCGCTGAAAGCATCTAAGCGGGAAGCTCGCTTCAAGATGAGGTCTCCCACCACGAGAGTGGGTAAGGCCCCCGGCTAGACCACCGGGTTGATAGGCCAGAGATGTAAGCACAGTAATGTGTTCAGTCGACTGGTACTAATAGGCCGAGGACTTACCTAACACAAAGAGCTGCGCAAAGATTACGCTCGCGTCCACCATGCACATCACGACACGCAACCCCCAGCACCAAGGCTGGCGCGGGTTGACATGTTGATAGAGTTACGGCGGTCATGGCGGAGGGGAAACGCCCGGTAACATTCCGAACCCGGAAGCTAAGCCCTCCAGCGCCGATGGTACTGCAACGGGGACGTTGTGGGAGAGTAGGACACCGCCGGACAAAC
>NZ_BONI01000186.1 GCF_016862635.1 Catellatospora coxensis | reverse complement strand
TGCCAGGCAAGAATTCCTGGCCCTGGCGGGCCGCCCGTAGGTGGGTGAAACTCGGGGTGGTGCCGCTCGCTGTCGCCGGTCCGACTTGGTGTCGTGTGCCTGAAGGCAAGAATGGCGCTGGAGCCCGTCCCTGGTGTCCCAGGTTGTCGCCCCCGTGCACGTTTCTCAGTTTCGTGAGTTCGACGGGCTCTGCGGGTGGTGCCGTTTGTCGGTGGCGCAGGGACGGAGGGCTCGTGGAGATCTTGTACGAGCGGGTGGCCGGGATCGACGTGCACAAGAGGCAGGTCACGGTCACGGCGCGGACCCCGGGCGGGCCGGGTCGGGGCAGGCAGGAGAAGACCCGCACGTTCAAGACGTTCTACGCCGATCTGCTGGCGATGGCGTCGTGGCTGGTCGAGTTGCAGGTCACGCATGTGGCGATGGAGTCGACCGGGGTGTACTGGTGGCCGGTGCACGCCGCGTTGGCGCAGGTCGGCGGTGAGGGGTTGACGGTCGAGGTCGTCAACGCCGCGCACGTCAAAGCGGTCCCGGGGCGTAAGACCGATGTCAAGGACGCGCAGTGGCTGGCCCGATTGATGGAGGTCGGGCTGCTGCGGGGCAGTTTCATACCCCCGCGGGAGGTCCGCCGGTTGCGGGACCTGACCCGCTATCAGACGAAGCTGACCGAAGAACGCAGCCGGGAGAAGCAGCGGCTGCTCAAGACTTTGGAAGCCGGCGGGATCAAGCTCGACGACGTCGCGTCGGACACCTTCGGGGTGTCCGGGCGGGCGATGCTGGCGGCGCTGGCCGCGGGCGAGCGTGACCCGGTGGTGCTGGCGGGCCTGGCCCGTGGGGTGCTGCGCAACAAGACCGCCGAGTTGCGGTTGGCGCTGTCGGGCCGCTTCGACGACCACCACGGCCAGTTGGTCGCTTTGCACCTGGCCCGTATCGACCACCTTGACCACATGCTGGGCCAGGTCAGCGCCCGTATCGGCAGCGCTGCGGCCGATGGGCAGGGCCTGCTGGCCCCGTTCACGGCCGAGGCCGACCTGCTCACCACGATCCCCGGGGTCGGCGCGCGCGTGGCCGCCTGCGTGATCGGCGAGATCGGCACCGACATGGCCCGGTTCCCGACTGCCAAGCACCTGGCCGCGTGGGCCGGGCTCGCACCGGGCAACAACGAGTCCGGTGGCCGTCGCCGCCGCGCCGGGCACCGCAAAGGCAACACCCACCTGCAGTCGATCCTGATCGAGGCCGCGCAGGCCGCCGCCCGGACCCGCACGAGGCTGGGCGCCCGCTACCACCGGCTGCACCGGCGCTTCGGCGGACGGGCCAAACCCGGCGCGGGCAAGAAAGCCGCGTTCGCCGTCGCGCACACCATCATCAAGGTCGTCCACCGGATGCTGTCGACCGGCCGTCCCTACACCGACCTCGGCGCGGACTTCTACACCCGCAGCAGCGATCCCGCAGCCTATGTCCGCAGCCTGATCACCCGCCTGGAAGGCGCCACCGGCCGCAAGATCGTGTGGGGTGAAGACCTCAACGAACCAACCCCGGTCACCTGACCGACCCGACAGGGGCGGGAAGAGCGCCGACAATGCCGTTTCCGGCGAACAGGTCAGACCCCGAAGGGCCGACAACGTGGTCGCCCTTCCCGCCATACCGCAGCTTGCCGCACCCGAACCGGACACGGCAAGCCCACACACATGCCCTCATCCCGGCTACGCCGGGATGCTGCCGCACACCACCCACCGCCCGAGTTTCTTCTCAGTCGG
>NZ_BONI01000184.1 GCF_016862635.1 Catellatospora coxensis | reverse complement strand
GCGGCAGAGCGTCCACGAAGACCACGGCGGAAGGAACCATGTACTCGGGCAGACGAGTCGCGGTATGCCGACGCAACACCACAGCATCGACTCCCGCCCCGGCCGATGAGACGACGTAGGCGACCAGGCGGCGGTCGCCGGGCCGGTCCTCGCGCACGACCACCGCCACCTGGTCAACCGATTCGTGCCCGGACAGCGCGGCCTCGACCTCACCGAGTTCGATCCGGAACCCGCGCACCTTCACCTGGTCATCGACCCGGCCCAGGTAGTCCAGCTGACCGTCCGACGTCCAGCGCACCACGTCACCGGTCCGGTACATGCGCTCACCGGCACCGAACGGACACGCCACGAACCGCGCCGACGTCAGATCCGCACGCCCCAGATAACCGACAGCCACACCCTCCCCGGCGATGTACAGCTCACCGGCCACCCCGACCGGCACCGGCCGCAACCGCTCATCCAGCACGAAAACCCGGGTATTCCAGTTCGGCCGGCCGATCGGGACGAGTGCGCCCGCCGCACCGTGAACGCATTCGCCCGACGTCACACCGATCGTCGTCTCGGTCGGCCCATACGTGTTGTGCAGGTGCACGCCCGGCAGCGCGGCCAGGGCGTCGTCGCGCAGGTCCCGCGGGAGCTGCTCGCCGCCGCTCACCAGCTGACGCAACGACGCGCACAGCGCCGCGCCCGGCTCGTCCACGAACATCCGCAGCAGCGAGGGCACGAACTCGGCCGCAGTCACGTGCTCCCGACGGATCAGGTCGGCGAGATACGCGGCGTCGCGGTGGCCGCCGGGGCTTGCCAGCACCATCGTCGCGCCGGTAACGAGCGGCAGGAACAGCTCCCACACCGAGACGTCGAACGTGATCGGTGCCTTCTGCAGAATGCGGTCTGCGGCGGTGAGCCGGTATTCGGCCTGGAGCCAGCAGATGTGGTTGACGATGCCGCGGTGCGTGACGACGACGCCCTTGGGCGTGCCCGTGGAGCCGGAGGTGTAGATCACGCAGGCCGGAAGCCGAGCGGCGTCGAGCCCTCGCGTCGCGTCGAGATCATCGTCGGCGAGCGTCTCGAATTCCCGGTCGGCACCGATGTCGAGCACGCGCGGACCGTCCGGTCCGGGCAGAGCGACGACGGCAGCGCTGGTGATGAGCAGTTCTGGGCGGACGTCGTCGAGCATCAGCGAGATCCGGTCGGCCGGGTACTCCGGGTCGACCGGGACGTAGGCCGCACCCGTCTTGAACACGGCGAGTATCGCGACGACGAGGTCGAACGACCGGGCCAGCGCCACGGCCACGAAACGCTCGGGCCCGGCGCCGAGGGACACCAGATGCCGGGCGAGGCGGTTGGCCCGCGCGTTCAGTTCGGCGAACGTCAGCTGTTCGCCCTCGTGGACGACGGCCACGGCCTCGGGGGTTGCCCGCACCTGCGCTTCGACCAGGGCTGACAGGCTGTCGGCGGGAATCGTGTGCGAAGTGTCGTTCCACCGGTGGAGCAGCAGTTCCCGCTCCTGCGCGGCCAGCACGTCCAGGGTGCCGATCGGATCGCCGGGCGCTGACAGGGCGTTGTGCAGGACCCGCAGCACGCGGTCGACGAGCGCGCGGGCGGTGTCGGGGTCGAACAGGTCGAGCGCGTATTCGAGCGAGCCGTCGATGCCGTCCGCGGTGCCTTCTCCGGTGGAGCGCTGCTTGAGGTTGAAAGTGAGGTCGAACTTGGCCACGTCGGCGACGAGCCGTTGCTCGCGGGCTTCGATTCCCGGCAGGTCGCATCGGCCCGCGGTTTCGGGTTCGACGGCCAGCATGACCTGGAACAGGGGGTGGTGC
>NZ_BONI01000183.1 GCF_016862635.1 Catellatospora coxensis | reverse complement strand
TCGGTGCCGGAGGCGCTCGCGCGTGGCCTGGTCACGGAGCCTGCCGGCGGTTCGCGGAACCGGATCCAGACGCCGGTGCTCCTCGATGCGGTGGACAAGTACCGGTTCGACGCCCTGTTCGGTGGGGCTCGCCGGGACGAGGAGAAGGCTCGGGCCAAGGAGCGGGTGTTCTCGTTCCGGGACGAGTTCGGGCAGTGGGACCCGAAGAACCAGCGGCCGGAGCTGTGGTCGCTGTACAACGGCAGGCATCACCCCGGTGAGAGCATCCGGGTGTTCCCGTTGTCGAACTGGACCGAGCTGGACATCTGGCACTACATCGCGCGGGAGGAGATCCCGCTGCCGTCGATCTACTACGCGCACGAGCGTGAAGTCGTGTCCCGCGACGGGATGCTGTTCGCGGTCAACGAGTTCATCTCCGCCAAGCCGGGCGAGAACGTGTTCAAGGCCCGGGTGCGTTACCGGACCGTCGGCGACGCGACGCTGACGGCTGCTGTCGCGTCGGAGGCCGACACGGTGGAGAAGGTCATCGCGGAAGTCGCGGCGACTCGGTTGACCGAGCGCGGCGCCACTCGCGGGGACGACAAGGTAAGTGAAGCAGCAATGGAAGACCGCAAGCGGGAAGGCTACTTCTGATGAGCACGGCTGTTGAGGATGCCCCCGTGAGCGAGGCCCGGCCCGACGGCCGGGCGGACCTGCTCCGCTTCGCCACCGCAGGCAGTGTCGACGACGGTAAGTCGACGTTGATCGGGCGGCTGCTCTACGACACGAAATCGCTGTTCGAAGACCAGCTCGAAGCCGTCGAGGCCGTGTCCGCCGCCCGTGGCGACGAGTACACCAACCTCGCGCTGCTCACCGACGGCCTGCGGGCCGAGCGGGAACAAGGCATCACCATCGACGTCGCCTACCGCTACTTCGCCACCCCGCGGCGCAAGTTCATCATCGCCGACACCCCCGGGCACATCCAGTACACCCGCAACATGGTCACCGGCGCATCGACGGCCGACCTCGCGCTCGTGCTCGTCGACGCCCGCAAAGGCATCGTCGAACAATCGCGGCGGCACGCGTTCCTGTGCTCCCTGCTGCGCGTGCCGCACCTGGTCCTGTGCGTCAACAAGATGGACCTCGTCGACTTCGACCAGGCCGTCTACGACCGCATCGTCGACGAATTCACCAGCTTCGCCGCGAAACTCGACATCACCGACCTCGCGATCATCCCCATCTCAGCATTGAACGGCGACAACATCGCCACCCGCTCGACGAACATGCCCTGGTACGAAGGCCCGAGCCTGCTGCACCACCTGGAGCACGTGCACATCGCCTCCGACCGCAACCTCGTCGACGTCCGCTTCCCGGTCCAGTACGTCATCCGGCCGCAGTCCACGACCGTGACCGACTACCGCGGGTATGCCGGGCAGGTCGCCTCGGGGATCCTCAAGCCCGGCGACGAGGTCATGGTCCTGCCCTCCGGCCTGACCACGAAGATCGCCGGGATCGACACCGCCGACGGACCCGTCGCCGAAGCGTTCCCGCCGATGAGCGTCACGGTCCGGCTCGACGACGAGATCGACATCTCCCGTGGCGACATGATCTGCCGCCCGAACAACGCCCCCACCCCCGCCCAGGACATCGAAGCCCTCGTCTGCTGGATGGACGACAAGCCCCTGTCCGTCGGAGCGAAATACACGGTCAAGCACACCACCCGCACCGCACGGGCGATCGTCAAAGGCCTCCAATACCGCCTCGACGTCAACACCCTGCACCGCGACGAGACCGCCACCCAACTCGGGCTCAACGACATCGGCCGGATCCGGCTGCGCACCACCGTCCCGCTCATGGCCGACGAATACCGCCGCAACCGCACCACCGGCGGGTTCATCATCATCGACGAGGCCACCAACCGCACCGTCGCCGCCGGCATGATCATCGAAGCCGCCTGA
>NZ_BONI01000182.1 GCF_016862635.1 Catellatospora coxensis | reverse complement strand
GGACCCGTCAGCACGTCGCCACGGTGGAGGAGCCCAAGCGCATCATCCTGATCGACGAGTTGGCGACGCTGACCGCTTACGGCGACAAGAAGACCACCGACCGGGTCAAGGCCGCGCTCGCGCTGATCCTGACCAAGGGCCGCGCCGCCGGTATCCACGTGGTGGCGCTGGTCCAGGACGGCCGTAAGGAGGTCGTTCCGCTGCGGAACCTGTTCGCGATCCGGGTCGGGCTGCGCATGGTGGAGCCCGCCGAGGTGGACCTGGTGCTGGGCGAGAACGCCCGCGACCGCGGCGCGCTGTGCGACCTCATCCCCCGCTCCATGCCGGGCGTCGGCTACGTGGTCGACGGCGACGCCGACCCCGAACGCATCCGCATCGGCTACCCGACCGACGCCGACATCACCGCGCTGGTCGCCGACTACGCCCCCTCCTACGCCGGAAAGGAGCACTGACCATGGCCACCAACACCAAGCGCGACCGAGGCGGCAAGTTCGAAACGTTCGTCCTGGTCGTGATCCTGCTCGCCGTGGGCGGAGCCGCCGGTGCCGCGTCATTCACCCACGTCCACGACTGGACCATGCACAACAGCCCCGCCGGCACCGGTGACTGGTTCGGCTGGGCCAACGCGGTCATCTCCGAACTGATCCCGATCGCGGCCATGCTCGTCATGCGCCGTCGCCACGCCGCCGGACAGCCGATCGGCTACCCGATCTTCCTACTCGTGGCCGCACTCGGGTTCTCCGTCGCCGCGCAGATCGCCGTCGCCAAGCCCGGCGCGACCGGCTACCTGGTCTCGGTGTTCCCCGCCCTCGCCTTCGCCGCCCTGGCCAAGCTCATCCTCGGCAAGGGACCCGCCGCCGAGGTCGCCGCCGACCCCGCCCCGGCTGCCGTCCGGGACGACCGTCCCCGTCCTGTCCCCGTCCCGGACGTCCGTCCCCGTCCCCAGGACGTCCCCGCGCCGTCCCCGACGCCCCTGCGCGTCCCGAACGAACGCCCCCGGTACGTCCCCGCCGTCCCGGAAACACCCCCGGCCGTCCCGGTGGCCGAGGACCGTCCTGAGCCGGTCCCCACCGTCCCGGCTGTCGTGGTGCGGGCGGTCGCGCCGGTCATCACCAACGTGCCCGCCCTGGAGCGCCCGGTCACGGAATGGCCCGCCCCGCCGCTGCCGGCAGACCTGCTCGACCGCGCCCGCGCCGCCGTCACCGAGCACGAGCAGACCAACGGACGGCCGATCACCCGCGACGAGCTGCGGGCGGTGCTGCGGGTCAGCAACGACACCACCGGCCAGATCATGCGCGCCCTCGGTCTGACCGCCCCGCGCACCTCGCTCGCGTCGGTCAACGGCACGCCGCTGCCGGAGGCGGCCCGATGAACACGCCTCGCCCCGTCGCTGTGGATCTGTTCGCCGGGATCGGCGGGTTCAGCCTCGGCCTGACCCGCGCCGGATTCGCCGTCACCCACCAAGTGGAGATCAACCCGTTCTGCCAGTCCGTGCTCGCTCGCCACTTCCCGGAGGTGATCCGCCATGACGACGTCAACACGTTCCCGCAGGCGTGGACCGGCACCGGACACCCTGCCCCTGTCCTGGTCTGTGCCGGTGCCCCCTGCCAACCCTTCTCCACCGAGGGCAGACGACGCGGCATCGCAGACGAACGGTGGCTGTGGCCGGCTGTCGTCGACACCCTTCGCGTTCTTCGACCCCGCTACCTGCTCATGGAGAACGTTCCAGCTCTGCTTGCCGACGATCGCGCCTTCGGGATCATCCTCGCCGACCTGGCCGCGCTCGGGTTCGATGCGCAATGGGCAGTGCTATCAGCGGCAGAGTTCGGCGCGCCGCACCCGCGTGAACGGCTCATCCTCGTGGCCCACCCCCAGGGCGGCGATGGGAGCGAACGGGATCTGCTGGGCCAGGGCCGAGACGGGCGCTCACCGCTCGCAGTTGGAGGACTTCCTGGCCTGGCAGCACATCACCGCCGGCGGGCAGCGGATGACTGGCTGGCACGTCAACCCGCAGTGGCTCGACTGGCTCATGGGATTCCCCGCCAACTGGACCGACTCCACGCCCTCGGCAACGCCGTCGTCCCCCAGCTCATCGAGCACATCGGCCGACTGATCCTCGCCGACCACACCGCCCTGACCGCCGCCTGACGGCGCACCACCCCGACCCTGCTTCACCTGCTGCGACACCTCGGAA
>NZ_BONI01000181.1 GCF_016862635.1 Catellatospora coxensis | reverse complement strand
GTCGCCAAGCTGTGGGACCGGACCATCCTGGCCGTGCGCCGGCACATCGGCGCGACCCCCCGAGGGCCGGTCAAGCTCCGCTACGCCAAGGTCGCCGAGTACCAGCGGCGCGGCGTCGTCCACCTGCACGCCCTGCTCCGCCTTGACGCGAACCTGCCCGGCGACCCTCACACCATCGCGGCACCGCCGTTCGGCATCGCCCCCAACGGCGACCAGATCCCGCTCTACACCGCCGACATGCTCAAGGCGGCTGTCTCGGCTGCTGCCCGCACGACCGCGCTCACCACGGCACCGCACCCGGCCAAGCCGGACGGGTGGGAACTGAGCTGGGGCACCCAGGTAGACGTCAAGGTCGTACGGACCGGCCTGCCGGGTGAGTCGCTGACCGAGCAGCACGTAGCCGGATACCTGGCCAAATACGCCACCAAAGCCACCGAGATCACCGGCGTCAACGCCGGACGCGTCACCTGGGCATCGGCCAAGCACTACGCCGGCAACCCGCACAACCACGCCCACCGGCTCATCACCGCCTGCTGGAACCTCGGCACCGCCGACGGCTGGAACGGACTACGCCGCTGGGCACACATGCTCGGCTTCGGCGGCCACTTCGCCACCAAGAGCCGCCGCTACTCCACCACCATGGGCGCACTCCGCGCCGCCCGCCGACCCGACCCGCGCGAACAGGTCGCCGTCCGGGCCGCCGCGCCCAGCGAACCCGTGGACATGGACGACGCCGCCGACGACTCGACCGTGCTGGTCATCAACCACTGGCAGCACGTCGGCAACGGCTGGCGCACCACCGGCGACGCCGCACTCGCCGCCATGGCCGCCGACGCCGCACGCCAGCGCCGACCACACACCATCCGACCGAGTGACACCTGACCAGGGGAGGAATGACCATGGACCGCTTCCTGACCATGGATGAAGCAGGAACCCTTCTCGGCGTCTCGCGATGGACAGTCTTCCGTCTCGCGAAACAGCGCAAGCTCACCGCCGTCACGGTCGCCAGCCGTGCTCGACGGATCACGGAGTCGTCTGTCCGTACCTACATGGCCCGACTAGTTGAGGAGGCAAGCTGATGGCCCGCGTGACCAGCGAATCTGGCGGCGAACCGACGAAAGGTAAGGGACGGAGCCGTCGCAACGGAGAGGGCTCGATCCGCCAACGCAAAGACGGCCGGTGGGAGGCCAGAGTCTGGGTCTACGCGACCAACGGCTCTGAGGTCCGGCGCAGCGTCTACGGCAGTTCGTGGCAGGAAGCCCACGAAGCGATGATCAAACTCCAGTCGGACAAGATGGCCGGCGTTCGCGTTCCGACCGGCGGTGACACGGTCGGCCACTACCTCGACTACTGGCTCACGCATGTGGCCGAACCTAGGGTCCGCCCCGCGACGCTGGCCAACTATCGGCGGCTGGCCGGCGCGTACGTCCTGCCCTATCTCGGCAGCAAGAAGCTCGGGCAGCTTCGGCCGGCCGACGTCCGCACGTTCCTCAACCGGCTCAAGGGCGTGTGCCAGTGCTGCGCTCTCGGCAAGGACAGGAAGCGGGTCCAGCGAGGGGCCTCGGCGCGCTGTTGTGCGGCCGTTCCTGCCGTGTGCTGTGCGAACGTCCTGTCCGACGGCTCGGTCCGGTATGCGCACCGCATCGTCAGGGCCATGCTCCAGGACGCGATCGTGGACGAGCTGATAGCCACGAACCCGGCCCGCCACCTGCGGATCTCGCACCGGTACCGGCCGAAGTTCACCCCCTGGTCCGCAGAGGAGGCGCGGCGCTTCCTGAAGGCGGCTCGCGGTGATCGGTGGTATGCGCTGTACTCGGTCGCTTTGGCGTTGGGCCTGCGCCGGGGGGAGGCCCTGGGCCTGCGGTGGATCGATGTCGACTTCGTCGAGAACGTGATCACGGTCCGGCGGTCACTTCAGCGGGTCAACGGCCAACTCGTCAACGGGCCGGTAAAGACCGACAGCTCAGAGCGGAAGGTGGCCTTGGCCCAGCCACTGGCGCGGGTGCTTGAGCTTCACCGGGCGGACCAGGTCCGCCAGAGCAAGACCGCAAAGCAGTGGGCCGACCATGGGATGGTCTTCGCCACCAAGATTGGAACACCGGTCGAGCCGCGCAACCTGAAGCGGCACTTTGACCAGCTGTGCGCCAAGGCGGGTGTGCCGCAGATCCGGTTTCACGACCTGCGGCACTCCTGCGCAACGATCTTGTACGACCAAGGTGTGCCGATCGAGAACATCCAGGACGTCCTGGGACACAGTTCGCCAACGATCACCAAGACCATCTACGTGGAGGCGACACGCAAGATCCAGC
>NZ_BONI01000180.1 GCF_016862635.1 Catellatospora coxensis | reverse complement strand
CCGGTGTCCACCGGCCCGCCCGGCGTGGACGGCGACGGCGACGGGTTGGTGGGCGGGGTGCTGTTCAGGGCGTTGAGCACCGAGGTGTAGGCGGCCTTCTTGTTGCCGGAGGAGTCGAACAGCAGGGGGTTCTGGCCGGTGCGCCAGGAGTCGCTGTCGCGGATGCCCCACACGGTGATGCCGTTGCAGCGGGTCACGGCCAGGCAGGCGTTGGTGACGGTCGCGAAGGCGGCGGCCTGGTTGGATCCGGAGATGTCGAGCTCCGTGATCTGCACGTCGACGCCGAGGTTGGCGAAGCGCTGCAGGTTGGCCTGGTAGTCCGACGGGGCCGAGTTGGTCAGGTGCGACTGGAAGCCGACGCAGTCGATCGGCACGCCGCGGGCCTTGAAGTCCTGCACCATGTTGTAGATGCCGGTCGACTTGGCGTTGACGCCGTCGGTGTTGTAGTCGTTGTAGCACAGCTTGGCGTTCGGGTCGGCGGCTCGCGCGGCGCGGAACGCGGCCTCGATCCAGTCGTTGCCGGTTCGCTGCAGGTTGGAATCGCGCCGCGCGCCGGAGCTGCCGTCGGCGAACGCCTCGTTCACCACGTCCCAGGAGTGGATCCTCCCGCGGTACTTGGTGGCGACCTGCGTGACGTGGTTGATCATCGCCGAGCGCAGGGCACTGCCGGACATGTTCTGCGCCCAGCCGGGCTGCTGCTGGTGCCAGAGCAGGGCGTGCCCGCGGATCGCCATGCCCCTGCTCTGGGCGTGGCTGACGATGCGGTCGGCGTTGGTGTAGCTGAAGTTGCCCTGGGACGGCTCGGTGGCGTCCCACTTCATCTCGTTCTCCGCGGTGACCGAGTTGAACTCGCGGTTGAGGATGTTGACGTACGTGGAGTCGCTGAGTTTGAACGCGGCGACGGCGGCGCCGAAATAGCGTCCGCGTTCGGCGGCCGACGCGCCCAGGGTCGTGCCCGCCTCGGCCGAGGTGGCCAGGGCGACGGTGGTCAGGGCGGTGGCAGCGACGAGCGTCGCGGCTGTCAGGGCCGCACGCAACGTGCGGCCGGAGGCTGTTCGTGACATGTCTGTCTCCTGGAAGCGGGTGGACAGGTCCGTGGAGGCCCGCCGCGGGCGGGTGCCCGCCGCGGTGCGGTAGTGCGCCGGCGCACCGGCGCCGGGCAGGCATGGGCGTGCCCGCCGGCCGGTCTGGTACTGCCGCCCGTCTCGTCGACACGGGCGGGTAGAGCCGCGGCGGCCAGAGGCCACCGGTGCTGTCGGATCCGTCGGCCGCGGTGAGTGGCCGGCGGACCCGACAACCGGTCGCGGCCTGGATCGGCCCGCCGCCGGCCGGGTGCCCCGATGATCGGAACTCGGGGCACCCGGAACGGGTCACCGGGCCGAACCGCTGCGCGACCCGGTCGACGGCGTCAGCGCTGCAGGGTCAGCAGGCCGGGCCGGTAGGGCAGCAGCCCGTAGTCGCCGCCGGAGTTCGGCGAGCGGCCCTGGTAGAGCAGCTGCAGGTTGCAGGGGTCGATGGTCATGGTCTGGTCGGCGTTGCTGCGGATCAGCTCGCCGTGGCTGATGTCGTTGGTCCAGGTGGCGCCGCTGTTGGCCTTGCCGGCGAAGGGGTTGCTCTCGGTGGCGGCCTGCGGGGTCCACGAGCCGCCGAGGCTGGTGGCGGTGAAGGAGCGGAAGTAGCGGCCCTGCGAGCCGATCGCCTCGACGATCATGAGGTACTGGTTCTGGCCCGCGACCTTGTAGACCTGGACCGCTTCGAACAGGTTGTTCGTCGTGTCGCTCATGATCACCGTGGAGGTGGAGCCGAAGCTGCCGGGGAAGTTGCCGATGGGCATGCTGGCCCGGTAGATCTTGCCGTTGTCGCCGGCGAAGAACAGGTACATGTTCGAGCTGTCACCGATGACGGCCTGGTCGATGGGTCCGGTGCCGGAGCCGGAGATGCTGCCGGAGAACAGGGTCTGCGGCGCGGACCAGCCGTTGGGGTTGGTCGGGTCGCTGGAGGTGCGGTAGGAGAACGCCGGTCCGCCCCACTGGTAGGCCAGCACCCAGATGTTGCGGGGGGCGAAGTAGAACAGCGACGGCGCGACGGTGCCCGACGACATGGTGTTCTGGCTGGCCGAGGCCATGTCGGACCAGTTGGTGAACAGGCTGAAGTTCATCGATCCCCAGCTGCTGCCGTTGTCGTGGGTGGTGGCGTAGACCAGGTGCCGGCCGTTGTAGGGGGCGTAGGTGAAGTCCTTGAGCGAGACCCAGCCCGACTTCGGGTTCGCCAGCGAACCGGTCGAGGTCCATCGGTAGGTCGAGGGGAGCGAGCAGTTGCCGGGCGGTTGCGGCGAGCTCGAAGCGCTCGGCGTCGGGCTCGGAG
>NZ_BONI01000179.1 GCF_016862635.1 Catellatospora coxensis | reverse complement strand
TGATCGGCGGGATCGCGGGGCCGGTGCTGTTCGAGGGTTTGAGCAGGGCGTTGACGCGGGCGTTGGGGCCGAGGTTCGGTGACGACGTCGGTGAGCGGGCGGTGACCTCGCTGCCGGGGATGGCGAGTATCGGCGCGTTGACCGAGTACTCCGCCGAGCAGCTCGCTGATCTGATCATGAACGGGCGTATCCAGCAGTCCGATGATCCGTGGGCGCCGGCGTCGGCGGGCGCGGTGGAGGGGGTCGTGGACTGGGTCGGGCACCGGTCCCGGCGCGGGGACGCGTCGGCGGGCCTGGACGGCGACGTCGGGAAGATCGATCTGCCGGGGTGGGACGTGGCGACGCGGTCCGGTGGTGACGTTTTCGGCCCTGCCGGTCCGGGCGGCCCGGACCGGTTGAAGGACTGGGCGGCCGCGCGGGGCAAGTTCACCTTCGACGGGGTGTTCTCCCCGACCGGCTCGTGGTTCAAGGGCCGGGTGACGTTCACCGGGGTGGTCGACCTGCCCGACGGCCGGGTGCTGTCCGGGCACTACACCGCCACCGGGCAGATCACCGGGGTGTTCGACGGCGTCTACACCCGCCCTGACCTGCGCATCCACCACGATGCGATCATCGGGCAGGTCACGGGGACGGGCCGCCTGGACGGATTGTTCGACGTGTCGGGCGTGTTCACCGCATCGGCCGCGGGGCCGGTCTCGGCCCTGGCGTCGGGTGCGGTCCGTGCCGTGGACATCGGCCGTGCCGCCGATGCGGTGCGGGCGGGTGCGGGGGCGAGGCCGGTAGCGGCCCGGCCCGACAGCGGACCCGCGGTGAACACAGCGGTGAACACAGTGGTCGTGCGCACCGGTGCCACCGGCCATGCCGACGCCGACGTGCTCCCGGCGTTGTTCGGGCAGGGTCCGAGTGGGGTCGTGCCGGAGTCGGGCGGGCAAACGGCTGTGGTCGGGTCGCAAGGATCGGTGGACGTTGCCGGGGACCCGACGGTGGCAGAGTCCGATGCGGCGTCGCCCGCCGGGGCGGGGCGTGCCGGCGCGCAGGCGTGGCCGCACGATGCGGGCGCCCCCGGCGGTCCGCGCGGCGATGTGTCACCGGGCCCAGCCGCGCCGGCAGGCCGTGCAAACGACACCGGGGCCGACGCCGGTGTCCCGGTCGACGTGCACGGCACTGCCGTCGGCGGCGCCGCCACCGACGACGGCTCTTCCGCCGACGACGGCTTCGTTGCCGCTGTGGATGCCTCCGACGGGGTGGACGCAGGGTGGCGCGGGCCGGCGGTCGCGGGGGATCTGGCCGGTGTGGTGCGGCATGTGCCGGCCGGTCTGGCGCTGCTGGACGCGGGCCAGGCTGTGCAGCGTGCCGCCGCGGCCGGGTTTCGGGCCCAGGCCGGGCAGTATGTGGTGTTCGCCCATGGCGACCGCCACGGGCCGGTGGCCGCCGGGCGTGTGCTGAGCGCGGAACGGCTGGCCGGGCTGATCACCGCTGATGCGCGCTCACACGGCAAGGACGTCGTGCTGGTCCAGTGCGACGCCGCAACGGGCACCGGCCGCAGTGTCTTCGCGCGCAGGTTGTTCGACCTGCTGCCCCGGCACAACCGGCGTGTACTGGCGACGGCCGGCACCGCCTGGGTGCCGCCACCCTCGCAACACCCCACCACACCGACTGAGGTCCTGGTCACCAAGATCATGTTCGACGCTGACGGCCGGGGGCGCCTGACGGGCGCTCAGGTGCGCGAGTACACCGACGACCCGCGCAACCCTGCCCTGGCCGGGTTCGGTGCGGCGCGTGCGGTCATGGTGATCGAGCACGGCTCGGCACTGTCACAAGCCCGCACCCACCCCGACGACGGCGCGAACGCGGGTGTCGGTGCGGGTGTCTTCGACGCGGTCGGCGATCTGCCTGCCCTTGTGGCCGGTAGCGGCCTGGCGCTGCAAGAACCGGGCACACCGCTGCACAGCCTCGCGCCCGGGTTCCTGTCCGGGCTGGGCTGGGCCGCCTTCCCCCACACCGATCCCGATGGTCGACCGTTGCCGCAGGATCCCCACGATGCCGACGACGCCAGCGGCCCCGCGCCCGGCCCGAGCGGCAGCACACACGACGACGCGCCCGGAAAGAGACGACGGCGAACACCGACAGAAATTCGGGATGCGGCGCAGGCGAAGTACACCGCCGAGTGGGACAAGTCGCTGCGGTTGTGGGGCGTGGTGAACCTGATCTCGAACTGGACACGCGGTGACGGCGATTCGCTGCGCGCCTATCTCAACGGAGCAGTCCTGCAAACCCTGGCTTCAGAGACCGCACGCGTCCTCACCGAACAGGTCAACGGCACCGGCCGGCTCCTCACCAAACACCCCGCTGTGCAGCACGGCGTGAAACACATGCTGCAAAAGCAGTACAACCTG
>NZ_BONI01000178.1 GCF_016862635.1 Catellatospora coxensis | reverse complement strand
TTAAGAAGGTGCCCTTCCTCTACGCAGAGCGTCAAGCAGAGCTGCTACTCGTCTCGCTGACGCGAGCCGACGATGCCCTTCCTTTGGTCAGGGCAGGGACTGCCAGTCGTGCTGGTAGCCCTGGTAGAGCCAGGTGCGGGTGGTGCCGGTGCGGCGGGCGACCCAGGCGACGCTGTTGCGGCCGCTGGTGACCAGGACGGTGTTGCCGCCGGCGGGGGACGGGACGGCGCTGTACTCGCCGTCGACGCCCACCTGGGCCTGGCTGCCGAACGGGTCGGTGACCAGGGCCGACATCGTGTGGATGTAGCTGATCTGCGGATCGGCCTCGTAGCGGGGCCGGGTCTGCTGGGTCCACATGATGCGCGTGGAATCGGCGGTGAACGCGGGGATGGTGGCGAAACCGTCCAGGTCCGCGCCGCCGCCGCCGAACGCCGCCACCCAGACCTCGGTCCAGGTGGTGAGGTCGATCATGCCGAGGCAGTCGTCGAAGACCGCGAAGCACTCGCCGTTCGGGTAGGCGATGTAACGGCCGTCAGGCGACCAGGCGACCGCCAGCGAATTGGCGGCGGCGTGCCAGGTGGTCGGCGCGGCGGCCGCGACGACACCCTGGCTCTTCTTCGGCAGCTTGTCGGCGATCCGCTGCGCCGCCGGGCTCAGGCGGGTGTCCACCTTCACCGTCTGCACCGTGGCGGCCCCTCGGGCCGACTCCGAGACCGGGCCGAAGTAGGCGATGAAGACCGTCGGCGCGAAGGTGCCCTGCGCGTACGCCAGCCGGTTGCCGTCAGGCGACCATGCCGCGGCGCCTACCTCAGCCCCTGACGTGATCTGCTGGGTGGCGTGGAAGGCGTGGTCGTAGGTGGAGTACGAGCCCACCCACAGGTCGCCGTCCTTGAGGATGGCCATGCCGTCGGAGTACGGACGCCAGCGCGGCCACTCGTAGCCGCCGCCGGTGGTGGCCTGCCAGACGGCGCCGCCCGACTCGGCGACGAACAGGTTGCCGCCGCGGATGAACGCGACGTTGCCCGGTGTGCCCGGAACGACGGCCGCGGCCGGTGACACCGGCATCAGCGTCGCGGCGGCCACCAGGCACAGCCCGACTGCCAACTTGCGCATTCTTCCCATAGCTTCCCCTGACTATTGGAACGGAACGTGTGGCGATCCTATGAACAAAGTCGGTATCGGACTGTCCCCAATGCGATCCGTGTTCTGTATCGGACAGACAGTAGCCAGGACGGAGCGGTGTATCCGACGGGTCGAAGAACCCCGGCTGTGCAATGATCGACTGATGGCCCGCCCGCCGCAGATCTTCGCCGCGTCCGGACTGCTGCGCCCGCTGCCGGGTGCCGCACCGCGTAAACGCAGCCTGCTCATGGAGCATGCGGTCGCGCTGACCGGGGTGCGCCGGGCCCGGATCTGCTACGTGCCGACCGCCGTCGGCGACGACCCCGCCGCAATCGCCGCGTTCGGCCAGGCCTTCGACGACACCGGGCACACGGTCACCCACCTGCGGCTGTTCCCGCAGCCCAACCATGCCGACGTCCGGGCGCACCTGCTGGCGCAGGACCTGATCTGGGTCAGCGGCGGCAGCGTGGTCAACCTGCTGGCGGTGTGGCGGGCGCACCGCCTCGACGCGGTCATGCGCGAGGCGTGGGAGGCCGGGGTGGTGCTCGGCGGCGGCAGCGCGGGCAGCATCTGCTGGCACGTGGGCGGCAGCACCGACTCGTTCTCCGACGACCTCGACCCGGTCACCGACGCGCTGGCGTTCCTGCCGTACAGCAACGGCGTGCACCACGACTTCCCCGGCCAGCCCCGCCGTGCCCGGCTGCACGAGTACGTCGGCAGCGGCCTGCTGCCCGCGGGACACGCCACCGACGACGGCACCGGCCTGCACTACGTCGGCACCGACCTGGTCGAGGCCGTCACCAGCGCGGAGGGCGCCGACGCGTACCGCGTCGAGGTCGACGCCGCGGGAGTGGTGAGCGAGCGCCCGCTGGGAGCGCGCCTGCTGTCCTGAGCCCGGTGGCGTACGCCCCGGGGATTGAAAGGAATTTCAACCGGCCTGCGGAGCAGGGTCGGCGGGTCAAGCGCATGCCATAGATATGTGCGGCTCTTTACATGCCAGAAATCTGTTGCTAGCTTTCAGAAACTTTCAATCGCCTTGCGCAAGAACGGTGGCCGCATCCGCCACGGATGAACCGTCCTCCGTCGATGCCGCACGGCCCCGTGTGAGGAGTTGTCGTGAGCGCTCGACGTCGTGCTCGCGCCCGGTGGGGAGCAATGCTGCTCGCCCTGACCGGTCTCGTCGCGAGCCTGATCCCGATGCTGACGGTGCCCGCGTCGGCCGCCAACACCGTCACCGTGTTCTACCGGCCGAACACCGCCTGGACCACCGTCAACATCCATTACGCGCCGACGGGCGGGTCGTGGACGGCGGTGCCGGGGGTGGCCATGGACGCCGCCTGCACCGGGTGGCGCAAGAAGACCATC
>NZ_BONI01000177.1 GCF_016862635.1 Catellatospora coxensis | reverse complement strand
CGACCGCAAAGCCCTACCCGCACCCGTGTTCGACGGATCCGCCGAACCCGGACCGGTCACCGCGCGGCAGAAGGCAGTGATCGGACTGTTCTCCGACGTCCTGGGCGTCGACCACGTGGGCCTCGACGACGACTTCTTCGACCTCGGCGGCGACTCACTGCTCGCCACGCGGTTGATCTCGCGCGTGCGTGCGGCGCTGGGGGTCGAGCTGGGGATCCGGGCGTTGTTCGACTCGCCGACCGTGTCGGCGCTCTGCCGCGTGCTCGACGGACTCGGCGCGGCGCGTCCGGCGCTGGCCGCGGTGGCGCCGCGCCCGGAGCGGCTGCCGTTGTCGTTCGCGCAGCAGCGGCTGTGGTTCGTGGACCAGTTCGAAGGACACAATGCCGCCTACACCGAACCGTACGCGTGGCGGCTGCACGGCCCCGTCGACCGCGATGCGCTGCGTGCGGCGCTGGGCGACGTCGTCGGCCGGCACGAGGCGTTGCGCACGGTGTTCCGGGTCGTGGACGGGGAGCCGCACCAGGAGATTCTCGACGTCGGCGTGGCACCGGTGCTCGAAGAGGCCAGGGTCGTCGAGGGCGACCTGGCGGCAGCGCTGTCAGCTGCCACCGGGTACGTCTTCGACGTCTCCACTGAGCTGCCGGTCCGGGCGTGGCTGTTCGAACTCGGACCCGACGAATGCGTCCTGCTCATGCTGACCCACCACATCGCCAGTGACGGCTGGTCGCTCGGCCCGCTGTCGCGTGACCTGTCGCAGGCGTACGCGTCGCGCTTGTCCGACACGGCTCCCGACTGGTCGCCGCTGCCCGTCCAGTACGCCGACTACGCCATCTGGCAGCGGGAACTGCTCAGCGACGAATCGGCGGGCAGCCTCGCGGCGGAGCAGCTGCAGTTCTGGCGTGGGGCGCTGGCCGGGCTGCCAGAGGAACTCGCGCTCCCGTACGACCGTGTGCGTCCGCCGGTGGCTTCGTACCGCGGCGGCGACGTGCGGTTCGAACTCGGCGGCGACCTTCACCGCCGGCTGACGAACCTCGCGCGCGAGCACCAGTCGACCGTGTTCATGGTCGTACACGCCACGTTGGCCGCGCTGCTGAGCAAAGTGGGCGGCGGCGTCGACATCCCGATCGGGACGCCGGTGGCAGGCCGGTCCGACGAGGCGGTAAACGACCTGATCGGGTTCTTCGTCAACACGGTGGTCCTGCGATCGGACCTGTCGGGCGACCCGACGTTCACCGAACTGCTCGGCCGGGTGCGAGCGACGGATCTAGGCGCTTTCGCACATCAGGAGGTGCCGTTCGAACGGCTGGTCGAAGTCCTCAACCCCGCCCGCTCCACGGCCCGCCACCCGCTGTTCCAGGTCATGCTCGCCTTCGACGGGGGAGAAGACCTCGACAGCTGGGCGCTGCCCGGCACCCGTGCCCAGGTCGAGCCGTTGCGGGCCGGAGCCGCCAAGTTCGACCTGCTGTGGAACTTCGAGCAACGCCACGACGCGGATGGCGAACCGCTCGGCATCCGCGGGAAGCTCGACTTCGCGCTCGACGTGTTCGACGAGCTTACGGCGCTGTCGCTGACGGCATGGTTCACACGATTGCTTGAGCAGGTCGTCGAGCGCGCCGACGCCCGCCTCGCGGACATGGTTCTGCTTTCCGAGGCGGAACGCCACAGGATCGTCGATGAATGGAACGACACCTCGCACCCGCTTTCCTTCGCGCCGCTGGCAGCGCTTTTCGAGGCTCAGGTGCGGCAGTCGCCGGATGCGGTGGCGCTCGTCCACGACCGGCAGGAGCTGACGTACGCGGAGCTGAACGCACGAGCCAACCGCCTCGCCCGGCATCTCGTCGCTCAAGGCGCGGGACCGGGGCGTTTCGTGGCGCTGGCGCTGCCGCGGACCGTCGATGTGATGGTGGCGCTGCTCGGGGTGGTGAAGTCGGGGGCGGGTTACGTGCCGGTGGATCCGCGGTGGCCGGCCGAGCGCGTGCGCATCGTGCTCGACGAGGCCCGACCGGTAGCCGTGCTGGACGATCTCACCCCGATCGAGGGGTTGGGGCAGTGGTCGGACGAAGACCTCTCCGTCTGCGTCGACGCCGACAGCCCCGCGTACGCGATCTACACCTCCGGGTCGACGGGGCGGCCGAAGGGTGTGGTGGTCTCGCAGGGCGGGGTCGTCAATCTGCTGTCGTGGGTGAGAGCGGAGTTCGGCGCCGACGAGATGTCCCGGGTGCTGGCGTCCACGTCGTTGAGTTTCGACGTGTCGGTGTTCGAGGTCTTCGGCACCTGGGTCTCGGGCGGTTGCGTGGAGTTGGCGCGTGACGTGCTGGCACTGGGCGAGCTGCCCGCGACATGGCCCGGAACACTGATCTCCGCGGTCCCGTCCGCGTTGAGCCAGGCGCTGGCAGACGTGCCGGTCTTCGAGTCGGTGCGGGTCGTGGTCCTGGCAGGTGAGGCGGTTCCTGCCGGCGTGCTGGACCGGGTTCGGTCGGTGTTCCCGTCGGCACGGGTGGTCAACCTGTACGGGCCGACCGAGGCGACGGTGTACGCGACCGGGTGGCGTGCTGT
>NZ_BONI01000176.1 GCF_016862635.1 Catellatospora coxensis | reverse complement strand
TTTCGAGGTGTCGCAGCAGGTGAAGCGGGGCGTTGGGTCAGGCGATGATCAGCGCGGCGGCGAACAGGAACCCGATGTGCCAGGACTGGTCCAGGGCGTAGGCGCCGGTGCCCAAGCTCGGGTTGTCGTCGTGGCCGGGCCGGGGCGCGCCCAGGGCGTGGAAGCGGCCGGAGCCGAGCAGGTCGGCGATGCGCTTGAGCGGGGTGCGCCGGTCGGCGATGTAGTGGCTCACTGCAGACACCGCCAGTCCCACGGCCAGCGGAACCGGTCGCAGGTGCAGTCCGGTGACTACCGCGACCACGACCAGGGCGAGCAGCCCGGTGGCGGTGTAGGTGGTGACGTGGGCCAGGCAGGCGATACGGCCGGGCCAGCCGGGGCGGCCTTTGTGGTCGGCCTGGTGCTGGGTCTGCACCCAGTGGTCGGCGACCTGGTGCGCGGCGTACAGCCCGGCGAACGCGGCGGCGAACGATGCGGTGGTGTCCATGTCAGCGCCCCGTCCTGGCGATCGAGTCGGTGTGGTCGGCGAGGATCAGTCGGCCGATGTGCTCGACCAGGGCGGGCACGACGGCGTTGCCGAGGGCGTGCAAGCGGTCCAGTTGGCGGGGAATCCCATGAGCCAGTCGAGCCACGTCGGGTTGACGTGCCATCCAGTCATCCGCTGCCCGCCGGCGGTGATGTGCTGCCAGGCCAGGAAGTCCTCCAGCTGCGAGCGGTGAGCGCCGCTCTCGGCCCTGGCCCAGCAGATCCCGTTGGCTCCCATCGCGGCCCTGGGGGTGGGCCACGAGGATGAGCCGTTCACGCGGGTGCGGTGCGCCGAAGTCTGCCGCTGATAGCACTGCCCATTGCGCATCGAACCCGAGCGCGGCCAGGTCGGCGAGGATGATCCCGAAGGCGTGACGGTCGGCAAGCAGAGCTGGAACGTTCTCCATGAGCAGGTACCGGGGTCGAAGTACGCGAAGGGTGTCGACGACAGCCGGCCACAGCCACCGCTCGTCGTTGACGCCGCGTCGCTTGCCCTCGGTGGAGAAGGGCTGGCAGGGGGCACCGGCGCAGACCAGGACAGGGGAAGCGTGTCCGGTGCCGGTCCACGCCTGCGGGAACGTGTTGACGTCGTCATGGCGGGTCACCTCCGGGAAGTGGCGGGCGAGGACGGACCGGCAGAACGGGTTGATCTCGACCTGGTGAGTGATGGCGAATCCGGCGCGGGTCAGGCCGAGGCTGAACCCGCCGATCCCGGCGAACAGGTCCACCGCAGTCGGCGCGAACGTGTTCATCGGGCGACCTCCGGCAGCGGCGTGCCGTTGACGCCGGCGATGGAGGTGCGCGGGGCGGTCAGGCCGAGGGTGCGCATGATCTGGCCGGTGGTGTCGTTGCTGACCCGCAGGACCGCCCGCAGCTCATCGCGGGTGATCGGCCGACCGTTGGTCTGCTCGTGCTCGGTGGCGGCGGCGCGGGCGCGGTCGAGCAGGTCTGCCGGCAGCGGCGGGGCGGGCCAGTCGGTGACCGGTCGCCGGTCCAGGACGGGCACGTTGGTGATGGCCGGCGCGACCGCCCGTACCACGACAGCCGGAACGGCGGGCTCAGGACGGTCCTCAGCCACCAGGACGGCCGGGACGGCCGGGGGCGTTTGCGGGACGGCGGGGACGTGCGGGGAGCGTTCGTCCGGGACGGGAAGGGACGTCGGGGACGGCGCGGGGACGTCCTGGGGACGGCGACGGGCGTCCGGGACGGGCTCTGGTGTCGGGCTGGCGTCCTGGACGGGCGTGGAGGTGCGGTGGCCGATGACCAGCAGAGCCCCGGTGGCCATGATCATGAGGCCGTCGATGGCGAGGGGGCCGAGCGCGGAGACCAGGCGGTCCTCGCCGTAGTAGGTCAGCAGGGACGACAGGTGCCGGTAGGACACGACGCCGGCGACGAGGGCGACGGGGATCATGCCGCCGAAGCGCAGCACGGCCCACTGTCGGCCGAGCGGCCAGGCGACCCGGACCAGGATCTCGATCGCGACGAACAGGATCACGGGCCAGACGATCGAGCCGACGACCGCGCCGGGCATCGGCTGCCAGTCGGCCGGGGCACCGGCCGGGGGGATGTAGGAGTGGGCGACGTTGGCGGCCACGGAGATGACGCCGCCCAGCAGCGCGCCGAAGCGCGACCAGCCGCGACCACGAGTGTCGGTGTTCATGGTCAGTGCTCCTGTCCGGCGTGGGCGGGGGCGTAGTCGGCGACCAGAGCGGTGATGTCGGAGTCGGTCGGGTAGCCGATGCGGATGCGTTCGGGGTCGGCGTCGCCGTCGACCACGTAGCCCACACCCGGCATGGAGCGGGGGATGAGGTCGCACAGCGCGCCACGGTCGCGGGCGTTCTCACCGAGCACCAGGTCGACCTCGGCGGGTTCGACCATGCGCAGCCCGACCCGGATCGCGAACAGGTTGCGCAGCGGGACGACTTCCTTGCGGCCGTCCTGGACCAGGGCCACGACGTGGATACCTGCAGCGCGGCCCTTAGTGAGGATCAGCGCGAGCGCGGCTTTGACGCGGTCGGTGGTCTTCTTGTCGCCGTAGGCGGTCAGGGTCGCCAGCTCGTCGATCAGGATGATGCGCTTGGGCTCCTCGACCGTGGCGACGTGCTGGCGGGTTC
>NZ_BONI01000175.1 GCF_016862635.1 Catellatospora coxensis | reverse complement strand
TCTGCCCGGGTCGATGGTGGGCGGGGTGCGACTCCCCGGAGCCCGAGGTTGAGGGGTTGACTTTGACCTTGAAGACATCAGCTGGCACGGGTGTGACGGCGGCGGGAGCTGCGGTCAGCTAGTCCGTCTGACGTGCGAAAACTGGATCATAAATTCATATAAATGATCTTTATCTAGATGATCATCCTGTCGACAAAAGACCACTTACATTCGCTGAGCGGTCTCCGTCTTGATCACCGGCGTTCTCGGTGCTCGTCGGCGTCGGCCAGGTCGTCAACGTCGGCCAGCGTCTTCGCCCGCATCTGATCAAGCGCTGACCTTAGGCAACCTATGACGAGGCTGAGTCGATCCATGCATGGAGGTGCCGGTGCCGTCGTCTGTCGTGCTGGCCGGGCTCGGGCGGCGCGGGCCGGAGGCATGAGCGCCGCCCGGTAAGTCCGGCCAGGCGCGGCCCGCTTGCGGGCCGCCTTGACCTCGTATGGAAAGTTTCGACACATGCCGATGGCATGAGGGTGTCCGCAGGGAAGCGGCGTGATCGGGATGCGGTGGAGACCGCATGGCTGATCCGTTGCGGCTGCTGGTCTCGACGCTCGGGGTTGCGTCCGGGTGGTGTCGGTGTGGGCTCGTAGGCTGGTGTCGTCTCGCACCGCTCAGCGTTCCCCCTCCCGCCTGTTGTGGCTGGCGCTGGGGACTGTTGGTTAGGAGAATGGACGGATGACGACCGCTCCCACTCAGCGCGTGGAACGCCTGGAGGCTGCTGCCTTCCGGGCTGATCGTGACATCGCTGCGGTCAATGATCAGCTTGAAGCGGTGAACGGCCGTCTCGATCTGCTGTCCGGCGCGGTCAGTGAACTCTCCGGCGATGTGCGAGAGCTGCGCACCGACATGACCGAGCTGCACGGCAAGGTCGACCGTATCGAGGTCAAGCTCGGCACCGTCGAAGGAAAACTGGCCAGCGTCGAGACAACGATGGCATCCCAGGGCGCGCTGCTGGCCGCTATCGCGCAGAAGCTCGGCGTGGAGACGGCCTGACGGAGCGAGATGACGACCAACGCAAACGGGACCCCGAAGGGTCCCGTTTCTGCTTGGTCCTCACACCTCCGCGTCGGTCCGCTGAGCATCCAAGGCCCGTCGCACCTGCGGCCACTCTTCAGCGATCACGCTGTAGTAGATCGAGTCGCGGACGTAGCCATCGCGCAGGATGCGGTGGTTGCGGAACATCCCCTCCCGCGTTGCGCCCAAGGCCTCAATGGCGCGCTGCGAGCGTTCGTTCCGGCTGTCGGTCTTGAATGCCACGCGGATCGCGCCGGCTACGTCGAAGGCGTAGCGCATCAGCAGGTAGGAAGCCTCGCGCGCAGCTCCGGTGCGCCACTTGCTGGGGGTTACCCACGCCCAGCCAATCTCGACGCCTCGGTGCTTCCGCTGGATGTCGATGAAACTGATGCTGCCGATGACCGCACCTGTCTGACGTTCGACGATGGCGTAGGGCACGCGCACGCCCTGGTCCTGCTCCTCAAGCGCCTCCGCGATGAGCGATGCGACCGCGGCAACGTCGGGCGTGGCCTCGTCGAGGTAGGTCCAGACCTCTGCCGACCCTGCGGCTGCGGCCAAGGACTCCAAGTGCTCGGCGGCGAGGGGTTCGAGCCGAATCCGCTGACCTTCTAGCGTCGATGCGGTGATCTCCATCAGGCTCATTCAGCCGACACCTCGTACACCAGCACGTGCTTGTCTCCCGCGAGAAGCTGATCAAACGCCTCTAGCGGCTTGTCGTCACGGTCGTAGGCGATGCGGACGACGCGTACGACGCTCACTCCCGGATCAAGCCGCAAGATGGACGCCTCGTCCGGCGTCGGCATACGGAAACTCAACTCGTCGATGAAGTACGAGATCGGCTGGCCGTGGACGCGCTCCAGGACGGCCAGGACGCCTTCCTCGACGGGCGCGGCAACGGCGATGGGGGTGTCCGCCACGAGGTCATGCGGGTAGTAGCTGTCACCCAGTTGGTACGGCTCCTCGTCGACCAACATGAGACGCCGGCGGGCAAGGACGGCGCTTCCTTCCGGCACACCAAGCCACTTCGCGACCTCTGCCGTTGCAGGCTCAGGCTGTACAGCTCGGATGACCTGTCGACCGATCCGGCCCTGCATCGCGATCTCTGCGTTGAACGTGGCTGCATGGTTTGCCGCCCGGCGCGCGCGGCGGTCCTGATCCATCGCCATGACACGGATCGGCCTCGACTTGCGGACGTAGGTGCCCTGTCCCTGACCTGAGCCAACTAGACCTTGAGACTTCAGCGCCGACAGGGCCAACCGCACGGTCGTACGGGAGGCGTTGAACTTGTCGGCCAGGTCGCGCTCTGCGGGAAGCCGCTCTCCAGGCGAGAACTCCCCACGCTGGATCGCGTCGCGGAGCGTGTTGGCGAGAGTCACGTGAAGCGGCACTGGCGTTTCCGCTGGCTGGCTCGGTGTGGTGCTCATAGCGGTTCTCCAAATGTTGCCGTTCCGAGGTTCCTCGAAGCTTACCGGGTTTTGGTACGGACCAAGCCTTGTGGTACCTACCAATGTGATATAGCCTTGGTAGGTACCAAGTGGGCGGCCCAATTGGGTGGCCCAAGGCCAATCGAACGGAGCATGCAGATGCTG
>NZ_BONI01000174.1 GCF_016862635.1 Catellatospora coxensis | reverse complement strand
TCATACCGTCACCTCGCTGCGCTCGGCTCCGTCATGACAGGCGGTGCCACTGATTCGCTCGCTGCGCTCGCTCACGCCGTCACCTCGCTGCGCACGTCGTCGTGTCCGGTCAAGGCCGCACCACCAGACGGCCGACGGTCTCGCCCGCGCCCAGGCGGGTCAGGCCGTCCACGGCTTCGTCGAGGCCGAGCACGCCGCCGATCAGCGGCTGCACGACTCCGTCGGCGGCCAGCCCGCACAGCTTCTCGTGCGCCTGCACGACCAGCGCGGGGTCGAGCTGCCGGTACAGGCCCCAGTGCACGCCGACGATCGAGTAGTTCTTGACCAGGGCGTGGTTGAGCCCCGGCGTCGGCACGGTGCCGCCCGCGAAGCCGACGACCAGGATGCGACCCTCGAACGCGACACACTTCGCCGAGCCCGTGTACGCGTCGCCGCCCACCGGGTCGAAGATCGCGTCTGCGCCGCGGCCGCCGGTCGCGGCCTTCACCGCGGCGACGAAGTCCTGCTCGCGGCGGTCGATCACGAGGTCCGCGCCGAGTTTCGCGGCCACCTCGGCCTTCGCGGCCCCGCCGACGACCGCGATCACGGTCGCGCCCGCGGCCTTGCCGAGCTGGATCGCGGCACTGCCGACCCCGCCCGCGCCCGCGTGGATCAGCAGCGTCTCGCCCGGCTGCAGCCGCGCCCGGCGGTGCAGGGAGAACCAGCCCGTCTGGTACGCGATGTGCATCGCCGAAGCCTGCACGTCGTCCAGCGCCGCCGGGGCGGGGAACGCGTCGGCGGCCTCGACCAGCGCGTACTCGGCCAGCGCGCCGCTGGGCAGCGCGGTGGTGCCGATGACCCGGTCGCCCTCGGCGAAGCCGGTGACCTCGGCCCCGGTCGCGACGACCTCACCGCACAGCTCCACACCGGGCGTGAACGGCAGCGGCGGGCGCACCTGGTACTGCCCACGGACCAGCAGCACGTCCGGGAAGTTCAGCGCGGAGGCGCGCACCCGTACCAGCAACTGGGTTGCGCCCGGCGTGGGAACCGCCGTCTCGACCAGGCTCATCACGTCGGCGGGCTCGCCGTTGGCGGTCGCCTGCCAGGCTCGCATCGTCGCGGCCATCAGAGGTACATCCGCGACACGGTCTCGGCGACGCAGACCGGCTTGTCGCCGCCCTCGCGCTCGATGGTCACCTGCGAGGTCAGCTGCACACCGCCCTCGACGTCGTCGACCGACAGCAGCTTCACCGTCGCCCGCACCCGCGAGCCGACCGGCACCGGAGCCGGGAAGCGCACCTTGTTGGTGCCGTAGTTGACGCCCATCTGCACGCCCGGCACCCGCAGCGCGTCGCCGGCCAGGAACGGGATGAGCGACAGCGTCAGGTAGCCGTGCGCGATGGTCGTGCCGAACGGGCCCGCCGCGGCGCGGGCCGGGTCGGTGTGGATCCACTGCAGGTCGCCGGTGGCCTCGGCGAACATGTCGACCCGCTTCTGATCGATCTCCAACCATTCGCTGGTGTTGACGACGGTGCCGACGGCGGCACGCACGTCGTCCAGGGAGGCGAAGGCCATGACATAACCCTTCCACGGTGAAGGCTGGCGAACTAAGTAAGCGCTTGCTTAGGATGCCGGTATGGAAGGGTGCTGTCAACGCTTCACCCCGAGCCGTGGAGGACCCCGATGAACACCGCCGCCGCCGACCTCGACGAGGTCGCGATGCTGGAACGGGCCTGGCACGACGTCACCCCGGCGCCCGCCCGGCGGCTGCTCATCGCTGCCGTCCAGGCGTTCGCCGAACGCGGCTACCACGCCACCACCACCCGCGACATCGCCACCCGGGTCGGCATGAGCCCCGCCGGCGTGTACGTGCACTACCGCTCCAAGGAGGAGCTGCTGCACCGCATCTGCCTGGTCGGGCACCGGCACTCGCTGGTCGCCCTGCGCGCCGCCGCGGCCCGCAGCGACGACCCGGTGCGGCAGCTGCGCGACGTCATCGGCGACTTCGCCGCCTGGCACGCCCTGTTCCACACCCCGGCCCGGGTCATCTCGTACGAGCTCAACGCCCTCGAACCGGCGCACCTCACCGAGATCACCGCGCTGCGCCACGAGATGGACCTGGTGGTCCGCGCGACCCTGGAACACGGGGTCGAGCAGGGCGTCTTCGACGTGCCCGACATCCCCGGCACCGGCCTGGCCCTGCTCTCGCTGACCGTCGACGTGGCCCGCTGGTACCGCAGCTCAGGCCGCCGCGCCCCCGAGGACATCGGCGCGCTCTACGCCGACCTGGCCGTGCGCATGGTCCAGGCCCGCTGACCCGAAGTCGACGGTGAGGTGGTTTGCGGTGCCGAGTGGACGGGCAGACAGGCGGCAGTGGATGTCATGCGCAAAGGAGGAGTCATGACTGTCGCCGGAATCATCTCGGCTCTCATCGTTGGTCTGATCATCGGCGCGCTCGGCCGGCTGGTCGTGCCGGGCCGTCAGGGCCTGCCGATCTGGCTGACCATCGTGGTGGGCATCGTCGCCGCGCTGATCGGCACCGCGCTCGCGCAGGCCGTGGGCGTGGCCGTCACCGATGGCGTCGACTGGATCGAACTGCTTTTCCAGGTGGGCCTGGCCGCGCTGGGTGTCGCACTGCTCGCCGGTGTCCGCGGACGCAGCACGGTGTAAGACACCACTGGGTGACGGCC
>NZ_BONI01000173.1 GCF_016862635.1 Catellatospora coxensis | reverse complement strand
GAGCATCTCGCCTCCTCAGCGATACGTATTACATCTTGCGTCGAGCGTAACGTGGAACCTAGGCGACACGCAAGACGCAATACGTGCCATCCAGCGGTTCTCTTCGGTCCGGCCAGGGCATACCCTTGGTAAGACGTACTACGAGCAGGAGTTTTGATGACGACGATCGAGACCTCGCGGTCGCAGTACGCGCAGATTGCCGGCCTGGTCCGCCGCCGCATTGCTGACGGCACATACCCCGCTGGCGCTGCGCTGCCCAGCGAAGACCGACTTGCCGACGAGCTGGGGGTGTCACGCCCGACCGTTAACAAGGCGTTGGTCATCCTGCGCAACACCGGCGAGATCAAGGTGCGCCGTGGGGCGGGAACCGTCGTTCGCTCACTGCCCACTATCTTTCGTGACGCTAAGAAGCGATACGCGGCACGCAACCAGGGCACCGGCGCAGGTGAGGTGGAGGTCAGCCGTCACGCGCTGAAGTCCAGCACCACGTACCGAGAGATCGGCCAGGCGACACCGCCTCCAGCTGTGGCGGAGATTCTTGGGCTGGCCGAAGGCGAGCTGACGCTACTGCGCAGCCGGATCTTGTATGCCGACGGCGAGCCGATCCAGATCGCGGACTCATACATCCCTTGGCGAGTCGCCGAAGGCATCGCCGACCTGTTCAAGGAGAATGCGGGTCGGGGCGGTTCCTACGGCCGACTGGCCGACGCCGGCCATCCGGTGACGAGGTTCGCCGAGGACGTCACGGTGCGTATGCCCACGGACGACGAGCAGCGGACGTTGGAGCTCGAGCCCACGCAACCAGTGTTCGAGATCTGCCATGTCGCGTACTCGCATGACCACCCCATCGAGGTGTGCATGCACGTAATGACGGGCCACCTCTGGAAGCTGCACTACGAGTGGGACGACCCAACGCACGAGCAGGACGCCTGATGCGCGTCACCATGGCGACGGAGGCGGCTCCCGGTCGCCCCGCCAACGAGGACCAGGTCTTCCACTACCAGTCCGTGGTTGGTGTCCTCGACGGGGTGACCGCCCCGAAGGACCTAGAGACCGGCTGCGAGCACGGCCCCGCCTGGTACGTCCGGCAGCTTGTGACGCACCTAAAGGCTGCCATCAATGACTCGCCCGCGGTGCCGTTGACCAGGCTTCTCGGATCGGCCATCAAACGAGTCACGCTCGATCACCCCGATTGCGACCTGAGTAACCCGAGCACACCCGCAGCCACCGTGTGCTTGGTGCGCGAGACCGAGTACGAGCTTGAGTACCTGATCCTGTGCGACAGTCCTCTCGTCGTTGACAGGGGCACAGTGACCACGGTGCTCGCTGACAAGCGGTTCGAACGGGTGATCAAACGCATCCGCGAAGAGGCACTAATCGGTGACGTGGCGATCGATTCCGAGGAACACGCAGCGCGTCTCCGTGTGGCAGCTGACCGAAAGCGACTGCTGACCAACACTCCCGAGGGCTACTGGATAGCTGCGGCTGAGCCGGTCGCGGCGGAACACGCCATCACCGGCCGGCTGCCCCTAACTGGCCCCCGAGCGGTGCGCCGGGCGGCGCTGCTAACCGACGGGGCCTCATGCGCAGTCGACACCTTTGACCTGTACAGCTGGCGCGGTTTACTCGATCTCATCACCGAGCATGGACCCCAGGAGCTGATTCGCCAGGTCCGTCATGCAGAGAACGCCGACAGCGACGGCTACGAACGACCCCGCTACAAGCGACACGATGACGCCACCGTTGCTCTCTGCCTGTTCGACGAGGAGAACCAATGACCGAGCTGCCGCGCCACTCCGTCAGCGTTGCCGGAGTCGTCACCGACGATCACGGCCGCGTACTGGTCATCCAACGTCGCGACACCGGCGCATGGCAGTTACCCGGAGGCGTACTCGAGCTAGGCGAGGCTATCGAAGACGGCATGTGCCGTGAGGTGCTAGAGGAGACCGGTGTCAGGGTGCATGCACTGCGGCTGACCGGCGTCTACAAGAACATGAAACTCGGCGTCGTCGCCCTGGTCTTCGCCGCCCAGGCCTTCGGTGGCGAACCGGCTCCCACCGAGGAGTCCGCCGCCGTCGAATGGTGGACAGTTGCTCAGGTGAAGGAGCGCATGCCAGAGGCGTTCGCGGTCCGCATCACCGATGCCGTCTACGGTGACACCCGCATCCCCCGCATCCGCCAGCACGATGGCGTGAACCTCCTTTGACGCGGCGGGCAACGCTGAGCGGTGCGTGACGACACCAGCGTGCGAAGCCACACCGACACCACCACGACGCAACACCGACGCCAAGACCAGCAGCCGCAACGGTTCAGCCATGCGATCTCCCACCGCATCCCGATTACGTCGCTTGCCTGCCGTCAGCCCCCACGCCATCGGCATGTGTCGAAACTTTCCATACGAGGTCAAGGCGGCCCGCAAGCGGGCCGCGCCTGGCCGGACTTACCCGGGCGGCGCGCATGCCTCCGGCCGCGCCGCCCGGAGCCCGGCCAGCACGACAGATGACGGCACCGGCACCTCCATGCATGGATCGACCAAGCCGCAGCATGAGTTGCCGAAGGTCAGCGCTTGATCAGATGCGGGCGAAAACGCCGGCCGACGTTGATGACCTGGCCGACGCCGACGAGCATCGAGAACGCCGGTGATCAAGACGACGACCGCTCAGCGAATGGAAATGATCTTTTGTCGACAGGATGATCACCTCGACAAGGATCATTTATATGGTTTTATGATCCAGTTTCGCACGTCAGACGGACTAACTGACCGCAGCTCCCGCCGGCGTCACACCCGTGCCATTCGATGTCTCCAAGGCAAAAGTCAAAGTCAACCCCTCAACCTCGGGCTCCGGGGAGTCGCACCCCGCCCACCATCGACCCGGGCAAA
>NZ_BONI01000172.1 GCF_016862635.1 Catellatospora coxensis | reverse complement strand
CCGACCACACCGGCACGGTACGCGCCGTCGCTTTCGCCGACCTGCCCGACGGCACCACACTCCTCGCTACGGCCAGCGACGACAGAACCGCACGCATCTACAACGCGACCACAGGACAACACCTGCACACCCGCGAACACATCGGAGTCGTGCACTCGGTCGCGCTTACCGTTCTACCGGATGGCACCGCCCTGTTCGCCACCGATTCCTCGACCGAGATTCCCGACACACGGCCGACGCTGTCGCGCATTTCACTCGTGCCGCATACACAGCCCTCGGCGAGCGAGTCCCCGCAGCGCCGCCTAAATGTGGCCACGCTGGCCGCCGCCCGAACCGGCCTTGCGATCGCGGCCGCGGACGGCCTCTCCGTCCCGCTGTGCCTAGTCCTCGACATCCTGACGCTGACCGGCGCCACGGCCAGAGCCAAGAGCCTCGAAATCCTCGCGGACCACCCCGGCATCGTCCGCCTTCGCCGGCTCGGCTGGCCCGTCCGGGCACGTGTCGGCATCATGGCGCTCCTGCTAGCAGACATGGAGCCGGCGGCCCGGTTCCGCGCGCCTGCCGCGTCCAGCTCACAGCTGGACCAGGCGCTCCGCGTCGCTCTCGCCAACTCTACCGGCCCACCGATCATCGAGCCCATTCCGCTGGCCGCGTTGACGGCGAACGCCGACACCATCAATGATCAACTGATCGCGATGCTGGAGATCATCGGTCCCGAGGCGGTGGCGACGGATCCGCTTCTCCCGCTGAGGTTGCGGCACCTGGCCGCGATGATGCCGACCCTCGACAGGCGCCTGCGAGCCGCCGTTGACGCCCGCCCCGATCAGGAAGGATCGGGCACGCGTAGCGCGTCGACCGGGGTGGGGTTGGTAGGCGTGGCGCGCCGTGGGTCTCTCAGAAGCATGCTGTCCACCCAGTTGGCCCTCCCACCCGACATGCTGGCTGTACGACTTGCCCGCGACGAGGTGCTGTACCGCCTGAGTCGCCAGCCGGCGACTCCGCGGCTGCGGGATCTGGCGATCGTGCTGGACACGACTCCGCCCACCTTCGGACCCGCGGAGTCGGTCCTTCGGTCGGTGGTGCACGGCCTCGTCACGGCGCTGTGGCGCAACGGCCGACAGCCCACCCTGGTCACGTTGGGCGACCCGAACTATCCCTTGGTGATTCGGACACGTACCGATCTGCTGGCGGTCTGGACGATCCGGTCTTTGGACGCGCCGCGATTGGAGGACGCCATGCAGGTCGCACTTCGCCTACCAGTTGATACGACGGTCGTGCTGACGACCGATGAGTTGGCATCCGAACATCGGCTACGCGCGAGCCCCGATCGGAGACTCGTCACGGTGGCGCTGGCGGATGGATCGTCGCGACGCGCTGGCGGCCCGCATCATCACCGGCTGCGTTCGCGATCTGCCGCCTCGGAGGTCCACCGCGTCATCGAAGCCGTGCTGGCCCCCACGACCGGATCGGACTGACCGCGATGGCGATTACTGGAGGACCGCCGGTCCGAGAGTCGACGGGAGGCTCTAACGACCTAGCGGTCTGGGCGCAGACACAGGCATCGACGGTTCGGGGTAAAGCCGAGCCCCGGATTCATAGGCACGCAGGGGTCATAGCCGGGGCCGATTGGCTCCAACCCACGCTTGCCGCAGCATTGCCAGGTCATACCGACCGTGTCTGGTCAACAGCGTGGACCCTCATCGACGATGGCTCGACCTTACTCGCCACCAGCGGTGACAGCACCGTACGCATCTACAACGCCACCACCGGACAACACCTCCACACCTACGACGACCAGACTGGCGTCGTTTACTCCGTCGCGCTCACCAACCTGCCCGACGGCACCGCCCTCCTCGCCACCGGCAGTAGCGACGGAACCGCACACATCTACAACGCCACCACCGGACAACACCTCCACACTCACCACGACCACATCGACAACGTGTGGTCCGTCGCGTTCACCAACCTGCCCGACGGCACCACCCTCCTCGCCACCGGCAGCAGCGACCACACCGCGCGCGTCTACAACGCCACCACCGGACAACACCTCCACACTTCCAACGACCACACCCAGAGCGTGTACTACGTCGCGTTCACCAACCTGCCCGACGGCACCACCCTCCTCGCCACCGCCAGCGGCGACAACACGGTGCGCATCTACGACGTCACCACCGGAGAACACCTCCACACTTACCACGACCACACGGGTGCCGTGTGGTCCGTCGCGTTCACCAACCTGCCCGACGGCACCACCCTCCTCGCCACCACCAGCAGCGACGGAACCGCGCGCATCTACAACGCCACCACCGGACAACACCTCCACACGTACCACGACCACACCGACAACGTGTGGTCCGTCGCGTTCGCCAACCTGCCCAACGGCACCACACTCCTTGCCACTGCGGGCGGCGACCACACGGTACGCATCATCGGCATCGATGACAATCGGTTCGATCGCGTCATCGAGCACTCCACGCCCGTCAATACGGTGTCTTTCAGCTGGTTGGGTTCCACACTGATGCTGGCAACAGGAAGCGATGACGCCTACGCGCGCATATGGACCCTGGGGATTCCTCCTGCCCCTTCAGCTCAGATCGCCGTAAGTTCCGAGGACTTCACCGTTACCCTCGAGCCGACATCCTTCATCGGTCATACACAGCTGGTTTACAGCACGGCCTTGACCGCGCTGCCCGACGGCACCACCTTGCTCGCCACCGCGAGCTTCGACCACACTGTCCGCGTCCACAACGCCACCACCGGGCTACACCTCCACACCCACAACGACCACACCGGCCCCGTGTACTCCGTCGCGTTCGCCAACTTGCCCGACAGCACCACACTGCTCGCCACCGGCAGCAATGACCGCACCGTGCGCATCTACG
>NZ_BONI01000171.1 GCF_016862635.1 Catellatospora coxensis | reverse complement strand
CGATGAACGTGCCCGGGGTCGACATCACGGTCACGCCGCCGGCCAGCGCCATGTGGCACTCGCCGTTGCGCAGCGCCTGCGCCGCCAGGTGCAGTGCCACCAGCGACGACGAGCACGCGGTGTCGATGGTCATGGCGGGCCCGGTGAACCCGAACGTGTACGAGATGCGCCCGGCGACCACGCTCGACGCCGTGCCGGTCATCAGGTAACCGTCGACGCCCTCCGGCGCCCGGGTCATCATCGAGGCGTAGTCGGTGCCGTTGCCGCCCGCGAACACGCCGATCTCGGTGCCGCGTACCGTCTCGGGGTCGATCCCGGCCCGCTCGAACGCCTCCCACGCGGTCTCCAGCAGCAGCCGCTGCTGCGGGTCCATGGCCAGCGCCTCGCGCGGCGAGATGCCGAAGAATCCGGCGTCGAACTCGGCCGCGCCGTAGAGGAAACCGCCGTCCCGCGCGTACGTCCGGCCGGCCGCGTCCGGATCGGGGTCGTAGAGCCCGTCCACGTCCCAGCCCCGGTCGGCCGGGAAGCCGCCGATGGCGTCGCGGCCCGCGACGACCAGGTCCCACAGATCCTCGGGCGAGGCGACGTCGCCGGGGAACCGGCAGGCCATGCCCACGATCGCGATCGGCTCGTCCGCGTCGCCGGCCTGCCGGAAGGTCACCGTCGCGGCGGGCGCGGCGCTGAACAGCTCCCCGCTCAGGAAGTGCGCGACCGCCTGCGGGTTCGGGTGGTCGAAGACCAGGGTCGCAGGCAGGGTGAGCCCGGTCGCGGCCGCGAGCCGGTTGCGCAGCTCCACCGCGGTCAGCGAGTTCAGGCCGAGTTCGGTGAAGGCCTGCCGGCCGCCGAGCTGGCCGGTGCCCGGGTAGCCGAGCACCAGGGCGACCTGGTCGAGGACGAGGTCGAGCAGCGCCCGGTCGCGGTCCTGCGGGCCCAAGCCGGCCAGCCGGCGGCGCAGCTCACCGCTCGCCGAGGTCCCGTCCGCGGGCTCCAGTTCCCGGACCTGGGGCAGGTCGGCGAGGAGTGGCCGGACCGGTGCGGGCACCGCCCCGGCCACGCGAGCCCAGTCGATGTCGGCGATCACCGCGCAGGCGGGTTCCTGCGCCGCGGCGTCGGCGAGGGCGAGCAGGGCCGGGTCGGCGGCCATGGGCCGGAACCCCGCCGCGGGCTCGACCTCGGCCCCGTCCCACAGTCCCCACGCGACGGAGACGGCGGGCAGGCCGTCCGCGCGGCGGCGCTGGGCGAGCGCGTCGGCGTGCAGCCGCAGTCCGGCGTGCGCGGCCTGGCCGGGGCCGCCGAACAGGGTCGTCGCCGAGGAGAGCAGCACGTAGGCGTCGAGGTCGCGGCCCCGGGTCAGCTCGTCGAGCAGCCACATCATGGCGGGGCCGGTGGCCGGGTCGTGGTTGACGTGCACGACGGCGGTCACCCGGCGCGTGGCGAGCACGGTCGCGGCGGCGTCGAGGTCCCCGGCGGCGACCGCCGCGACCTCGGCTCCGGCCGCTGCCAGCCAGCCCGTCAGCAGCGCGGCGGCGGGGGTCTCGGCCCCGGACAGCAGCACGGTGCCGCGCGGCGTCCAGGCCGGGCGGTTCCCGGCGGGTGCGGTGTGCAGCCGAAGTGTGTACACCCCGTCGGCGCGCAGCGCGTACTGCGTTTCGGTGGCGGTGGCGAGCAGGTCGACGAGCCGGAGCCAGCCGGGCTCGTCGAGGTCCGGGGCCAGGTCGACGATGCCCCGCCAGTGCGGCAGGTCCTGCCAGGCGAGTTCCTGCGCCTGCGCCCACAGCTGGAGCCCGGCGGGTTCGGGCCGCTCGGCACCGGTGACCGCGACCGCGCCGCGGCTCAGCGTCCAGGTGGCGGCCCGGGTCTCGGTGAGCGACGGCAGCGGTGACCGGCCGAGCAGGAGCACCCCGTCGGCCGTCGCGGTGACCGTGTCGGCGATCCTGGCGTCCGCGCCCCGGGCCGACAGCGCGCGGACCGCGTGCTGGGCCTCGGCGGCGAAGTCCTCGGCGGCGACGACGAGCCACTCTCCGGTGATCACGGACGGCGCGGGGGCGGGCTGCGGCTGCCATACGGTCTGGTAGCGCCACTGCGCCGCGGCGGCCTGGCCGAGGCGGCGGCGACGCCAGCCCGCGAGGGCGGGCAGGGCCGCGCCCAGCTCGGCACCGTCGAGGCCGACCAGGTCGGCGAGGGCGGACAGGTCTTCGCGTTCCACGATCTGCCAGAACTCGCGGTCGGCCGGGTCGGCGGCGGTGTGCCCGGCGGACTGCCCCGCCCAGAACCGCCGCCGCTGGAACGGGTAGGTGGGCAGGTCGATCCGCTGCGCGGCGGTGCCGGCGAAGTACGCGGACCAGTCGACGCCCGCGCCCCGGGTGTGGATCGCGGCCAGTGCGGTGAGCGCCGCCTGCGGTTCCGGGCGGTCGGCGCGCAGCAGCGGCACGGCGACCGCGTCGGGTGCGAGGTCGGGCACCAGTCCGGACAGGACGCCGTCGGGTCCGATCTCCAGCAGTGTGGTCACGCCCTCGCGAGCCAGCGCGCCTACCGCGTCGGCGAACAGGACCGGGCGGCGCACGTGCTCCACCCAGTACTCGGGCCGGCACAACTGCTCGGCGTCCACCAGGGCGCCGGTCACCGTGGACACGAACGGCAGCGCCGGCACGTTGAACCGCAGGCCCGACACGACCTGCGCGAACTCGGCCAGCATCGGCTCCATCAGCGGCGAGTGGAACGCGTGGCTGACCGACAGCCTGCGCCCCTTCACACCCAGCGCGGCGACGACCGTGTCCACGGCCTGCTCGGCACCGGAGACCACCACCGACGCCGGACCGTTCACCGCCGCGATACCCACCGCCGAATCTGCATCGCCGCCGGCGGCGCTGCCCGCCCGGCCCGCATGCCGGCCGGCCGGCCCGGCGATGGCCTGCTCGACCTGCTCGCGGGAGGCTCGCACCGCGACCATCGCACCG
>NZ_BONI01000170.1 GCF_016862635.1 Catellatospora coxensis | reverse complement strand
GCACGGCGACCCAGCTCGCCGACATCGCCAAGCTCCCGCAGCAGCAATGCCAGCACCCAGGCAGCCTCCTCGTCCCCGGCGTCGGCACGGCGACCCAGCTCGCCGACATCGCCAAGCTCCCGCAGCAGCAATGCCAGCTCCCGGGCGGCCTCCCAGCCCCCGGCGTCAGCGCGGCGGCGCAACACCGCGACCGCCCCGTCGACATCCCCACACTCCCGCAGCAACCCCGCCAGCTCCCGGGCGGCCTCCCTGTCCCCGGCGTCAGCGCGGCGGCGCAACACCGCGACCGCCCCGTCGACATCCCCACGCTCCCGCAGCAACCTCGTGAGCTCGCGGGCGGCGCTCGCGTCGTCAGCGTTGGCACGATGGCGCAATACCGTCACCACCCCGGCGATATCCCCACGCTCCCGCAGCAACCCCGCCAGCTCCCAGGCGGCCTCGCCGTCCCCAGCATCGGCACGACGGCGCAGATTCTCAGCTCGACTATGGTCAAGCAAGTGGTCCTGGATAAGGGCGTGGCGAAACTGCCAGACGGTGCCGTTCACGCGCATCACAGCGACGTCTGGACTAGTGCCGTCTTGGATGAATTGGATGAGCCGCCGTGGAAGCAGCGGCTCCCGCCCGCCGAGTATCAGCACCGCGAGATGGGCCAAGCGGAACCGCAGCCAGCGGCCCCACCCCCCAGCCAGCCCTCCGCTGACGGCGAAGGCGGCCAGCCCCGCCAGCGACCACCGCGCGGGTGACTGCGCCAGCAGAACGGCACTCGCCGCGAAGAGCAACGCCCCCGCTGCGCTGTAGCGCACGGCCGCGGCAGCGGCAAGGAGATGGTTCGCCCGCAGCGTCGCGGCCGGCATCCGTACCCGCGGCTGCCACCGGCCGCCGGGCAATATAGCCACCAACCCGGCGCATAGCACCCCCACGGCAGCTCCCGCCACTGGATCGCCAGCCAGTGCCCCCGCTGCTATGCCGCACAGCGCACCGAACCAAAGCCGAACCCCAGCTCGCACCGCTGCGTCGCCGCCCGCCCACCGAACCGCCCAACGCCAAGCCACAGGAATCCTCGTCGCCGCCGGCTGGAACGGCTGCCCGAACACACGCCCGAACGCCCCTACCGCGCCCAACCCGGCGAGCAACGCCCAGACCACACCCGTCTGCCAGCCATACAACGCCACGACCGGAGCCCCCACCCCCAGACCTGTAACCCCGGCAGCAGCCACCTGCACAGCCCTCGGGCCGCCGCGGACCAGCTCCGCCCAGGGCAGCTGCCACCAGCGCAGGTCTCGCGTCCCGTCGAGATACGCGAGGTACGCCAGGTTGCCAAGCCATCGACTGACATCGCTTATCTGCGGATCGCCGTCCCGATACGCTGAGGCCACATAGCCGTCGATCAGCAGGCCCCTAGCCTGCTGCGGCGTTGCCACCCGTGCCAACTCCGCCGGATCCCGGCGGGCATAAGCATCCTTGGCAAGCCCTGCCATCAGCGGTGTCGACAAAACCCCTGCCAGTACCCCCGACGGTTGCTCCTGCAAGACGTCGAACACCGGTGCCCACGCTTGCCGCCGATCCGACGGGTATGCCAGGTAGTCCGCGACCTCCGACGGCCGTAAGGGCTCCAGTCGCACCACCGCAGCCCGCGACAACACCCCGACCGCTGCCACCGCCTGCTCAAACTCACGCACCCGGCACATCACGACCACCGGGCGGTCACCTGCAGCGTAGTCCTGGATGGCAACCAAGCCGGCAGCCTGCAACGACGGCTCGATTTCGTCCAGACCATCCAGCACGGGCAGCACCCAGAACCCCGCTCTACCGGAGCCAGCAGCCCGCGCCTCGCCCACCAGTCGCCTGGCCACGTCCTCACCAAGCCCGAAATCCTCCCGCAAGCGGCGGGCCATGAGTTTGGCCACCGGTTCCGCGCGTGGATCCCACGACGACACCCCCACGAGCACCGGCACCGGGTCCCCCGGAACCGCGGCCGTGAGCAATTGATGCACGAGCATCACCGCCAGCACGCTCTTGCCGGCACCCGGCTCACCTAGTACTACCAACTGTTTCCATGGCAGCTTTCGCAGCCGGTCCGCCACCTGGCCCACATCGCCAGACAGCGGTTCCTCGCGCCAGTCTGGGCCGTCCTCACCCGTCACCGCTGCCCGGTCCGCACCCAGTTCAGGTACCGTCCGGAACCGCACCCGCAACGGCATCGGATGGTTCAGCCGCACTCGCACCGGGCTGTCCACCACCCGACCCAGCACCATCCCCGCCAACCGCTCGGCTTCAGCCGACAGCACCTCCGTTGCCGGGCTTCCAATGAACCGGCCCCGAACCGCTCCCACCAGTAAAGGAAGAAACGCCGTCACCAACGCTGCGACCACACCCGACACCACGGCACCCACCGGCTTGCGGTCCACGAGCAATGGCCATGCCACCGCGCCGACAGCCACACCGACTACCAGCACGGTCAGCCCGTGCCCCTTCCACTTACGCCGCCCCACCACCACCAAAATCTATCCACGGCCATCAACTCCGCCGAACACCCGAACGACCGATCCTCAGCAACCCGCGCGGCAGACATGCCGACCAGTCACGTGAGCCCACACCCGAACAACTTGCACACGACGTCGGGTCTCGCCACGTATCCCGCAGCGTTGAGGTGCCGACTGCGGTAAACGCCTGGCTAGGGCACATCCGGCCGGTCCAGGCGATGCCCTGCCTGGGCAACCCTCGCCAGCGCCTTTGCAGACGGCGAGGCCGTACAGGCGTTGGCCTGCGGATATGGCCAGCGGAAGAAGCTCTGCCGCAACCTCGCTGTCCCTGATGGCCAGGCAAGTGCCGCAAACCGGCATAACCAAGTCGACCACGTAGGACCGCGTGGCGAACGCCCGTCCGCGCCGGAGTCCCCGGCGTATTCTTCGCGACTGGTCGTGAAACGCCGTTTCCGGCCGTACACAGCCGGACAACACGAAAGAGCCCTTGACCGGCGTTTCTGCTGGTCAAGGGCTCTTTCT
>NZ_BONI01000169.1 GCF_016862635.1 Catellatospora coxensis | reverse complement strand
CGAGTCGGACATCGACTTCTGGGACCTGATGTCCTCGGGCTCGCACTCGGGACCGATCTTCCAGGCGATGCCGACGCACATGGGCCTGTGGGACAAGTGGGTGCTCGGCTGGGCCGACCCGCTGGTGCTCGCGCCCGGTGCCACGGACCGCGACGTGCAGCTGGGCCAGACCTCGCGCACGCCGAAGGGCACCAAGGACGGCATCAAGATCGACCTGCCGCCGAAGACCATCACGCTGGCGACCGCGCACAGCGGCGCCAACATGTGGTACGCCGGCACCGACCAGGACTGGGCCGACATCAAGATCGCGCGTGAGGTGGCGGTTCCGGCCGCGGCCGACGCGAAGTTCTGGATGTGGAACAACTACGTCATCGAGGAGGACTGGGACTTCGGCTTCGTCGAGGTCTCGACCGACGGCGGCAACACCTGGACCGACCTCAAGATCTACGACGAGGCCGGCAACCTGGTGTCCACCGACGACAACTACTCGGACCCCAACGGCAACATGGCGACGTTCCAGAACCGCTACGGTCTGACCGGCGACAGCCACGGCTGGCGTCACGACTACGTCGACCTGTCGGCGTACGCGGGCGCCACGGTGCAGGTCCGCCTGCGCCAGGCCACCGACGCCGCAGCGCAGGAGCGCGGCTGGTTCGCCGACGACTTCTCGGTCACCGGCGGCGGCAGCACCACCTGGAGCGACGACGTCGAGAACGGCACCGCGGGCTGGACCGCGACCGGCGGCACCTGGGTCGACACCACCGGCCCCGGCTGGCGGATCGACACCGGCACCTCGGTCAAGGCGCACTACTACCTCGCCGAGTGGCGCAACTACGACGGGTTCGACAAGGGCCTGCAGTACGCCTACGACAGCACCTACCTGCGTGACGGTGCCTGGAAGGTCGAGAAGGTCAAGTACAACGCGCCCGGCATGCTGGTGTGGTACCGCGACACCACGTTCGGCAGCAGCAACGCGGTGACCGCCGCGGTGACCGCGATGCCGAGCACCGGCGCCAAGGGCGGCCTGCTCATCGTCGACTCGCACTTCGACCCGTTCCGCCGTTCCGGCGTGGCGGCCACGAAGGACCCGTCGACCCTGAAGAACCTGCAGGGCCGGCCGCAGTCGTCCAACGCGGCGTTCACGCTGCACGCGACGTACCCGTTCCAGGAGTGCCTGGAGGCGAGCGGCGAGCCGTTCAGCGAGTACTGCACGTCCTTCGGGGCGCAGCCGGGCGTGGCGACGTTCACCGACGCCAAGGGCTGGGTGCCGGGTCTCGAGCTGCGCGGCAGCAGCCTGTTCCACCGGGACGTCGACGCCTCCGTGGTCATCCCGTCGGCGGGCAACGCGCCGTACACCACCCGGATCGTCAACCCTGACGGCACGCCCGCGACCGGGGTCTACGGCCTCGACCTCGGGTTCACCGTGCTGGGCACCGGCAACCCGGGCGACCAGGGCGTGTCCTACGGCGTGACGATCACGATCGTGCGCGCCGCGAAGGACAACTCGTACGCCACCGTGCACGTCACGCCTGCGAACGGCTGACCGCACACCGCACCATCGCACCATCGCTGAAGAGGGCGGCCCGCATCCGGCGGGTCGCCCTCTTCGTCATTGCCGCCCAGGTCAGCCACCGGCCGTCATACGGTCGACGACATTCGCGTCGCGGGAGCCCTACACCGGCATCCACCGTTCGGCTGATGCCGACATGTCGAAATGGGACAACAAACATCAACCGTTTGATGCGACGCGATCCGATGTCCGGACCATGCGTCGTAGTGCATTCATTTGCGATTGTGAAGTGCTTGCTTCACGTGAGTCGCAGAACTCCATCCGCCACGTGAAGCCGCGTATGGCGTGGGAGGGCAGGCTTTCACGCCTCTCGTCTCCACCTGTTACCGCCCCGGCACCCCCTGCCTGGGCGGACACCCCGAGGAATGGAGTGACCATGAAGCACGCCATCCATGCGCAGCGGAAACGGCGGCTACTAGCTGCCGTTCCAGCGCTGGCACTGGCAGCTGTCGGGCTGACCGCACCCACAGCGGCCACCGCCGCTGCGGGTCCGACGGCCGTGATCAGCCCGAGCGAGTTCTACATCAACTACGCCGAGCCCGCGATCCAGCCGGACACCACGGGCAAGGAGACCAAGGGCGCGGGCGGCGTCTACGGTGCGAAGGAAGACAAGACCCGTGCCTTCGACAAGAAGCACGCGGCCGGCAACCCCCTCACCGCGCACCAGCTCGCCAAGCTCGAAGCGAAGTCCATCAAGGAGCGCAAGAGCCCTCGCAAGATCAAGCAGGCCCCGACCACCCAGGTCGCCAAGCTGCTGACGATGCTGGTCGAGTACAACCCGAACGCCAACGACGACTTCACCGGTGAGATGGTGACGTCGTCGACGGACGCGGACCGGACCTGCGTTCCGGGAACCGTCCAGAACGGTCCGCTGCACAACGGCATCCCGAACCCCGCGACGATGTCCCACCTGGACAACAACTCGATGTGGGTCAAGGATTTCAACCAGGACCACTACAACAAGATGCTCTACACCTCGAAGGGCATCACCGAGCGCGTGCGCCCGGACCTCAAGGGCCCGGACGGCAAAAAGGGCATCGACCTGTCCGGTCTGACCATGCGCAACATGTACCTGGAGATGTCGAAGGGCGCCTACACCGTCGAGGGCCAGGCCACCCCGTGGATCACCCTGCCCCACTCCGAGGGCTGGTACGCCGCGACGACCTGCTACCAGGACGAGAACGGCGCCTGGCAGATGCCGGCGATCCAGTCGATGAACGGTCACCCGGACAACCCGCTCGGCCCGCAGCAGATGGCGATGGACGCGGTCACCGCCCTCGCCGCCGCTCAGCCGAACTTCCCCTGGGCCGACTACGACATCGAGGACCAGGGCGACCGGGACGGCGACGGCAACTTCTACGAGCCGGACGGCGTCATCGACCACCTGGTGCTGGTGCACGCGGGTGAGGACAAGTCGGGCGGCGGCGGTGCCCAGGGCACCTACGCCATCTGGGCGCACTCCTCGGCCGTGGCCGGTGGTTACTCGATCCCGGGTACCAACCTGAAGATCTCC
>NZ_BONI01000168.1 GCF_016862635.1 Catellatospora coxensis | reverse complement strand
AGCCCCGACCTGCGGAAACGCGGTTCGGGGCTTTTTTGCGTCCACGTTTCGGCAACCCGGCTGAGTGACCGTGGCTGACCGCGCACGACCGGCTGTCGCCGTGCCTTGGGGCACGTTCGGTGCACGGTCTGATCTTGCTTCTACGGCGCTGCCACGACCGCCGAGGGCAAGCCGCGCAGCGGCGCGGCAGCGATCGCCCGGACCACAATGGACAGCGACCCGTCTGGCGATCGTCACGGTCTCTGGTGTTTCAGCGGTCTAGGTCTAGACCACCGACGCTCTAGACCTAGACCATGGTCTAGAGCGGCTGCACTCGCCCCGCCAGCGCTCTAGACCCTCTAGAGCATCCGCCGGCACGGCACCAAAACCGGTCCGGGAAGCCACCGCGGACACCCTGCCCCGGCGCCCTAGACAGGTAGCGGCGCTGGCGGCTCGGCCGCTACCGGTAGCGCCAGCGCTACCCGTCCCGCTACCCGCTGAACCACACACCAGCAGCGGCAACGCCGAAAGGTAGCGGGTAGCGGCACCCCGCCGCACACCTCCGAAAACGGCCCACAGGCGGCCTACGGCCACCCATGCGCCGCTACCGCTACCCCCACCGCGCGTAACCGTCCGGTCGTCCACTCGTCTACTCGTCTCACGCCCCCGCGCGCACGTACGGGCGCGTTCTGGCCCGACCCACCGGACGCGACCGGACGACTGGACGCTTACCGCCCGTCACGCGAACACCTACGCGGCGCGGAGATGTCCCCGCTGGTTGGCGGTAACCCCGCCGGTAACGGCTGGCCACCGGGTAACGGCCGCGTTACCCCCGCCGTTACCCCGCCGCACCCTCGACCATCAGCGCCAACACCGAGAGGTAACGGGTAACGGCATCGCCGACAACGGCCCGGAAACGGCTCTAGCCGCCACCTCGGCCACAGTCCCACGCCGTTACCCGTCCACCCGGCGCGTGTCCCTGACACACCCCCGTCTCGGGGACACCTCCAGCTCATCGCCCATCAAGGGTGAGCGCGCCGACCGGGGACAACCGCGCCGAGCGCTGCTATCGCTAGCACCCCCGACCAGCCCGATAGCAGATAGCACCCTCAGCGCCAACCCAGCCCACAAACGGCCTCTCGTCCACTCCCGGCCACCCTGCGCCGCTCCTGCTAGCAGCAGCGCCAGCAAGGGAGGTGGCCTGGCCCCCGCCTCCGGCGGGCTGACGAACCAGACCAAGCACGCAGCCCCCGCGCAGCGGGAGGCCACCTCCCCAACCCGACCACCCATCAGCCGCCGCTAGACCTAGCGACCCGACCCGCTAGGTCTAGCGCTCGCGCTAGCCCCTGGATCGATGTGCAGCCTGCGGCCTAGCCCTCTAACGGTGTCGCGCTGGAGCGGCCGAAAGGTGCCCTGAGAGGCGCTGGGGAGGGTTCTGAATGGCGCTAGAGACTTCGGCATGAACGCCGGTGCGGGCCGCCGCCCTCCCCGCGCGGGCCGGAGGCAGAGCGCGGGGGAAGGGCGAGCGGCCACGGTGCGGCGCGTCAGCGCCGCCTTGATCTCATAGAGACTAATTCGGCAATCACTCGGCTAGAGCCGTGTCAGGTACCGGGTGATGCGCGACAGAGCGATACCAGTAGACGTGCGACAGGTTCTGCGGCTATCAATCGCTGCGCTACGGGGACAGCGACTCCGCCATCGCCGCACTGTCGCGGCGAGTTGCCACGAGCCAGCTGAACAGGCTCGCGCCGGCTAACCACAAAAACCAGGGGGCGAAGGTCCATCGGCCTTCACTCATCAGGCCGCTCGTTGTTGCCGCCACACTCGGATCGTGACGGTCGACGTACATGGTCAGAGCGTCGCCTGGTTCAAGCCCGCTGTAGCGCGCCGTCTCGCCGTCGAACCCAGCACCGCCCAAAGTCGCCGTGTACTGCTGGCCGTCCAACGAATATCGGACATCCAGGACCCGGAATCCACCCGACAGGAGAAACGCCCGCGGCTTCGCGACCACTACAGCTTCAACGGCCGAGCCTGCGGCTACCCGATCGTTCGCGTTGCCTCGCTGGATTGCCAGGTCGGCAAAGCCTGCGATGACTGCCGCGAGTCCCGCCACCAGCAACGCTGCTCTCCGACCAGTCACAACGGCGCAGGTTACATCACCTTCCCAAGCTGCGACGGGAGGGATCCAGGGCTGTCGCATGTCAGGTGGTATTGAAATGCGCACATCTGGTGAAGCTAGTCACTCGGCTAGAGCCGGAACAGGGATCGTATAGGTCAGCTCGTAGCGGTCACCGGGGAACGTGATGTAGCACGCCTCGACGGCACGATCTCCGGCGTAGTGCGTCCGCTCGATGACCATGACGTAGGCACCCCGAGGCGGCAAGTCCAGTCCGTCCGCCTCTGCGGGTGTCGCCGCCCGCGCGGTCACCTTCTCCACGACCCGATCGATGGGCACACCGATGCTGTCCATCCGCGCGATGACACCAGTGATCGGCCCGCCTTCGGGTAGCTCAATCGGCGTGCCGCGCGTGACTGACAGCGGCTCCCACGAACAGGAAAGCTGGATGGGCCGCTCGTCAGCGAAGAACCGGTAGACGGTCTCCATGACCGGCTCCCCCGTGGCGACGCCGAGCATTTCCGCCACCTGGTTCGTTGCTGCTACCTCACGGCTGACGTGCTCCCACGCCGCGAGCTGGTTGGAGTTCGTCGCGTCGGCCTTGAACTGCGACGTGCTGACCGCCGTGCGCGAGTAGCGCCCGGTGCTGTCGCGGACGAGCCGTTTCCGGGACGTGACGAAGACGCCGGCACCTTGCCGCGCCACGGCGATGCCCTCGTGACGAAGAACGGCCAGTGCATCTCGCGCAGTCATCCGAGCTACGGCGTACTGCTGCATGATCGCGTTCTCACCGGGGAGTCGGTCGCCTACCTGGTACTCACCACGTGCGATGGCGTCACGCAGGTCGTTAGCGATCTCCATATAGCGGTGCGGCACGCGGTCAGGTGTGTCAGGTGCCATCGTCTCTACCTCCGCGAACCTCTCTAGAGGACAGGCTACGGGTACCCACCCGAAAGCGGAAATCACCTTTCAGCAGGGACGAAGCAAGTTGGCACATTCGCGCGGACTTCTCTAGAGAACTCGTGGTACGGTTGGGACAGGTGAGCTTCTCTAGAGAAGCTGCCACAACCAAATAAAGGCCCCGGACGAGCTGGAA
>NZ_BONI01000167.1 GCF_016862635.1 Catellatospora coxensis | reverse complement strand
ACGAAACAGGAAGACCCGAGGGCGACCAAGGGAGTCCTCGTCCTTTAGGGCGGGGAGCACGTCAAGCGTATTCATGCATGGACGACCGCCTGTCGGTGTTGTTTACTGTCTCGTGTTTTCAGCCGCGCGGGGTGGGAGCGGTACGGTACGTCCTTTGTGGACACTGACCCCTCGGAGGCGGGGCATGACCGAGCCCTTGACGGGCCGCGCGCAGGCATCGGCGGCCAGGGACTTCGCGGCGCAACTGCGCTGGTGGCGTGGCGTACGCGGGTATTCGCAGGGCCGGCTGGCGCAGCGTATGCCGCACAGTGAGGCGATGATCGCCAAGGTCGAGTCGGGCGAGCGCTGGCCGACCGAGGACCTGGCGCGCCGCTGTGACGAGGTGCTGCAGACCGGCGGCCTGCTGTCGGGCATCTACCCGGCGGTGCGGGCCGAGCAGCAGGCCAGCGACGGGCGGCGACGGCGGCGCAAGGAGGCCGGGGACGCGTCGGTCGACGACGCGCGGCGGCTGCTGACGATGGTGCTGGCCGATACGAATCTGTCGGCGACTCACCCGTTCGTCCGGGACGCGCTGGCCGCATTGGACGGTCCGGACAACTAGCCGGTGGGAGTACTTGTCCGGAGCTCACATCTACCCGGCGGGTCGGCGGTACTCGCCAATGAGACGTTGGCGTGTGCGTCGCGCCACTCTACGTCGAACATCAGATGACAACTGGAGGCTCGGTAATGTCCGTGCTCACGCCTTCCACGGCGGCCACGGGGGACGCGGCCACACCGGCCGGTGACCCCGAGCTCAGCAAGTTCGGCTACACCCCCCAGCTACGCCGCTCGCTCAGCTTCACCGACCTGCTGTTCTACGGCCTGATCTACATGGTGCCGATCGCACCGTTCGCGATCTTCGGCTCGGTCTACGCGGCCTCGCAGGGCATGGTGGCGCTGGCGTACATCGCCGGCCTGGTCGTGATGCTGTTCACCGCCTCGTCGTACGCGCAGATGGTCAAGGCGTTCCCGATCGCCGGGTCCGTCTACAACTACGCGGGCCGCGGGATCGCCGCGCCGGTCGGCTTCATCGCCGGCTGGGCCATCATGCTGGACTACTTCCTGGTTCCGGGCCTGCTCTACCTGGTCGCGTCGGTCACCATCGAGGCGGCGGTGCCGTCGGTGTCGGCGTGGATCTGGCTGGTCGGCTTCGTCGCCATCAACGCCGTGATCAACTACTTCGGGATCCGGCTCACCGCCGTCGCCATCAACATCATGATCGCCGGTGAGCTCATCGTCCTCGGCATCTTCCTGGTCATGGGCATCATCGGCCTGGCCGACGGGCGCGGCAACGGCGACTGGACCAGCGCGTTCTTCAACTCCGACAACTTCAGCTTCGGCATCGTGCTCGGCTCGGTGTCGGTCGCCGCGCTCAGCTTCCTGGGCTTCGACGGCATCTCGATGCTGGCCGAGGAGAGCAAGGGCGGCGCCCGCCAGGTCGGCCGCGCCATGGCCGTCGTGCTGCTGCTCGCCGGTCTGATCTTCATCGCGCAGACCTGGGTCGCGTCGCTGTTCGTCACCGACCCGGCCGCCCTGATCGGCGGCGACGCCGCGACCGTCGGCAACGCCTTCTACGCCGCCGCCGAGGTCGCCGCGGGCGCGCCGTGGCTGGCCACGCTGTGCCTGGTCGCCACCGCGATCGCCTGGGGCCTGCCCGACTCGATGGTCGCCCAGACCGCCCTGTCGCGTCTGCTGTTCGCGATGGCCCGCGACAAGCAGCTGCCGAAGTTCCTGGCCAAGGTGTCCAGCAAGCACGCCTCGCCGGTCAACGCGGTCCTGTTCACCGCGCTGGTCTCGCTGGCCATCTCCGGCACCGCGCTGTACTACCTCACCGAGAAGGGCGAGGACACCATCACGCTGATCGCCACCATGGTGAACTTCGGCGCGATGGTCGCCTGGCTGGCGCTGCACGCCGCGGTCATCTGGCACTACGTGGTGCGCAACGGCAGCCGCAACTGGCTGCTGCACCTGGTCGTGCCGCTGGTCGGCGCCGGCCTGCTGATCGCGGTGCTCATCAACATGAAGCTCTACACCCAGATCACCGGCTTCATCTGGATCGGCCTCGGCCTGCTCGCGCTCGGCGTGCTGTACGCGATGGGCCGCGCCCCGAAGCTGTCCGGCGTCGGCGGCAACGACACCGACGTGGACGTCGCGTGAGCGAGTACATCGAGTTCGACCCGACCCCGGAGCAGCTGGCGTACACCTTCGGGCCCAACCCGCCGGTGGCGAAGGTCCGCCCCGGGGACGTGCTCAAGATCCGCACCGAGGACTGCTTCGGCGGCGCGGTCCGGGGATTCGGCGACCTGCCCTCGCAGGTCTGCCGGTTCCCGTACCTCAACCCGGTCACCGGCCCCTTCTTCGTCGAAGGGGCCGAGCCGGGCGACACCCTGGCGCTGCACTTCGTGTCCATCACCCCGGCCCGCGACTGGGCCGTGTCCAGCACCTTCCCGCACTTCGGCGCGCTCACCTCGACGTCGCACACCGCGACCCTGCAGCCGCCGCTGGAGGAGCGGGTCTGGGTGTACGACATCGACCTCGCCGCGGGCGTCGCCCGCTACAGCGCCCGCAACTCGGACTTCACGGTGGACCTGCCGCTGGACCCGATGCACGGCACCGTCGGCGTCGCGCCGGGCGCGTTCGAGGCCCGGATGACGATCACGCCCGACGCGCACGGCGGCAACATGGACACCCCGGAACTGCGCGCCGGGGTGACCGCCTACTTCGGCGTCAACGTCGAAGGCGCGCTGTTCGCCGTCGGTGACGGCCACGCCCGCCAGGGCCAGGGCGAGGTGTCCGGCGTCGCGGTCGAGGCCGCGATGGAGACCGTGCTCGTCGTCGACCTGATCAAGGGCGTCGGCACGCCGTGGCCGCGGCTGGAGTCCGACACGCACCTCATGGCGACCGGCTCGGCCCGGCCGCTGGAGGACGCGTTCCGGATCAGCCAGCACGACCTGGTCACCTGGGTGTCCGAGCTGACCGGGCTCGACCTGCTCGACTCGCTGCAGCTGGTCAGCCAGGCCGGGGAGGCGCCCGTCGGCAACGTCTGCGACACCAACTACACCATGGTCGCCAAGGTGGCCAAGGCGTACCTGGGGCGCGCCGGCGCGTACGACGGGGTCCACGCCCGGCTCAAGGCGCTGGGCGCGGCATACCGGTAACGAACGACAGAACAGGCGGCGTGGCCGGAGCGGTGCTCCG
>NZ_BONI01000166.1 GCF_016862635.1 Catellatospora coxensis | reverse complement strand
GGGCGCGGTCAGGCCGTTCGACGCGCCGTCCTGGTTGACCGCCGAGCCGCGTACCACCGCGAGCACCTGATGTCCCAGCCGCTGCGCGTCGGACAGCCGCTCCACCAGCAGCATGCCGACGCCCTCGGCCCACCCGGTGCCGTCGGCCCGTGCCGAGAACGCCTTGCAGCGCCCGTCGGGCGACAGGCCGCGCTGGCGGCTGAACTCCACGAACGTGCCCGGCGACGACATCACGGTCACGCCACCGGCCAGCGCCATGTCACACTCGCCGCTGCGCAGCGCCTGGACCGCGAGGTGCAGCGCGACCAGCGACGACGAGCAGGCCGTGTCCACGGTGACGGCGGGGCCGACCAGGCCGAACTGGTACGCCAGCCGGCCCGACAGCACGCTGCCGGTGTTGCCGGTGAGCAGGATGCCCTCCAGCTCCTCCGGCATCTGGTGCACCGGCGGGGCGTAGTCGTGGTACATCAGCCCGGCGAAGACACCGGTCTGGCTGCCGCGCACCGTCGCCGGGTCGATGCCCGCGCTCTCGAGCGTCTCCCACACGGTCTCCAGCAGCAGCCGCTGCTGCGGGTCCATGGCCAGGGCCTCGCGCGGCGAGATGCCGAAGAACTCGGCGTCGAACTCGTCGGCCTCGTGCAGGAAGCCGCCCTCGCGCACGTAGGTGCGGCCGGGGCGCTCCGGGTCGGGGTCGAAGATGTCGTCCGGCCAGCCCCGGTTCACCGGGAAGCCGGAGATCGCGTCGCGGCCGTCGGCGACCAGCCGCCACAGGTCGTCGGGCGAGGCCACCCCGCCCGGGTACCGGCAGGCCATGCCGACGATCACGATCGGGTCGCCGGACACGGCGGCGGCCGGTGCGGCCTGCCGCGCGACCGTGCCGCCGGACAGCTCGCCGGCCACGTAGCCGATCAGCTCGTGCGCGGACGGGTAGTCGAAGACCAGGGTCGTCGGCAGGTGCAGCCCGGTCGCGGCGGCGAGCCGGTTGCGCAGCTCGATCGAGGTCAGCGAGTCGAAGCCCAGCTCACGGAACGCCCGCGCCGGGTCGATCGCCCCCGGGTCGGTCCGGCCGAGCACCGCGGCGACCTCGCCGAGCACCAGGTCGGCGAGCGCGCGGGCGCGTTCCGGCTCGGGCAGCGCGGCGAGTCTGCGGGCCACGGCCGGCCCGTCGCCGTCGCGGCCCCGGCGAGCCCGCACCGGCACCAGGGCGCGCAGCAGCCCCGGCACGGTCGCGCCCGGCCGGCGCAGCGCGGCGGCGTCGAAGCGCAGCGGCGCCAGGTGCGGCCGGTCGTCCCGCCAGGCCTGGTCGAGCAGCGCCAGACCAGGCGCGTGGGCAAGCGGGAGAACGCCGGTCGCGGCCATCCGGGCCAGGTCGGCCGCGCCGAGCGCGTCGGCCATGCCGCCGGACTGCTCCCACAGACCCCAGCTCAGCGAGGTCGCGGGCAGCCCCGCCTGGTGGCGCTGGGCGGCCAGCTCGTCGAGGAACGTGTTCGCGGCGGCGTACGAGGCCTGCCCGGCCGCGCCGATGAGCCCCGAGATCGACGAGTACAGCACGAACCGGGTGATCCCCAGGCCGCGGGTGAGTTCGTGCAGGTGCCAGGCGGCGTCGACCTTGGCCCGCAGCACCGGGTCGAGCCGCCGCGGGGTGAGCGCCGAGAGGATGCCGTCGTCGAGCACCCCGGCCGCGTGCACGACCGCGGTCAGCGGGGCGTCGGCGGCGATCCCGGCCAGCACCCGCGCGAGCGCGTCCCGGTCGGCGGTGTCGCAGGCGACGATGCGGGCGCTCGCGCCGAGCGCGGCGAGGTCGCCGGACAGCTCGGCCGCGCCGGGGGCGTCGGGGCCGCGGCGGCTGAGCAGCAGCAGGTTGCGTACACCGTGCGCGCGGGCGAGGTGGCGGGCCAGCAGCCCGCCGAGCGCGCCGCTCGCGCCGGTGATCAGGACGGTGCCGGCCGGGTCGGGCGCGGTCACCGGAGCGGTGCTCGGCGCGGCCCGCACCAGGCGCGGCGCGCTCACCTCGCCCCGGGTCAGCGTCAGCTCGGTCTCGCCGGTGGCCAGCGCCTGCGGCAGCCCCGCGAGGTCGCCGTCGGTGGCGACGAGCGCGAACCGGCCCGGGTACTCGGTGGCGGCGGTGCGGATCAGGCCGCGTACGCCGGACAGCCGCAGCGCGTCGGCGTCGTCGAGCAGCACGACCAGCCGCGATCCGCGGGGATCCGCGGTCCACTGCTGCACGACGGCGAGGGTGTCCGCGACGGCGGCCTTCGCCGCGGTGGCGGGGTCGGCGTCCCGGTCTGCGGTGACCCGGTAGAGCACCGTGTCGGCCGGTCCGGCCTTCTCCGCGAGGTAGTCGTCCCAGCTGGTGACCGCCGCCGTGGCCGCCGGGTCGATGGCGACCGGGACCGGCGCGATCGTATACATCGCCCCGAGCGACGGGTCCGCGGCGTCGCCGGTGACCGGACGCCAGCGCAGCTCGTCGACGCTGGCGACGGGCAGGCCGTGGGCGTCGGCGGCGCGCAGGCGCACCGTCTCCGGGCCGGTCCAGGTGTACGCGACCCGCAGCGCGCCCGCGCCCGGGGCGTGAACGCGTACCCCCGAGAACGTGAACGGCAGCGCGGCCGGGCGGTCGTCGCCGGTCACGCCCGGCAGCAGCGGGTGCAGCGCGGCGTCGAGCAGCGCGGGGTGCAGCAGGTAGGAGGCCGCGTTCGGCTGCTGCGACGCGGGCAGGGCCACCTCGGCGAACACGTCGCCGTCGCGTCGCCACACCCGGCGCAGGCCCTGGAAGGCGTCGCCGTAGCCGTAGCCGTGCTCGGTCAGGCGGTCGTACACGCCGTCGAGGTCGATCTCCGACGCCCCGGCGGGCGGCCAGATGTCCCCGCTCACCGCGGGCACGTCGTCGGAGGAGGCGGTCAGCACGCCCTCGGCGTGGCGGACCCAGGGCAGGTCGAACCCGTCGGGTCGGGAGTAGACGGCGAACTCGCGCCGCTCGTCATCCGGCCGCCCCGCGACGGCGAGCTGCAGCAGCACCGCACCCTGTGCGGGCAGGACCAGCGGCGCGACGATGGTCAGCTCCCGCACCTCGGGGCAGCCGGCCTGCTCCCCCGCCCACAGCGCCAGCTCGGCGTACGCCGTGCCCGGCAGCAGCGCGGCCCCCCGGATCTCGTGGTCGGCCAGCCAGCCGTGGGTCTGCCGGGACAGCCGTCCCGTGACGACGAGCCCGTCACCGGCGGCCAGTTCGACACTCGCGCCGAGCAGCGGATGCCGCGCGGCCCCGAGCCCCGCCGCGGTGAGCCCCGAGCCCGTCCGGCTGTCGGTGTACCAGAAGCCCTGCCGCTGGAAGGCGTACGTCGGCAGGTCCACCCGGCCGCCGCCGGTCGTGGCCAGCAGCGCCCGCCAGTCGACCTCGACGCCCCGGGTGAAGATCGCGCCCAGCGCGGTGAGCAGCTCGCGGGTTTCGTCGCGCTCGCGCCGCTGAACACCGACCGCGACGGTGTCCGCCGTCAGGAACTCCGAAGCCATCGCGGTGAGCACCGCGTCCGGCCCGACCTCCAGCAGCGTGGAGGCACCCGCACGGGCCAGTGCGCCGACCGCGTCGGCGAACAGCACCGGACGGCGTACGTGGTCGACCCAGTAACCCGGCCGGGACAGTTCCTCGGCA
>NZ_BONI01000165.1 GCF_016862635.1 Catellatospora coxensis | reverse complement strand
GAGGATCACGATGCACACGCAGTCTATCGCGACGTTCGCCGTCGCCACCCGACCCACTCGGCTGAACTTTGCCGGTGTCTGCATCTACTGCGGCACCCGTGAGTGCGAGTCGGCTCGCTGTGTCACCGCCCACGATCGTTCGGTCTGGCAGGTCTGCCCGGACTGCCAGGGCGAGGGCTTCCGCCTCGGTTCCGAGGACGACCCCTGCTACTGCGCGTTCGGCCTGATCGAAATCGCGCTGCCGGTCCCGTTCGTCCTGGACGCCATTGCTCCCGCCGCGCCGCTGTCGCCGGTTGCGCCCGTGTCCGGTGCGCCGATCTCGGTGCCGCCGGTGTTCCTGTCGGTGCCGCTGCCGCGCTGCCTCGGGTGCGGACACCGGACCGCCAGCCTGCACGAGGACTGCGTCCCGGACATCAACCCGGGTTCGTGGGTGCCGTGCGGCTGCTGCCAGGGGATGCGCATCGACGCCGACGGGTTCGAGTGCCAGCAGTGCTGCGGCGCTGGGTTCATCCCGATGACCGGACGCGACACCCTGGCCGAGCGCGCGGGCGAGGAGGTGCCCTGGTGACGGTCCCGCCGTCCCGGACGGTCCCGGTCAGCGGACGCCCCGCTGACCCGGGTCTGTCCGGTCCTGATGCCGCTTCCGTGTCCGGGTCCGTGTCCGCTTCTGCCGCCGTCGAAACGGTGATCTCGCCGGTCGCGTCTTCCCTGTTCCGGGTGGACGTAGAAGCGGGGTCGAAGATCGCGGAACCCGGGTCTGGCGGCGCGCTTGTCCGGGACGATCACGACGGGCTGTCCGACCCCGTCCCGGACGCGCCGGGACCGTCCCCGGACCCGGTCCGGCCCCGTCCGGGGTCGCGAGCTGACCGCATGTCCATGCCGGTCGCGCGGGATGTCCTGGCGGCGCTGGCCGAGGAACACGGCGTGTGTGTCCGCCCGGTCGCGCTGCGCCGCACCGACCTGGACACCGGCCTGACCGAGGTCATCGACGTGCCATGCGGGGCGCGCTTGGCGTCCAAGTGCAAGCCCTGTGCCGAGAAGGCGCGCAAGCTGCGCCGCCAGCAGATCCGCGAGGGCTGGCACCTGACTGACGAACCCACCGTCACGGTCGAGGCCCCGGCCGATGACGTGGTGGCACTGGTGACCACCCGCGCGCATCTGGAGTTCGACCGCGCCGCCCTGGCCTACGAGCCCATGTCCCAGGTTGAGCGGGCTTCGCAGCTGCGCGACATCGACGACGCCGTGACCGAGCTGGACGAGCAACTGTCCACCTGCCGCGTGCGCGGCGCGCTCGTGCCGCAGGCCGACGCCAAGCCCAAGCGGGTGCGCTCCACCCGCCGGCGGACCGACGCCGTCGATCTCCCGAAACTCCCGGTTGATGCCCGGACGGTCGGGCGGGTCTACCGCGGCAAGGACGGCAAGGCCCACCGCCCCTCCACTCTGCTCACCCTCACCCTCGGCTCGCACGGCCCGGTCCACTCGGCGCTGCGCCGGGGCAAGTGGGTCCAGACGTGCGAGTGCGGCGTCATGCACGCCGAGTACGACCCGCTGATCGGCACCCCGGTCGATCCGGAGACCTACGACTACCGCCGCGCGGCGCTGGACTCCATCCACTTCGCGCGGGTCCTGGACCGGTTCTGGCAGAACCTGCGCCGCGCCGCCGGGTGGAACGTCCAGTACGCCGGGGCCGTCGAGCTACAGCGCCGTCTGGCCCCGCATGCTCACTTCGCCGTACGCGGCACCGTCCCGCGTGCGCTGATGCGCCAGGTCGCCGCCGCGACCTACCACCAGGTGTGGTGGCCGCAGTTCGACCGCCCGGTGTACGACGTCAACGGCAAGGTGCCGGTCTGGAACGCGGACGCCGAGGCGTACTGCGACCCCCGTACCGGCACGCCGCTAACCCCGTGGGCGGACGCCCTGGACGCCCTGGACGCCGACGATGCCAGCCCCGCCGACGTGGTGCGCCTCGGGCGAGTGGACGCGCGGGGGATCGAGCAGGGCACCAAGGACGCCGAGCGCGCCATCCGGTACGTCACCAAGTACCTGACCAAGGACCTGGTAGACGACACCGCCGTCCGTACCGACCCGCAACAGGCCCACTTCGACCGCCTCCACGCTGAGCTGTCCGTCCTGCCCTGCTCCCCGACGTGCGCAAACTGGCTGCTGTACGGGGTGCAGCCTGACCAGGCCAAGCCTGGCCTGACCCCGGGCCGCTGTTCCGGCAAGGTGCACCAGCGGACCACGCTCGGCTTCACCGGACGGCGCGTGCTCGTCTCCCGGCAGTGGTCCGGCAAGACCCTGGCCGACCACCGCGCCGACAACCGCGCATGGGTCCGCACCGTGCTGTCCGGCGCGCTCGCCGAGGGCGAGGAACCAGCCGACGACCCGCACCGCTACCACTTCGAGATGGCCCGCCCCGACGACCCCGACGTGGACAGCCTGGCCGTCCGGCTCATGCGCGCGGTCTCCGAACGCCGCCGCTGGCACAGCGAACTCCGCGAAGCACTCGACCCCGCCCCGCCACCCACCGCCCTCGCCCTGGCCGCCTGACCGGAGGAACGCACCGTGAACCGCAACGACCGCGCCACCCTGCCCCTACTCCTTGAAGTCACCGCCGCCGCCAAGCTGCTGGGCATCTCCCGATCCGCCGCCTACCGCGCCGCCAACAGCGGCGAACTGCCCTCGCGCCGCCTCGGCGGCCGGGTCTACCTCGTAACGGCCTCCGTCCTCGATCTGGTGGAGGGGGTGCGCAGTTGACCAGGCCCGCGATCAGCCGCGCAAGCGCTGTCACGGCGGACCGGCTCCTCACGGTGGAGGAGGTCGCCGTCCTGCTCAACACCGGTGTGCGATTCGTCAGACGGTTGACCGCTGAGCGTCGCATCACCTTCGTCAAGCTCGGCGACCGCCACGTGCGGATTCCCGAGAGCGCAGTACGCGCCTTCATCTCCGCCGGCACCGTCAACCCGGTGTCCGTGGCCTGGTCAAACGGAAGGGTGGTGGCCTGATGGCCAAGCGCCGTCAATTCGGGAAGGTTCGGCAACTGCCCTCGGGGCGGTTCCAGGCGTCATTCATCGACCCGTCCGGCCAGCGGCAGAACGCCCCGGACACGTTCACCCGCAAAGCCGATGCGTCACGCTGGCTCGCGCTGGTCGAGGCCGACCTGTCACGCGGAACCTGGCTGGACGACCGGGCGGGGTCGATCACGCTGGGGGAGTACGCACGTGCGGTGCTGCGCGACAGTCAGCGGATCGGCCCGCGCTGGCGTGAGACCTGCGAGCGCAACATGCGCCTTCACCTGGTCCCGCTGCTGGACATGCCCCTCCGGGCTGTTTCGGCAATGCGGGTTCGGGAGTGGCACGCGGCGGCTCTCCGGGGCAAGGGCGGCAAGACGTCGATCTCGCAGACCTACCGTTTCCTGCGCATGGTCATGAACACGGCGGTGCGTGAGAACGTCATCGCGCGTAACCCCTGCCAGATCCCGGGTGCTGGCGTGGTGAAGGCGGCAGAGCGGCCGGTCGCTACCCCCGCGCAGATCCTCGCCCTGGTCGACGCGATCACCCCCCGGTACCGCACTGCCGTCCTGATCGCCGCGTGGTGCGGTCTGCGTCGTGGGGAGATCGCCGGTCTGCTCACCGAGGATGTTGACCTCACCGCGCACACGATCACCGTGCGCAAGAACCGGATTGAGCTGCTGGCCACGCGGAAGGCGTTCGACGCTGACCCCAAGACGGCGGCGGGCAAGCGCACGGTGTCCATCCCGCCGCACGTGATGCCGATCGTCCGGCTGCACTTGGAGGAACACGCTGGCAAGGAGCGCCTGTTCATCAGCCGCGATGGGTCGCCGCTGCGGGGCAACACGCTCTACCAGGCGTTCGTACGTGCACGCCGCGCCGCTGGTCTGGATGAGTTCACGATCCACGACATGCGCCACACCGGGCAGACCCTCGCAGCCCAGGCCGGGGCGACCATGGCCGATCTGATGAAGCGGCTAGGGCACGCGAGCATGGCGGCGGCCAAGCGTTACCTGCACGCGGTTGACGGGCGTGATGCCGAGATCGCCAAGGCGCTGTCGGACCTGGCATCGCACGGCGACGCGGCCCGCCTCCCGAAGCGGATCGTGGTTGGGGCATAGGGCACGGGGCGGGGCACGCGGTCGTCCTCGCAGTCACTGAGCTGCGGAAACGTCCAC
>NZ_BONI01000164.1 GCF_016862635.1 Catellatospora coxensis | reverse complement strand
GGCGCTGCGGGCCGGTGCTGTCGGCGCTGCGCACGGTGGACGGACACCCGGGTCCGGAGATCACCAAAACGCTGATCTTCCTATCGGCGTTTGCGCTGTTCCGGGTTGACGTGGCACCGGGGTCGTAGATCACGACGGTGAGGCCAGCACCGCACCTGAAGTGCCGCCAACGTGCCGCCACGGTGGCGGCATCACGGCCCGCCTGGTGCCGCCACCAGACCCGCTCAGACCCGCCTACTCGCACCCTTCCGGATGCCATCAACCGCGCCGGACTCACGAGAGGACCCGCACCTGTGACACACGAAACCAGCACACCGACACCCCCGGCGGACGCCGGACGCACGATCCGCCTGACACCGGCGTCGGCGGTCAAGATGCGCCCGGTCCGCTGGGTCTGGGACGGCCGCATCCCCGCCGGTTCCCTGACCCTCATCCCCGGCCGCGAGGGCATCGGAAAGTCCCTGACGCTCGCATGGCTGGCCGGACAGCTCACCAGGGGCACACTGCCCGGCATCCACTACGGCACGCCGCGCCCGGTCATCTACGCCGCCACGGAGGATTCGTGGGGCCAGACGATCGCCCCGCGCCTATACGCCGCAGGGGCCGACCTGGACATGGTGTACCGCGTCGATGTCGACAACGACGGCGCTTTCGACCAGCTCACTCTCCCGCGCGACTGCAACGGCATGGCCGTGGAGATCGAACAGCTCGGCGTGGCGCTACTGGCCGCTGACCCGCTGCTGTCGCTGATCCAGGCCGGTATCGACACCCACCGCGACCGCGACCTACGCACGGCGCTTGAGCCGCTGGTGAAGATGGCAGACCGGACCGGCTGCGCCGTGGTCGGGCTGGCGCACTTCAACAAGTCCGACAGCCGCGACGCACTCAACCTGATCACCGGATCGCGGGCGTTCTCCGCGGTCTCCCGCGCCGTGATGGCCATCGCCCGCGACGACGGCGCTGGAGACGGCTCGTGCGTGATGTCGCAGGTGAAGAACAACCTCGGCAGCCTGGATGTGCCGTCGCTGCGCTACATCATCGAGTCAGTGGAGGTCCCCACCGAGGAGGGACCGGCCAGCACCGGCCGCCTGGTCTTCACCGGCGAGTCCGACCGGTCGGTGGCCGACATCCTCAGCGAGTCCGGCGACCAGGCCGACAGCCGCGAGGAACGCAGCTCGGCAGCGTCCTGGCTGGTCGGCTTCCTCATGCAGGCCGGAGGCGAAGCCGCGAAGAAGGACGTGCTCAAAGCCGCGCGCGCCGAGGGCATCGCGGACCGCACCCTCGACCGCGCACGCCAGCAGGCCCGCGTCACCGCCGACCGCTCCGGCTTCGGCGGAGGGTCCGTCTGGAAGCTCGCTCTCAGCGACGGCGAAGAACCGTCCGCGCCATTCGCGCCACAGTTACGCCATTCGCGCCAGGTTCCAGAACGTGGCGCGAATGGCGTGAATGGCGCGACTGCACACGCACAGTCATCGACCAACGATCACGTAGGAGCCTCCCTGTGAACGCGACCGCCTTCGCCGACCAGGCCCGCGCCGCCGTGCGCGACGCCCGCGGGCACCTCGCCCAGTTCGGCCCGGACCGGCCGATGGACATCGGCACCGAACCGTGGCTGGCCGACCAGGTGTCCGCGCTGTTCGCCAGCCTGGAAGCGGGCAGTGCGCGCTTCTGCCCGCACGTCACCGCGTCCCCGATGGTGCTGCACACCACCGCGTGGACGCCCGGCGTGCTCGTCTGCGGGCACTGCGCCCCGCAGCTGCGACCGGCCACCGACCTGGAGGACTCCACCTGCGACCGGTGCCGCCGCTACACCCGCCGCATCCACTCCGCAGCCCTCGCGGTCGGCGCAGTCCTGCTCACCTTCGGCCTGTGCCCCGACTGCATGACCGCCCACCCCGACTACCAAGCCGCGACCTCCTAACCGCCCGCCGCAGGGGATAGGCCTAGCCCCACCAGCCGATAGGCCTATCCCCTCCGCTAGCCCCGCACATCCCCGACCACCAGCGGTCTAGCCCTCTATCCCCGACCGGCGGCCAGCACCCAAAACCCGCCCAGCGGGCACCTCGCGACTCTCACGTCGGGGATAGCGCGCCGCTCTAGGTCTAGACCACCGACGCTCTAGACCTAGAGCACCCTCTAGAGCAGCCGCAGCCCGGTCCACCAGCGCTCTAGAGGCTCTAGAGCATCCGCCGGCCGAGCACCAAAACCGGCCCACAGCCCACCGCGGGCGACCCCGGCCCCGGCGCCCTAGACGCGCCAGACCACCGCGCCCGGCGAGGTAGCGGCAGTAGCGGACTGGCCGCTACCGGTAGCGCTGGCGCTACCCGTGCCGCTACCCGCCATGCCTGTCCCCAGCAGCGCAAACGCCGAAAGGTAGCGGGTAGCGGCAACCGCAGCGCACCCCCGGAATCAGCCCCACAGGCCGGTTTCAGGCACCGAACCGCCGCTACCGCTACCCGCCCCGGACAGCGGTAACGGCACCGGTAACGGCCGATCACCGGGTAACCGCGGCGTTACCCCTGCCGTTACCCGCCGCGCCGCTGGTGAGCAGCAGCAACGCCGAGAGGTAACGGGTAACGGCCCCGCCGAACACCCCCCGAAAACGGCCCCACAGCAGCCCTTCGGGCACCAGGCACGCCGCGCCGTTACCCGGTAGAGCCGCCGGTAGACGGTCCGCGAGGAAACCCCTGCTGAAACACACGGGGGGCCGGTGAGGACCTCCTGATGTTTCAGCCGTCTTGAGCGCCGTCGAACCGATCCGAGCCCGGACGGACACGGATCGGCGCGCTTTCGTCACCTCAGCGACGGCAGGCGTGACGAAACCCACCTGCTATCGCTAGCACACCCGACTGCTAGCGCTAGCAGCTCCGCTAGCACCCCAACCGCCCGGCGACCAGCCCGATAGCAGATAGCACCCCGCGCCGACCACCCCCGCGAACGGCCTCCAAGCCGCCCGCAGCAGCCCCCGCACAGCGCGCTGCTATCAGCCACGAGGGCAGGGAGGTGGCCCCCCGCTGCGCGGGGACGACGGGGGAACGCCAGGCGGGACGGTCGCGCGCCGCCGTCCCACCGCCACCCCGACACGCCCCGCGCGGGGGCCACCTCCCGCCCTCGACCCGAGATGTCCCCGCCGCCCGCCCATCCAGCCCCACCCCGACGCGCGGCAGCGCGGGACATCTCCCCAGCCCGACCACCACCAACCGCCGCTAGACCTAGCGGCCCGACCCGCTAGACCTAGCGCTCCTGCTAGCGCCCTGATCACACGCCCACCAGCGCGCTAGCGCTCTAGCACCAACCCGCAACCGATCACCAAACAGCCTCAGGAGGCACACCGTGATACCCCGGCAGCCCGCTAGGGCATCGACCGCTCTCGCCGAGCGGCCAGCCGACCGACCCGCGCCGAAGGCGCTCTACAAGATTCCCGAGGTCATGACCCTGCTCAGCATGAGCCGGTCCGTGATCTACGAGCAGATTCGCGCTGGCCGCCTGCGCTCGGTCACGCAGGGGCGCGCCCGCCTGGTGTCGGCCGCCGCGATCGCTGACTACGTCACCTTGCTGGAGAACGAGACGATGAGGAGCAACGCCTGATGAGCGAACGTCGTGGCCGTGGAGAAGGCGGCCTGTACTGGGACGAGCAGCGCCAGCGCTACATCGCAGAGGTCACCATCGGCTACACGCCAGCCGGGAAGCGCATCGTGCGCAAGGGCAGCGGCAAGACCAAGACCGAGGCACGCGCCAAGCTCAAGCAGGTCATGCGTGACCACGAAGACGGGCTGGCCATCACCTCTCAGACCTACAGCGTCGCAGCTGCGATGGAGGACTGGCTGACGTACGGGCTGACGGGTCGGTCGGGCAACACGGTCGAGAAGTACGGCTACCTCGTACGCGGCCACATCATCCCGGACCTGGGCGCACGTAAGCTCCGCGATCTCAGCGCCAACGACGTGGATCGGTGGCTGGCCGCTAAGGCGGCAATGCTCAGCAGCAGCACCGTTCGGCGCTTGCACGAGTGCTTGAACCGGGCAGTCAATCGGGCGATGGCGCGAGACAAGGTGAAACGCAATGTCGTAGCGCTGTGCGGCGTACCGCAGGGACAGTCGGGCCGCCCGTCCAAGTCGCTGACGCTGGACCAGGCGAAGGCGCTGCTGGCATCTGCCGAGGACAGCCCGCTGTGCGCCTACATCGTGATTTCGCTGCTAGTCGGCGCACGGACGGAGGAACTGCGCGCACTGACCTGGGATCACGTGGAACTCGACAGTCCGCCGGCACCACCGTGCATCCACGTGTGGCGCTCGGTTCGCGCTGGTGGAGACACCAAGACGAAGAAGTCACGCCGAACGCTGGCGCTGCCACTGCGCGGCACCGACGCGCTAACTCGCCACAAGACCCAGCAGGAGCACGCGCGCCAGCAGGCAGGCGAGATGTGGCGTGACACCGGCCTGGTCTTCACCTCCAGCGTCGGCACCGCCCTGGACGCCGCCAACGTTCGCCGCGCCTTCCGCCGTGTGGCGAAGTCGGCCGGTCTCGCTCACACCGAGTGGACACCGCGCGAGCTGCGGCACAGCTTCGTGTCGCTGCTGTCCGACAGCGGGATGCGGTTGGAGGACATCGCTGAGCTATGCGGGCACGCGGGCACGCGGGTGACAGAGGCGGTCTACCGTCACCAGCTCCGCCCGATGCTGCTCGACGGGGCGAGAGCCATGGATGAAATCTTCGCCGCTCCGGACGAGGAGGACCAGGCGGACGAGGAGGCTTAGTCGCTCAGTTAGTCACTCGGCAAAAGCAGAGGGCACATCCATCGATTGGATGTGCCCTCTGA
>NZ_BONI01000163.1 GCF_016862635.1 Catellatospora coxensis | reverse complement strand
AAGAGTTGCGGCCGGTGGTGGGGGTCGTCAGGACAAGCGCTGGGCGGTGTGGATGAGGTCGGCGAGGTCGTCGACCGGGCGCTCGTCGAGCCGGGTGGCGGCGTCGTCGGCGATCTTCGCGAGGTCGGCCAGGTTCACCGCGCGGGCGCCGTCACCGCCGCGCAGCGCCACGGCGAAGAAGGCGGCCGCGTAGCAGACCCGCAGCCGCGGGTCGGCCGAGGCGAACTCGCCGGACAGGTCGCCGACCGCGATCGACTCGTACGTCTCGGAGGGCTGCTTCGTGCTCGGGTCCAGCCACCGCACCCGCACCTCCGCGACCCGGCCGGTGGCCTCCGGCTTGAGCCGCACCAGGTAGAGGGCGGTCACCGAGTGCCCGGGGCCGACCTCGCCGCCGTCGACCCGGTCGTTGCGGAAGTCTTCGTCGGCGACCTGCCGGTTCTCGTACCCGACCAGCTCGTACGACGACACGGTCTTGGCGTCGAACTGCACCTGCGCCTTGGCGTCCAGGGCGCGCAGCGCCAGCGTCGCGGGCAGCCGCCGCACGAAGACGTCCCGGGCCTGGCGGCGCTCGGAGACGTACACCACGAACCCGTCGCCGCGGTCGGCCAGCCGCTCCATCAGCTCGTCGCCGTAGTCGCTGCCGACACCGACGCCGAGGAGCGCGATCTGCTTGTCCGCCTCCTCGCGGACCTGGCGCAGCATCCGGTCGGCATCGGTGGTGCCGGTGTTGGCCAGACCGTCCGACAGCAGGATGACCCGGTTGCTGTAGCCCTCGCGGAAGCCGTCGCGCGCGGTCTCATACCCGGTGACCAGGCCGTCGCCGAGGTTGGTGCTGCCGCCGGCCCGCAGCGAGTCGATCGCGTCGTGCAGCCGCTGCTTCTCGGCGACCCGGGTCATCTCCCGGACGACCTTGGCCCGGTCGTTGAAGGTCACGATAGCCACCGCGTCAGTGGGCCGAAGCTGGTCCACGAGCGTATGCAAGGCGTCCTGCACCAGGTCGAGGCGGTCGGGATCGGCCATGGACCCCGACACGTCGACGACGAACGTGAGCGCGGCGTCCTTGCGCTGCTCGCTGTCCTCACCGCGGGTCTGCAGGCCGATGCGCAGCAGCCGGGTGTCCCGGGAGGCCTCGTGCGAGGCGGGCAGCCGCGTGCCGTCCACGTGCACGGCGAAGCCGTCGCCCTTCGGCTGCGGGTAGTGCTGGTCGAACGAGTTCACGAACTCCTCGGGGCGAACGGTGTCCGGGTCGGGCCGTCGCCCGTCGCGCAGGCGGCCGGCCGCGTAGCCGTACGAGGCGGTGTCCACGTCGAGCGCGAAGGTGGACAGGTCGTCGCGCGACGGCCGCTGCGGGCCGGTCTCGTTCTGCGCCCCGTCGCCCCGGCTGGGTGGATGTGGGGAGCTGTCCGGCGCGTCGTTCGAACCGCAGCCGGCCAGGGCGAGCAGGGTGCAGACGACGACGGCGGAGCTTCTCAGTCTCATCGGGACCTCCCGTGAAGCCGGTCCGGGCCGGGTGATTCCGGCCGAGTCGGATACCGGACTTCATGGGAAGCGCAATGATGATCATTTACCGCTTCCGTGGCGTACCTGAGACGAAAGCGGAACCGGTCGTGACCAAACCGTGCGCTCGCCGTGATCTGGCGAGAACGCCTCAGATGATGCTGAGCAGGACAGTCGTCGCACCACCGGCCACGACGGCGGAGCAGAAGCCGATGGTGGCCGGACGCCAGCTGTCGCTGACCCAGCGCAGCACCGCCGCCATGGCGAGGGCGCCGAGCAGTGCCAGACCCCAGCGCGGAGACCCGGCGATGAGATCGCCGAGGGCGGCCGAACGCTCCGACTCGCAGCCGCCGAGCCCGGCCGCCACGCAGGCCGGGTCGGCTTCGCCGGAAAGCAGCAGCGCCCGCATGATCAGCACCAGCAGCGGCACGGCATAGAAGCCGGCGGCCCAGAGCAGTGCGGTCCAGTAGTCGCGCTCGGTGCGGGACGGCTCGTCGTAGCCGGCGCCGTAGCCCTGACGCGTCTCCGGCGTCCGGACGTTGGCCAGGTTGTCCGGCCAGCGGTCGTCGTAGCCGTCGTAGTTCTCGCCGGTGACGTACGTGTGGAAGCCCGCGTCGGCGGCAGGGCCGTAGTCGGCGGCCTGGCCGTGATCCGCGGGCGGGCCGTAGTCGTCGGCGCCGTACCGGTCGACGGCGTTGCGCTGCCGGGGAATGGTGGGGTCCGACGGCCCCGGCCAGCTGCCCGCCCTGACGTTCGGCGCGGCGTGCGGCTGCGCGCCCCAGCCGTCGTTCTGTGACGACCAATCCGGATATCCCACGGTCGGAGCCTGGCGGAGACCGATATCGGAAGCAATCCTCCGAACCGGCGAGAATAGGCAACTGGCGATCTTATGACCCTCGCCACGCCAGATAAAAATCTTGAAAAGAATCTTGTTTGCACAGCCTGTGTGGAGTGAAAGAGCAGGTCAGGGAGTTATCCACAGCCTGTGGGGAAAGGTTGTCCACAGCCTGTGCACAGGGTCCCCCACAGGCTGGAGCGGGTTGTCCACAGGTTGCCCCCAGCCTCGTCCCCGCGGGTGTTTGTGCGAGGTGATTCACGCGCCTAGGGTCAATCGAATCGGGTTGTGAGGGGAGGCGCCGTGACATCGGTCGGGGACGGCGTACGCGGGCAGTTCACCGCGGTCCAGGCAGCCCCGGCGGCCGAACAGGTGCCCTTCGAGAAGACCCCGCCGCAGGACGTCGCCGCGGAGCAGTGCGTGCTCGGCGGCATGATGCTGTCCAAGGACGCCATCGCCGACGTGGTCGAGATCCTGCGGGCCAACGACTTCTACCGCCCCGCCCACTCCACCATCTTCGACGCCGTGCTCGGCCTCTACGGCCGCGGCGAGCCCGCCGACGCGATCACCGTCGCGGCGGTGCTGGAGAGCGCCGGCGACCTGGCCCGCATCGGTGGCGCGCCGTACCTGCACACGCTCATCTCGACGGTGCCCACCGCGGCCAACGCCTCCTACTACGCCCGCATCGTCAGCGAGCGCGCCGTGCTGCGCCGCCTGGTCGAGGCCGGCACGAAGATCGTGCAACTGGGCTACGGCTCCGCGGCCGGCTCGGGCCGCGACGTCGACGACGTCGTGGACCTCGCCCAGCAGGCCATCTACGACGTGACCGAGCGCCGGGTCAGCGAGGACTTCGCGATCCTGGCCGACATGATCCAGCCGACGCTGGACGAGATCGAGGCGGTGGGCGCGGCCGACGGCAGCATGCGCGGCGTGCCGACCGGCTTCAGCGACCTGGACCGGCTGCTGAGCGGCCTCCAGCCCGGCCAGCTCATCATCGTGGCTGGCCGGCCCGGTTTGGGCAAGTCAACTGCGTCAATGGATTTTGCTCGTCATGCTGCGGTTCGGGCTGATATGGCCAGTGCCATCTTCTCGCTGGAAATGTCGAAGACCGAGATCGTGATGCGTCTGCTGTCGGCGGAGGCCCGGGTGCCGCTGCACGTGCTGCGCTCCGGCCAGCTGTCCGACGACGACTGGACCAAGCTCGCCCGCTGCATGGGCGAGATCTCCGAGGCGCCGATCTTCGTCGACGACACGCCCAACATGAACCTGATGGAGATCCGGGCCAAGGCGCGCCGCCTCAAGCAGCGGCACAACCTGAAGCTGATCGTCGTCGACTACCTCCAGCTGATGAGCTCGCCGAAGAAGACCGAGAGCCGCCAGCAGGAGGTCTCCGAGCTGTCGCGTGGCCTGAAGCTGCTGGCCAAGGAGGTCGAGTGCCCGGTGATCGCGGTCAGCCAGCTGAACCGTGGCCCGGAGCAGCGCACCGACAAGCGGCCGCAGCTGTCCGACCTGCGTGAGTCCGGCTCGATCGAGCAGGACGCCGACGTCGTGATCCTGCTGCACCGCGACGACTACTACGACAAGGAGTCGCCGCGCGCGGGTGAGGCCGACTTCATCGTGGCCAAGCACCGTAACGGCCCCACCGACACCATCACCGTCGCCGCGCAGCTGCACTTCTCGCGCTTCGTGGACATGGCGATCTGACCGCAGGTCCGGCGGCGTGCGCAGGCAGTGGGACGTGCTCGCGGTGATCTCCGCGGGCGGTGTGCTCGGCGCGCTGGGCCGCTACGCGGTGAGCCTGCTCCTGCCGCCCTCCCCCACCGGGTTCCCCTGGGGGATCTTTCTGGTCAACGTCACCGGCTGCCTGCTCATCGGGGTGCTGATGGCACTGGTCACGCACGTGTGGCCGGGGCGGCGGCTGCTGCGGCCGTTCCTCGGCACCGGCGTGCTGGGCGGGTACACCACCTTTTCCACCTATACCGTCGACATCGTGCGGTTGGCGGACGCCGGAGCGGTCGCGGTCGCGGCGGCGTACCTGGTGGGCACGCTGCTGGTCGCGCTGCCGGCGGTGTACGGCGGGATGGTGGTGACCAGATGGCTGGTACGACGGTGAACGGCTTGCGCCTGACGATTCTGGTCGGCGAGGGCGACCGGTGGCGGCACCGCCCGATGTACACCGAGATCGTGCACCGGGCGCACGCGGCCGGGCTGGCGGGCGCGTCGGTGCTGCGCGGTGTCGAGGGGTTCGGCACGCACTCGCGTATCCATACCGACCGGTTGCTCTCGCTGGCCGAGGAGCTGCCCATGATGGTCGTCATCGTCGACGCGGAGGAGCGCATCCGCGGCTTCCTGCCCCAGCTGGCCGAGCTGAGCCTGGAAGGCCTGGTCATGCTGGACCCGGTCGAGGTGGTCCGGTGAGCGAGTCTTGCGAGCGAACCCGGTGGGCTGGGGTGCGCCGTGGTGACGAGCGGAGCGAGGAGGCGCGGTGAGCGAGTCTTGCGAGCGAACCTGGTGGGCTGGGGTGCGCCGTGGTGACGAGCGGAG
>NZ_BONI01000162.1 GCF_016862635.1 Catellatospora coxensis | reverse complement strand
CCCGCATACACCGGGAACGCCTCATACAGGCCCAGGCCCATGCCCGCACGCTGCGCACCCTGACCCGTGAACAGCAGGCCCAACCGGCCCGGTGTCACCACGTCCTGCGCGACGTCGGGTGAGGGCGTGCCGGCTGCCAGGGCGGACAGGCCCGTCAGCAGGGTGTCGCGATCGGGTCCGGTCACCACGGCCCGGTGATCGAACCGTGCCCTGGCCGTGGCCAGCGTGAGGCCGACGTCCTGCGGGTCGAGGTCGGACACGGCCGCGTGCAGCCGTTCGGCCTGCTCGCGCAGCGCCTGCGGGTTCCGGGCACTGAGCAGCCACGGCACGACTGGCATCGCCACCGGCTCGACCGTGACCGGAGCGTCTACGTCGGATCGCGCATCGAACAGCCCGGCGACGTCGGAAGGAGCGGCGTCGTCGGAAGGAGCCGCTTCGGCGGCCGGGGCCTCCTCGATGATCACGTGGGCGTTGGTGCCGCTGATGCCGAACGAGGACACTCCGGCGCGGCGCGGTGTGTCCGCGCGCGGCCAGGGCCGCTGGTCGGTCAGCAGCTCGACCGCGCCCGAGGACCAGTCCACGTGCGGCGACGGCGCGTCCACGTGCAGCGTGCGCGGCAGCGCCTCGTGCGCCAGCGCCTGCACCATCTTGATCACACCGGCGACGCCGGCGGCCGCCTGGGTGTGTCCCAGGTTCGACTTGATCGAGCCGAGCCGCAGCGGCCGGTCCGCGGGCCGGTCCTGCCCGTACGTCGCCAGCAGCGCCTCGGCCTCGATCGGGTCGCCCAGCGTGGTGCCGGTGCCGTGCGCCTCGACCACGTCCACGTCGGCCGGGTCCAGCCGGGCGTTGACCAGCGCCTGCCGGATCACCCGCCGCTGCGACGGCCCGTTGGGCGCGGTGAGCCCGTTGGACGCGCCGTCCTGGTTGACCGCCGAGCCGCGCAGCAGCGCGAGCACCCGGTGGCCGTTGCGGCGGGCGTCGGACAGCCGCTCCAGCAGCAGCATGCCCGCGCCCTCGGACCAGCCGACGCCGTCGGCCGCGGCGGCGAACGACTTCGACCGCCCGTCCGGGGCGAGCCCGCGCTGGCGGCTGAACTCGACGAACGTGCCCGGCATCGACATCACCGTGACGCCGCCGGCCAGCGCCAGCGTGCAGTCGCCCGAGCGCAGCGCCCGTGCCGCCAGGTGCATCGCCACCAGCGACGACGAGCACGCGGTGTCGACGGTGACGGCCGGGCCGACCAGGCCCAGGTTGTACGCGACCCGGCCGGACGCGACGCTGCCCGCGCTGCCGGTGAGCAGGTATCCCTCGAACCCCTCCGGGATGTCGTGCAGCAGCCGCACGCCGTAGTCGGCGTACATCACACCCGCGAACACGCCGACCGGGGTCTCCTGCGCGGTCGCCGGGTCGATACCCGCCCGCTCGAACGCCTCCCACGAGATCTCCAGCAGCAGCCGCTGCTGCGGGTCGACGCCGAGCGCCTCCCGCGGCGACATGCCGAAGAACTCGGCGTCGAACGCGTCGGCGTCGTGCAGGAAGCCGCCCTCGCGGGAGTAGCTCTTGCCGGTCGCCTCCGGGTCCGGGTCGTACAGGTCGGCGGGCCAGCCCCGGTTCGCCGGGAACTCCGACACCGCGTCGACGCCGTCGGCGACGAGTCGCCACAGGTCCTCGGGCGTGCGCACCCCGCCCGGGTACCGGCAGGACATGCCGATGATCGCGATGGGCTCCTGGTCCTGCGCCTCCAGCTCCTGCAGCCGCTGGCGGGTCTGGTACAGCTCCGCCGTGACCTTCTTGAAGTATCCGAGCAGTTTCTCGTCCGCCATTGTCAGCTATCTCCCCAGCTCAGATCGCGATGCCGAACTCACGCCCGACGAAGTCGTAGAGCTCGTCGGCTGACGCGTCCCGCAGTTCCGAAGTCACGTCGGTGGTCGCCGCGGGGGTGTCCCACTGCGACAGCAGCTCCTGCAGGCGCACCTTCGCGCGTGCCCGGGCCAGGTCGTCGAGGTCGGCGGCGAGCGCCGTCTCCAGCCGGTCGAGTTCCTGGTGCACCAGCCGCTCCGGGTCGATGCCGGGGCCGGCCAGCGCCGCGCGCAGGTGCTCGGCGAGCGAGCCCGGCGTCGGGTGGTCGAACACCAGCGTCGCGGGCAGCCGCAGCCCGGTCAGGGTGTTGAGCCGGTTGCGCAGGTCCACCGCCGTGAGCGAATCGAAGCCCAGCTCCTTGAACGCCCGGTCGGGATCGACGGCGGCCCCGGCGGCGTGGCCGAGCACCGTGGCGACCTGCTTGCGGACCAGGTCGCCGAGCAGTTCCCGCTGCTCGGCCTCGCCGAGCCGGGCCAGGTCGTCGGCGAGGCCGGACATCCGCTGGCCGCTCGCCGCGGCGCGCTGCCCCGGGATCGGCACCAGGCCGCGGAGCAGGGCCGGCACGGCGTTGCCCGGGGCGCGCAGCACCCGCAGGTCCAGCCGCATCGGCAGCAGCCACGGGTCGGGCCGGCCGAGCGCCGCGTCGAGCAGCGCCAGGCCTTCCTGCTCGTCGAGCGCGGTCAGACCGGCCCGTGCCATGCGCTGGAAGTCGGCGTCGCCGAGGTGGCCGGTGATGCCGCTGCTCCGGGCCGCCCACAGGCCCCACGACAGCGCGGTCGCGGGCAGGCCCTGCTCGCGGCGGTGCAGCGCCAGCCCGTCGAGGAACGCGTTGGCGGCCGCGTAGTTGCCCTGGCCGGGCGCCCCGAACACGGCGGCCGCCGAGGAGAACAGCACGAACGCGTCGAGGTCGGCGCCCTGGGTCAGCTCGTGCAGGTGCCAGGAGCCGTCCACCTTGGGCCGCAGGACCCCGGCGAGCCGTTGCGGGTCCAGCGAACCGATGACGCCGTCGTCGGCGACACCGGCGGCGTGCACGACGGCGGTCAGCGGCCGCTCGGCCGGGATGCCGGCCAGCAGCCTGGCCAGCGCGTCCCGGTCGGCGGTGTCGCAGGCGGCCACGGTGACCCGCGCGCCGAGGGCGGTCAGCTCGTCGGACAGCTCCCCCGCGCCCGCGCCGGCCAGACCGCGCCGGCCGGCGAGCAGCAGGTGCCGCACGCCGTGCCGGGTGACCAGGTGGCGGGCCAGGATCGCGCCGAGGCCGCCGGTGCCGCCGGTGACCAGCACGGTGCCGCCGGTGCGCAGCGGCGCGCCGTCGCCGGTGGCCGGGCGCACCCGGGTGAGGCGGGGTGCGCGTACCCGGCCCTGCTGGATCGCGACCTGTGGTTCGCCGGTGGCCAGCGCCGCGGGCAGCAGGTCGACCGCGTCGTCCGCGCCGTCGAGGTCGGCCAGCAGGATCCGGTCCGGGTTCTCCGCCTGCGCGGAGCGCAGCAGCGCGGTGGCGGCGGCCAGGGCCAGGTCACCGCTTCCGGTGCCCGCGGCGAGCAGGCCGCGGGTGACCACGACCAGCCGGGACTGCACGAACCGCGGGTCGGCCAGCCAAACCTGGGCCAGTTCCAGCGCGGCCCGGGTGGCGGCGTGGACCTCGCCGATGACCCCGCCGTCGGTACGGTCGTCGGCGTCGGCGGGTTCGACCAGGCAGGTCAGCACCGTGTCCGGCACCGCCTCGCCCGCTGCGGCGAGCAGGTCGTCGAGTGTCGCGCCGTGCCGGGTGACGCCGAGCCGCGCGCCCAGGCGCAGGTCGTCGGAGCCGAGCACGGCCCAGCCGGTGCGGTCGCCCGCCGAGCCCGCGGGCACGGCGTCCCAGTCGACGGTGAACAGGGCGTCGCGGTGTGCGGAGCGGGCGGCCGGGAGCGCGTCGGCGGCGACGGTGCGCCACTGCAGCGAGCGGGCTGCCGCGACGGGCGCGCCGGTGCCGTCGGCGATCAGCACCGCGACCGTGTCCGGGCCCGTGGAGGTGAACCGGACCCGCAGGTCGGTCGCGCCGACCGCGTACACCGACACGCCGTTCCAGGCGAACGGCAGCGCCGGTTCGGCGTCGTCCAGGGCGCGGAGCATGAACGCGTGCAGCGTCGCGTCGAGCAGCGCGGGGTGCAGCCGGTAGCCGGCCGGGTCCAGGGACTCCGGCAGGGTGACCTCGGCATACACGTCGTCACCGCTGCGCCAGGCCCGGCGCAGGCCCTGGAAACCGGGGCCGTAGCCGTAGCCCTGCTCGGCCAGGCGGGCGTACGCGTCGTCGACGGGCAGCTCGTCCGCGCCGGGCGGCGGCCACGCCGTCAGGCCCTCCCCGGGATCGCCGGGCACGGCGGGTGCGACGAAGCCGGTCGCGTGGCGGGTCCAGTCGTCGCCGTCACCGGCGCGGGCGTACACGCTGACGGGACGGCGCCCGTCGTCGTCGGCCGCGCCCACCGCCACCTGCAACGTCACCGGCTCACCGGCCGCCAGCACCAGCGGCGCGGCGAGGGTCAGCTCGTCGAGCACGCCGCACCCGACCTGGTCACCGGCGCGAACAGCCAGCTCGACGAAGGCGGTGCCGGGCAGCAGCACCGTGCCCGTCACCCGGTGGTCGGCGAGCCAGGGCTGCCCGTACAGCGAGATCCGGCCGGTGAGCAGCGCGCCGTCGCCGCCGGCCAGCTCCACCGCCGCGCCGAGCAGCGGGTGCCCGGCGTCGTCGAGGCCGGTCGTGGCCAGGTCGGCGGCCGCGGCCGCGGTCATCCAGTACCGCTGCCGCTGGAACGGGTACGTCGGCAGGTCCGCCCAGGACGGCGAGCCGGCAACGTGTGGCCGGCCGGCGACCGCTCCCCTGGCGTGCAGGCGTGCCAGCGCGGTGGACAGCTCGCGTGCCTCGTCGCGGTCGCGCCGCAACAGGCCGACCGCTGCCACGCCCTCCGGCAGGAACACGGACGCCATCGCGGTGAGCACCGCGTCCGGCCCGATCTCCAGCAGCGTGGAGGCACCCTCGCGGACCAGTGTGCCGACCGCGTCGGCGAACAGCACCGGACGGCGCACATGGTCGACCCAGTAACCCGGACGGGACAGCTCATCGGCCCCCACCAGCCCACCTGTCACTGTGGACACGAACGCAAGCTTCGGCGGCTCGAACCGCAACCCCGACACGACCTGCTCGAACTCAGCC
>NZ_BONI01000161.1 GCF_016862635.1 Catellatospora coxensis | reverse complement strand
GCAAAGATCGTGGGCTATTGGTCTCGTGCGACTCTTGCTCTCACCAGCTCAGATGGTCCTCTGGCGTGCGTGGCCGTCCGCCCCTGTACGCGTCGGCAGTCACTCAGTTTGTCACTCGGTCCTGCCTCGGCAGCAAGCGTCCGGGTGGCTCAGTGCACTGCGTCCGCGGCGGAGCGAAGCGGAGCCGCCTCAGGCGGTGAGCCGCCGGAGGCGGCCTGCCCGCTCGTTCAACCGCCGGCAGGGCTCGTCATGCGGCCTCTATGTCTCGACAACCGGTCCATCCATGTAGCTCAGCCGATTGCGCGCCCGGCTCGCGTCTACGATGTCCGCGTGGGACTCCTCAGCACTCTGCTACCCGGACTTCGCGACTTCAGAACTCCCATGTCAGCAGGCATACTGTGGCTGACTACTTTGGTGCTACTTCTTGCACCCATTCGGTCTGAGCTGGTGTCCGACACTGACCAGGCCGCTGCGTTAGCCGACCTTGCGGCATTGTGGCCGACGTCAGTAGTGGGGCCCGCAGCTCTGGCAGGCGCATATATTATCGGAAGCGTCATGACAGTTCTATGCCTAGCGTTTATGCGAATGGTGGGTTTGAGGGTCCTCAGTCCCATTACTCGACTGGCTGAACTTCAACTGAACAATCATGGGGATGAACGCAAGCCAAGGGTCTTGTATTCCATGGCAGTGCGCCTGTCTCGCGCATGGTCGCCAATCAGCCTGACTGCGCGCGGCTTCATCTTTGACGCACAGCTCAATGCATTTACAAAGGTAGGCGTGCCAGGTGTCGCCGCTATGCATTATCCTGTCAGGCACACCATTTCAACTCTTGAGCACAGCGCCGCTCAATTGGCAATCACCGCACCCGTCCTGTATCAAGAATATGACCGCCTTCGCTCGGAGGCTGAGTTCAGGATTGGCTGCACTCCGCCCATTGTCTGTCTGGCGATAGTCGCACCGCTAAATCACAAGATGTGGCTTGTAGCGGCAGTTGGCGCAGGGTGCCTGGTGCTAGTGCTCCAAGCAATTAGGCAAACGCGCTCGGCAGCCGACATCTTGGCAAACGCGGCCTACTTGGGACACATCTCATTTCAGGCGGTCGATGGCTTGGTTGACGCCGTTCAGCGAGTTCAGCCAACGCCAACAACTGATGGTGCATGGATTGCTGCCATCATTGTGGCGATGGACCGGCGGGCACAATTTGAGGAAAGGGAAGTCGTAATCGGTGAACTCGCAGAATTTAACCCGACAACGTTATCGGAGGCACTGGAGTATCTTCGGGACCATTATGAGCCTTTATTCGAGGAAGTCTCCCGATCCTTGGATGGGACCCGCCCTGACCATGCAGATGCCCTAATGTTGATCGGTGTAGAAGCGCCACAGGATCTAACGGTGTGACGCGCACCGCTGGTCGTCGTTCAAGGCATTCCGTCCATCGGTTGGGATGGTGCGCTAAGCCGGGCGCGCTGACAAGCCAGTCCGACTAGGGCAGTCAGGCTCAGCGAGAGGCTCCACCGAACTGGGGCGGCTGGTGACTGTGCGTGTGCAGCCGCGCCATTCACGCCATTCGCGCCACGTACTGGAAGCTGGCGCGAATGGCACGACTGTGGCGCGAATGGGGGTTGCCGCTCGTCGTCGTTACTCAACGTGAGTTTCCAGACAGACCCTGCGCCGAAGCCCGAGAGATTTGCCGACTCCGCGCGCGCCCCAAACCGCCACCAGGGGCGACTCTAGATGCACGCCCATACCTACGCGATGCCGAGATCTTGGCGCAGCGTGGCTCTCGGCGGGCGCGTCGTCATGCAGCCTTCCGTGCCCGCTCCCATGGCTTCGGGATCGCAGCCAGACGAGAGAGATGCTCGCGGTGCCGCTGGGCGCGCAGCTCGTCGCCCGCCGCTTCGGCCGACTCCACCCACCCTTGGATCTTCGCCACGAACTCGTCATGGCTGGCCTGCTCCAACGCCAACAGGGCAGCTGCGTGCTCTTCCACTGTCACGGCTGGCTCACCTCCCGTAGCCCTTTCGCCAAGGCACCACGATTACGCGGCCAGCTTCTCCTCGAACGCCTCGCGCGCGAGCTGGCTCACGGTTTTGCCCTCGGCAGCGGCGCGTGCGCGCGCTCTATCGAGGAGCCGCGTCGGCACCCGGAACTGCACCCGTGGCGAGTCGCCCTCTTCGCCAGCGATGGACGGTCGTCCGCGCCGGGCCGACTTAATGGCCGCCTCGACGTACTCCTCGGTGACCCGCTCACCTCGACTGTCGCGGACATCCTCGATATCAAGGTCCACGTCCGGGCCGAGGTCGGCTGCGCGCACCGACCCATCCGGCAGACGGACCTCTACCTTCTTCTGACTCATGGCGTCCTCCTCAGCGCTGTGGGCATCACGTGGATAACCAACAACATGTCAGGCAAGACCAGAGCAATGACCTCCAGCTCAAGCCCTCTGTCGTCCGGCCCCACCCACCGAAGCTGATCATCACCCCGGTCGCCAGCACCGGAGATCAACTCAGGCGTGACCGCGCCCATCACGTGCAGGGCATGCGCGCGTCCGATCTTGTGTTTCCGCGATCCTCGCGTGAACCTGACCTGCACTCGGCAATTGTGTCACACAAAAATGCAGATCGGAAGTCACTTCTGCGCGACTGGGGTCAGGTGGAGGAACCGCTATCGTTGCCCCGTGACGAATGCGCCTGACCCCTCGGCGGAGTGGTGGACCACGAGCGATGTGGCCACCTACCTGGGCGTGGGAATCGGAACGGTGAGCACCTATCGGGCGCGAGGGCAGATGCCGGCACCGGACATGACCCTCGGACGGACCCACGTTTGGCGACCGGCCCGGATCGTCGAGTGGCACGAGGCCCGCCCACGTCCAGGCGTCGGCGGACGACCCGTGCCCGACAGCGATCGAACATCTTCGGCGTAGCGCTGGCCCTCGGAAGATCCCTGGTTAGGCCACGATGTTGTGCACCACCGGCGTCTGATCGGCCGTGATCTCGACCACCCCGGGCGACAGCGCAACGTCGGCAAGCGTGACGAGCTGGCCGCGCCCGATGAATCGGGAGATCACTAGCAGGCCAGCTTCGTGCGCATGCTGACCGGCGTGTGTGGCGGAGGCGTCGGTCACCACCCAGGGCGTGAGGTGCCGCTCGAACGTGTCTACGGCCGTCTTGAGCACGCACGACTCCGTAGTCAGACCGCAGATCACTAGATCCGTCCATCCACCAGCGGAGATCGCCTGCTCGCCCTCGGCCGTGAACAGCGTGTAGAACGGCTTATCAACCACAATCGCACTGGCCGCGTACGGTTCGAGCTCCGGGATCAGATCCGTCTGCGGGCTATTCATCAACGCTGACCAGGAAAAGAAGCGTTCAAACGGGCTGTCCGCCCAGTTCAGGAACCTCGTGAAGATCAGCGCGCCGCCAGCGTCGCTCCAACGCTTCACCAGGTCCACGACCCGGGGCACCACATACTCCGAGTTCGGGTGCACGAACCCCAGCTGCATGTCGACCACGACGAGCACTGCGCGGTTGATGTCCAAGTTAGCCTCCGGCTTCCGAGTCGCGGAGCGCGGTCAGTGCCGCGTCCAACTGAGGAACAATCTTGCTGGTCTCCAAGACCGCCACGCGCATCGAGTGAGCCTGCCCCGTCTCCTCCGGCGTAGCGACGGTCAACCGCGAGCGTACGGCGCGCAGGAACCTCCAGCCATACGGCACCGGCACCACTGGGTCAATTCCCGCCTCCACCTGGTGGAGGATCTCCCGCGTGTAGCACCAGATGCCTTGTACGAGCAGCTCACAGGCCACAAGCTCCGACTCCGGCAACGCGGATTCGGCCACCAGCGGGTGGTACGCGACACTCGACCAGCTTGCATACGCGACCGACACGCCACTCGCACCGAATGCCACAAGGTCCGCCCGCTCTACTCCGTCGCGCATCATCACCTGCTCGACCTGTCGTCCGCCGGCCAGGAGCGCTGCCGCGTCGTCGGTTCGGTCCACCCTCTGAAGCAGCTGCGACGGCATGGACAGCAGCCGTACCGCCCGATCCAGCCGCTCCCCCTCCCACTTGGCGCTCTTCAGCCAGTAGCCGGAGAAACAGTACGGCGAGCTGATCTCCTGATCACCCGTGATCCCCCGGACCTGCTCATCCGTCCACGCTCGCGACGCCGGGTAGGACGAGCGACGCCACAGCGCGAGGTCCGTCAGCGTCTCCAGCTCCAACTCCTCTCGCAGGTGGGCCAGCGCCACACCCCATGGCCACACATACAGGTCGGCGCTCCTGCCTGCAGCGGTCTCAACGGGCAGAATTCGGCACCCGGCCCACCACTGGCCAGCGGCAGGGGTCGCGTCGACTCGCGCCGCTAGCGCTGCCGCTCGCTGCCCGCCGAGGTGCACCGGAATGAACTTGTGGCTCACCACCTCGTACGGGCCGGTTTCATCCGCCGGAGGGTCCACCGCCGATGCGGCTGAGCCGAACAGCACGTCAGCGCCGACGCCAAATACCTCGCACCATAGGTCCACATAGGGCTGCTCGGGGGTGTGCGTCCTGCCGCTTTCGACACGGTAGATCTGCTTGATGACCGAGTTCGCGGATGGCAGCCTCTCCCCGCGCTGGCTCGCCAGCCTGTGGAATTCGTGCGCGAGCCGCTGGCGGCTCCACCCGCGTTCCAGCCGTAGGCGAGCCGTAGTGCTGCCCGCATCCGCATTGGCGCTGCTCACGCCTATGGACATCGTCGATGTCCTCCCAACGTCCAGTGCTGTCATCTAGTGCGATCGGCAGTCCGGACGGCGTAATGGGTGTGCAAGAGATCCACCCAGAAGCCCTGACCGAAGCGGCGACAGTCGGGGCTAACGGCAGTCGCGAGGTCAGGGCTTCACCATCCGTGATCAGCAGTACACCAGTTTGGACCAGCGCACGTCCACAAGATCCATTCCAGTTGCCAACTTCAAAGTGGTATTTACGCAGCTAGTTAGCCACTTGGTTTAGATCGCATTTTCTGCACGTTCCCATCGACTGATGCCTAGTTCCCCGGGGGGCGGCCGTCATTGCCGAGACGCAACCAGCGTCAGGCGATGTCGGCGGACATCGCGCATTGACTAGTATGCAGTGACTGCGTACTCTGACCGAAAAGAGAGGCCTCAGCGGGGCTCCACCCCCGCCGAGGCCGGACATCCCAAGTCCCCTCTGCCAGGAAGGACCTTGAACGATGCACGAGAAGCGTAGCTCCACCCTGCCCAAAAACGGGCAGCGGCTGTCTGATCTGGTCGATATGTCGGCGCGGGAACTGGTGGCGTTGGCGCAGTCCGGCGACCTGGAGGCATTCGACCCGCTGTACCGGCGGTACGCGCCGGAGGTTCTGCGGTACGCGGTCCGCAAGGCCGACGGAAA
>NZ_BONI01000160.1 GCF_016862635.1 Catellatospora coxensis | reverse complement strand
AACTGAACGGCACGCAGACGCAGTACACCTGGGTCGTCACCTCGACCCTGCTCGCCGCCACGGCCACCACCCCGGTCTGGGGGCGGCTCGCGGACATGTTCAGCAAGAAGCTCCTGGTCCAGATCGCCATCGGCATCTTCGTCATCGGCTCGCTGCTCAGCGGATTCGCCCAGGACACGGGCCAGATCATCGCCGCGCGCGCGTTCCAGGGCATCGGCGTCGGCGGCCTGCAGGCCCTCGTCCAGATCGTGATCGCCGCGATGATCCCACCGCGCGAGCGCGGCCGCTACAACGGCTACCTCGGCGGGGTCATGGCCGTCGCCACGCTGGCCGGGCCGCTGCTCGGCGGGCTGATCGTGGACACCTCGTGGCTGGGCTGGCGCTGGTGCTTCTTCATCGGCGTGCCGATCGCGATCCTCGCCTTCCTCCTGCTGCAGTTCACCCTGCACCTGCCCGAGGGCGCCCGGTCGAAGGGCAAGGTGGACTACCTCGGCGCCGGGCTCATCGCCGTCGGCGTGAGCACGCTGCTGATCTGGGTGTCGTTCGTCGGCGGCTCGTTCGCGTGGCTGTCCTGGCAGACCGCGGCGATGGTGCTGTCCGCGCTGGCCGTGCTCGCCGTCGCGGTGCTGGTCGAGCGCCGCGCCGAACGCCCCGTCGTGCCGCTGGACGTGATCCGGCAGCGGGTGCCCGCCCTCGCCATCCTGGCCAGCCTCGCGGTCGGCATGGCGATGTTCGGCGGCGCGGTGTTCCTCGGCCAGTACTTCCAGGTCGGGCGCGGTTACACACCCACCGAGGCGGGCCTGCTCACCATGCCCATGATGCTCGGCGTGCTGATCTCCTCGACGGTCACCGGCCGCATGGTCACCACTTCCGGCAAGGTCAAGCCGTACATCGTCACCGGCGCGATCGTGCTGGTCGTGGGCTTCCTCGGGCTGTCGTTCATCGACCACGACACGCCGCTGACCTTCGTCGGCGCGGGCATGCTGCTGGCCGGGGCAGGCGTCGGCATGACCATGCAGAACCTGGTGCTCGCGGTGCAGAACACCGCCGCGCTGAAGGACCTGGGCGCGGCGACCGGCGCGGTCACCTTCTTCCGCTCCCTCGGCGGCACCATCGGCGTGTCCGTGCTCGGCGCGATCCTCGCCGAGCGGGTCAAGTCGACCATCCTGTCCCACCTCGCGGCCGCGGGACTGCCCGCCGGGGCGGGCGGCGGCTCGCTCAACCTCAAGGCCCTGCCGCCCGCGGCCCAGGCCATCGTGCGCGAGGCGTACGGCGACGCCACCGGGCACATCTTCCTGGTATCCGCCGCGATCGGGGTGGTCGGCGTGCTGGCCGCGCTGGCCCTGCCGAAGATCACGCTGCGGTCCAGCGTCGACCTGCCGGCCCCCGCTGCCGAGCCCGAGCCGGCCAAGGTCTGACAACCCGGACGGCCGAGGAGGGAACGGTCATGCCCTGCGGTGCGCTGCTGGCCGGGGTGCTCGCCATGCTGTCCTCGGCCGTCCTCGCGCGGTGCCGCAGGCGGCGACGGCCGGTGGCACCGCCGCCCCGTGTCGCCACGGCCGCGTGCGTGCCTGTCCGGGGTCCCGTCGGGCGTACGCCCCGGCGTCGGGCACGACCGGCCCGCGCCGCCCGGCGACCCCGCAACCGCAACGCCGCCGACGCCCGTTGAGCGGGCCGGCACGCCATCGCGCCACCACCCTCGACGCGTGTCGCTCGGCGAAGGTGTACGCCGCGCAGCCTGCACGCGTGTTGTTACCGGGTGGCGGCGGTTGTGGAAGATCGGGCACACTCTCGCGGGTGAACCGCACCCCAGCCCGGCCTTCAGCGGACCGACGCGGTGGCGCCCGGTCCGGGTGCGATACAGCCGGGGGCCGCTGAGATGCCGGTCGAGGTGGCGGTGCTGATCGGATTGCAGGCGTCGGGCAAGAGCACCTTCTGCCGGACAGTGCTGGCCGATGGGCGGGCCGTGGTGAGCAAGGACGACTTCCGCAACGCCCGCAACCGGCAGCACCGCCAGATGCGGCTGGTGAACGAGGCGCTCGCCGCAGGTCGCAGCGTGGTGGTCGACAACACCAACCCGTCCCCGGAGCAGTGGCAGCCGCTGGTCGAAGCCGCCCGCGAGCACGGCGCGAGCGTCGTCGGCTACTGGTTCCCGCCTGATCCGGCGGGGTCGGCGGCCCGCAACGCCGTCCGTGACGACCGCACCCGGGTGCCGGACGCCGGGCTGCGCGCCGTGCTCCGTGAGCTGCGGCGGCCGAGCCGGGCGGACGGGTTCGACCGGCTGTGCGCCGTGAGTTTCGACGGGGCGGGCGGGTTCCGCGTCGAGGTGCTGGAAGAGGAGTCGTGACCGTGGACGCGGACGAGTTCGAGGCCGCGCAGCGGGCGCGGGAGTACTTCCACGGGCTGACCCTGCTGCCCGGCGCGTGGACCGTGCTGCGGCTGGACGGACGGGGTTTCTCCCGGTTCACCGAGCAGCACTTCGACAAGCCGTTCGACGAGCGCTTCGGCGGGCACATGGTCACCACGGCGACGGCGCTGCTGACCGAATTGGGGGCGCGGTACGCGTACACCGAGAGCGATGAGATCTCCGTGCTGCTGCCACCCGGCTTCGACCTGTTCGGTCGGGGCGTGGAGAAACTCGTCTCGATCTCCGCAGGTATCGCGAGTGCGACGTTCACCCATGACGCGGGCTTTCCGGCGCACTTCGACTCGCGGATCTGGCTCGGTGTCTCGGTGACCGACGTGGCCGACTACTTCTCCTGGCGGCAGTCGGACGCGGCCCGGTGCGCGCTCAACGGCTGGTGCTACTGGACCCTGCGCAAGGCCGGGCTGAGCCGTACGCAGGCCACGCGCACCCTTGACGGCGCGACGACCTCGGGCAAGAACGAGCTGCTTTACCAGCACGGGATCAACTTCAACGAGCTGCCCGCGTGGCAGCGCCGGGGAATCGGGCTGTGGTGGGAGACGTTCGAGCGGCCCGGCCACGACCCGGTCCGCGGCGTCGACGTCACCGCCACCCGCCGCCGGATCCGCGTGGAGCGCGAGCTGCCCATGAAGGACGCGTACCGTGCCCTGGTCCAGCAGGTGGCCGCGTCTTCGGCCGACGGCTGATCGTCGCGGCGGTGCTTCCGGTCTCAGGGCAGCGTGCCGTGGCGCAGCCACTGGGCGTAGAAGTGGCCGTCGTCCGTGATCCGTCTGAGCAGGTCGATGCCCTGGGGTGAGGTCGCGGGCGGGTTCGAGGCCAGCCGTGTGATGTCGTCCTCGGCACCGGACAGTACGGCGTGTTCCAGCGCGTGGTACTGGGCCACCCAGGCTGTCGCCGCGGGCAGGAAGTCGCGTTTCACCACCTCGCACAGTGCGGTGCCGCATGCCTCGGCGTCCTCGACGGCGCTGATGGACCAGCAGTCACCCGACCCGAGGTCCGGTCCGCCCACGAGCTGTTGCGGGACTCGCAGGCGTGCCCACCACTGCGCGGTGGTGGCGGTGGCATGGGTGCGCATACGGGGGTCGGCATATTGGGCCTCGCGGAACAGCAGCCAGCGGCTCGTGGAGACGCCGACGTTGACGTAGAAGAGCGACGCGTGCCGGCCGCTGCCGGTTGACCCTTGCACGTCCAGCAGCGTCGCGTCGCCCTCGGCGTCGAACCTGCGGAACGTGCCCGACGAGCGGGCGAACCCGTGCGCGCGGAGCAGCGGAGCCAGCTGCGACTTGATCATGTCGAGGTAAGCCTGCCGGATTGTTCGTTGCACCGGGCCACGTTAGCCGGTGTGTAGTTATGGCACCTGCCCACTGCTGCGACCCCAAATGTGTACACGAACGCGTACACTTGCTTCATGCTGATCGAAACGCTGTCGGTACGTGAGGCTCGAGAACAATTGCCGACCGTGCTGGAGCGGTTCCGCAACGGTGACCGTACGCCCGTGGGCGTGGGATCCCACCGCAAAACAGAGGCCGTGATGGTTCCGGTCGAGGTGTTCGACGAGTTGATCGCCGAACGTGCGCGCTCGATCACCGAGGCCGCCGCGTCGGTTCGTGCCGAAGGGCTGGTCGTGGACTCCGACACGGAGGCGATCACCGAGCAGTGGGCGCGCGGTGAGATCAGCACGGCACAGATGCGGGAGATGGTGCGCCGACTCTACGGCGCCCCGTGAGCCAGGATCCCTACGTCGACCCGGTCACCAGAGTGCTCCGCAACCGGCTGGGAATCGTCGGCGAGGACCGTCTGCGCCAGGTCGAGGCTGGTCTGAGCTACGCGGCTCTCATCGATCTCAGCACGCGCATCCTCCCGGGGAACTACGACCTGGCGCACCTTCAGCGCTTCCATCGTGAGATCTTCGGCGACCTCTATCCCTGGGCAGGTGAGGTGAGGACCGTGGGTATCGCCCGGTCAGAGCCGTTCTGCCTGCCCCAGCACATCGAGGCCTACGCAGGTGAGGTGTTCGCGGCGCTGGCCAAGGAGCACTATCTCCGTGGGCTGCCACGGTCGACCTTCGTCGACCGGCTGACGCACTACTTCGCCGAGGTCAACGCGATTCACCCGTTCCGCGAGGGCAACGGGCGAGCGCAGCGGGCGTTCTTCCGCCAACTCAGCCGGGAAGCGGGTTGGGCGGTCAACTGGTCGACCCTGGACCCGGTGACGAACGTGGAGGCTTCTATGGCCTCGTTGCGCGGCGACAACAGCTCCCTTCGGCGGCTGCTGGACGGTCTCGTCGACGGCTGAGTCCAGGCACCACCTCAACCGAGTGCCTTGATCGCCGGGATGACGGTTTCGCCGTACGCGGCCAGGGTGTGGTCCATGTCGTCGTGCTGGAGGTAGACGGCGAACTGGTCCACGCCCAGCTCCTTGAGCCGGGTGAGCTTGTCGACGTGGGCCTGGGCGGGGCCGAGCACGCAGAACCGGTCCACGATGTCGTCGGTGACGAACGCGGTGTGCGCGTTGTCGGCGCGGCCGTGCTCGGCGTAGTCGTAGCCCTGGCGGCCCTTGATGTACTCGGCGAGCGCGTGCGGGACCGCGCCGTGGTCGCCGTACCGGGCGACGATGTCGGCGATGTGGTTGCCGACCATGCCGCCGAACCAGCGCACCTGGTCGCGCTGGTGGACCAGGTCGTCGCCGACGTACGCGGGCGCGGCCACGCAGATCTTGACCGCGGACGGGTCGCGCCCGGCCTGCTCGGCGGCCCGGCGCACGTGCTTGATCATCCACTCGGTGATGTCGAGGTCGGCCAGCTGCAGGATGAAGCCGTCGCCGACCTCGCCGGTCACCTTGATGGCCTTGGGGCCGTACGCGGCGACCCACACCTCCAGCGTCGACTCCTTGACCCACGGCAGGCGCATCTCGATGCCGCGGTGCGTCGCCTCGCGCCCGTTGGCCAGGGCGCGGATCACGCCGACGGCTTCGCGCAGGTGCGCGATGTCGACC
>NZ_BONI01000159.1 GCF_016862635.1 Catellatospora coxensis | reverse complement strand
GGCTGAAGTTAAGCACTCTGCTTCCGCCAGCCCAGTGAGCTCACGCACTGGTCAAGGTCGTTCCTTCAGCCGAGTGCCCGACCTCCACTGGAGCGTCGGAATTCGTGCCCACCGCATGAGGGTCAACCCCAGACGGGCTGGTGGAGGTCGCCGGAGCCTGCCCAGCCGGCAGCGCCGTTGACCTGCTTGCGAGGCTTTGCTCCATGCGGCGCGTCTTGAACGCCTCGTACTTTGAGGTGAACACGTAGAGGTAGTCCAGAAGTGCTTCGGCAAGTTCTAGTGCATCTCTCGCGTCGTCCGCCGTGATCCGCTCGCCCGAGTGGTGAGCTCCGTCATTGCGCAGTGCACGAAGCCCATGGGCCCACTCAAGGAGACGTTGGTCGATGGCACCTGTTGCCGCTAGCCGCTGCAGACCAGCCTGCAATGGCTTAGAGGTCACGCCCTTATCCACGCATAGCGCCTCCAGGCAACGCCCAACCATGACGGTGGTGGCGCGATATGCCTTGGAGCTGTAGCAGGTGCGCGCCTCCAACAGCTCACCGCGAATTGCTGCAGGGATTGCCGGATTGAGTGAGCGAGGGCCGTGCGGCCAAAGGTTCGTGGCGGGGCCCCACCCCCGCTCGTAGTCGTCCGGCGTTTGGCTTACGAGCGACGGGTATCTGCAGTGTTCGCAGATGATCAGCGACAGCAGTTCCGGTTCGTCATACTCCGAAGGCTGAACACTGCCGTAGACACGGGCCGCAGACGGCTGGCTGCACCAGGCACAAAGCGTTCCTAAGGTCTCCACGACAGTAATGGTGCAGCGCGCTTTGCACCCGAGCCATAGAGCTTTCGGACCGCTTCCTGGCAGTGCAGGCTCTGGGTGCAGGCTCCGCACTGTGTGAGCAGGTATTGCCCGCAACTTCGTGCAGCTGGCCGGGTCCATAGAGGCAGAAGCAGGAAGGCTGCCCAATTAGAAGATCATCTTGACGCTTCAAGGCGGATGGAGCGGGCGAAACGCCCGCTCCTGGACTGGGCCCGCCGCAGCGTTCGAATGTAAGGCGGTTGCTGTACAGCAGCGAAGTACAGCAACCCCGCCGTCCGTCGCTGGCCGAACCCGATCATGGACGTGCTCGGGACGTCGTCCACAACCAGTGCTGGCCGCGCCGCAAGTAATCCGTAGGTTCAGGGTTCCGGCAAAATGCCGCCGGGCCCTGCCGCGACGAGTCGTGCCAAGGTATGACCGCCCCCGCTTGACGTCCATAGGAGCATCGGGGAGCTAGGTCTCTACTGGCAAAGTTGCGGACCTGTACGTGACTAATCCAGGGCTACGTATCCGTCGCCGACCCGGCTTTGACGTTCGATGATCGGGTCACGTCCCGTGCTAATGCCAGGGAGTCCCACACCTTGTGCGGATCTTTAAACATGTCTGGGTGCTGTGTGAACAAACTTTGCTCGCCCATCGATAGGGTGCGAGCCAACACGATCGGTCCGCCGTCCTGATCGGTCTTTACTACCAGCAGCGTGCCGATCATTACGCAAGCGTTGGGAACCTCGGCAAGGCTTTCGAGCAGTCGAGCAACAGCCTCACTGATCTTTGAATCTCGCTCTGCTTGCGCGAGGTCATGCTTAAGCATCGGAGCGTTTGCCGCCTTGCGCATACCCTCGTCGACCATGTCCCGCGGTAAAAAAAGTCGAGCAAGTGCACGACGTATAAACGATCCCCGCTCGTCGGTGCTGTCGTGTACCCGAAGCCCAAGCGCTTCTGCGAGATCGTCAACTGCTAAGAACACCTTGTGCGCAACTCTTTCGTCCTCGGTGTCCAGGTAGATCAAAACTCGGGTTTCCGCCGGCGCAGGTGGGACTTGGGTTTCTGTCAGCCCAGGGCCGTCGAAACGGCCTTCTTTGGCGCTTTTTAAGAAGGCGGCCCACTCCTCGCGCGTGAAGACCACCACCGGATCGCCGGAAGAACGAGTTAGACGCACGGAATCCGGCAGTACTTCAATCGACAGAAGACTGCCAGTGTTACGGGCGGCGGTCGGTTCAGTTCCCACCGGGACCTCCAAGAGTGGGCTGAATGGATTCGTTCACTATAGGAAGTCGGTTCAAAAATCGTCTACTTTGATGACGGCGCGCGGCATTATGACTCTGTATCAGTCCAGTAACCGTCGGTGTCCGAGATTTGGGCGAGTTCGTTCAAGAACTCAACGATGTCTGTCTGGCCGCCACTGGCATAATCCGCGAATAATGCTTCGAGCTGCTCCCGCTCGTCCGCGTTCAAGTCCTCCATCATTGCAAGAGCAGTGTGGACAAGGTCTGCCAAAGGAAAGATTGCCGGACCGCGTCCAGTCGCTGTCCGCGACTCAAAATCACAGCGCAGCGTGCGCGGGCCGATCGAGACCGATGCCGCACGTACCCAAACTGATCGCCGGCTGCGAAGCGTGCCCATAATGGCGTGCAAGGTATCGTCGCGTGTTGCGTTTAACTCCGACTCAAATGCCAGTTTCCAACTGTTTCCCGCGAGGTCGACCTGTTCCAAGTTACGGCCGAGGGAGTCGGCCCGCCGCATGAGTTCGTCACCTGTGATTCCCTGCTCACGCGGGGCTTTCACCTTAACGTCGTCCGACCGCTCCGCAACATACGCAGTAAAGCGCTCACCGGCCAGGGCTAGCATTCCACGATCCCGAGTCCACGCAAACCGGTGATTCTGTGCGCTGAACAGCATGTTGTCGTGCGACAAGATTCGGCAAACACGTGCGCGGAGGACGTCAAGGTTGCCCTGAATAAGGTATTGAAAATTGGGGGAGCTTGTGACTACATCCATTCGAGCAAGCCGCTCAACGGTCAGGTTCCTGCCGACACGACGCCAGAACGTCGGATCGTCGAAGTCTGCAAGTTCCAACAGGAATCTGAATGCGTCGTCTGGCAAATCACTTGTTACGTCGCTCCGGCCGGGAAACGATGTCGGGGAGCCTCCTGAGCCGACCCACACCGCTTGTAAGAATTGCCCCAGCCGTTCGCTGGACTTCCGGTCAAACGAACGGTCTATTACTTCAGCAGCGCGAGCTGTGGACTCAGGATCAGCGCGGAGTGCGGCTTCGTATCCGTGGCTAAACGCATCAGCGATGCTGGTCCCCTCGTCTTCGTCAACCACGCCACGGCCACCCTGAAGCAGGGCGGCTGAGGCAAGTTGCACAACGGGATGACCCACACGTTCTTGACTCACTGCGTCGAGCCCAAAGGCACTAGTGACGAGCGTATTCGATTGTGCCGCGACGTTGCTAAGACGACCGTATCCGGTCACTTGACTATCGACATCACCCAAACTGAACAGCACTGGGTGCTTGTCGCCGAGAAGGTCGACATCATCGTAAAGCCGACGCGGATCGGGGTCGGTCCTAATGAAAAGATCTCGGACTCTGTTATCCCCCGACCAGGTAAGCACTAGGTCAGGCGCGAACGTGTGATTGAAGTAGTCAGTGAAGGTTACGCTGACACGCGGATCGGCAAAGCGGATCTCCTCGACTACTGCACGCTTTATCTGAGCGACGTTGTCGCGTGCATCCTGGCCCGATCGCGCGTACTCGAGGCGGGCGCGGAAAGTCTCTGCCCTCATGGTCGTCCGCCCCTCGTTTCGTGATACAGGATAATTGCACGATCTTCGTCAGTTATGACTAACTTTTCCTGCTTCTGGCTCAACACTAAAACCCAAAGCTTATCGGCAACCCCGCCGCAGAGGTCGTCGTCAATCCACGCCTTCGCATCCTCTTCGGAGGAGCCATCGCCCAGGATTCTATTTCGCTGCTCGGTTATACCTTTGCGGATTAGGTCGGGAGTACAGAGTTGAGTCCAAGAGTCGACCAAGAAGGGGTGCCAGGTGATCCACATAAAGTGATCAGTAATTGCATTGTTCAGTTTGGCTGCGATGTAACACTTTGCGAGGTACTCCCGATACATCGGGCCAAGGCCGCTCGGAGTGTTGTAGTTCTTTACCTCGGCCATGAACATCGAGTTGGCGAATTCGCCGCCTTTGAGTACGCCGCCCAAATCGAATGAGAACTCGGTGCCAGAACTGGGCCAGTTGAAAGTAAGCTTCTTGGCCGCACCCGGATCTGTGTTAAGCCATGACTGACTAACGCGGGTCGTAGAGTCGAGCCATCTCTTGGCCCGGATCGCCCCTTCTCGGCCGGCATCATGAAGCGCTTCACCTGGCATCCTCGGATCGTAGCCATTGACTCAACGAGTCGAAACCGTCACAGAAAGGCCCTGACGACACCGAACGGATATCGACCTAGTCCGATCAGCCGATGTTCGGGAAGCCTGACGTATGTATCCGCGGTCGAGGGTCGCCACTTTGCCGTAACCCAGTGGGTGTAACGGCGTCTCCGTGGCGAGAGGGTGAACGTAAGATCGCATAACTATCACATATGAAGCAATGTGTCAATGCTCAGATTCTTCGCTGGTTCAGCCACATTCAGCGCGACAGTTACTCTCTGTAGTTGCAAGTGCGGTGTTGTTGGTTACTCACAGTCCAGGCCGGACGTATGTCAAGCCAACTTTTTGGCAGCCTGCGTGGACGGCTCCTGCTGCCGGCGTTGCTCTAGATGGCTGTGATGACTGTGTGTGCTGTGACTGGCAAGCGTTGTTTTTGGTAACTACGGTGGTCACGGCACCCTTGCTGTTATCACGATGAGGGCAGTTCAGGCCTAATGAGCGACATAGTTAATGGAGCCGCCGCGGCGCTCCGAATAGTGCGCCGGGCGTGAACTGCCTTCGCGGTGACTGTATAGTCGTTCCGTACTTGACGCATCAAGTGTGAGATCAGTGCAGCAGACTTGATTACGTTCAGTGACTGTCAGCGAAGTGAAGATAGCACTACTGTCGGCAACAAGACAGAAGCGTTGACAGGACAAAAGAAAGTCGGCCAGGGCGGGAACCCTGGCCGACGCTCAGGTGACTATCGGCGCTTGATGATCCATGCCACGATCACGCCGGTATCCACCGCGAACAGGACGACCTCCGCCCGTTGGCGGAGGTCGCTCCCTTCGGGGAGAAAGTTGATCCCCGTAGTAAGCCCTGGTCGCAGGCTCATCCACCGTTCGAGCAAGTTCGACTCGTTCGGCGGCACTCGGTCCGGCTCCTGGCGTTGACCGTTCGGCTCGCCAGGATCACGACGTTCAGCGCTCACGTTCATCCTTCCGGGACCGCGCGCCCGGGGGCACGCGGAGGGCCACCGGGATTGGTGGCCCGGCTTGGGGTCGGTGGGGACCGACCGCCCGGAGAGTGCACGTGATCTTGCTGAACACCGAGAATGAGCTTCGGTCGATGATACTGACGGTGGTCGTCACGACCGCGCGCAGGGTCCCGTTGCGGCCCAACGGATTTCGCCGCCGACGATGAGCAGGCACTTTGGATATCTCGAAGCCGACTTGCTCGGGTGGCCCGTCACGCCGCGTGCAGCCCAACCGCCCCTTAACATGGCGAGCCAGCCGGGCTGAAGTCTGACCCCAGCCCGACCCCAGCGCTGAGCGACCGGCGGCTCGAAGGTGAACGAGGCGACCTGCCGCCGGTACGGCGGACGTTGATCGATGGTGCGCGAACAGGGGT
>NZ_BONI01000158.1 GCF_016862635.1 Catellatospora coxensis | reverse complement strand
CACACTCTCCGCCTCGAGGGCGTCAAGATGCGAAACCTGGAACGTCGTCACTGGTGTCGTCTCCTCTTTCTTTCGCCGGCCGCGGCCGTCAGTAGGCGCCGGAACTGCGCAGGACAGCCGTGCAGGTGCGCAGCAGGATGACCACGTCGAGGGTCAGCGACCAGTTCTCGACGTAGCGGAGGTCCAGGCGCATGGACTCCTCCCAGGAGAGGTCGGAGCGCCCGGAGACCTGCCACAGGCCGGTCAGACCCGGCTTGACCACGAGCCGCCGGTGCATGTCCGCCGGGTACTGGTCGACCTCGGAGTCCAGCGGCGGGCGGGGCCCGACCAGGGACATCTCGCCCTTCAGCACGTTGATCAGCTGGGGCAGCTCGTCGATCGAGTACCGGCGCAGCCACCGGCCGATGGGGGTCACGCGCGGGTCGTTCTTCATCTTGAACAGCACGCCGTCGTGCTCGTTGAGGTGGCGCAGGTCCTGCAGCCGGTCCTCGGCGTCGGTGTACATGGTGCGGAACTTGTAGATGACGAAGTCACGGCGGTGCTGGCCGACGCGCACCTGGCGGAACAGCGCCGGGCCGCGACCCTCGCCGAAGCGGATGATCAGCGCGCAGGCGAGCAGCAGCGGCGCGAGCAGGGTCAGCGCGATCGCGGCGAGCACCCGGTCGGTGACGTTCTTGACGAGGCGGCCGATGCCGGTGAACCGCGGGTGGTCCAGGTGCAGCATGGGCAGGCCGTCGGCCGGGCGGATGGTGGTGCGGCTGTTGGCGATGTCGAACAGGGCGCTGGCGACCATCAGGTCGACCTTCTGGTTCTCCAGGCTCCAGGCGAGGCGCCGCAGTTCGGGGCCTTCCAGCTCTGGGCAGGAGAGCACGACGACCATGTCGGCGCCGACCTCGCCGACGACCGCGGACACCTGGTGGATGGTGTCGTACACCAGGATGCCCATGCCGGCCAGGGGAGAGCCGGTGCGCAGGGCGGGGACGCAGGCCGCGACGACGCCGAGGCCGTGGTAGCGCTCGTGCCGCAGCTGGCGGGTCAGCGCCACCACCGAGCTCTCGTGGCCGACCACGACGACCTGCCGCAGGCACTTGCCCTGGGCCCAGGCGCGGTGCAGCCGCCGGCGCAGGGTGTAGCGGCTGATGATGCCGTACACGGTGACGATCGGCACCGCGATGACGACGTAGCCGCGGGCGACCCCGAGGTGCAGGAAGTAGGAGGCGAGACCGATGACCGCGGCGAGCACCAGACCGCTGTGCAGAACGCGCTGGTACTCGTCATTACCGACGAACAGATAACGCCGGTCGTATGCGCGGTTGGCGAATAGCGCGATAATCCATATCGTCGGTAGGGAAAGGCTGAATGCCACGTACTCGACCAGGTCGGTCCGACCGAAGATCACCTTCAGGGCGACGAGAGCGGCGACGAGTCCGACCGCCCCGTCGGAGAGCACGAGGCTCTTGACGTAGCGGGACTCCCAGCGCGTCCGTGCACCCGGAAGGGCCCTGGTCGGCGTAGCTGCGCGGTGGCCCCGTACCCCGTGACCTGCCTTGCTCGACGCACCGATGTGGACGGTAGTCACTCTCAGCTCCCCACTGAAGTGCCTGCTGGCGATCAGACCGGCACGAGTGCCGCGATGGCTTAACGCCAAGTTCTCCGCCAGGACGTCCTGACTCTACTTAACATCTATGTCTGGAACATTAAAAACAGGGCATTGTCAGCTAGTGGACTGGGTGTGATCCCGATCCCATCAGCCGTAAGTATGAGAACGGATAAGACGATGCGGGAATGAAGGCGGACAGCCGCCCGATTCCCACATCGTCCAATCTCGGCGGTCCTGGGGCGGACCCTGCGGGTTACCCCGGGGCCCGGCCCGACCACGTCCAGGCGTACCCGGGATCTTCGCAGGAGAGGGCCGGTTCGCACAGGTCCAACGGGCGGAATGTGTCCACCATGACGGCTAGTTCGTCGAAACGTTCCGCCCCGATCGAACGTTCGGCCGCTCCCGGCTGCGGCCCGTGGGTGAATCCGGACGGGTGCAGCGAGATCGAACCCTGGCCGATGCCGGAGCCGCGACGTGCTTCGTAGTCGCCGCCGGTGTAGAAGAGCATCTCGTCGGAGTCGACGTTGTGGTGGTTGTACGGCACCGGGATGGCGAGCGGGTGATAATCCACCTTGCGCGGCACGAATGAACAAATCACGAAATTCGGACCCTGGAAGGTCTGGTGCACCGGCGGCGGCTGGTGCAGCCGGCCGGTGATCGGCTCGAAGTCGTGGATCGAGAACGCCCACGGGTAGAGGCACCCGTCCCAGCCCACGACGTCGAACGGGTGCTCGGCGTACACGTGTCGGGTCCAACCGCGACGGTGCTGCACCAGCACCTCGACGTCGCTGCCCTCGACGACCAGCGGCTGGTCGGGGCCGCGCAGGTCGCGCTCGCAGTACGGCGAGTGCTCCAGGAACTGCCCGCGCACCGACAGGTAGCGCTTGGGCGGCCCGATGTGCCCGGTGGCCTCGATGACCAGCAGCCGGGTCGGCTCCAGCGGGACCAGCCGGTGCACCACCGAGGTGGGGATGACGACGTAGTCGCCCTCGGCCGCCTCCAGCACGCCGAACACCGACTCGACGCGCAGTCGGCCCGCCTCGACGTAGAGGCACTCGTCGCCGATCGCGTTGCGGTACAGCGGCGACGGGGTGTCGGCGAGCACGTACGAGATGCGGCAGTCGTCGTTGGCGAGCAGGTGCTGCCGGCCGAGCACGGCGTCCGCGCCGGACTGGTCCAGCTTGTGGGTCTGCAGGTGGCGGGGCTTGAGCGGCCGGTTCGGCAGCCTGGTCCAGGCGGGCGGGTCGAACTCCTCGGCCGCCACGATCGCGGTCGGCGCGTGCCGGTGGTAGAGCAGCGAGGAGTCGGAGGAGAAGCCCTCCTGCCCCATCAACTCCTCGGCGTAGAGGCCGCCGTCCGGCTTGCGGAACTGCGTGTGCCGTTTCCGCGGGACCTCTCCGACGCTGCGGTAGTACGGCATGGCCAACCTCCTGTGTCGCTTTTAGGAGCGGTGTCCACTTTACGAAGAGATCCGTCCGATAATCGGACACTCTTGTCCGCTCTATGTAGCGTCCACTAGATTGACTGATCATGTCAACGCCACCGCTGCTGGCCCAGCTGCTCGACGATGCCGCGGTCTTCCCGCCCGGCAGCGCCACGCTGCCCGACGCCGTGGCGGCCCACCGCGAGCACCGTCGCGCCTGGTACGCCCCGCTCGTCGGCCCGCTCCTGGTGCCCGCCTCCCAGCTGCCCGAGCTCGGCCCGCTGCTGGCCGAGGGCGAGGAGCTGGCGGTCGGCGTCATCGCCGACGGCCCGGCCGCCGGCTGCTTCGCGCCGCCGCCCGCCGGGGTCCGGACCGTCCAGGTAGAGGCCGCCATGGCCCGCCGCGGCGAGGACCCGTCACCCGCCCTGCACGACTTCCTTCAGCGGGTACGGGAGAGCGGTGTGCCCGGATACGCGGAGATCCCGCTGGCCTGGGGGCTGCTGGCCGCGCTCGACGTGCTCGCGGACGCGCGCGGGACCGGCCTGCCGGTGGCGGCGAAGTTCCGCACGGGCGGCCTGGCCGCCGAGCTGTTCCCCACGCCGATGGAGCTGGCCGCGGTGATCATCGCGTGCCATGAACGCGAGCTGCCGTTCAAGCTGACCGCCGGGCTGCACCACGCGATCCGGCACACCGACCCCGAGACCGGCTTCACCCACCACGGCTTCCTCAACGTGCTGGCCGCCGCCTGCGCCGCCGCCGAGGGAGCCGAGGTGACCGAGGTCGCCGGGCTGCTGGCCACCACCCAGCCGCTGACCCTGATCGAGGCGGTGCGCTCGCGCCGCACCCAGCGGCGGCCGCTGTGGATCGGCTTCGGCACCTGCAGCATCCCCGAGCCGCTTGAGGACCTGCAGAAACTCGGCCTGCTCGACGGCCGTCCACAGCTTGCACAATGAAGAACCAGCTCACCGGGGACGTGTGGCCGCCGGCGGGCAGAGCGAGGAGTAAGGCATGACCTGGGTGCCCGGAGCCGCCGGCAGCGGCTACGACCTGAACCACCTTCCGTACGGCGTCGTCGTGCCGTCCGACGGGCAGGCCCGGTGTGCCGTACGCATCGGTGATTCTGCTTTTGACCTGGCCGCCGCCGAAGCGGCCGGTTTGATTCTCGCGGGGGACAGCCTGCGGGCGCCGAATCTCGACGCGTTCCTCGCGCTCGGGCCCGCGCACTGGTCCGCGGTCCGTGCCCGGCTCACTGAGCTGCTCGGCGACGCCGCACACCGCGCCGCGGTCGAGCCGCTGCTGCTCCCGCTCGCGACCGTGACCAACCTGCTGGCCTGGACCGTCGCCGACTACGTCGACTTCTACTCCTCCGAGCACCACGCCTCGAACGTCGGCCAGATCTTCCGGCCGGGTCAGCCGCCGCTGCTGCCGAACTGGAAGCACCTGCCGATCGGCTATCACGGCCGGGCGGGCACCGTGGTGGTCAGCGGCACGCCGGTGGTCCGGCCCAGCGGCCAGCGCGCCGCCGGTGATTTCGGCCCGTGCCGTCGCCTGGACATCGAGGCCGAGGTCGGCTTCGTGGTCGGCACCGGCTCCACCATGGGCGAGCCGGTGGCATGGCAGCGCTTCGCCGACCACGTGTTCGGCGTGGTGCTGGTCAACGACTGGTCGGCCCGCGACATCCAGGCCTGGGAGTACCAGCCGCTCGGCCCGTTTCTGGGCAAGTCCTTCGCGACCTCGGTCTCTGCGTGGATCACGCCGCTGGCCGCGTTCGGCGAGGACGCCTGGACCGCGGCGCCCGTGCAGGATCCGCCGGTGCTGCCGTACCTCGACGACGACCGCCGGGCGCTCGACCTCGCCATCACCGTCGAGTGGAACGACACGACGGTGGCGACGCCGCCGTTCCGCACCATGTACTGGACGCCGGCGCAGCAGCTGGCACACCTGACCGTGAACGGCGCGAGCCTGCGTACCGGGGATCTGTACGCCTCGGGCACGGTGTCGGGTCCGGAGCGTGGCCAGGTGGGTTCGTTCCTGGAGCTGACGTGGGGCGGCCGGGAACCGGTCATGGTCAAGGGCGAGGAGCGCACGTTCCTGGCCGACGGAGACACGGTCGTGCTGCGCGCCCGCGTGGCAGACATCGAACTCGGTGCCGTCACAGGGACTGTTTTCCCAGCTCAGGTCTAATGTGACCGGGGCCGCACGACCCCGATTTGCATGGTCACCCAGCCTTTGCGTAATGTTCTCTCTGCCAGCGCGGAACGGACAAAAACGGCGAGCGAAGAGCTCAAGTCGAAGTCCGGGAAACGCGGGACATCTGGGTGGTGCGGGACTTGCGCTCGCGAAACCGACCGGGTAATGTACTTCGAGCCGGCAACGAGCCGGGCGGATGAGTCCGCCGAGAGAAAATCTCGGAAGTGACCGCCGGCCGGGTTGCAGGTTCTTCCGAACTGATCTAGCCACTAAGTGGCTGTGGTGTGTTCGGGTTGGGAAGCCGCGAAATGGATGCAAATCGATCCTGAAAATTCAGGAAAGATTCGCTTGACACGGAGCGACAGACCGGGTAAGTTGGATGAGTTGCCCCGAGCGGGATCCCACAGTGTGGGACACCAGCAA
>NZ_BONI01000157.1 GCF_016862635.1 Catellatospora coxensis | reverse complement strand
GACGGCGGTGCGGCCCTGCAGCCACAGAGGGGTTTCGGACATGATGCGGCTTGCGTCCTTTCAGGTACGACGAAACGCCGGCAGGCCGGCCGCCTGCCGGAAGTCGAGGGGTCACTCACCCGACCTCATCCGTTCGTGGTCGAAATGACAGTATCGGCCGTCCGTTGACCGTGGAAGACCAAAAGGATGGGCCCGGATCGGGCACAAGGCCGACGCAGCTCAAGCCACATCTTCTTTTCACGGCCGACGATCTCCAGCACCTGCCAGGCGCGGACCGGGTGGGGTTCCCGGCCGGGCCCGCCCACCCCGCTCCCTGGGCGGACCCAGGTCCCTCGGACCCGGACGAAGCCCATCCCGCCCAAGATCGGCGGACTTGCCAGGCAGGTTGGCGAATGCGCGCTCAAGATACGCACGGGTGCCGGGCAAGTCGAACGATCTCGGGTGGGATGGGCTCCGCGGTCAAGGAGAATCCGGTCGGCCTGTCACCAACGTGCGCCGAGGCGAGTCATCCCGGTGAGAGCACATCGCAGCACGCAGAGGAGCACCGCTGATGTCCACCACCGCCACCGTCGTCACCATCGCCGCCGCCTGGGTCGGCTTCTCCGCCTGGTCCGTCCTGACCGGAGCCAGGTGGGTCGTCGAGCCGCTGGCCGACTACGGCGTGCCGCGCTCGTGGTGGACCTGGCTCGGGCCGGCCAAAGCCGCGGGCGCGCTGGGCCTGCTGGCAGGGCTGTTCGTCCCCGTCATCGGCCTGCTGGCCGGGATCGGGCTGGTGCTCTACTTCACCGGCGCGGTGATCACGGTGGTGCGCGCCCGGTCGTACGCGCACGTCCCGTTCCCGCTGCTCTACCTGGCTCCGGTCGTCGCCGCGACGGCCCTGGCGTACGCCTCCTGACCCGGCGCGGTCCGGTGGCTCAGCCGGGCACGCGGCAGAACAGGTGCGTCACCGCCAGCTCCTGGTAGCCGATCCGGGCGTAGAAGCGCCGCGGCCAGTCGTCGGCGCTCGCCTCCAGGAACACCAGGTCGCATCCGGCCTGCCGGGCGCGCTGCAGGCCGGTGGCGAGCACCGCCCCGGCCAGGCCCCGACCGCGGTGATCGGGCTGGGTGTGCACGTCCTCGATCTGGGCGACGCCCGCCGCGGCGTCGACGTACAGGTCGGCGCGCGCCACGACCTGGCCGCCCTCGCGTACACCGAGGAAGGCCACCTGCGGCGCGGCCCGCAACCGGGTCACCCGGCGCTCGACCAGGTGCCCGATCGCCTCGGCGCTGGCCTGCGGAAGTTCGGCCAGCCAGGACTCGTGGTCGGATGCGCGCAGCTCGTCCAGGGCGATCTCGTCCACCACGTCGGCCGTACGGCGCTCGGGCGCCCGGCCGTCGTGGCGCATCAGCACGTTGCGCTCGTGCGTGTGGCCGGCCTCGATCAGGGCCGGGGCGAGCGCCTCGCCGAGCTGCTCGTCGTGGACGACGATGTAGCGGTGCTGGAGGCCCTCGTCGGCGAGCAGCCGTTCCGCGGTGTCCAGCACCGTCGGCACATCTCCGCCGGTGACCACGAACTTGTTGTGGTCGTATGAGTGCCGGTAGCGGCCGCTGAAGACCGCGAAGCCGACCGGGGTGTCGACGACCCGCTCGGCCTGCCGCCGCTGCGACGCGCGCTGGAAGTCGATCATCCGTGCCGCGTCGTTCCGGTTCTGCCTGCTGACCGGCTCGTGCTCGGGGTCCATCTCTTCACTCCGTCCGTCGGTCCCCACGGTGACGATCCGCCGTGGCAGGCACCATGCTGCACGTCGTGAGGGTGCGGACGCACCCCCGTTTCCGGCTCGAGGCTTGCGCCGTCACTCCGCCGCTAGATGCTGAAACTGTGGCTGTCGCCGTCGCTGTCGGGTCCGCGGTCGCGGGGGACGATGTAGCTGTCGCCGCCGCCGATGCTGAAGCTGTAGCCGTCGCTGTCGCTCTCGATGACACTATCGGCATCGCCGAGGTCCACTCCAGCACCGCTGTCGTCACTGCTGTCCGACCCGATGACACCACCGGAATCGCCGGGATCCCCGTCAAAGCCGTCGTCCCTACCACTCCCGGATTCGCTGAAACCATCCGAATTGCGGGGATACCCGAAAAAGGCGTCGTCGTCACTGCTGTCCGACCCGATGACACCATCCGAATGGCCGAGGTCGTAGGCGATGAGGGTGGGGCTGCTGACATAGGTGGTGGCGCTACGGACGTCCGTGTTGTGAGCTGGGCGCGGGCCGTCGAGCAAGGAATCGGTGCTGGAGGAATCGCGGGGTCGTGGGATTCGGGAAAGTGGCAGAAGGTCTGTGTGGATCTGATCCCTGCCGCGAGCGAGGAGATCGGTCTGCTGGGGCGTCGCGGTGAAGATGCTGCTGATACCGCGCAGGTCGAGGAAGTTGCTGAAACGGTTCGCGGCGGGTGAGCCGGGCCGATGCGTCCAAGCGTCGACGACCGGTGTGTTGGGGTGCAGGGGTGGTCCGATGATGACGAATACGTGGCCGTCGTTCCGCAGGCGAGTGATCGGCACGCCGCTCAGTCGTGGGTCGTCCCAGAGCAGAGCGAACGCCAGCGCCGCGTGCTCATCGCGATCGCCCACGTGGAAGTACTGGGCCAGGTATGCCGAGCGTCCTATCGACAAGAGAGTGTCGGTCAAGGCAGGGTCCTTCAGATACTTCGTGTTGCGGGCCTCCTCGGCCAGTTTCACGTCCGCGTCCCCATACTCGTCGTCTGTGTGGCGATTCTGGACCGGCCCCCGCGGCAGCAGCCGTTTCACCTCGGCGGTGACCTCGCCGGCGAGGTCATGCGAGACTCGCAGCCAGTGATGTTCCCCGATTTCAGCCAGGACGATCTGGTGGAGGTCCTCCGCCATGGTGTCCGCGTCCCGATCCAGGCGGTCGGCGCGCTCGACCAGGGCTCGGCTGATCTCGTGGGTCAGCGTGCCGGTCAGCTCCTGTCGCAGAACCTTCCTGTCACGGCTCTCCGCAGCCGTACGCCGGATGCCCCGGCTGTCCAGCCGCTGGATCTCGTCGACGACGTAGCCGAGCCGATCGCGCAGTTCGCGTGAGCCGACGTCGTTGACCATGTTCTTCAGGAGGGCACGGGTGCGGGCACGGGCTCGGATGCCGGCGGGCGTGGGGATGAAGAACGTTCGGGCAGCGCCGCGGGCCACGTCCCGGACTCGGGCGGAGTAGGTGCGCAGTCCATTCGCCCGGCCTCGCATTGTCGCCTGCGTCCGCCGGGCCGCGTCCCGTAACGACTGCTGAGTCTGCGCGGCTTCGCGATGGAGGATCTGCAGCCGTTCGAACTGGTGATCGTCGAGCATGCGGGGGTCGCGATGCTGCAACTCGTGGGCCTGCACGTACCTCATGGCCGCAGCGATCGGTTCGAAGCCGTGGCGTTCAGCCAGGCGGTTCAACCTCGCAGCGGCCTCGGCTGCGGCCTGCCTCCGCTGGGTGATCCCCTCGTAGAGCTCCAGGAGACCGGAGTCTCGGTCGTCGCCATCGGTGAACAGCGAGCTCGCCTCGGCTGTCGCGGCCCACTGATCCGAGATACTGCCGGCCGGACTCTCACCGCTGCTGTCGGTCCCGATGACGCCGTCGGAAAAGTCGCTATCCGCGCCATAGCCGATAATCATGTCGATGACCCCGGGAGCCGTCCGGTCCACCGAAACGGGCTGAGAGCCTGGCCCGGTCGCCCGAGTCGCACGAGGCTCGGTCAGCTCCCGATTGGATGTGCCGGACCTGCGATGCAAGTCGCCGTACGCCGCCCGCGGGCTTGGCACATGCGCTGGACCTGCGGCGGCCGCGAAGGTGAGCCCGAGCATGTCCACCCGTGGCGTCGGGCTGCTGTCATGATCCTGCGACGACGGCCGGGTGCTCGGTGTGAGGTCACGGATGGACAACGCCCGCCGCCGGCCATCGACGCGGAACAGCACATCGACGGAGCGGTGCAGGAATCCCTCGTCGACGCGCGTCCAGCCCGAAGCAGGCAGCTCGTCGACGTGGGGGTCGGACGACCCGGACGTGCTGCCGGCCTGCATCCCCTCCAGTTCCGGCTCCGTCACCGCCTCGCCGGGGACGACCAGAGCCTTGTCCAGGGATAGGAACAGCACCAGTCCGTTCACCTCGGACGGCTGCACCTGCTCACCGGACTGCACGTCGAAGAACACGGCCGCACCATGCACGTGGAACACGTTGATCACATGCCAGCGGTCGTCGGGGCGGCTCATGGCCATGAAGCCGCGTCCGTCACCGGTCGCGGCCACAGCCGCGGCGACCGTCTCGGCCCCGCCCTCGACCCGGACGAAGCCATGCCCGACCTCGTCGACATCCCGCGCGTAGTTGACCAGGTGCCGCAACGGCGCATGGTCGGCGGAAGGCACTTGGTAGCCTGCGACATCCGGATCGGTTTCGGTCCAGACCATGTCGCCGACGATCGCGGCGAGCACGCAGTTGGTCCGGAACCCGGCGATGTCACTGTCGCGTAGCGGGTTCACCCGCTCCAGCCGCGCCCGGACATCACCGGCCGGCGCCTGCCGTACAGGTCGGATGGGGCGTTGGGGCGTGGCGGTGCCGGCCGTCGGGGACAGCAGTCGTGTCGGCACGAGCGGAACCGGCCCGGCCACCAGCGCCCCGGACCAGTCGAGCTCGGTGCCCCTGGCGCTGGGGGGATGCGTGCCGGTCGGGTCGGCGGCAATGGTGTCACCTGCTCGGTCTGGGGGCACAGGGCGGCCGGATGGTGCGTCGTTGCGGTCGCCTTCGGACGGCTTGGCAGCCGTCGTCGCGGCACCCGGCCCGTCGGCTGCGGGGTCATTCGGCATCCGTTGCGGGGCGGCCTGCGCGGGCGTGGCGGTGGTCTGTCCACCGAATACCGACACGGTGTCGGTGACTGTGCGCGGTCCTGACGCCTCCGGCCACGCACCGGCACCGACGTCTGGATCGGGGGCGGCATGGCTGGTGGTGGTCGGGGTGACGGCGGTGTTGTGCGCGGGTTCGGCGCGGATGTCTGCCGCGGCGGTCGTGGTCGTGTCGGTGCCGGTGGGCGTGGTGCCGGTCGTGGTGGTGCGTAGGGTCTCGACGGCGCGGACGGTGGCGGGCGTGGATGCGGCGCCGGACGCCGGGGCGGTGCCGCCGGCGGTGGCCGTGCTGGTGGGGACCGTTGTCGCGGGTGTGGGGGTGAATGTTCCGGACAGGGCGAACACGGCGTCCATGCGGCCGGTCCCGGCAGCCTGTCCGATGATCACGTTGTCGTGTCGGGTGAGGGCGGTGGCGGTGAACGTGCCGTCGAAGGTTCCGGCGATGCGACCCGTGGCGGTGTAGTGCCCGGCCAGTACGGTGCCGTCGGGGCGGTGCCATACCCCGGTGAAAGTGACCCTGCCGGCGAACCACGACCCGGCCGGCGAGAACACCCCGTCGAACCCGAACTCGCCTCGCGCGCCCGCCGGGCCCTCGATCCGGTCCGGGCCGCCTTCCAGACCCGGCAGCAACCCCGCCGCGAACACCCCACCCCCGCCGGGGCCGCCCAGGCCGGGGACGTCGCGGACCGACCCCAGCACCACATCCCACGACGGCATCGTGATCTTCCCGATGTCGCCGTCCAGCCCCGCCGACGCCCCGTCACGCCGGCCCCTGATCCATCCCCCGAGCTTATCCACGCCGCCCTCGACCGCACCGTCGATCGCACCCGCCGACGCCGCAGCCCACGGGTGGTCGGACTGCTGGATACGCCCGTTCATGATCAGATCGGCGAGCTGCTCCGCGGTGAACTCCGTCGCCGCGCCGACGAACACCTGACCCGGGATCGATCCCATCCACCGGTCGCCCACATCCGGGCCCTTCCGGGCGCCCAGCGTCCTGGTGATCGCCTTGCTCATCCCGGCGAACACCACCGGCCCGACGACCCCGCCGATCAGCCCCGCCAGCACGGCGCCACCCGAACGTCTGCCGTCCCAGTGGCGTCGGGTGCCGGTGATGTACAGCTGCGTGAACTGGATCGTCACATCCAGGCCCAGCTGCAGGCCGATACCGACCGCGATGGACATGACCAGGCGGCGG
>NZ_BONI01000156.1 GCF_016862635.1 Catellatospora coxensis | reverse complement strand
GCGGCATGGGTCCCGATCGGCGACGGCACCGACCAGGGCGGGGGCGGGGCGAGGTTCTCCGGGCCGGGGGTGCTGCGCGGCGACTTCGGGTTCGACGGCGCTTTCGGCTCGGGTGGGGCGTTCGAGGGTCTGGTCACGTTCACCGGCGTGTGGACCCGCCGCGACGGCACGGCGGCCGCGGGGTCGTTCACCGGCTCGGGCCGGCTCGCGGCGACGTTCACCGGCGGCTACACCCGCACCGACCTACGCGCCGACGAACACGGCATGATCGCCGGACACGTACGCGCCAGCGGGGTACTGACCGGGCAGTTCGACGTGACCGGCACCTTCACCCCACTGCCCGCAGGCGCCACCATCGCCGCGCCCGCCACCCCGACACCGAGCACACCAGCCGCGCATGCTGTGACCAGCACGGCACGGGCGGGCGGCCCCACCGGCGCGGGTCCGACCGCGAGCACGTCCAGGGACGGGGGACCCGCCGACAACACCGCGGTCATCCGCCCCGACCACGCCGACGCCGTGCTCCTGCCAGCCGACGCCGACACGGCCGTCAGCGGCACGCGGCCGACAACCCCCAGGCAGGACCCGGGCGGGGCCACCCACACCGTCTCGACATCCGGTGAACAGACCAGCACCGCCCCGACGCCACCCGGCGCAGACCGCGACACCACCGCCCCGACGCCATCCGGCGCGGGCCGCGACACCGTCACGCCCGCCACAGCACCACCCTCCGGATCCGACCCGGCCGACACCCAGACCGGCCGGCAGCTCTCCCCGCCACCTGACGACGGCCGCAACGACCCGCCCGCAGGCGACACGGTCGAGCCCGGACCCGTCGGGCGGCTGCCCGCGGCCGAGCCCGACCTGCCCGCTGTCACTGAACCGGCCGCCCACGACCGCAACCCCGCCACCAGCGGCAACGATGGACCGGTGTCCGCGGGCCGATCGCCGACGACACCCGGCCGGATCGCGCCCCGCCTGGGGATCGCGCCGGCCGGCACCGGCCACGGACCAGCGGCACAACTGATGGCGCAGTTGACCGCGCTGCCGCTGTGGGACGAAACCGGCGACTGCGTGCCACGGGTCTGGCAGGTCCTACACGGCCTGGGCGTCAAAAGCCCCGCCACCCGCGACGACGGCACCGGCTCACGCTCGGTCGACGACCTGGCACACCTGCTCGGCGGTGCCTGGCAGCACACCACCGCACAGACACTGCGCCAACTCGCACCAGGCGAGCTGACCGTCGCCCACCTCGACACCGTCGACCGACCACGCCACGTACTGCTCGTCTGGCGCGACACCGACGGCCAACTCTGGCAGATCGAAACCCAAGCCCGCCCAGCAGCAAGCATGACACCGATCGACCTCACCACACCGCCGGGCATATTCACGCGCGGCGGCGCCACGGGACCGGCCGTCCTGTCCCAGCCACTACGACTGATCACCGACGACAACGGAACCCTGCGCCGGGCCGGCCACCCTGCCAAGGCCGCCGGGAAACTGATACCCACGCACCTTCCGGCAGACGACCGACCCCGTACCGACTCCCACGCCACCATACGAGCACTGCTCGACCCACCCACCAGCCTCAACCCGGGAATGGCACCGACCCGCCACCCGCGCACCCACCACACCGCGCCACCACCGGGCGGCAACAGACCCCACACAGCCGGCACGAGCAGCACCCACCCGCCCGCAGGCGCGCACCCGACCGCCCGGCCAGTCCCCCCTGACCCCACCGACACTGCGACAGCTGGTCCCGCCACACACCACCACACCCGCGACACCGACGTGCGTGACCATGCCTCCGCGACAAACCCGTCGTCACCTGACGACGTCATGAGCGACGGGGAAGCCTCCCGCGACTCGCCTCCGCTCGACACCGGACCGCAGCCACCGACCACGCCGCCCTGGACGACCCAGTGGGCGGACGGGTTCGACCTCGACGGGTACAGCCGGCTCGCCCCTCGCCAACAGCTGGGGCCGCTGCCGCAGGGGGTGCTGGACTGGACGACGCCGGACCAGGAAGGCTCCCTGCGGGAACTGTTCAGACAGCTGGGGCGCGCGCTGCGCCACGGGCGCCCGCACGCGGCCCAGGCGCGATGGCTGGTGACCGCGCCGGGCAGTCGCAACGTCAGAGCCGACCTGGCACCCGCCCTCGTGCAGTGGCTCCAGGAATGGACGCAGGCCCAACCCGACACCGTCAGCACCGACCTGCTGGTGAAACTGGCTGACGGCATGGTCGACCGGCGGGAACTGGCAGATTGGCGGGAGCCTGGTTCAGTTCACCTTCTGACGCGGGTGTATCCACTGGGCGTGGTGACGTGGCGACCAGCCCGGCCGGACGCGACGTTGCTGGGCTACCTTCAGAACGAGTTCCCCGAGGTTCTGCCCGCGCCGGGGCGGCAAGAGCACGCCGAAGTATTGCGGGCCGATCTGAACGGTGATCGCACCGTGGTCGGCGAGTGGACGCGGCTGTGGGCCGCCGGCATCCTGAGAGAACCGCGGCCAGGCACCGACACGCCGCGTGACGTCGACGAGCTGGCGGCCATGTCCGGCGACCTCATACCTGCCAAGTCACTGCGAGAGTGGCGCGACATCGGGTTCGTCCCCGGCGGCAACGGGGTGATGTGGCCGCTGACCGTGTTCCCCGGGCGCGGGGAAGGCCACCGCCCGGCGGCGGCTGGACCGGTCCCGAGGCTCCCACAGCCTGGCACCTCCCGGCAGCCCGTCCCCGGCACGAGCGATGGCGACGCCACCGACCGACGTGGCGCGGAAGGCACCCGAGGTCTTGACGGCTTCCGTTCAGCACCGCAGCCGGCCGCCGACGTGACGCGGCGGCAGGACTCCCAGGCGCTGACCACAGCGGTGCCCGCACCTCGCGTGATGCTGCTCGACAGGGGCCAGGACCTGCAGTGGCGCGCCGCGAGAGCATTCCGGGCCGCTGCCGACGAGTATCTGGTCTTCGTGCACGGGACTCCGGACGGGCCCATGGTCGGTGGCCGGCTGCTCACCGCCGTGCAGCTGGCCGAACTCATCCACGTGGATCCGACGTCGCATGGCAGGACCATCATCCTGGTGCAATGCGGCGCCGCCGCGACAGCCACGGTCCTGGACGACTTCGCCGCCAAGCTGTTCTCTGAGCTGCCGCGGGAGAACAGGCGGGTCTTCGCGTTCGGTGGCATGGCCTGGGTCGAGCCGACGCCGGCCGACAGCACCGGCTACACCGAGGTCCTGTCCGCCGACCTGAGACTCGGCGCCGACGGCCGATGGCGACTCGCCACCGACGGTGTCCGCGAGTACGTCGACACGCCGGAGCCGTACGTGTTCGACGACCTGCGCCCGGCCAAGGTGATCCAGCACGGGCCCCTGCTGTCCCTGGCCCGCACCGGCCGAGGCATGCCGCTCACCGACGACTGGGGCATCCCGCTCTCCGGCGTGGCGGCCCCGAGCCATCGGCAGCTGTTGGAACTGGGTATCTCGTTCGCCAACGACGCGCTGACAGACACGGTCACGCGGAGCTGGGCGAGCTTTCCGTATCCCGATTCGAACCACCGACCGTCGCAGGAGAGTTCGCAGTTCATAGCCGACGACGGCAGCGAAGCGGATCTCACGAAGGTCTACGAGCAGATCACCGGCCAGCGGCACGCCGCATACCTGGCCTCCCGGGTCTTGGGCGAACGGGCTCGGCACTACGACCTGCCAGATCTCGAAGCAGCCGCCATGCGGCTGAAGGAGTCTTATCGCCGGCACCTGTCACCACCCCACGCGCTCACCGCGGAGCAGTTCAACCACGACGCGGCGGAGATCCGCCGGAACCTGGTCGAGGAAGCATGGCGGGCCCAGGCAGAACTGCGCGAACGGGCGGACGCGCTGCGCGACGACGCCACGAGGGTGTGGGACCTGGCGCGCGCCGCCGCCGAAGACTCGACCCTCCACGCCGACGCCGCAAGCGCCCGTGCCGAGTTCCAGCACATCGCCGAGGCTGCCTCGACCGCACTCGGCAAGAGCGCCGAGTTCGCCATCACCGAAATTCAGAAGAGGGACGATCTCGGTCCGCGACGCACCAAAGCAGACAACGATTTCAGGGACTTCGTGCGACGGGACATGACCGGACGACTCGCCGACGCGGTCGCGCTGTCCCTCAGGCAGGCAGTTGAACGCATAGATCATGACAAGACCGTCATACCAGCACAGATATCCAAGATCAATGCGGTTGATCCGGGGGAGCATGTCTGGCGGCGGGTCTCGCGCGATGTCGCCCGCGACGTCATCACCAGAGTGCGAAGTCTCCTGCCGCACGGGCCTGTCAACAACTACCGGTCCGGCAACCGCTATCAGGGCGCGCTCTGGGAGTCACTCAACGCTTCGGTCCGTAACCCGAAGTACCTCGTCGACAATCCTCCCGTCAGGGGCTTCTTCAAGTATGTGGTAGAGAGGGCCTTCCTGGGGAAGCACTTCGGTCTGGGGCTTTGCGACGAGCATGCCGCGCTGGCATTCGTCCTGCTCTGGAGCGACTCACGCATGCGGGGCGTGCCGATCACGTTCGTCCATCACGACAAGAAGCACGCCTATGTAGCCATCGGGCCGCTCGGGCACCCGAACACGCTGGTGATAGATGCCTGGACCTGGCGGCCCAGCTCGACCACCGTGGGTCGCTACTTCCTGAGCCCACATGGAGCAAAGCCAGTCTTCATCGGTGTGCCGGACGGGCGGGATCTGCTGGTGGAACTAGGCCCCAGCCTGGTCCGCGTAGACCTCCTGCCCGCGACGCTCCCCGTCATCGACGAACCGGCAGCGCGGCCGACCGACTACCGGAACCACCGCGACTACTGGCCTACCCTCCACTCGTATCGCGACGGCCCCGACGAGGCCGGCACGGCCAACAGCGACAGCGAAACCGAAGGCCCCGCTCACGGCGACTGAGCCCGGCCTTACGACCTTGCACGCTCCCGTTGAACAGATCACCAAGGTGACCCGTAGTACATACGGCCGACGAGAGGGAGCACCGGCGTGGCATACCACGCCGGTGCTCCTCTCCGCGTACATCGAAGTCACCTTGGAGGACACATGGACGGTCTCGACCGTCGCAGGCTGCTCGGTCTGCTGACCGGCGTCGGCGTTGCCGGCATGACCGGCGGCCTCGCGGGCTGCTCGACCGCTGACACGCCCGCCGAGCGCGGCGGCGTCAGCATCGGCCTGCTCGTCCCCGCCACCGGAGCGAACAAGGAGGTCGGTGCCGACCTCGAACTCGGCTTCAAGCTCTACCTCGACCTGCACGGCGGCAAACTCGGCGGCCGCCCGGTCCGGGTCGAGACCGCCGACGAGGGCGAGTCCGCCGAGTCCGGCGCGGCCGCGCTGGCGAGCCTGCACCAGGCTGAGGTGCTGGCTGTGGTCGGCGTGGCCAACCCGGAGCTGCTGCCCGCCGTACGCGACCGGGTCGAGGAGGCGAAGGTGCCGCTGCTGGCCGCGTACGCCGCTCCGGCCGCGATGCCCAGCGCGCCGTTCATCTGGCGCACGTCCTACCTGAGCGACGAACCCGCTCGGGCCATCGCGCACTACCTGCGCCGCCGGCTCGGCAACGGCACCGGCAGGGTCAGCCTCATCACCATCCCCGGCGCGGCGGGCACCGAGCTGATGCTCGGCTTCACCGGTGTCTACGGCGGCGGCGCGCAGGAACCCGTCGTCGTGAAGTCCGACATCGGGCCGGCCGCCGCCGAGTACGCGACGTACGCGACGCGGATCGCGGGCAGGAAGCCGAAGGCGGTCTTCTGCAACCTGCCCGGCTCGCACGTCGTCGCGTTCATGGCCGCCCTTGCCGACGAGGGTCTGCGACCGGGACGCGACGTCGAGGTCTACGCCCCTGGTGGCATCGCCGAAGGCGCCGCGATCGACGAGCTCGGCGACGGCGCCCGTGGACTGTTCACGGCGATGTACTACTCGACCGATCTGAGCAACCGGACCAACCAGGCGTTCTCGTCGGAGTACCGGACCAGGTTCCAGCGCTCCCCCTCGGCGTTCTCGGTCGCCGCGTACGACGCCGCGGCCGTGCTGGACCAGGCCCTCGCCCAGGCCCGCGATGACACCGTGAGCGCGCAGC
>NZ_BONI01000155.1 GCF_016862635.1 Catellatospora coxensis | reverse complement strand
GGCCTTCTTGGCCGGGGACGTCTTCTTCGCCGCGGTGGTCTTCTTCGCGGTGGTCGTCTTCCGGGCCGGCGCGGCCTTCTTCATCGGGGTCGTCTTCTTGGCGGCGGTCGTCTTCTTCGCCGTCGTGGTCTTCTTGGCGGCCGTCTTCTTGACCGCGGCGGTGACCTTCTTGACGCCGGTGCTGCGGGCGGCCGCCGTGGTCTTGCGTGCTGCGGTGGTCTTCTTCGCGGCGGTGGTCTTCTTGGCGGTGGCCTTCTTGGCCGGGGACGTCTTCTTGGCGGTGGTCTTCTTCGCCGTGGTCGTCTTCCGCGCTGTCGTGGTCTTCTTGGCGGGCGAGGTCTTCCTGGCAGGCGCGGCCTTCTTCGCCGCGGCCGGCCGGCTCGGAGCCTTCTTGGCTACCGCCTTCTTGGCAGCGGCCTTCTTCGCTGGGGCCTTCTTCGCTGCGGCCTTGGCTACGGCCATCGCTTGTCCTCCTCACGGGAACGTCCTGCCGGAATGCCTCCGGCGGAACCGCGAAACAGCGGTGGCCACGGCACTTGCTTCCGCGCACTGCTGCTCCAGACATCACTGTGCGCCGCAAAAGGCCCATGTGCTGGCGAAATCCGTAAAAAAGTCAAATTGCTATGAGTGCCGATGTCACCGCTCCACAGTGCACGTATCGCGGCATCGGTTGCCCCGCCGCGCTTTGCGGCACGCGGAACGCAGTTCTAGCGAGGACCCGCCAACCCGGCCAAGCGCGCCAGGATCGCCCGTTGCGGCTCGGTCTCCGGCACCGGAAGCCCACGCGCGGCACCGATCGCGGCCATCGCGTCCGCGGCGCTCGCGCCGAGCCGGATCAGCACCCCGCCCGCGATGACGGTGGCCCGGCCGATCCCGCCGAAACAGTGCACCAGCACGAACCTGCCCGCCCGCACCTCGTCGGCGAGGCGCGCCGTCAGCTCCTGGTACGCCGTGAAGTCCGGCACGCCGAAATCGGGGATCGGGAAGGCCACGAAACGCATCCCGGCCGCGCGTACCGCCTGCTCCTCGCCGCGCAGGCCCAGTAGGTCTCCCTCGGGCCCGGTCAGCGCGGAGACCACGGTGTCGACCCCGTTCCGGCGCAGGTTCGCGACCTCGTCCGCCAGCGACTCCCCGCCCGCCGGACGGGGCATCACCGCGAGCCTTCCTGCGGCGGACCAGCCGATGACGTAGGCGGTGGTGGGCACGGACTCAGCCGACCAGGACCTTCACCACGGCCTCGCCGCCGGCGGCCGCGCGGTGGTAGAACGCGGCCAAACCCTCGGCGTGCCGGGCCAGGCGGCGCGCGAGCAGGTCGTCCCAGGGACGGGTGGAGTAACCGCGCAGCACCGCGACCAGCTCGCCCTCCCGCCGCGCGATCCAGGAGGCGGGCTCGGCCCCGTGCAGGAACTCCGAGACCGCGCGGACCTCGTCGGCGGTGAGCACGCCCACCTCGTCGTCGGACGCCCCGGACAGGTCGACCGGATGCCAGGCCCCGCCGGACACGACCAGCCCGGCCACCGGGTGACCAGGCCCTTCGCTGCCCGCGAACAGCACCTCCAGCAGCAGGTAGTGCTCGGGCACCGCGCGCAGCGTGCCGTCGGCCAGGGCCTGCTCGTACGCCGCGTCGTCGAACACCGGCGAGCGGTCCCACCACCGGCGCGGCGAACCCGCCAGCACCTCCTCCGGCACCCGCTGCCAGTACATGTCGACGCCGCTCACGGCTCAGGCCTTCGACTTCGCGGGGCTCTGCGGCCGGGCCCCGGCAGGCTTGGCCTTCTCGCCGCCCGCGGCCCACTTGTCCAGGTCGAAGCGGAACCAGCCGCCCTTGACGTCACGCCCGCTGCCCAGCGCCAGCACCGCGCGGATCTTCGCGGTCTGCTTGCCGTACACCTTGAGCAGCTCGGCCACGTCGGTCACCGGGACCGTCCAGGTGGCCGACTGGTGACCCTCCACCTTGTACGGCAACTCCGGCCCCTTGCGGCTCTGCCCGCCCACCATGTGCCGCCCGCGCAGGCCCTTCACCTCGAACTCGCAGGTCACCACCTGCACCGCGCCGAGTGTCCCGTTCGTCACCGTTGTCGCGATCAGGAACTCCTTCGCGTCACCCGGGCCGAAGTTGTTGATGTGGTACAGCCGCGCGCTCGGGGCCAGCCGGGTGCGCCGGTAGCCGGCCACGGCGACAGCGAGGCTCAGCAGGGCGATCAGGACACCGGCGAGCGCGAGCATCCGTGCGGGGGTATCGGACACCGGGTGACTATGGCACGAAACCGGCCGGGGGAGGAAGCCGCGTACACCGTGCTGTGGACGGTCGCCGGTTCGTTGGTCAGGCATGAGACTCGACGTGCCGGCATCGAAGCTGCTCCGCGTGCTGCTGTGGAGTGTAGCCGCGATCCACCTGCTCAGCCTCGGGTTCACCGTCGTCTACCACGGCTTCGGGGTGTACGACCTCATCCCGTACTGGGGCCGGATCGTCAAGTTCTTCTACGTCGACAAGGAGCAGAACCTGCCCACCTGGTTCTCCAGCGGGCTGCTGTTCCTCGCCGCGCTGCTGCTGTGGCAGCTCGGCGGGGCGGACGCGCGCTTCCGGCGGCACTGGCGGGTGCTCGCGGCCGTCTTCACCGGCCTGTCGCTGGACGAATTCTCGCAGTTCCACGAGCTGGGCGCGCAGGCCGACGTGCTGGACGCGGGCGAGGCGTCGTACCTGTCCTGGCTGGTGCTCGCCGCGCCGCTGGTGCTCGTGCTCGCCCTGGCGTACCTGCGTTTCCTGCTCGCCCTGCCGTCGCGCGTGCGCTGGCTCATGCTCGGCGCGGCCGCGCTGTTCCTCGGCGGCGCGGCCGGGATCGAGGTGCTCGGCGCCTACTCCGGCCGCGAGAACATCGGCTTCACCCCCGGCTGGGCCTCCATGCGCTACGTCCTGGCCGCCTCGGCCGAGGAGCTGTGCGAGATGCTCGGCGTCACCCTCTTCGTCTACGCCACCGCCCTGCACCTCCAGCACCCACCCACTCCCACCACCACCGTCACCCGCCCCTCCCCCCGCCGCGCCACCAGCGAAGGAAGGGCACCTTCTTATCGCTATCGGTAGCGGAAGGGCACCTTCTTAACGCCACGCCTGTCGCGAGCAGGGCAGGTGCGGGCTCAGCGGACCGGTGTCGGGGAGGAGCACCGGGCGAACTGCAGGGCGGGCGGTCCCGCGGCCGGACCGGTGCACAGCTCCCGCATGACATCGCGAGACCCGAAGGCGTCCTCGCGGGTGTCGGTGAGCACCTCGACCTGCCCGTCCTGCTGCACGGTGTACGTGAACCGGATCGGGTCGCCCTCGACGGTCAGCAGCGTCACCCGCAGCACTGCGAAACGGTGCCGGCCGGCGGCGTCGAGCAGGCAGGACAGCGAGTCGGGCGGCAGCTCGCCCCGGTGGCCCAGGTCATGGGTTCCGCAGTCGGCGGTGGCCGTGGGGGAGGCTGACCCGGCAGGGGTGCCCGCAGGTGTCGCTGACCCGGTGGGGCTGCCCGCAGGTGTTCCCGGCGCGGCCGGAGCCGGCCGGTCGGGGGTGCAGGCGGCTGCGACCAGCAGCAGTAGGGCTGCGGGCAGGGCCTTCCAGCGCATCATGGTCCTCCGTCGATGTCGTCGGCCGGTATGACCTTATGCAGCGCGGGTCGCTTCCCGCTGCCGGGTTCGCGTGCACGGCAGCATCCGGAGCGTTTCGCCGACATGTGGGAGCAGGTCACCAGCCGCGAGCTGCCGCAGCTCCAGCCGACCGGTACAGGGACGGACGAGTCGGCCTGTACGCCGGATTGAGTGCGATACAGGCCGACTGAGCTGCGGAAATTCGCCGTCAACGCCACCGTAGGCCGTCATCAGGCCGTATGCGAGCGGAACAGGTTGTCGATGGCAGCCCGTGACCGTGTCTCACTGGTGGGCATCAGGTGCGTGTACTGGCGGAGGGTGAACGCCGGGTCTGAGTGCCCGAGGTACTCCGCAAGGGCCTTGATGCTCTCTCCAGCGTCGAGCAACGTCGAGGCGTAGAGATGGCGGAGCGCGTGCATCCCGGTACTGCGGTCGGGCTTGATGCCGGCGCGGCGGAGTGCCGGGTGCCAGGCGTTGTTGTCAAAGGTCCACCGCTTGATCGCATTTCCGCGAGTGGAGGTGAGGACCAACATCACCGTGACGAGCTTGCCCGCCGGTTCCTCCCAGGGCAGCGTGATCTCCAGCGGGGGAGTGCCCTGCATGTGGGCCAAGAGCCGGGTGCCGACCTCGGCTGACGCCGGGATGCGGCGGTCGCGGTTGTTCTTCGTCAGCCCGAACACCAGCCGGTTGCGCACGATCTTGATTTGTCGCTGAACGTGGATCCAGCCCTCACCGGACCCGCCGAGTTCGATGTCGTCAACGCCAAGTCCGAAGATCTCGCCCTGCCGCATGCCGCATCCTGCGCCCAGGTCGACGGCCAGGCGGTAGCGTTCGGCTAAACCGTGGCGAATTGCCGTGACCTGCTGAATCGTCCACGGCACAACCCGCTTGGGGACCGGTCGTGGCTGCTTGACCGAGCTGGCTGAACACGGGTTCTTGGCGATGCGTTCGTCATCGACGGCCGCCGAGAAGATCGAGCGAAGGTGGGCGAAGGTGACGGACCGCGTGCTCACCGCCAGCTTGCCGACAAGCCCTTGATCCCACTCGCGGATGTCGCTCGGCTTGATCGAGGAAAGCTGCCTGTCGCCGAAGTAGGGCAGGACATGCCCCCGGATGCGGTACTCGGTACCTTCGCGGCTGGACTCGTCCACGACGTGAGTGCGCAACCAGTGCTCGGCGTACTCGCGGAAGGTGATGCGCCCGGCTACGGGGTCGATGTAGCTGCCGCGAAGCTTGTCGGACTCGATCGACACGAGGAACGCGTCGGCTGCCCTCTTCTCGCGGTCGGGGAACGACTTCGAACGCTCGCGTCCATCAGGTGCGATGTACCGGACGCGGTACCGCATCCCCGTGCCGTGAAGTGCAGTCTTCACCCTGGTTTTCTTGCCGTCTGGCCCGGTTTCGATCTTGAACCAGCGGTCTTCGACGTGTGCCACGGAGATCCCTACTTGGCGGTTGTCTGGTTTGCGAACCAGGTGCGGACGGTCGTCGGGTCGTAGCGCAGGTGCTTGCCCACACGGGCGGCTGCGGGGCCGTAGTGCCTCTTGCGCCAGGCGTACAAGGTCTCGATGGGCACGCCGAGATAGGTGGAGACGTCTGCGACAGTCCAGAGGGGGCGGATGTCAGCGGCGCTCACGGCTGGTTGTCCTCTCCTGAGTCGGGTCACGCACGGGGGTCTGCCGGTCCGAGGTGAGGCTTTCGCTGGCGAGCGGCATCGGCGGCCATTGCGGCGAGTGCGGCGTCGCCGGTGGTGCGCCAGCCGTTGCCGACGTGCTGCCAGTGGTTGATGACGAGCACGGTGGAGTCGTCGGCGGCGTCGTCGGCCTGGTCCACCGGCTGGCCAGGGGTCGCGGCGCGGACCGCGATGCCGTTGGTGGCGTCGGGTCGGCGGGCGGCGCGGAGTGCGCCCATGGTGGTGGAGTAGCGGCGGCTCTTGGTGGCGAAGTGGCCGCCGAACCCGAGCATGTGTGCCCAGCGACGCAGCCCGTTCCAGCCGTCTGCCGCGCCGAGGGTCCAGCAGGCGGTGATGAGCCGGTGAGCGTGGTTGTGCGGGTTGCCGGCGTAGTACTTGGCCGACACCCACGTCATCCGCCCCGCGTTGACGCCGGTGACCTCGGTGGCCTTGGTGGCGTACTTGGCCAGGTATCCCGCGACGTGCTGCTCGGTCAGCGACTCACCCGGCAGCCCGGTCCGTACGACCTTGACGTCCACCTGAGCGCCCCACCTCAGTTCCCACCCGTCCGGCTTGGCCGGGTGCGGTGCCGTGGTGAGCGCGGTCGAGCGGGCAGCAGCCGAGACAGCCGCCTTGAGCATGTCGGCGGTGTAGAGCGGGATCTGGTCGCCGTTGGGGGCGATGCCGAACGGCGGCGCCGCGATCGTGTGGGGGTCGCCGGGCAGGTTCGCGTCAAGGCGGAGCAGGGCGTGCAGGTGGACGACGCCGCGGCGCTGGTACTCGGCGACCTTCGCGTAGCGGAGCTTGACCGGTCCCCTCGGGGTCGCGCCGATGTGCCGGCGCACGGCCAGGATGGTCCGGTCCCACAGCTTGGCGAC
>NZ_BONI01000154.1 GCF_016862635.1 Catellatospora coxensis | reverse complement strand
CTTCGACCAGCTCGTGCAGGTCGCCGCTGTCGATCAGCTGTTCCAGCCGCGCCCGTACCGCCTGCGCGGCCTCACCCTTCCAACCAGCACCGTCGACCGCGTGCCCGATCGCGACGAGTTCCTCCTCGACCGCGATCAGGACCTGCTCCAACGCCGCCCACAACCGGGCCAGCGCCCACAGCTGGTCCTCGTCCGCCTGCGGCCACGATTCGCCCGTCACGATCAGGAAGAATTTGCCCACCCAGTCGGGCACCTGCATGCCCATGACTCAGCCGCCCGCGGCAGAGGCGGTCAGCAGCGTCTGCCCGTGGGTCTCCCCGGCCGAAAGCTGCATCATGGGATCTCCGGTCATGGTGACGAGCCGGCCGTGCCGGCGGATGCCGGGCTGCCGCACCTGCGCGCGGGCGCAGGCGAGCCGACCGTAACCAGCACAGTCGGCCTGCTCGCAGGCCCAACGCGGGGTTTCGGACCCCTGCCGGAGAAACGTGGGCCCAGGAACTCATCACGACGCTGTCAGACGCCCGGAAAAGGGCCCGCGGCAGGCGCCCCGGGTTGGCCGGCGGCGCCCGAGGAGACAGTCGGCCGGAACGCTCCGCGCCCGGCTCCGTTCGTGATCGGACCGTGCAGTTCGCGGAGGGACCGGCGAGGCAGGCCGGGGAGGCGTTGCGAGTTCTGCACACGCTGCAGACGCGCATCGACCCGGCCGCCGCCGACCAACCGGAGAACGCCTGGCGGCATGTGTTCACGCCCAGGCGGGTAACGGGTGCGGAGCACGCGGTTCCGGCGTTCACGGTGCCCTGAAGGACCCGGGGTTGCGGAACGTGCCGATCAGGCCAGGACACCACGGCCTGCCGGCCGATCGGACTGAGCGGGGCTGCCCGGACCAGGCCGATGCGGTCCGGTGCGCAGCCCCGCTCTGCCGACTTATCGTCGATGCTGCCGGGCCTCGGTGGTGCCGGTCTGGCCGGGGCGGGGCCGCGTGGGGGTGTACCCCGGAATCTCCGCCGTACCCGTTTCGGGCATGGCGTCCTCGCTCTGGGTCGGGTCGCCGCCGCGGATGACGCCCGGCGGGGCCTCCCCGGCAACGGCCCAGATGTCCCGGTCTTCCTGCAACCAGGTCGTGCGCTCGCGCTCCTTGTTGTCGTCCTTGCCGCCACCGCCGCCCGCGCCGGACATCGGCGGCATGTACGGCGGGCTGCTGGTCCCACCGGCCCGAGAGCCGATCGGCGCATGCATGGACTCGCTGACGAGTCCGCCACGCGCCAGGCCACCTGCTCCGCCCAGTCCCGCTGCTCCGGCACCCGTGCCCGCGAGGCTGAAGGGAAACTCCGACCGGATCGGCGGTGCGGTGGGGCCGCCCAGACCGCCCCCTGCCGAGCCCGGCAGGCGCAGGCCACCCATGCCGGGGCCGACGACGCCCGGCTTCGACACGCCGGCCCCGGAGCCGGGTACGCCCGGTCTCGGCGAGCTGAGTCCGGGTCTCGGCACGGTGGGAACCGGGCGGCCGATACCGGGCCCCGATGTGCCCGGGGCAGGAACGCCGATGCCGGGACCCGGCGGCCCCGATGGCGGACCACCGGTTCCAGAACCGCCACCTGGCGACGGCGCAAGGAACCGACCGTCATCAGGTAGGTTCGGTCCGCCGCCGGTCGGGGGCTGGTCCAAGCCGCCGGGGGTGGGAACATCCAGCGGTCCCGGCGGCGGGCCGCCGCCTGCGGTCGGCGGCGGCACGGTCTTGTCCAGGTTCGGATCGGGCGGAGAATCAAGATTCGGGTTGGGAACAGGCCCAGGCCCACCCCCGCCCGGCGCACCGTCCGGCAGCGGCGGTCCGTTCAGACCCGACGGCGGCTCGTCATCCGGACGCGGGGCGGGCAGCTCGACGATGGGCGCGAGCCGTTCCAGATTGTCACCGGCCCCTTTGTACGCCGCATCGAGTCCGCTGATGATACGGCGCGCCTCCCGTGTGATGTACTCCTTGATGTCGGGGTACCATTCAGGGAAGTAGATGGCGTTGCCGTTGTCGTCCAGGGTGTAGGGCGGCCACATCTCAGAAGTCACGTCTTCAGGGCGGGAGCCGTTGGCTTCCCATCGATCGATGATCTCCTGGTAACGCCGCGCGGTGCGGTCCGCACCGTCCAGGTTGAGCTGCCACATTTCCAGCATCGCCCGGTCGAGGGCAGCTGCCGCGTCTTCGAGCACGGTGCGCCAGTTTCGGGTTCCCGTCAGCAGCCGCTGATTCGCGGCGATCATTCGCCGGATGCTGCCCAGCGCGGCGTCGAAAGCGTCCGCCGCGCTGCCCTTCCAAACGTCGTCCGCGACCAGGCGCCGGCGTTGCTGGATCAGGTCGTAGTGCACGTTGCCGAGCGTGAGCTCGATGCCGATCAGCTTGGCGGCCGTGTCCCGCAGGCCCTGCGGGTCTTTTCTCGGATTGCCGAGAACAGCGTCCTCAATCTGACGCCATTCCCACGACTCCCAGTCCGGCATGGCGGTTCTAACTTCCGATGGCGTCGATGTCGTCCAGCACGATGTCGTCGTTGCTCTCGTCGGCGTCGGTCAGCATCCGAGAAGCACTGTCCAGCACGCCGGCAGATCTGTCGAACGTCGCGGAGATCATGTTGAGTGCCTGCCGCCACTGGCCGATACCCTCACTGATCGAATCCCCGAAGGCCTGCGACGTCTCGAAATCCCCGATGTCCAGCAGTACGGGATTGTCGAAGACCCTCCCCGCGTTCTCCACGGTCTCCCGAAAATCACGGAAGGCGGTCGCGGCCCGCCTCATCGCCTCCGGCTCCACCGTGAGGTCCGCACCCATGGTCTCCTGCCCCTCTCCACCGTAACCTCGGTTCCCTGCCGGTGCGACGGCCGGCGCTCCACAGGTCAGCGACGTTGTTCTCACTCATCGGCGGGAGAGCGCACCCCAGGCGCGGTCGTCGTGCTCCGGCCCCGAACGTAACGGGGTCGCAACCTCTTTCGCAGGCCCAATCCCGGTCATGGGTCCGCGGACCCACCACCTGCCGCCCGACGACGTCCCAGCGGACAGGCGCCCGTCCGCCGCCCATGGCGCACCGGCGGCACATCTGCGACACTGCCGCATGCAGGCACCACCCGGCACCACCTGGGAACCATCGATGACCTCGCAGGCACCCGCCTCCGCGCCACTGGTCAATGTGGTCGTCAGCGACGAGAACGTCCTCGGCCGCCTCGGGATGCGCACCGCGCTGGACGCCGGCGGACGGGCCTCGGTCGTCGGCGAGGCGGCCCGTGCGAGGTCGAGACGGCGTTGCGTTCGCCGTCCGGCTCTACATCGCCGAGAAGACGGTGAAGAACCACATCAACAACATCAACTCGAAGCTCGGCGCCCGCAACCGCGCGGAGGCGATCGCCATCTGGCTCGGCCTGGCCGGCAGCCTCCGAGGTCCGTCCACCCCTTCGACCTGAGCCGAGCAGGTCAGCCTTAGATGTGACAGATGTAACGAATGTTAACTGCCATTTACCTATGAACCAAAATGCGAACCTGGCCGTATTACGACGTGTCGGCCGGTCATCACTCTACGCACTCGCGCCGACGCTCTTCCGCGGGCGACCGCCCCGGCCCGGTGGGTCGCCCGCGGAGGGCTCGAACGGGACAGTCAGCCTGCCGACGAGGCCACGGGCCGTAGGCCTCCGGTCGGTGGTGAGCCGGCCCCGGCGACGCGCGCTCGAGCAGAACACGCTCGGCGCGCGGCGGCTCGATCCGCGCTGCGGCAACACCCCCGCCCGCGGCCGGAGGGCCACGCCGGTCCACCCCGCGCTGGACGGACCAGCACCGTCAGGTGGCCCGTCCAGCGCGGCCCGCTGACCAGACCTGCCCGATGTTCAGGCACGGCCCGCCAAAGCCCGGACCGCCGCCGCGAAGTTGTCGCGAGCCGTCTCGGGCCGGCCGAGGTAGCCCGCGACCATCGCGCCGTCCCGCAGCATGACCAGCGCGTCCGCGCCCGCCTGCGGATCGGCGTACCCCATCGCGGCGAGCAGCCGGACGAGCGCGTCCCGGAACCAGGCGCGGTGCGCGACCACGGCCCGGTGGACGGGGTGGCCCGGGTCCGGGAACTCGGCCGCGGCGTTGATGAAGGGGCAGCCGCGGAAGCCCGGCGCGCAGATCTCCGCACCGATGCCCTCGACCAGCAGCTCGAGCAGCTTGCCCGCGTCCGGCACGTGCGCGAAGCCCTCGTCCAGCCGAGCCCGGATGGCGGCGTCCGCCTGCTCGATGTACGCCCGGACCAGGTCCTCCTTGCCGGGGAAGTGGCGGTAGAACGTCGCCCGGGTCACCTTCGCCTGCTCGATCACGCGGTCGACTCCCACCGCGTTGATGCCTTCCGTGTAGAACACCTGTGCCGCAGCGGCGAGCAGGCGCTCGCGGGCTGCGGACGGCCGTGCCGTCGTCTCGCTCACCCCACCAGCTTAGGAACCCGGCATCTGAGCCGGCTCCGACACCGGGGGACCGTGCACGCCGGACCCGTGGTGCGGCCCGCCGCGGCCGCCACGGCGGGCGGTCGTGTTCAGCGCCGGAAGCCGCCCGCCCGGTCGGAGACGGCGCGGCGCGACTTCGCCTGCTCGGCCGCGAGCGCGGCCTGCTCCCGGGCGAGCCGCACCTGGTCCAGGTACTCCCGGGCGGAGACGTCCTCCGCGGTCGGCGTGGCGCCGATCGCGTAGACCAGGCCGCCGACCACCAGCAGCACCAGCACGCAGATCGGCACCAGCAGGCTCGTCGCCGACGCGCCGCCCATGGTGTGCGTCGGGTCGGTGAGCCGGACCGACATGGCGGCCATGCCGGTGTAGTGCATGCTGCACACCGCCACGCCCATCAGCAGCGCCGCGCCGGCGATGGCCACCGGGCGGCGCAGCACGACCGTGAACCAGAACGCCACCGAGGCGGCCGTGGCGGCGATCAGCACCGACGCCGCGACCAGGCCGGGGTCGTACGAGATGACGCCGTCCAACCGCATCGCGAACATGCCCAGGTAGTGCATGCCCGCCACGCCGACGCCCGTGAGGAGTCCACCCAGGATGATCCTGCTGAGCCGCGCCGGGCCGTACCCGACGGTGCGCAGGCCCAGGCCGACGGTCACGATGGCGACGAGCGCGCTGAGCACGGTGCGGCCGATGTCGTAGCGGATCGGCGCGCCGGTCACCGCGAAGCCGAGCATGGCCATGAAGTGCATGGCCCAGATCCCCGTTCCGCCGAGCGCGGCGGCGGCGAGCACCAGCCACCAGAAGCGCTGCCCGGCCATGCCTGACGTGCGCATCCGGGCCGTGCAGACCAGGCAGAGCACAGATCCCAGGACAGACAGCGTGTACGCGACGCCCGGGGTGACGATTCCGTTGGTGAAATGATGTACGTCGGCCATGCTGCGGTAGTGCCTTTCGGTTCACGAGCTGGTGTGCGTCTTCACCGCGCACGGTTCCAGGCGTTTCCCAGCGTGGGCCCGCCCAGGGCCCCGGTAGCCGAAAGGTTGATCACTCAGCGACACCGACGGTCGGCGGCGCTGACCGTCCCACGCCGTGAACCTGGATCGGCGGGGCGGCCGGACCGGTAGTCTTGCCATTCGATGAGGACCTACGACGGCAAGAGCGCCGAGGAACGCCGAGCCGAACGGCGGGAACGGCTGATCGACGCCGGGCTGGAGCTGTTCGCGGCACACGGGTTCGCATCGACCTCCATCCGCGCCGTGCTGCGCACCTCGGGGCTGCAGGAGCGCTACTTCGGCGAGAGCTTCCCCGACCTGGACCACCTGCTCGCCGCGGTCCACGACCGCATCCTCGATCAGGAGCTGACCGCCTGCCGGACCGCATTAGACGGACCGGGCACTCCCGCACAGCGGGTGCGGGCGATGCTCGGCACCCTCATGGACCTGCTCGCCGAGGACCCGGGGCGGGCTCGGATCAAGATGCGAGAGGTGACCGGCGCGGGTCCGGTCTCCCTGGCGCACCGCCGTCAGGGCGTGTCCGCATTCGCCGAGCTGATCTGCGAGCTCCTGCCACCGCCCGCCGCCGGCGGCGAACCTGACCGGTTCTTCCTTGCCGTGGGCCTGGTCGCCGCCGTCTACGAGCTGATGACCAGCTGGGTGGACGGCGAGCCGGACCTGAACCCGAAGAAGATCTGCGATCTCGGCACGATGCTGTTCGAAGCGGTCACCGCCCGGCTCGACCGGTAAGCGACACCGCCGCACCGGAAGGACCGCCGACAGCCATCGCCCCGCCGAGGTGGGCCTGCTTTGAACTGTTGTGTGTGGTGGCTCGTAGGGACTGCTGAGGGCGGTCGTTGCGCTGGGCCGTGAGGTGGCCGTGGTGGGGTCGGCCGGTGTGAGTGTGGCGGTGGGCCGTGGGTATGAAGGTGCC
>NZ_BONI01000153.1 GCF_016862635.1 Catellatospora coxensis | reverse complement strand
CCTGCATACACCGGGAACGCCTCGTACAGGCCCAAGCCCATGCCCGCACGCTGCGCACCCTGACCCGTGAACAGGAAACCCAACCGGCCCGGCGCGGCCTCGCCGGTGACCACGGCGGCGCTGGAACGGCCGTCGGCCAGGGCTGCCAGCCCGGCCAGTGCCTCATCGTGGTCGGCGGCCAGGATCACGGCGCGGTGCTCGAACGTCGAGCGCGTCGCGGCCAGCGAGAGTCCCGCGTCCTGCCGGTCTGCGCGGGCGAGCGCGGTGGAGAGGCGCGCGGCCTGCGCACGCAGCGCACCGGGCGACCGTCCCGACAGGACCCAGGGCACGAGGGCGCAGGCCACCGGCTGCGGCACCGCAGCGGATGCGGTCGCGGGCGCGGCGGTGGGTTCGTCGACGGCGGCGTCTGCCGAGGCCGCCTCGGCGGGGGCCTCTTCCAGGATCAGGTGGGCGTTGGTGCCGCTGACCCCGAACGACGACACGCCCGCCCGGCGCGGCACGGCACCGGCCGGCCACGGGCGCGACTCGGTGAGCAGCCGCACCCCGCCCGCGGTCCAGTCCACGTACGGGCTCGGCTCGTCGACGTGCAGCGTCTGCGGCAGCACCCCGGCGCGCAGGGCCTGCACCATCTTGATGACCCCGGCGATCCCGGCGGCGTGCTGGGTGTGGCCCAGGTTCGACTTCACCGAGCCGAGCCACAGCGGCCGGTCCTCGGCCCGGCCCGGCCCGTACGTCGCCAGCAGCGCCTCGGCCTCGATCGGGTCGCCCAGTTTCGTGCCGGTGCCGTGCGCCTCCACAGCGTCCACGTCGGCGGGGGTGAGTTCGGCGTCGGCGAGCGCCTGGCGGATCACCCGCTGCTGCGAGCGCCCGTTGGGGGCGGTCAGGCCGTTGGAGGCCCCGTCCTGGTTGACCGCGCTGCCCCGGATCACGGCCAGCACCTGGTGGCCGAGCCGTTGCGCATCGGACAGCCGCTCCACGAGCAGCAGCCCGGCACCTTCCGACCAGCCGGTGCCGTCGGCGGCGGCGGCGAAGGAGCGGCAGCGGCCGCTGGGCGACAGGCCGCGCTGGCGGCTGAACTCGACGAACGTGCCCGGGGTCGACATCACCATGACCCCGCCCGCCAGGGCCATCGTGCACTCGTCGTTGCGCAGCGCCTGCGCGGCCAGGTGCAGCGCGACCAGCGACGACGAGCAGGCGGTGTCCAGGGTGACGGCCGGGCCGGTGAGCCCGAGCTGGTACGCGATGCGCCCGGACGCGACGCTGGAGGTGTTGCCGGTGAGCAGGTGCCCGGCGACGGCCTCGCCGGCCTCGTGCATGCGCGGCCCGTAGGCCTGGTCGGTCGCGCCGACGAAGACGCCGACGCGCTCGCCGCGTACCCGGTCGGGGTCGATGCCGGCGCGCTCGAACGCCTCCCACGCGGTCTCCAGCAGCAGCCGCTGCTGCGGGTCCATGCCCAGCGCCTCGCGCGGCGAGATGCCGAAGAACGTGGCGTCGAACTCGGCGGCGTCGTGCAGGAAGCCGCCCTCGCGGGCGTAGGTCTTGCCGATCGCGTCGGGGTCGGCGTCGAACAGCCCGGCGAGGTCCCAGTCGCGGTCGGCCGGGAACGGCCCGATCGCGTCGCCACCGGCCGCGACGAGGTCCCACAGCTGCTCCGGCGAGCCGACCTCGCCGGGGAAGCGGCAGGCCATGCCGACGATCGCGATCGGCTCGCGGCGGCGTTGCTCGATCTCGCGCAGCCGTCGCCGCGCGTCGCGGGCGTCGGCGACCGCGCGCTTGAGGTATTCGCGAAGCTTGTCCTCGTCTGCCATCTCTCAGCTCCGATGCGGTCAGCTCAGCTGGTCGACGAGCGCGAACAGCTCGTCGTCGGTCGCGGCGTCCAGGTCGTCGTCGGCCTGCGGGGCGTCGGCGGTCGCGCAGAGCGCGAGCAGTTCCTGCAGCCGCCCGGCGATCCGGTCCGGGGCGGCGCCCTCGCCGAGCGAGGCCCGCAGCAGCGCGCCGATGCGGTCCAGGTCGGCGAGCACGGCCGTGTCGGCGGCGACCTCGCCGAGCACGAACTGCTCGCGCAGGAAGGCCGCGATCTCCCCGGCGGTGGGGTGGTCGAAGACCAGGGTGGTGGGCAGCCGCAGGCCGGTCGCGGCGTTGAGCCGGTTGCGCAGCTCGACGGCGGTCAATGAGTCGAACCCGAGCTCCTTGAGCGCCCGGTCGGCGGCGACGGTGTCGCGTCCGGTGTGGCCGAGCACCGTGGCGACCTGCGTGCGTACGAGGTCGACGAGGGTGCGGCGGCGGTCGGGTTCGGTGAGGGCGGCGAGCCGGTCGGCGAGTGATCCGCCCGGCGCGGCGGCCTGGCCCGCGGCCGCGCGCCGGGTGGCGACGGCGACCAGCCCACGCAGCAGCGCCGGCAGGTTCTCGCCCTGGGTACGCAGGGCCGCCGGGTCGAGGCGGGTCGGCACGGCGGCCGGCCGGCCGAGGGCGAGCGCGGCGTCGAACGCGGCCATGCCCTCGGTGCTCGACAGCGGCAGCAGGCCGCTGCGGGCCATCCGGCGCAGGTCGACCTCGTCGAGGTGCCCGGTCATGCCGCTGGCCTGCGCCCACAGGCCCCAGGCCAGGGACACCGCGGGCAGCCCGAGGTCGCGGCGGTGCGCGGCGAGCGCGTCCAGGAACGCGTTCGCGGCCGCGTAGTCGGCCTGCCCGGCCTGGCCGAGCAGCCCGGCGAAGGAGGAGTACAGCACGAACATCGACAGGTCCGCGTCGCGGGTGAGGTCGTGCAGGTGCCAGGCGGCGTCGGCCTTGGGACGCAGCACGTTCTCGAACTGCTCCCGGGTCATGCCCGCCACGACGCCGTCGTCGAGCACGCCCGCGGTGTGCACGACCCCGGTCAGCGGATGCGCCTCGGGGATCGCGGCCAGCAGCTCGGCCAGGGCCGCGCGGTCGGCGACGTCGCAGGCGGCGACGGTGACGTGCGCGCCGAACCCGGTCAGTTCGTCGCGCAGCTCGGTCGCGCCGGGGGCGTCGGGGCCGCGCCGGCTGACCAGCAGCAGGTGGCGGGCGCCGTACCCGGTGACGAGGTGGCGGGCGGCCAGCGCGCCGAGGGTGCCGGTCGCGCCGGTGATCAGGACGGTGCCGTCGGGGTCGAGCGGCCGGGGCACGGTCAGCACGACCTTGCCGGTGCCGCGCGCCTGGGACAGGAAGCGGAACGCCTCGACGGCGTGCCGGACGTCCCAGGTGGTCACCGGCAGCGGCTGGAGCACGCCCTGCTCGAACAGGGCCAGCACCTCGGCGAGGATCTCCTGCATCCGCTCGGGCATCGCCCCGGGCGTGCCGGGTTCGGTGCTGGCGAGCGCCGTCAGGTCGTACACCCGGTAGGTCACGCCCGGGTGCGCGGCCTCGACCTGCGCGGTGTCGCGGATGTCGGTCTTGCCCATCTCCAGGAAGCGGCCGCCGTCGCCGAGCAGCCGCAGCGACGTGTCGATGAACTCGTCGGCCAGCGAGTTGAGCACGACGTCCACGCCGGATCCGCCGGTGACGGCGCGGATCCGGTCGCCGAAGTCGAGGGTGCGCGAGTGGGCGATGTGGTCGTCGTCGAGGCCGAGGGCCCGCAGCGTGCCCCACTTGCCGGGGCTGGCGGTGCCGAACACCTCCGCGCCCAGGTGCCGGGCGAGCTGCACCGCGGCGATGCCGACGCCACCGGCCGCGGCGTGGATCAGCACCTTCTCCCCCGGCCGGACCCGGCCCAGGTCGACCAGGCCGTAGTACGCGGTCAGGAACACCACCGGCACCGACGCGGCCTGCGCGAAGCCCCAGCCGTCGGGCAGCCGGGCCAGCAGCCGCCGGTCGGCGACCGCGAGCGGCGCGAACGCGCCCGGGAAGTAGCCGGTCACCCGGTCGCCGACGGCCAGGTCGGTGACGCCCGGACCGACCTCGACGACCACGCCCGCGCCCTCCGCGCCCATCACCGCGTGGCGCTGGTCGACCATGCCCAGTCCGATGAGCACGTCGCGGAAGTTGAGGCCACCGGCCCGTACGGAGACCCGCACCGTGCCCTCGGCCAGCGGTTCCAGCACCTCCGGCGCGGGCACGAAGCGCAGGTTCTCCAGGGTGCCGCCGTCGACGATCAGCTTGTAGGCGGGGCTGTCCTCGGGCACCGGCAGCACGTCGCCGGCCGACGGCCGGGCCAGCCGGGGCGCGAGGGCCGCGCCGTCGCGCAGCAGCAGCTGCGGTTCGCCCGTGGCGAGCGCACCGGCGAGCAGCCGCGGCGTGCCCGGCAGGTCGTCGAGGTCGACGAGCACGAACCGGTCCGGGTTCTCGGTCTGCGCGGTGCGGACCAGGCCCCATACGGCCGCGTGCGGCAGGTCGCCGACGCGCTCGCCCGCCCGCGCCATGGCCCGGCGGGTGACCACGGCCAGCCGGGACCGGGCGAACCGCTCGTCGGCGAGCCACGCCTGCACCAGGTCGAGCACCCCGTAGGCGGCGTCGCGCACCGCCGCGGGCATGTCGCCGGGGGCCGGCGAGGCGGCGCAGCACAGCACCACGTCGGGCGCGGGCTCCCCCGCGTCCAGGGCCGCGCCGAGGGCGGCCAGGTCCGCGTGCACGGCCGCGGGCCGCAGGCCGAGCAGATCAGGACCGATCATCGGGTACGCCGCGGCAGCCTGCTCGGCCGGCGGAACCGTGCTCCAGTCCAGTTCGTACAGTGCGCCGTTGCCCGCGGTGCCGGCCAGCACCTGGCGGGTCAGCGGGCGCAGGGTCAGCTCGTCGACGGTGGCGACGACCGCGCCGGTGGGGTCGGCGAGCAGCAGCCGCGCCGTCGCGCCCTGCTCGTCCTCGCTGATGCTCAGGCGCACCCGCAGCTCGGTGGCCCCGGCCGCGTACACGGTCAGGCCGGTCCAGGCGAACGGCAGCAGCGGCCGCCCGCCGCCCACGACGCCCGGCAGCAGCGGGTGCAGCGCGGCGTCGAGCAGCGCCGGGTGCAGCGTGAACCGGCCCGCGTCGGCGCGGTGCTGCTCGGGCAGGACGACCTCGGCGAGCACGTCGCCGCCGTCGGTCCACACCCGGCGCAGCCCGGTGAACGCGCCTTCGTACCGGTAGCCGTGCTCGATGAGCCGCTCGTAGACCCCGTCCAGGTCGACCTCGACCGCGCCCGGCGGCGGCCACGCGCCCGGCCCGGCCGGGGCCGCCGGGGCGGCCTGGGTGAGCACGCCGCTGGCGTGGCGGGTCCACTCCTGCTCGCCGTCGCGGCGGGCGTGCACGGCCAGCTCCCGGCGCTCGCCCGTGCCGGTGACGGTGACCTGCAGCTGCACGCCGCCGGAGGCGGGCAGCAGCAGCGGTGACCAGAGCGTGAGGTCTTCCACGTGCGGGCAGCCGACCTGGTCACCGGCCCGCACGGCGAGTTCGGCGAACGCGGCCCCGGGCAGCAGCGCGGTGTCGTACACGGCATGCCCGGCCAGCCACGGCTGCGCCCGCAGCCCGATCCGGCCGGTCAGCACGGCGTCGCCGCCGGCCAGCTCGACGGCCGCGCCGAGCAGCGGGTGCGCGGCGTCGGCCAGCCCCACCGAAGACATGTCCCCGGTGCCGGTGGCGGCGCGCAGCCAGAAGCGCTGCCGCTGGAACGCGTACGCGGGCAGGTCCACCCGCCGCGCGCCGGCCCCGAAGGCAGGTGTCCAGTCGACCGGCGCGCCGGCCGTGTGCAGCCGCGCGGCGCTGGTCAGGAACTGGTCCAGGCCGCCCTGCCGGCGGCGCAGCGAACCGACGGCGACGATGCGCTCACCGGCCGCCTCGGCGGTCTCCTCGATGCCCACGATGAGCACCGGGTGCGGGCTCATCTCGGCGAAGACCCGGTGCCGGGTGGCGAGCAGCCCACGCACGGACTCCTCCAGCCGCACGGTCCGGCGCAGGTTGCGGTACCAGTAGCCCGCGTCCAGCTCGGTGGTGTCCAGCAGGCTCGCGGTGACCGTCGAGAAGAACGGCACCGACGCGGCGCGCGGGCGCACCGGCGCGAGCAGTTCCAGCAGGCGCTGCTCGATGCGCTCGACGTGCGCGGAGTGCGAGGCGTAGTCGACGGGGACCAGCCGGGCGCGCACACCGTCGGCGACGAGCTGGGCGTGCAGCTCCTGCAGCGGGCCGACCTCGCCGGAGACCACCGTCGAGGCGGGGCCGTTCACCGCCGCCACGGAGATCGCCGGCTGCCACGGGGCGAGCAGGTCCTGCACGGCGGCCAGGCCCAGCGGCACCGACATCATGCCGCCCTGCCCGGCGATGGCGCCGATGGCCTGGCTGCGCAGCGCGACGACCCGGGCGGCGTCGTCGAGGGTGAGCGCCCCGGCGACGTGCGCGGCGGCGATCTCGCCCTGCGAATGCCCGACCACGGCGGCGGGCCGCACGCCGTACGAGCGCCACAGCGCGGCCAGCGACACCATCATCGCGAACAGCACCGGCTGCACCACGTCGACGCGCTCCAGCGACGGCGCGCCCTCGACCTCGCGCAGCACGTCCAGCAGCGACCAGTCGACGTACGCGGACAGGGCCCGGTCGCAGTCGGCGATGCTGTCGGCGAAGACCGGGGACTCGGCGAGCAGGCGCTGCGCCATCTCGTCCCACTGCGCGCCCTGGCCCGGGAAGACGAACACGACCTGGTCCGTGCCGGGCACGACACCGCCGGTGACGACGCGCGGGTCGTCCTGCTCCTCGGCGAGCGCCGTCAGCCCGGCGACGAGCTGCTCCGCGTCGGCGGCGAGCACGACGGCCCGCTGATCGAACCGGGCCCGGCCGGTGAGCGCGGACCAGCCGAGATCGGGCAGCGCGACCGGCTCGGCGAGCACGGCGTCGCGCAGCCGTGCCGCCTGTGCCCGCAGCGCGGCCTCCGTCCGTCCGGACAGGACGACCGGCACGGGCAGTGGCATGGTTCCGGCCGCCGGCTCGGCTTGCGGCTGCTCGGCACCCGACGGCTCGGGCTTCGGCTGCGCGGCCGGCTGCTGCTGCGCCGGCGCGGGTGCCCGCTCCGCGGCGGGCTGCTCGGCGGGCAGGTCCGCGGCGGGGACCTGTTCGATGATGACGTGGGCGTTGGTGCCGCTGATGCCGAACGACGACACGGCAGCGCGGCGCGGCCGGTCGAGGTCGGGCCAGGTCTGCGCCTCGGTCAGCAGTTCGACCGCGCCTGCCGACCAGTCGACGAACGGCGACGGCTCGGTAGCGTGCAGCGTGGCGGGCATGACGCCGTGGCGCAGCGCCTGCACCACCTTGATCACACCACCCACCCCGGCGGCGGCCTGGGCGTGGCCGATGTTCGACTTCAGCGAGCCGAGCCGCAGGGGCCGGTTCTCGGGCCGGT
>NZ_BONI01000152.1 GCF_016862635.1 Catellatospora coxensis | reverse complement strand
TCTCGACCGGCAGCTCGTCGGTGAAGCAGGTGCGGGTGCCGGTGTGGCACGCCGGGCCGACCTGGTCCACGCTGACCAGCAGCGCGTCGCCGTCGCAGTCCAGCGCCACGGACTTCACGAACTGGTGGTGGCCGGAGGTCGCGCCCTTCACCCAGTACTCCCCGCGGCTGCGCGACCAGTAGGTGGCCCGGCCGGTGGACAGCGTGCGCCGCAGCGCCTCGTCGTCCATCCAGGCCAGCATCAGCACCTCACCGGTGTCGTACTGGCGCACCACGGCCGCGACGAGCCCGTCGCGGTCACGCTTCAGGCGGTTGGCGATCCGCGGATCCAGCTGCTCGGTCCCTGACACAAGCGAATTCTCCCTCACCGCCCGGCACACCGCCGCGCCGGTGCGGCCGACGTCTCACCACCGCCCGCTTCCGCCATGATCGTCCGACTTGCCAGGCAGTTGCCAGGCACTCGTGTGTATCTCGACCCGGCTTACCCACGACTGCCAGGCAAGTCGAGTGATCGACGTGGTCCCGGTCACAGTTTTGGACGCTGGGAGGAAGCGAGAACGGGCAGCCCGGCGGTACCTTGTCGGGCATCTGCGCGCAGCGCCCGCGGGCGCTCTCCCCCACCGCGAGAGCCGAGGAATCGCATGACCAACCCCCACTTCGCGCCGCTCCCGGCGCACATCCCCACCTTCATCCCACCGGCGCAGCAGCCGGCGCCCGCGGCCGAGGCCGCCGACGAACTCGAGCCCACCCTGCAGCTGAGCCCGCACCAGCAGGCCGCACTGCTGGCCCAGACCAGCGAGCTGCCCACCCTCGCCCCGAAGGCCGACGAGACCGAGGACGGCCCCGAGGACCCGGAAGCCGAAGCCGACGAGACCCCGCAGGCAGCGGCCGACGACGAGCAGCCCGACGAGGACGAGGCCCCGCAGGCGGCGGCCGACACCGACGACAGCCCGGAAGGGGCGGCCGAGGCCGACGAGTCCCCCGAAGCCGAGGCGGACACGCCGGAGGCGGAAGCGGACGGCGACGACCAGCCCGAGGCCCAGGCCGACGACGAGGGTGACGCTCAGCCGGAGGCCCAGGCCGACGATGAGGCTGACGACCAGCCCGAGACCCAAGCCGTTGCTGAGGATGACGACCAGCCCGAGGCGCAGGCGGCAGACGAGAGCGACGACGAGCCCGAGGCGCGCGCGGACGACGAGCAGGACGCCGACGTGCCGGCCGACGTCGACGCCGAGGCCGAGGACACCGCCGAGGAGGAGACGGTCGAGGCGGTCGAGGCGGTCGAGGCGGTCGACGCGGAGGCCGACGCGGAGGCCGACGAGACGGCCGAGACCGGGGACGCCACGGACGAGGACGATGAGCCGGAAGCGGAGGCCGACGCGCAGGTGGACGCGGAGGCCGACGACGTCACGGACGCGGAGGCGCAGGTGGACGCGGAGGCCGACGTCACGGACGCGGTGGCGGACGAGACGCCGGACGCCGAAGCCGACCCGGTGACCGACGCGCACGCCGATGAGGCGGCCGAACCCGACGAGGACGCGACGCCGGAGGCGGAGACCGACGTGGAGGCGGACGCCGAGGCTGCGGGCGAGGAGTCCGACGAGGCGGCAGAGGGCCCCGAGGCGCAGGCCGAGGAGACCGGACCGGACGCCGAGGCCGCCCAGGACGTGGACGCCGAAGCCGTGGCGGAGGTCGGGGACGAGCTTGCCGAGGACGACGGCATCGTCGACGCGGTGATGGAGCCCGTGCCTGCCGAGGACGACGACATCGTCGACGCCGTGATGGAGCCCGTGCCTGCCGAGGAGGAGACCGAGGCAGCGGTCGAGGTTGCCGCGGAGGTGGCGCCGGTCGGGGGGATCGACGCCGCGGCCGAGGACGCCGACGACGAGGACGAGGACGACGAGGAGTCGGACGTGGCCCAGGTGGCGCCGACCGCGACCGCGCTGCGGCCGGGGGACGTGACGGAGACGCCGATCGCGGTGTGGGAGGCGGAGCAGGCGCAGCGCTTCCGCGACGCGTGGCGGGAGGTGCAGACCCGGTTCGTGGACGAGCCGGAGTCGGCGCTGAACGACGCCCAGGCCCTGGTCAGCGAGGCGGTGTCGGCGCTGGCCGCGCAGCTGCTGGCCGAGCAGGGCGATCTGGACCCGCGCCGGGGCGCGGCCGCGGACACCGAGGCGATGCGCATCGCCATGCGCGGCTACAAGAACTTCCTCGACCGCGTGCTCGCACTCTGAGCCGGATCCCGGAGGGCCGTCCAGGCGGCCCTCCGGGTCCGGGGTCCACATAGGCGCATTGCCAGGCGCGCAGAATTCACCTACCGTTGAGTTCAACAAGCGTTGAATTCCTACGGAGGACCCCATGACATCCGCGATCGAGGTCGCCGACCTCGTCGTACACCGGGGAGCCAGGCCCGTGCTGCACGGCCTGAGCTGCACGATCCCGGAAGGCAGCGTGACCGGCCTGCTCGGGCCGTCCGGCAGCGGCAAGACCACGCTGATGCGCGCGATCGTGGGCGTCCAGGTCGTCCGCTCGGGCACGGTCACCGTGCTGGGCCGCCCGGCGGGCGACGCGAAGCTGCGCAAGGAGATCGGCTACCTGACGCAGGCCCCCAGCGTGTACGCCGACCTGACGGTGCGCGAGAACGCCCGCTACTTCGCCGCGCTCTACGGGCTCGGCCAGTCCGAGGCCGATGCCGCGGTGCGGGACGTGGGCCTGGCCGAAGCCGCGTCGCAGCTGGTCGGGAACCTGTCCGGCGGGCAGCGCAGCCGGGCCTCGCTGGCCTGCGCCATCGTCAGCAAGCCGAAGGTGCTGATCCTCGACGAGCCGACCGTCGGGCAGGACCCGGTGCTGCGCGACGAGCTGTGGGCGCAGTTCCGCGAGCTCGCCCAGCGCGGCTCGACGCTGGTCGTGTCGAGCCACGTGATGGACGAGGCCAACCGCTGCGACCGGCTGCTGCTCATCCGCGAAGGCGCCCTGATCGCCGACGACACCCCCGCCGCGGTCAAGGCGTCCGCCGGCACGGACGACCTGGACCAGGCCTTCCTCACCCTGATCCGGCGTCAGGGCGGCGGCGTGCCCGCCCCGCGCGCCACCGGCGAAGCGAGCGAGGTCCCGTCATGATCCTGCTGCACACCACCGGGCGCATCCTGCGCCAGCTGCGCCACGACCGCCGTACCGTGGCGATGCTGGTGGCCGTGCCGACGCTGCTGCTGACGCTGCTCTACTTCATGTACGACAGCCAGCCGGGCGTGTTCGACCACATCGCACTGATCATGCTGGGCGTCTTCCCGTTCATCATCATGTTCCTGATCACCAGCATCGCCATGCTGCGCGAGCGCACCACCGGCACGCTGGAGCGGCTGCTGACCACCCCGCTGCGCAAGACCGACCTGCTCTTCGGCTACGGCCTCGCGTTCGGGGTCGCCGCGGCGGTGCAGGCCGGCTTCGCCACCGCGCTGGCCTACCTGCTGCTCGACCTGGACACCGCGGGCGCGGCCGGGTACGTCGTGCTGATCGCGGTGGCGAACGCGGTGCTGGGCATGGCGCTCGGCCTGCTGGCCAGCGCCTTCGCCAAGACGGAGTTCCAGGCGGTGCAGTTCATGCCGGTGCTGGCGGTGCCGCAGCTGCTGCTGTGCGGGCTGTTCGTGCCGCGCGAGCTGATGGCGGGCTGGCTGCAGGCGATCAGCGACGTGCTGCCGCTGACGTACGCCGTCGAGGCGCTGCAGGAGGTCGGCGCGCACGCCGAGCCGACCGGCACCATGTGGCGCGACTTCGGCATCGTCGCCGGCGCGGTGGTGGTCGCGCTGGTCGCCGCGGCGGGCACGCTGCGCCGCCGCACCCCCTGACACCGCACGCCCGGCCCGTCCGGGAGAATCGTCACCGATGAGCACGGACGTCCCCGGCAGGCCGCCTTCGGCCGGCCGGGGACGCGCCGCGTACCGAGGAAGGGCCAGATGAAGCGCAGCCGCACCGGGCGCCGGCCGGGCAACCCCGACACCCGCGAGGCCATCCTCGCCGCGGCGCGCGAGCTGTTCGCGGAGAAGGGTTTCGACGCCGCGACGATGCGCGCCATCGCCGCCGCGGCCGAGGTCGATCCCGCCCTGGTGCACCACTACTTCGGCACCAAGGAGCAGCTCTTCGTCGCCACCATGCAGTTCCCGATGGACCCGCGGGAGCTGATCGACCAGGTCGTGGCCGGCGGCAAGGACGAGGCGGGGGTACGCCTGGCACGCGTCTTCGTGACGATCTGGGACTCGCCGATCGGGGCGATCGGGGCGTCGCTGGTCCGGTCCGCGATGAGCAACGAGTGGACCATGCGCCTGCTGCGCGAGTTCCTGACCACGCAGATCCTGCGCCGGGTGCAGGCCGAGCTGAAGCTCGACACCGCCGACGCCCCGCTGCGCGCGTCCCTGGTCGCCAGCCAGATCAGCGGGCTGGCCCTGATGCGGTACATCATGAAGCTCGAACCGCTGGCCTCGCTGCCCGCCGACGACGTGGTCGCCGCGGTCGCGCCGAACCTGCAGCGCTACATCACCGGCGACCTCGGCCAGGACGGCACGGCCCGGCCGTAGTGCTCGCCGGCGCGCGGCCGGGGCACCCGATCGGGCGCGAGCGCCGAGCCACGGAGGTGCCGGCCCGGGCCGGAAGCACCGGCCCGGTGCGCCAGGACGGTCAGGCCACCGACGCGGCCGGCTCGGCTGCCGCGTAGTCCTCGACGTCGATCTCGGTCAGGTGCCCGGTCGGGCACTCCAGCCGCACCTCGGCGACGTCCATCCGGTACAGCCGGAAGCCGCGGTCCACGTCGAGCAGGTCGCTGACCGGGTTCACCGCGGCGAACTCGAGCGCCGCGGCGCGGGCCTCGATGCCCTCCAGCGCGGTGGCCCAGCCCGACACCCACACCCGCGCCCCGCGGGACTCCCCCACGGCGAGCACGACGGCGGTGTCGTCGCCCTCCCCGACGCGCGGGCGCAGCGCGTCGTCGAGCTGCCCGCCCTCGCGGCACAGCAGCATCGGGCGTCCTTCGTGGTCGGTGGCGTGGCGCACCCGGTACGGGCTGGCGTGGAACGGCACCTGGGCCACGCCGGGCAGGCGACCGGCGGTCAGGGTGCGGGCGATCTCGGCGGGGTGCGGCACGGCGGTCCTCCAACATCGGTTAGGCTTACCTTCGTTAGGCGAGCCTAACCTATGACATCCGAACGGTGGAGGCACCCTCGTGAACCAAGCGCGGCCCAAGGCGAAGCTGTCCCGGGCACTCGGCATCCCGCTGACCCGCAAGTGCGTGAAGTACTTCGAGCGCCGGCCGTTCCCGCCGGGCGTACACGGACGGGCCCGAAAGAAGCCCTCCGACTACCAGGTCCGGCTGCTGGAGAAGCAGCGCCTGCGGCACCAGTACTTCATCAGCGAGACCCAGCTGCGCAACCAGTTCGACAAGGCCGCCCGCAGCTCCGGCAAGACCGGCGAGACCCTGCTCATCGCCCTGGAGTGCCGCCTCGACGCCCTGGTCCTGCGCGCAGGCTTCGCCCGCACCATCTACCAGGCCCGCCAAGCGGTAGGCCACGGCCACATCGCCGTAGACGGCCAGAAGGTCGACCGCCCCTCCTACCGAGTGAAGCCCTGGCAGACCATCACCGTCCGCGACCGCAGCCGCACCAAGCCCCCGTTCCAGATCGCCGCCACCGGCGCCCACCTCGACGGCCCCACTGCCCCCTACCTCGAGGTAACCCTGACCGACCTCCGCGCCACCCTCACCCGCGAACCCCTCCGCACCGAAATCCCCGTCATCTGCGACGAGCAACTAGTCGTCGAGTTCTACTCCCGCTGACCCCGCCCCCCAACGCGAAGATCGCGACGATCTTGCGTGAACTGTGGCAGATATGCCCGTTACGGGCGTGTCGTACCCACAGTTCAAGCAAGATCGTCGCGATCTTCGGGGTTAGCGGGTTTGTTCGAGCCAGCTGGCGTAGAGCTTGGCGTAGACGGAGTCGGGGGCGGTGAGGAGTTCGTCGTGGGAGCCTCGTTGGATTACCACGCCCTTGTCTACGACGATGACTTCGTCGGCGGATTGGGCGGTGGAGAGGCGGTGGGCGATGGCTACCGTGGTGCGGCCTCGGGTCACCGCGTCGAGGGTGCGTTGGAGGCGGACCTCGGTGGCGGGGTCCACGGCGCTGGTGGCTTCGTCCAGAACCAGGAGGTCGGGGTCGGCTACGTAGGCGCGGGCCAGGGCGACGAGTTGGCGTTCGCCGACGCTGAGGGCCTCGCCGCGCTCGCCGACGGGGGTGTCCAGGCCGTGGGCCAGGCCCTGGGCCCAGTCGAGCAGGCCCAGGTCGGCGAAGGCCTGTTCGAGTTGGGTGTCGGTGAGGTCGGGGCGGGCGAAGCGCACGTTCTCGGCGACCGTGGCGTCGAACAGGAAGCCGTCCTGGGGGACCATGACGACGCGGCTTCTCAGTGAGCCGAACTTCACGGCGGTCAGCGGGGTGCCGGAGAGCAGCACCCGGCCCTCGCTGGGGTCCATCAGGCGGGTGAGCAGCTTCGCGAACGTGGTCTTGCCGCTGCCGGTCTCGCCGACGACGGCGACCCGGGTCTTCGCGACGATGTCGAGGTGCACCTCGTGCAGCACCCGCGGGCCGGGCTCGCCGTCGATCGGGTAGCTGAAGCTGACCCGCTCGAAGCTTACGTCCAGCGGGCCGTCCGGCAGGTCGACGCCCTGCTCGGCGGGGTCGGCGACGTCGGGCTTGAGGTCGATCACGTCGAGCAGCCGCCGCCAGCCCGCGACCGCGTTCTGCGCCTCGTTGAGCACCTCGGTGGCGATCTGCACCGGCTGGATGAACAGCGTCACCAGGAACAGGAACGCGGTCATCTCGCCGAGACTGATCTGCCCGGCGACGCCCAGCTTCACCCCGACCAGCACCACCGACGCCAGCGCCAGGGCGGCCGCGATCTCGCCGGTGGAGAAGCTGGTGACGCTGATGCGCATGGCCCGGCGCTGCGCCCGCTGGTAGTCGTCGATGGTCTCGGACAGCTTCGCGCCGCTGCGCTCCGAGACGCCGTACGCCCGGATCACGGACGCGCCCACGACGGACTCGGAGATGGCCCCGAGCATCACGCCGATCCGCTTGCGGTTCTCGGCGTACGCCCCCGACAGGCGCTTCTGGAACGCCCTGATGACGATCACCGCGGGCACGAACGCGGCCAGCACCACGAGGGTGAGCTGCCAAGAGTAGAACGCCATCACGATCGTGGTGACCACCAGCTGGCCGCCGTTGACCATGAGGATCACGCCGCCCCACTGGATGAACTGCGTGATCGAGTCGACGTCGCTGGTCACCCGGGACACCATGGTGCCGCGGCGCTCGGACTGCTGGTGCAGCATGGACAGGTCGTGGATGTGCCGGAACGTGCGCACCCGGATGTTGGCCAGCGCGGTCTCGCTGACCGTGAACAGCCGCCGCATCATGTAGTAGCCGCAGATCGTGGTCACCACCAGGATCAGCGCGGTGACGGCGACGACGGCCGCGATCACGCCCATGTCCAGGTGGCCGGTCTCGACGCCCAGCCCGCGGTCGATGCCCTGCTGCACCGCGACCGGCACCGCCGCCCGGCCGATCATCGCGATCAGCGCCAGTCCCACCGTGCCGGCCAGCCCCGCCTTGAGCTCGGGTGACAGCGACACCCCCCGCCGGAACGTCGCCCAGGCCGACTCCGACCGGACGTTCTCAGTCACCGCTGACGCGCTCACGCC
>NZ_BONI01000151.1 GCF_016862635.1 Catellatospora coxensis | reverse complement strand
GTTCGCGCCCGCGTCGAACGCGAACCGCGACATCTTCTCCGCCGCCTCGGCCAGCTTGCGCAGACCACCACCGTTTCTCAGCTTCTTCAGGTGCGCCAGCGACGCCTGCTCGGCATCGCCCTTCCAACCCCCACCGGCGATCACGGCCTCGATCGCGGCGAGGTCCTGCTCGACCTCGACCAGGATCCGCGCCAACTCCCCGTACAACCGGCCCAACGCCCGCAACTGGTCCTCATCGCCCTGCGGCCACGACTCACCCGTCACGATCAGGAAGAACTCGCGCACCCAGCCGGGCACCTTCATACCCACGACTCACCACCCGAGCCACAACACAGCTGCCACCACGAGCACACCCCACCCGACCAGCCACGACGGATCATCGGCACACCACGACGACCGGCAGCACCCCGGCGAACGGCAGGCCGACAGACGTGGGGCACCACACGCCAGACGCCAGGTCAGACGTCAGCCGGCAGATGCCATCAGAAACTACGGACGGCTGCACTCAGCAGTTCGAACCTGTGTGTGTCCGGGTGTCCCCCACCGGCGCCGAGGGGACTGGTGTGGTGGTGGGTGTGAGGGTCTGTGTTCACAGCCTCGGTCCCGCCGTTGTGATAGGGCAGGGTGACGGCCTCGCGGTCGTGTTCGGGGCCGCGGGCGAAAGAGTGCAGGCAGGGTAGTTGGGCCGCTCGGGCGGCGGCGGTCCACTCGTCGCGCAGCTGGACGCCCGAACAGCACGGTCAGTCGGCGGGCACGATGATCGGTGTGCCCGCGATCGGATCGGGCACGATCACGCAGGACAGGCCGAACACCTTCGCCACCAGCTCAGCCGTGATGACCTCGCTCGGCGCGCCCTCCGCGACGATCGCCCCGTCGGCCATCGCGATGATGTGGTCGCAATACCGGCTGGCGAGGTTGATGTCGTGCAGCACGGCGACGATCGTCTTGCCGGCCTGCGCGTTCAGGGTGCGCAACAGGCGCAGCAGCTCCACCTGGTGGTTGATGTCCAGGTACGTGGTCGGCTCGTCGAGCAGCAGCAGGTCGGTGTCCTGGGCCAGTGCCATCGCGATCCAGACCCGCTGGCGCTGCCCGCCGGACAGCTGCCGCAGCGGCCGGTCGACCAGGTCGGCGGTGCCGGTGGCGTCGAGTGCGCGGGCGACCGCGTCGTGGTCGCGGTCGTTCCAGGTGCGGAACCAGCCCTGGTGCGGGTACCGGCCACGCGACACCAGGTCGGCGACGGTGATGCCGTCGGGGGCCAGCGGGCTCTGCGGCAGCAGCCCGAGCACCTTGGCGACCTCCAGGGTGCTCAGCCCGGCCATCGCCTTCTCGTCGAGCAGGACGCTGCCCTGTCGCGGGCGCAGCAGCCGGGCCAGGCCGCGCAGCAGGGTGGACTTGCCGCAGGCGTTCGCGCCGACGATCGCGGTCACCTTGCCGTCGAGGATGGTGACGTCGAGGTCGCGGACGATCGGCTCGGCGTCGTAGCCGAGGGTGAGGCCTTCGGCGCGCAGTCGGCTCATCCGCCGGCTCCCTTCCGGTTGGTCGTGGCCAGCAGCCACAGCAGGTACGGTGCGCCGACCGCGCCGGTGACCACACCGGTCGGCAGCGCGGTGGGCAGCAGGTGCACGGCGACGAGGTCGGCCGACAGCAGCAGCAGCGCGCCGACGAGCGCGGCCGCGACGATGCCGCCGGTGGCGGGGCCGAGCAGCCGGTTCGCGATCGGGCCGGCGACCAGCGCGACGAACACGATCGGCCCGGCGACCGCGACGGCCAGCGCGACGAGCAGCACCGCGGTGGCCAGCAGCGCGGCGCGGGTCAGCTCGACGCGGGAGCCGAGGGCCCGCGCGGTGTCGTCGCCGAGTTCGAGCACACGCAGCTTGCGGGACAGGATCACGGCCAGCGGCAGCAGCACGACGAGCGCGCCGCCGAGCAGTTTCAGCTCCTGGTCGCTGGCCTGGCCGACCGAGCCGGTCAGCCAGTGCATGGCCTGGCGGGCCTCGAACAGCTCGGCTTTGATCAGCATGTAGCCGGTGAGGCCCTCGAAGAACACGGCGACGCCGATGCCGATGAGGATGAACCGGTAGCCGCTGACCCCGTCCCGCCAGGCGAGCAGGTACATGACCAGGGCCGCGGTGACCGCGCCGCCGAGCGCGAGCAGGCAGACGGCGAGGCCGCCGACCTGGAACAGGACGATGCCGCTGACGGCCGCGAGGCTCGCGCCGGAGGTGATGCCGACGAAGTCGGGTGAGGCGAGCGGGTTGCGCAGCAGCTGCTGGAACACGGTGCCGGACGCGCCGAGGGCGAGGCCGACGGTCAGCGCGGACAGGGCGGTGGGCAGGCGCAGGCCGCGTACCACGAAGTCGACGCTGGGCACGTCGGCCAGGTGCAGCACGGAGGTGACGACCTCCTGCGCGGTGAGGCGGAAGCTGCCGACCATCATGGTGAGCACGAACAGGGCGGCGACGGCGGCGGTCAGGCCGGTGGTCGCGGCGAACGCGCGTACGGCGCGGTGGCGGCGGGCGGCACGCAGCGCGGCCGCGGTGGCAGCGCTGGTCCGGGTGGCGGTTGCTGTCATGTCAGGCCTCCGACAACCTGCCGTAGCGGACGATGCCGACGAACACCGGCGCGCCCAGCACCCCGAGCACGACCCCGACCTGCAGCTCGCCGGGCGCGGCGACGACCCGGCCGACGACGTCGGCGAGCAGCAGCACGATCGGGGCGAGCAGCATCGAGTACGGCAGGATCCAGCGGTAATCGGGGCCGCAGATGAACCGGGCCAGGTGCGGCACGATCAGTCCGACGAACACGATGGGGCCGCAGGCGGCGGTCGCGGCTCCGGCGAGCACGGCGACGACGGCGAACGCGGCGGCGCGGGTGAGGCCGACGCGCTGGCCCAGGCCGCGGGCGGTGTCCTCGCCGAGGGCGAGGCCGTTGAGCGCCCGGCCGCAGGCCAGCGACGCGATCAGCCCGGCGATCAGGAACGGCGCGACCCCGGACAGGATCGGGGCGTACCGGCCGGCGAGCGACCCGACCTGCCAGAAGCGCAGCTCGTTGAGGGCGTCGACGTTGGTCATGACGATGCCGGTGGTGAGCGAGCCCATGCCCGCGGTGACGGCTGCTCCGGCCAGGGCGAGCTTGACCGGTGTCGCGCCCTCCCGGCCCAGCGACGCGATCACGTAGACGAGCAGGGTCGCCAGGATCGCGCCGGCGAACGCGAACCAGATGTAGACGTTCACGCCGCGGACGCCGAGCACGGTGATGGCCAGGACCACGAACGCCGCGGCGCCCGAGTTGACGCCCATGATGCCGGTGTCGGCGAGCGGGTTGCGGGTGACGCCCTGCAGGACCGTCCCGGCGACGCCGAGGGCCGCGCCGACGAGGACACCGAGCAGGGTGCGGGGCACCCGCATCTCGACGGTGACGGTGTGCTCGATGGAGCTGCCGTCGAGTCCGGCCAGCGCGCGCAGCACGTCGCTCAGGCCGATGTCGCGGGAGCCGAGGGTGATGCTGAGGAAGGCGACCAGGGCGAGGATCACGCCGAGCACGGCGAGCCCGGGCCCGAGGGCCAGCGCTCGCCGTGCTCGTACAGTCGGGGTGCTCATGTGCGGAGGGTCAGCTGCCGACGTTCTCGTCCGCGGCCTTGATCGCCACGGTGAGCTTGTCCAGCTCGGCGGCGAAGTGGCCGAAGGTGTGCAGCCAGTACGCGGGCCAGGAGACGACCGCGTCGGCCTTGGCGGCCTTGATGGCGAACCAGGTCGGCTGCTTCTTGCCCCACTCGGCGTTGGCGGTGTCGGTGTAGGAGCGGCCGTCCCACAGGATCAGGTCGGGCTGGTACTTGTCGGCGTTCTCCCAGCTCAGGTTCTCCCAGTACGGGAAGCCGGGGTCGGGCTTGTCGGGGTTGACGACCTTCAGGCCCCACTTCTGGAAGTCCAGCAGCTCGGGGGCGTACTCGGGGTTGGCGACGTAGACCTTGTCGTCAGCCGGGGACATGGCCAGCGCGGTGAGGTTGGGCTTGGCGGCGACGGCGGCCTTGAACGCGGCGACGGCGTCCTCGTACTTCTTCTTCGCGGCGGCGATCTCCGGGGCGTCCACCTTGGCGCCGAGGCTCTGCGCGAGGTCCTCGTAGCCCTCGGCGAGGTCGGCGATCGACTTGCCCTGCGCGACGCCGACGATCGGGGCGAGCTCCTTGAGCTTCTTGCTCTTCTCGTCGACGCCCTCTTCGAGGCCGCTGTGGGCCTTCTCGGCGGGCCACCAGTCGGCGACGATCAGGTCGGGGCGCAGCGCGGCGGCCTTCTCTACGTCGATCTTGCCCCACTCCTGGCCGAGGATCTCGATGCCGGTGAGGTCGAGGCCCTTGAGGTTCGGGTCGGTCTTGACCGACTCGTCGGCGTAGACGCCGACCGGCTTGATGCCGAAGGACATCAGCGCGGCGGCCTCACCGGCGTGCGCGATGATCCGGGTCGGGGTCTTGTCGGCCTTGACGAGCTCCCCGTTGCCGTTGGTGAACTGCCACGGGCCGGACGACGTCGGCGTGGCCTCGGGGGTGTCGGTCGAGGCGCAGGCGGCGAGCGTCAGGCTCAGCGCCGCGGCGGCAACGATCGGGCGCCAGATGCGCATGGGGAATTCCGTTCTCGCTTAAGGAAGGGCAACCTAAAGTTAGGTAAGGCTAACCGCGCCACCTGCTACAGGGAAGGCTCCAGGTGACCCAGGTCACTCACTGCCCGATCACCCTGCGTGAACATGTCCGAAAACGACTCCCTGCGATGCGACCGACGGCAGGCGCACGACGTGCCGATACCGTCGGTCCTAAATGCACCGTCCTCCGCCGCACCGAATCTCGGGCTTGGCGCGGCACTCGGCCGCAGGACCGGACCCGAACCGCCACGCCTCCCCCGGCCGGCCGACGTCACGGCGGGCCCACGCGACAGCGGCGGGGCCGCGGCGCGTCGGTTGAGAGCGAGCACACAGGCCAGGACCCCCGAAAAGGGCCCCTGGCCTGTCCGGCCGCGCCGGTAAGGTGTCGGCCGTGGGAAGTCAGCGAGGTGGGGTGAGCTCGACGATGGTCGGGCGTGACCGCGAGCTGCGGCAGTTGACGCAGCTGGTGGCGGCACGCCGCCCGGCCGTCGTCTTCGTCGGCGGCGAGCCCGGCATCGGCAAGACGCGGCTGGTCCGCGAGCTGCTGCCCACCCTGCCCGAGCAGGCCGTGGTGCTGGTCGGCCAGGCCGAGCCCGACTCCCTGGCCCGCCCCTACGAGCTGCTCCTCGACGCGATCGACGGCGCCGAGGGCGTGCAGGTGGACGCCGAGCGGCTGGCCGCGCTGACCGACCCGCGGCGCAGCCCCGTCGAGCGCCTGCACAGCGGGCTGGCGCTGGTCGCCGACCTGGTCGGCGACGACCCCTCGGTGATCGTGTTCGAGGATCTGCACTGGGCCGACTCCGAGAGCGCCGCGCTGTTCGAGCGGCTGGCCGACACCGACGGCCCGCGCCTGCTCATCGGCACGTACCGGCCGGACGAGGTCACCAGCCGGCACCCGCTGGCCTCGCTGCTGGAACGCATGGAGCGCCGCCACGCCGTGGCGCACCTGCGCCTGGAACGGCTGACCGAGGCCGAGACCGCGGCGCTGCTCGCCACGGTCACCGGCAGGCCGGTGTCCTACCGCACCGCCGCCGCGCTGTACCACCGCACCGGCGGCAACCCGTTCTTCCTGGAGGAGCTGCTCGGCTCCTGCCAGCCCAACGACCTCGACGCGCTGGTCGACCAGCCGCTGCCGTGGAGCCTCGCGGAGGTGCTGCGCCGCCAGGTGGCCAGCTTCGACGCCGACGCGCAGCGGGTCGTGGAGGCCGCCGCGGTGCTCGGACGGCGGGCGCCGTTCGACCTGCTCGCCACCGTGACCGGGGCCGGCGAGAACGAGCTCATCGGCATCCTGCGCGACCTGGTCGTGCGCGGGGTGCTGGTCGAGGCCGGCGAGGACGAGTTCAGCTTCCGGCACGCGCTGGTGCGCGAGGCCATCACCGGGCAGATGCTCGGCCGCCAGCGCCGCCGCCTGCACGAGAGCGCCCTGGAGGCGCTGCTCGACGGCGGCGACGCCGACCCGGCCCTGATCGCCCACCACGCCCAGGCCGCCGGCCGGTACGCCGACATGGTGTCCGCCGCCCGCCGCGGCGCGGTGCTGTACCTGGCCATCGGGTCGGCGTACCAGGCGCTGCAGCTGGCCGAGATGGGCATGGCCGAGGACCCCGAGGACCTGACCCTGCTGTCGGCCGCCGCCCGCGCCGCCTGGCTGGCCGGGCTGCTCGACGACGCCGCCGGCTACGCCCAGCGCTGGCGCGACCTGGCCGACGGCCCCGCCGACCGCGCCGACGCGCTCTACCTGCTGATCCGGCTCGCCTGGGAGACCGACGACGAGCCCTGGCTGGAACGGGTCACCGCCGACATCGAACGGCTCATCGCCCAGCTGCCCCCGGGCGCGGACAAGGCCCGCGCGATGACCGCCGTCGCGCAGTCGGCGATGCTGCGCGACCACGACGACGAAGCCCTCGAATGGGCCGACCGGGCCCTCGCACTGGCCGCCGAGTTCGACCTGCCGCAGATCCGCCTGGCCGCCCTCGTCGAGCAGGGCATCGTGCTGTCCGGGCACCCGGACCGCTCCGCCGAGGGGCGGGCCGTGCTCGCCGGGCTCGTCGACGAGGCCGAGAAGCTCGGCGAATGGGTGCTGGCCGCGCGGGCCCTCAACCGCCTGGTCCTGATGCCGCAGACGTCGTCGCTGACCGAGCAGGCCGAGCTGCTGGAACGCATGCGCGGCGACGCCGAACGGGCCGGCTTCGAGGCGCTGGCCGTCGCCGCGTACTTCCAGGGCCTGGCCCGCCTGGCCATGCGCGAGGGTGATCTGCAGGCCGCGGTCGGCGCGCTCGACGCGGGCCGCTCCCGTGACCGCGGCTACCTGCACTCCGGCCGCCGGGCCGACTTCCACGCGGTGTTCCTGGCCGGACTGTGCCTGGAGTCCGGCGCCCTCGACCGGGTGCAGCGGCTCATCAGCGACCTGTCCGGCATCGAGAAGGTCGACCCGATGGTGCTGCACGGCCTCGGCTTTCACCTGGCCTGCCGCCGCGGCGACCTCGAAGGCGCCGACGCGCTGCTCGACGAGGTCCTCGACAGCCTGCACCGGCAGGCCTGGCGCAGCGGCGAGCAGGCCCACGACCTGCTCACGGCGGCGGTGCATGCGGGACTGCCGCTGCCCCGGCTGCGGCAGCTCGCCGACGAGCTGCTCGACGGGCAGGTCTGGGACCACTGGCGGGCACTGGTCGAGGCGCAACTCGCCGAGGTGTGCGGGCAGGACTCGGCGGCCCTGGACGGCTACCGGTCCGTGGCCGAGTCACCGATGCTGGCCCTGGCCGTACGCGGCACCGCCCACCTGGGCGCGGCCCGCTGCCTGCTGGCACTGGGCCGCGACGCCGAAGCGGCCGGCTGCGTCGAGCGCGCCGGTGAACTGCTGCGCCGGTGGACCGGCTGGCGGGTCGACCAGCTCTCGCAGCTGCGCGCGCAACTCGGCCTCGCCCCCGCAGACGGCCGCCAGACCGTCACCGGCGTCGCCGCGCTGACCACCCGCGAACGCGAGGTCGCCCTGCTGGTCGCCGACGGCCTCACCAACGCCGAACTGGCCCGCCGCCTCTACATCTCCCCGAAGACCGCCGCCGTGCACGTCTCCAGCATCCTGCGCAAACTCGGCGTCACCTCCCGCACCGAAGTGACCACCGCCCTCACCCGCTGAGCACATGACCGTC
>NZ_BONI01000150.1 GCF_016862635.1 Catellatospora coxensis | reverse complement strand
TACCCCGCCGACCGGATCATCGACGGCCTGCGCCAGCTCGCGATCCAGGCCAAGGACCGCGGCGTACGCGTGCTCGTGGCGACGCTCGGCCCGTTCGAGGGCTACTCGTCGTGGACGCCGGAGAAGGAGGCCGTCCGCCAGGCCGTCAACACGTGGCTGCGCGGGAACAACGAGTTCGACGGCCTGCTCGACTTCGACCAGGTCCTGCGCGACCCGGCCGCGCCGGGCAAGGTCCTGCCCGCCTACGACAGCGGCGACCACATCCACCCGAACGACACGGGCGCACAGGCCCTCGCCGCGGCCGTACCGCTCTGGCTGCTGTGACCCGATGACGCCGGATTGACGCTGATTGGCGTGGTGGACCGGCCTTGTTGTCATGCAACAAATCTGCACATGCACATGCTTGATTGAGGAAAGCGCTTACCCGTAGCGTTGGTCCGCGAGGTTCGGTCCCCTGACCGGGACCGAGAAGTGCAGACGGGGGCGGCCGGCATGCCGCCCCCGTCTTCTTCCCGGGACGGTGTGATGGCGCAGCTGCTCGCCCTAGTGGAGAAGACCAAGCCGTACCCCCTCGCAGTGGCGGGCCCCGCCGACTTCCGCTGCGAGCCGGTGGCCGCCGTCGACCCCGGCATCGTGCTGACCGAACCCGGCCACAGCCTGTACTGCCTCGACCACGACACCCGCCGCGCCCTGTTCGTCAGGACCGAGGTCGACCCCGGCGGTGCGCCCTTCTACTTCCAGGCGCAGTACGAGCACGCGACCGGGGTCGTCGCCCTGTCCTACGACGAGCTGCACGCGCTGCCCACCCCCGGTGAGCCCAGCGGCGTGTTCCTCTACTCCACCGGCCGCTGCGGCTCGACCCTGGTCGCCGCCGCGCTGGCCGAACGCGGCGGACTGACCGGCCTGTCCGAACCGGACGTGCTCACCCAGCTGGTCACGCTCGCCCCGCGCCTGCCCGAGCCGGAGCTGCGCGAGCTGACCCGAAGCTGCGTACGGCTGCTGTCGCGGGGGCATCCCGTAGCCGTCAAACCGCGCAGCTTCGTCATCGAGCTGGCCTGGCTGCTGCACGAGGAGTTCCCGCAGTTCGCCTCCGTCTTCCTCTACCGGGAACCCTTGTCCTGGGCTCGCTCTACGGCGCGGGCTTTCGCGGGCTACGACCCGGCCCTGAACACCGACCCGGCGGCCGTGCAGGACCGTCTCGGACGGCTGATCCCCCTGGTCGCTCGTTGGCGGCAGCGGGTGGGCCGGGTGCTGTCCCCCGAGGAGGTCATGGCCTGCCAGTGGGTGGCGCAGCTGGAGCGTGCTCTGGCGCTGCGGCATCGCGGCGTGGACGTGTTCACCGCCACCTACGAGGACCTGCTCACCGACCCGCAGGGCGTGCTCAAGTCCGTGTTCGCGCACTGCGGCCTGGCCGCGCCGTCCGGGCTGGACGAGATCCTGGCCAGGGACTCCCAGGAGGGCACGACCCTGTCCCGGTCAGCCACCGCCGCTCGCGACGGCGAGGCGGTTCCGCGCCTCGACGAGACCGCGCTGATGCGGACCGTCGCCGAGCTGTGGGTCGAGGTCGTGCGATGACCACACGGGACCTGATCGCCCGGGGCAGCCGCCTGTGCGGTCGGATGATCCGGTCCGAGCCGCGCCTGTTCCTGGTCTCGCTCGGCGGGGCGGGTCTGGTCGTGGTGCTGTCGATCGGGAGCGCGTTCGCCGTCGGGGCGGTGGTGGCGGACGTGGTCGCGCCGATGCTGGACCGCGGACAGGTCGACGCGGGGCTGCTCGCCGGGGCGGCCGCGATCCTGCTCGGGCTGAGCGCGTTGAAAGTGGTCGGCATCTTCAGCCGCCGGCTGGGCGCGGTCTACCTGCAGCAGAGTCTGCAGGCGCGGCAGCGCAAGGGCATCGTGCGCAAGTACCTGAGCCTGCCGCCCGCGTGGCATCGCGAGAACCCGACCGGGGCGCTGCTGTCGAACGCGTCGTCGGACGTGGACGCGGCGGCCTCGCCCGCGGGCAGCCTCGCGTACGCCGTGGCGACGGTCTTCCTGCTGGCAGGGGCGCTGACCGCGCTGTTCGCCGTGGACTGGACGCTCGGCCTGGTCGGCTTGGTGGTCTTCCCGGGCCTGGTCGCCGTGTTCGCGGCGTACTCGCGCCGGGTCGCGCCGCGCTACCGGCTCGCCCAGTCGCTGCGGGCGCAGGTGACCGCCCTGGCGCACGAGAGCTTCGACGGGGCGCTGACCGTCAAGGTGATGGGCCGCGCGGACCACCAGACGGCCCGGTTCGCCGGCCAGGTCGGCGAGCTGCGCCACGCGCTGGTCGCCATCGGCCGGACCCGGGCCTGGCACGATCCCGTCATCGACGCGCTCCCCCAGGTCGGCACGGTCGCCGTGCTGGTCGTCGGCGCGTGGCGCTGCGAGCAGGGCGCGCTCGACCTGAGCGACCTCACCTCGGCGGCGTTCCTGTTCGCGCTGATGGACATGCCGATCCGCGCCATCGGCTGGCTGCTGGGCGCGCTGCCCCGGGCGGTCGCGGGAGCCGAACGGGTCGACCGGGTGCTCGCCGCGGCCGACGACTCCCCGCCCGGCACCGCCGTGCTCGGCGGCGGCCCCGCCGAGCTGCACCTGCGGCAGGTGAGCGTGCGGAGCCTGCGCGAGGTGTCGGTGCGGATCGCGCCGGGCCGGGTCGTCGCGCTGGTCGGGCCGACCGGCTCCGGCAAGTCGACGGTCGCGGCGCTCGCGGCCCGGCTGCTGCCGCCGGAGTCGGGAACGGTGCTGGTCGACGGGGTCGACGTACGGGAGCTGACGGCGGCGGCGTTCGCTGCGGCGGTGGCGTACGTGCCGCAGGTGCCGTTCGTCTTCGCCGACAGCGTGCGCGCCAACGTCACGCTGGGACGGCCCGGGATCGACGACGACGCGATCTGGCGGGCGCTGGCCGTGGCCCGCGCCGACGACTTCGTCCGGCTGCTGCCGCAGGGCCTGGACAGCGGGCTCGGCGAGCGCGGCGCGGCGCTGTCCGGTGGGCAGCGCCAGCGGATCGCGCTGGCCCGCGCCCTGGCGGGAGGGCCGCGGCTGCTCGTGCTCGACGACGCCACCAGCGCCGTGGACCCGGTGGTGGAGGCGGCCGTCGTCGCGGGCCTGCGGTCGGCCCCGGGCGGCCCGGCGATGCTCGTGGTGGCGACCCGCCGCCCGACGATCGCGCTGGCCGACGAGGTCGTGTACCTCGACCAGGGGCGGGTGGCGGCGACCGGCGCGCACCACGAGCTGATGCGGTCCGCGCCGGGATACCGGGAGCTGCTGGCGGCGTACGACCGGCAGGTGGCCGCGTGAGGGGCGGGGACACGATGTGGGACACGTTGCGGCGGGCGCTGCGGCTGTCGCCCGAGCTGCGGCAGGGCCTGGCGGTCACGCTGCTGCTGGCGGTGGGCATGACCGCCGGCCGGGCCGCCGTGCCGGTGGCGGTGCAGCGCGGCATCGACGACGGGCTGCGCGGCCCCGGCGGGCCGGACGCCGGGGTGGTCGCGGTGATCGGCGCGGCCGGGCTGGCGGTGCTGCTGCTGTCCATGATCTGCGGGTACGCGATGATGCTGCGCCTGTTCGACGTCAGCGAGACGGCGCTGGCAGCCGTGCGGGTGAAGGTGTTCCGGCACGTCCACGACCTGCCGGTGCACCGGGTCGGCGCGCAGCAGCGCGGCGCGCTGGTCGCCCGCGCCACCTCCGACGTGGACCAGGTCACCTCGTTCCTGCAGTGGAACGGCGTGGTCCTGTTCATCTGCGTCGGGCAGACACTGGTCACGGGCACGGTCATGTTCTTCTACTCGTGGCCGCTGGCGCTGGTGGTGCTGGCCGTGTTCGCCCCGGTCGTCTGGGTCGTGCGGGCCTGCATGCGCGACCTCGCCGACGCGTACGGGGCGGTCCGGCAGCGCTCGGCGGAGATGCTGGCGGTCGTGTCGGAGAGCGTCGTGGGCGCCGAGGTGATCCGCTCCTACGACGCCTCGGCCCGGACCGTCGCCCGCCTGGACGAGGCCGTCGATGCGCACCGGCTGGCCGCCCAGCGGGCGTCGCGGCTGACCGTCACCGCGTACTCGGTCGGCGAGATCGCCACCGGTGTCGCGATGTCGGCGACGGCCGCGGTCGGGGTGCTCCTGGGCGTCGGCGGGCGGATGACGGTCGGCGAGATCGCCGCGTTCCTGTTCCTCGTCGCCCAGTTCGCGCTGCCGGCGCAGGTCGCCGGGGAGATGCTCAACGGACTGCAGAACGCGGTCGCCGGGTGGCGGCGGGTGCTCGACATGCTCGACGAGACACCCGACGCCGCCGACCACGCCGAAGCGGTCGACCTGCCACCGGGCCCGATCACGGTGACCCTGCGCGAGGTGGGTTTCGTCTACCCGGAGACGTCGGCGGAGGTGCTGCGGGACGTCGATCTGGAGATTGCCGCGGGCAGCCGGGTGGCGGTCGTCGGTCAGACCGGGGCGGGCAAGACGACGCTGGCGAAGCTCGTCGCCCGGCTGGCCGAGCCGAGCCGGGGGCAGGTGCTGCTGGCGGGGGTGCCCCTCGACCGGGTGCGGCTGCGGTGCCTGCGCGAGCGGGTGGTGATGGTGCCGCAGGAGGGCTTCCTGTTCCGGGGCACGCTGGCCGACAACATCCGGTTCGGCCGGTCGCTCGGCGACGATGAGGTGTCGCAGGTGCTGGATGAGCTGGGTCTGCTGGACTGGGTGGCCGGGCTGCCCAGCGGGCTCGACACGGTGGTGGGCGAGCGCGGTGAGGGCCTCAGCGTCGGCGAGCGGCAGTTCGTCGCGGTCGCGCGGGCCCACGCCGCGGGCGCGGACCTGCTGATCCTGGACGAGGCGACCAGTGCCGTGGACCCGGCGACCGAGGTGCGGCTGCGCACGGCGATGGACCGGGTGTCACGGGGGCGGACCACGATCACGATCGCGCACCGGCTGGCCACGGCACGCGGGGCCGACGAGGTGATCGTCGTCGACGACGGGCGGGCCGTGCAGCGGGGACGCCATGAGGAGCTGCTGGCCGCGGCGGGCTCGCCGTACGCCAAGCTCCACGCCGCCTGGCTGGCAGGCGAGAACGCCCTCGCCTGACCCGACCCGCTACTCGGTGGGCAGCTGGGGCCAGGGGTGGCCCGGACTGACGATCTTCGCGATACCTTCCATCAGAGCCCAGCTCCCCGGCACGTCGACGTTCGAGTTGAGCATCACGACCATGGTGGTCTGCTCGTCAGGCAGGTAGTACGGATACGTCATGAAGCCGGAGATGTTGCCGTTGTGGCCGATCCAGCCGTTCTGGTTCTCGATGCCCAGGCCGTACAGAGCGCCCTGTCCCTCCTCGGGCGCCGGCAGGAACTGATCGCGCTGCCGGCGCATCTCGGGGGTGAGCAGCTTTCCCGTGGCCAGGTCCTTGGTCCAGACGCGGACGTCGTCGAGCGTCGACACCATCTGACCGGCTGCCCATCCCCATGAGGAGTTCCAGTTCGTGGCGTTCACGGTCGCGCCGTCGGCGGCTTTGGCGTAGCCCTGGGAATGGGGTGAAGGGAAGTCGGAGCCGGACGGGAAGGCCGTGTCGCCCAGCCGTTCCGGTTTCAGGATGTGCTGGTCGATGAACGCTTCGATCGACTGGCCGGAGACCTTCTCGACGACGAGCCCCAGCAGCACGGTGTTGGTGTTGGAGTAGTCGAACTTCGTGCCCGGCTCGAAGAGCAGCGGACGGCTGAAGCTGATGGCGAGCAGCTCCTGTGGCGTCCACTCGCGATCAGGCTCGCGCGACAGGCCGGCCATGGTCACTTCCGCGTAGTTGAACAGCCCGCTGCGCATCGCGGCCAACTGGCGCAAGGTGATCACATCGCCGCTCGGGACACCGGGCACGTACCGGTCGATCGGGTCGTCGAGTCCGAGTTTGCCCTGCTGTGCCAACTGCAGCAGGGCGGTCACGGTGAACGTCTTGGTGAGGCTGCCGATACGCATGTGGAGATCTGTGGTCATGGGCTGGCCGGTGCCCGTGTCCTGGACACCGAACGCTCGCACGTATGCGGGCTTGCCCTCCTGCCAGACACCGACGATCGCCCCCGGAATCGAGGCCCGCCGCATCAGCTCGGGGATCGCGGCGGTGAGCTGGGCATCCCGGTCAGCCGAACGCGGGCCGTCCCGGCCGACCGGTGGAAGGGTCGACTGGGCACATCCGGCCAGGGCTGTCACCAGGATCGCGGCCACCCCGACCACGCTCTTCCGCCACATCGAGAATCTCCTCCGGGCCCGCATTCCGATCGGCGCCGCCAAACACGGCTCGGTGGCCGAACGGTGCTGAATCCCATCAAATCATCACAGATGGCTCTTGGTCACCGGGTCACAGATTTCCGTTCGCGACGCGGGCCGCGTCGAGCACCCGCTGGATCAACTGGGTGCCGCACCCATCTCTGGGTTCTCCACAACAACTCACCTGCTCCTTCGCCCGCACCAGTCGCGGTCGCTCCCCGTTCTACCGGACGAGACCAGCAGGCGCACACATCGGCAGATCCGCGTACCCCGCGCCTGGATCGCTTCATGATCATTTGTACGGAAGGTGAACGGGCCCTGAAGCTGCCGCCGGCACCATTGGGCTGTCAAGATCCACGGGCGGTGCCGGTTCTCACGAACATCTCGGCACGCAGTGACAGCAACGTGGAGCCGACGGTCGCGAACATCTGGCAATCTCGCGAAGGAAGCCACGTGGCCACCTCGCGCGGGCGCATACCGATACAGGAGAAGATGTGACTGTGAGCGATCGCGGTTGGTTCTCGGTGCGGTGCGTCGTGAGGTTCCCTGCTGAGCAGCGCTCGATGTTCGAGGAGCGGGTCACGCTGTGGCGCGCCGCGGACTTCGCCGACGCGGTGGAGCGCGCCGAGGCGGAAGTCCGCGAGTACGCGGCCCTGCTCGGGGGCGAATACACGGGCCTTGCTCAGGCATACGAGATCGACGGCGAGCCCGGCGACGGCGCCGAGGTGTTCTCCCTGATTCGCGACAGCGACCTCAGCACGGCCGCCTACCTCGACGCCTTCTTCGACACAGGTAGTGAGCGGCAGGGCCGAATCGCCGAAGAATGAGGTCACGCCGTCATGGCAGGCTGTGCCCCCGATGATGTCCGGCGCGGCGCGCCGCCCGCTGCCACGCCCCGAAGCGGGTCGACGTCAGCCGGCACGTATCGATTGCCAGCGCGCCTGGGAGGATCTCTTGGCGGCTCGGGCGACCCGCACCCGGCCCATGCGCCAGGTCAAGACGTCTGCCTGACCGTCCGAGCCGGTGCGGCTCACGGTCGGCATGGCGGGCTCGCGAAGCGCTACTCTGCGGCTCACGTCGATCATCGGGGTGCCACCCGCACAGACCAGGAGTCCGCCTTGTCGCTGACCTTTCGCAACGCCGCCCGCGCGATCATCCTCGACGAGGAGGATCGCATCCTGCTATGCCGATTCGTTGCCCCTCACCCGGCGGTCCCACATGGAGCGCAGGCCGTCTGGTCTGCTCCAGGCGGTGGCATAGAACCAGGCGAGGACGGCCTGTCCGCGCTGCGCCGTGAGTTGCGGGAGGAGACCGGCCTGGTAACCGCCGTCGATCCGCCGCACGTGTGGCATCAGGTGATCGTCGCCGCAGATTACGCACCCGGCTTCGACGGCATGGTCAACGACTACTTTCTCGTCCGCGCCGTCCATTTTGAGCCACATGGCGAGTTCACCGACGACCGACTCTCCGCTGATGAGCTGCTCGCGGGCTTCCGATGGTGGCAACTCTCCGAGATCACCGACTACACCGGACCTGACTTGTTCTCGCCCCGTGACCTCGCCACACCGCTGGCCGAGTTGCTCACGTCCGGCGTACCCTCCACCCCAGTCGCACTCGGCTTTTGACTGCTCCCCGCCTGAAGGGCGGGGGATTCTTCCCGCCTTCAGGCTATGAGGATTCCTGACTCAGGCAGCCACTCGAGCCGGCGGCTCGGGTGGTCTTACGCCCTCAGCGCCAGCAGGGCACAGACCAGCCCTGATAAGCATCACGCGGGCGGAGTTCTTGTCCCGCGGGGACACGGCTCCGCACGTGGTACAGGTGTAGGTGCGCTCACCCAGCGGCAGTGCATGCTTGGCTCTCGTCATGCAGTGCGCGCAGTCCATCGTGGTGTGCGCGGGATGCACGGGCCGGACATCGCGGCCGTGCTTGCGGGCCATCTCGACCAGTGCGGCC
>NZ_BONI01000149.1 GCF_016862635.1 Catellatospora coxensis | reverse complement strand
CCAGGCGTTCGTCCGCGACGACGAACGCCCGCCCCCACCACTGTCCCCCCCGACCACCCAAAGGAAGGGCACCTTCTTATCGCCATGCGTTGTAGAAGGTGCCCTTCCCATCGATACGATGCCGGGCGCGGCGCGACCTGCCGCTGTCGTGCTGGCGACGGCACGACGCCGGTGCCGCCCGGACGCCCCTATCGTGCAGTGGCCAACGCTCCGTTCCGCTGCCGCAGAAGGACCACCCCATGCCGCTCCACCCCCGCCGTGCCGCCCTGCTGATGATCCCGATCCTCGCCCTGACCGGGCTGGCCGCCGCCTGCAAGTCCGGCGGCGAGCCGCCGTCGGCCGCGCCCAGCGCGGTCACCGTGCTGACCCCGTCGCCGGACGCGCCCGCCGGCGCCGCGCCGCCCGCCGTGCCCGCGCCGACCTGCGCCGAGGTGAAGGAGGCGATGGTGCGCGGCCTGATCGACCCCTACTACGCGTTCGGCAAGGACGGCGCCCCGCTGACCGAGGGCATGTTCTCCGGCGAGGACGGCCTGGTGCTCGCGGTGCAGAAGCCGTGTGCGACCGGCGACCTGGGTGGCGAGCTCGGCACCGTCACCGTCGGCACGATCATGAGCAGCGTGGTGGACACCACCGGCCGGTACTGGGGCGTCATGGTCTGCGCCAAGCCCGACGACCGGGCGCAGTGCGTGGTGCACTTCGTGCTCGCCGACCGCGACCCGATCGAGTCGGTGGCGATCGCCGACCGCAAGCTCACCCTGGTCTACCTGACCCGGCCCGCCGACGCCGGGTCCGCGGTGGTCAGCGTCCGGCGCACCGCCGTGTACGCCGCCGACGGCAGCATCCTCAAGGAGCAGTCCCACACGGACGAGCCCTACACGCCGTGACCGCGGCCCCGTCGGGTCCCGTCCGCCACCGGCGGCGGGACCCGACGGGGCCGACCGATCCGATGGTCCGGCGCTATCCTCAGCCCGGACGATCGGAAGGATCTTCATGAGCGACCCGCACATCACGCTGTACCACCGCGAGGGCACGCACGAGCAACCGTCGGGCGGGCTGCTGTGGGTGCTCCTGGAACAGCTCGGCGACCGGCCCTGGGGCGGCTCGGTGGCGCTGGTGCGTAACGGCGACGACGACGACTTCATCCAGGCGTGGCGGCTGCACGACGGATACTGGCTGCTCGCCCAGGAGGGGCAGGAAAGCCCGGCCGTCCTGGCCCACCCGGTCGCGTTCGACGCCGCGTTCGCGGCGATGCTGGCCTGGAACCTCGGCCGCGACGGCTGGCAGGAGGCATGCGAGTGGCGCTCTGCCGCGCCGCCACCGGAGCCGGACACGCCGCCCGCGCTGATCCGGATCGCCTACGAGCCCGACCACGGGCGCACCAACCGGATCGGCCGGTACGCCGACGGCCAGTTCTTCGCGATCGTCCACGGCACGCACCTCAACGCGATCGGTGACATCGGCGTGGCGCTGCTCCTGTTCGACCACACCGGGGCGTACACGGGCTCCCGGATCCACAACGACGTGCCGCTCGACGACGCGCATGAGCTGCGCGAGCGCCTCATCGCCGAACTGCCCGACGTCGCGTACGGCGACATCGCGGTCCGCCCGTTCTCCGTGCGCGAGGGCGACATCGCCTGGGAACTCGTCGACCAGACCGCGGAGCACGGCGAGCCCCGGGTCAGCTTCTACCCGATGGACATCATGTTCGCGCCGCCGTGGGACGGCACCTTCGACACGTGAGCCGTCACCGGTCCGCGGCGGCGACGATGCCGTTGATGGTGGGGGTGTCGAAGAAGACGTGCAGCGGCAGGTCGACGCCGAGCCGCCGGCGCAGCCGGGCCGCGATCTTCGTGACGGTGAGCGAGTGCCCGCCGAGGTCGAACAGGTCGTCGTCGGGCCCGATCTCGCCGTGCCCGAGCACCTCCCGCCAGATCTCGTACACCTGCAGCGCCAGGCCCGTGTAGGGCTGCGCCGACACCTCGGGCACCAGCGGCGCGCCCGCCAGCCCGGCCAGCGCGGCCCGGTCGAGCTTGCCGTTGGCGTTGCGCGGCAGCTGCTCGACCAGCGTGAACACCGACGGCACCAGGTATCCGGGCAGGCCGGCCGCCAGCCGCTCACGCAACCGGGCCGGGTCGGGCGCGCCGACGAGGTACGCCACCAGCGCGTCGCCATCCGCGGACACCGTCACCGCGGCGTCCACGACCGACTCCGCCGCCCGCAGGAACGCCTCGACCTCCCCCGGCTCGATCCGGTGCCCGCGTACCTTCAGCTGGTCGTCGGCGCGGCCGTGGAACTCCAGCGACCCGTCGGGCAGCCGGCGCACCCGGTCACCGGTGCGGTACAGCCGCCCCCACTCGGTGTCGACGAAACGCTCCGCGGTCAGCTCGGGACGGCCCAGGTAACCGCGGGCGACCCCGGTCCCGCCCAGGCACAGCTCCCCCACCACGCCGTACGGCAGCGGGCGAAGCCCGGCGTCCAGCACGTACGCCGTCGTGTTGGCCAGCGGGCGGCCGATCGTCACCGGCCCGTCCCCGGTCAGGTCCGCGGCGGTCGACCACACCGTCGTCTCGGTCGGGCCGTACAGGTTGACCAGGCATTTCGTCCGCGCCCGCAGCTCGGCGGCGAGCGGCGCGGGCAGCGCCTCGGCCCCGCACACCGCGACGACGCCGCGCTCGGCGAAACCCGCGTCGACCAGCCGCCGCCACGTCGACGGGGTCAGGTGGGCGTGGGTGACCCCGGTCAGCCGCAGCAGCTTCAGCAGCAGCTCGCCGTCGCGCGCCTGCTCGGCCGTGGCCAGCACGACCGTGCCGCCGGTGACCAGCGGCAGCCACAGCTCCGGCACCGACATGTCGAACGCGGCGGGCGCGACGGCCAGCCATACGTTCCCGGGCCCGGTCGGCACCACCTCGGGCAGCGCGTGCAGCAGGTTGACGACGCTCCGGTGCTCGACCGCCACGCCCTTGGGACGCCCGGTCGAACCGGATGTGTAGATCACGTAGCAGAGCCCGGGTTCGTGCGGCTGCGGCACGGGCGGGTCGCCGACGACGGTCGGGGGCGTGGCCTCAGCGAGCACCGTCGCCCCGTCGCCGTCGGCGACCAGCAGCGCGGCCGGGCGCGCGTCGGCGATCAGGGCGTCCCGGCGGGCCGCCGGGTGCTCCGGGTCCAGGGGCAGGTAGGCCGCGCCGGTGCGCAGCACGCCGAGCAGCGCGGGTAGCAGCCGCGACGTGCGAGGCAGGCACACGGCGACGAGCTCGCCGGGGCCGATGCCGCGTTCCCGCAGGTGCGCCGCGACAGCCGCCGCCTCGGCGTCGAGCTGGGCGTACGTCATCGCGCTGTCGGCGGCGACCACCGCGACGGCGTCGGGCCGTGCCGCGATCCGCGCGTCGACGAGTTCGTGCAGGGTCTGCGGGCCGGGAACGGGCCGAGCGGTGGCGTTCCAGGCGGCGAGCAGCTCGTGTTCGGACAGGTCGAGGATGTCGAGGTCGCGCAGGGGCGCGTCGGGCCGGCGGGCGAAACCGTCGAGCAGCGCACGCAGGTGCACGCCGATGCGGGCGGCGTCGGCGGGGTCCAGGCGGGCCGGGTCGACGTGCAGCAGCACGGGCAGGTCCGGGGCGGCGGGGTCGTCGAGCACCTGGACGTGCAGCGCGTTGCGGGCGGCGTGGTGGAACGCCGTCCACTCGACCGTCACGCCGAGCCCGGCGAAGACCGGCGCGGGCCGGGCCCGGCGGCGGTAGCTGATCGACACCGGCGTGAGCGCGGCACGCGGGGCCAGCCCGGACACGGCCCGGGACAGCGGCACGGCGCGCAGCGGGTAGGTCTCCCGCAGCAGCCGCCGCACCTGCGCCACGCGCCCGCGGGCGGTGGCAGGGCCGGACGGGCCGGACGGGTCGGTCGCGGGCAGGCTGACGGGCAGTTCGTTGACGAACAGCCCCACCCGGTCGTGCCCGTCGGCGGGCCGGGTGCCGAGGTCGACGCCGACCACGGGAGCCGGGTCGCCGTACCGGTCGAGCAGCGTGAGCAGCCCGGCGAGCACCACTTCGAACGTCGTCGCGGCCAGCTCCGCGGCGGTGCCCCGGACCGCCGCGTCGAGGGTGAACGGCACGACCACACCGGCCGTCGCGCCGGGCGCGGTGCTCCCGCACAGCCCCGGCAGGCTTGGCTCACCCGGAGTGCGGTACGCCGACCAGTGCTCACCCGCCTGCGCCGACACCTCCTCCCCCCACCCCGAGCCCTCGACCCCTCCACTCAGGGACTCGTGCCCCGCAGGACACGCAACGGCGGGAGCCGCCGTGGAGTAGGCGGTGGCGAGGTCGGCGAGGAGGATCTCTTTGGACTCGCCGTCGAAGACCAGGTGGTGGGCGACGATCAGGAGCAGGTGCCGGTCGGGTTCGGCGGGCACCAGGTCGAAGCGGATGAGCGGCCCTTCGGCCAGGTCGAACGGCGCGAGCGTGCGCTCCCGGACGAACGTCGCCAGGTCGACTGGAGCCACTCCCACCTGCAGCGACGGCGTCCGGGCCGCGGGGACGAGGCGCAGTTCCCCGTCGTCCTCGGCGAACGCGCACGACAGCACCGGGTGCCGGGCGACCGCCGCCGCGACCGCGTCCGCGAGCCGGGCTTGATCGAGCGGGCCGTCGAGCCATACCGGCAGCGGCATGTGGTACGCCGTGGCGGCCAGGCCGAGGCTTTCGGTCAGCCACATGCCGTGCTGGGCCGGGGTGGCGGTGCTCATCGCGGAACCTCCTGCGGTCGGGCGGGGGCGAGCTCGCGTACCGCGTGCTCGAACAGCTCGGTGACCCGCCCGGCGAGCGTGTCCATCTCGGACCGGCCGAAGGCGTGGTGGTTCCAGAGCAGGTGCGCGATCAGCCCGCCGTCCGGGTGCTCGACGACGGCCAGCTCGGGTGACTGCAGATCGGGCAGGCCTCCGGGTGTGGGCCAGTCCGCGTCGAGCGCCCGGGGCAGCTCGAACGTCTCCGACTCCAGGCCCGGCAGGTGTGCCTGGCCGCCCCAGGTCTCCACCCGCAGCCAGGCCGCGCCGGTGTGCCGCAGGTAGAACTCGGCGAACGGGTAGTGCTGGTGGTCCAGCGCGTCCAGCACGGTGCGCCGGGTCCGGGCCAGCAGCTCGGCGGCCGGCGGCGCGCCGGAGGTGTCCAGGCGCAGCAGCAGGGACTGGCTCAGGCAGCCGATCAGCGCCTCGCTGCCTGGCCGGGTGCGGCCGGGCACCGGGGACATCAGCACGATGTCGTGCGTGCCCGTGCGCTCGGACAGGGCCGCCGCCCAGCACGACGCGATCAGCATGAACGGGGTCGCGCCCTGGGCCGCGGCGGCCCGGCGCAGCCCGGCGCCGAGCGGGCCGGGCAGCGGGAACTCCAGCTCGGCGCTGCGCAGCCGGACCGCCTCCCGGCGCCCGCGGAACGGCTCCAGGTGAGCGGGCGCGCCGTCGAGCACCCGCCGCCAGTGCGGCAGGGTGGTCTGCCAGCGTTCCCGGGTGTACGCGATGAAGTCGCGCAACGGCGTCGCGGCCGGCCGCCCGTCGCCGCCCCGCGAAGGCGTCGCCGCGGCGGCGGCCGGAAGCGCGTTGCCGCTGCGCAGTGCCGCGTAGGCGACGCCGATCTGGTGCAGCAGCGGCCCCATCGACGCGCCGTCGCACACCAGGTGGTGCACGGCCAGGCCGAGCACGTGGTCGTCGGGGCCGACGGTAGCGATCATCGCCCGGACCAGCGGTCCGCGTACCGTGTCGAAGCCGCCTTCGCGGTCGGCCCGGCACAGCTGCCCGGCGTGGTCGAGGTCGCGGGCGGCGACGGCGGTCACCACCGGCGGGCAGTGGTCGAGCACCCGCGCCCGGTGCCGCCCGGCCGGATCCCGATCGAACACGGTCCGCAGCGCCTCGTTCCGATCCGCGACCAGGGTCAGCGCACGCTCCAGCAGCACCGGATCGAGCTGGTCGTACACCCGGATGCCGACGCTGATCGGCCCGACGTCCCGGGGCTCGCCCGTCGCCCACATCCAGGCCAGCATGCTCTCCTGAGTGGACGCCAGCGGCATCTCCCCGGCCGCCCCACCGCCTGCATGTCCGTCCGGCGAGCGGAACGCGGCCGCCGGGAGATGATCGCTGTCTTCGGACGCGACCTGCGGTGCGACCTCACTTTCCGTCCCCGAACGGCGATCGCCATTCGCCGGAGCCGGCGCCGGAGCCGCAGCGGAAGCGGGAGCGGGCGGCGGCTGCTCGGCGGGTGTGGTGGTGAGGCGGGCGGCCTGGGCGGCGAGCAGCGGGGTGTCGAAGATCAGGGAGACGGGCACGTCGCGGGCGAAGCGGGCGGCGGCTAGGGCGGCCAGGTGGGTGGCGCGCATCGAGTCGCCGCCGCGGGCGAAGAAGTCGTCGCCCACGCCGACCTCGGGCACCCGCAGCACCTCGCGCCACAGCCCGGCCAGCGCGATCTCGGCCGCCGTGCGGGGCGCGACCCGGGCCGGGGCCGCCGCGAACACCTCCCGCAGCGCGCCTTTGCGCACCTTGCCGCCGTCGTTGCGCGGCAGCGCGGCCACCGCGACGATCCGGGTCGGCAGCTCGTACGCCGCGAGCCGCTCGGCGAGGAACGCCCGCAACTCCGCCAGCGCCGACGGGTCGCGCAGCTCGACCGCGGCGGCGACCGTCGCGCCCATCACCGGGTGCGGCAGCCCGAGCACGGCCGCGCCGGACACCGCCGGATGCTCGTGCAGCGCCGCCTCGACCCGCAGCGTGGAGACCCGGTACGCACCCGCGTTGACCAGGTCGGATTCGCGGTCGACGAGGTACAGGTAGCCGTCGGCGTCGCGGTAGCCGAGGTCGCCCATGCGTACCCAGCCGTCGCGGAACACGGCGGCGCTCGCGCCGGGATCACCGTGGTAGGACCGCACCGCGTCGCCGGCGCGCAGCCACACCTCGCCGGTCTCGCCCGGCCCGGCGAGGCCGCCGTCGGCGGTGAGGATGCGCAGCTCCGCCCCGCCCTCGGCGCGCCCGACCGAGGCGGGCCGCTCCGGATCGAACACCATGCTGGTATGGGCCGGCGCGGCCTCGGTGGACGTGTAGTTGTTGACGATCACGGCCTCCGGCAGCGCCGCCGCGAGCGACCGGGCGACCGCGGGCGGCAGGGCCGCGGCGGTGCACGACACGAGCTGCACCTCGTCGAGGTCGCACTCGGCGAACACGCCCGCCTCCAGCAGCGCGCTCGCCATCGCGGGCACCAGGAACAGGGTGCCGACGCCCAGCAGCCGCGCCGTGCGGGCGTACACCCAGGGGTCGAAGGCCGGGACGGTGACCACGGTGGGCCGCGCGACGAGCGCGGTGACCAGCATCGTCTGCGCGGCGTTGGTGCCGATCGGGAACGCGTGCAGCGCGTGCCGCGAGTGCGCCAGCGGCGGCCGCGCCGGGTCGAGTCCGTGGGTGAGGCTGGCGTGGCTCGCGGCCACGCCCTTGGGCGTGCCGGTGGTGCCGGAGGTGTAGACGATCTGAGCCGTCTGTCCAGGTGAGACGGTGCCCGGCAGTGACGTCGGGTCGCCTGTGTCCAGCTCGGACACTGCCCAGCCGCCCATGCCGACGACCAAGCGCGCTCCGGCGTGGTCGAGCAGCTCCCGGCGCCGCGCCTCGGGCGACGTCGCCGCCAGGGGCACGGCGACCGCGCCGATCCCGGTGACCGCCGCGTACGCGACCGCGAAGTCGAGCCAGTCCGCCCCGTCGAAGACCAGGCCGACCCGGTCGCCGGGCGCGACGCCCTTGCCGAGCAGCCCGTGCCCGGCCGCCGTGGCGCGGGCGTGCCACGCCCCGGCGGTCAGTGTGGACTGCCCCGCGCCCTCCCCGCCCGCCAGTTGCAGCGCGACATGTCCGGGTCGCGCCGCCGCGAGGGCGGCCAGCAGTTCGGGGAGGGTGCGGGGCGTCATCGGATCACAGCAGCCAGAGCGGTACGGCCGCGGCCAGTGCCTGCGCGCCGGTGTCGTTCGGGTGGATGTGGTCCCCGCTGTCGTACGCGGGCAGGACCTTGCTCGGCGCGGCCGGGTCGCGCAGGATCTGGTCGAAGTCGAGCAGCCCGTCGAAGCCGTTGTCACCGCGCAGCCACGTGTTCACGGCCTGGCGGACGGCCTCCTTCTCCGGGGTCCAGGTCGAGTAGCCCTCGAACGGCCCGAGCGTGGCGACGACCACCCGCAGGCCGCGGTCCTTGGCCTGCAGGGTGAGCTGGCGCAGCCCGTCGATGATCTGTGCGGCCGGGAA
>NZ_BONI01000148.1 GCF_016862635.1 Catellatospora coxensis | reverse complement strand
TAAAGCGCAGCAGGTCACAGCCATTATTCGGCCGTGACCTGCTGCGCTTTTTGCTGCCGTTATTCGTCAGAAGTCAGCGAATCGTCAGCATCGCCGTCGAAAACGTCCCGAACACGATCGTGGAACGTGTTCGGCGCGTGTGTGTAGAGGTTGAGTGTGGTCGATGCGCTCTCGTGTCCCATGACCCGCTGGACCACGTTGACGGGTAGGCCGTCCGACACCAGCCATGTCGCGTACGAGTGTCGGAGATCGTGGAACCGGAGGCCGCCTGCTGCGTGCTCGGCGACGTGCTCCACCGCACTGCGCTCGGTGGCGAACACGGCCTCTGCCGACGCGCCCGCGGTCGTCGGCCACGTCGCCCGCCATCGCTCTGGGCTCGTCTCGGCAACGCTGCCGAGCAGGCCAGCGCGGACCAGGGCGGGCCGCCACACGTGCCGGCGGAAGGTCGAGCGGAGCGGCGCGTGCCCGGTCCGCACGATGAACACTAGCTCCGTCGCGTCGGGGCTGCCCTTCTCGGCGTACAGCTTGCGCAGCTCGGTCACCAGGAAATCGGGCATCGGCACCGTGCGAACACCAGCCCGCGACTTCGGAGTGGGCTTGATGGTGCGCACCCCGCCCGACTCGATGACGACCTGGACCACGCGCAGCGTCGCCCGGTCCAGGTCGATCGCTGCCCACGTCAGGCCGAGGCACTCTCCCCACCGCAGCCCCGCCCCGGCGGCCAGGGCGACGAGCGCGCGGTACCTCGGCTCGACGGTGGCCAGCAACCGATCGAACTGCGCCCGGCTGATGGCCGTCGCGGGTCGCTGCGGCTTGTGCGTGCTGGGCAGGTTGGTGCCCTCGCATGGGTTGATGGGGATCAGCCGCGCCCGTACCGCCGCGTTGAGCACCATCGACAGGGCACCGAAGCACTTGGCCACCGACGCGGGCGACAGCTTCTCGCTCAGCCGATTGACCCACCCCTGGACCTCGGTGTGCTCGATCTTCGCCAGCGGCCATTGCGACCACTGCGGCAGGACGTGAATGCGCATCACCGAATCCGTGCGCTCACTGGTGCGCTGCTCAACATGGCGGCTGGCCTGCCACACCTTGGCGAACTCGCCGAAGCGCTTCTTGCCCGCCTTGGGGTCCAGGTAGGTGCCTCTGTTGAGCGCCGATTCCGTCTCGGCGAGGAAGGCGCTGGCCTCCTTCTTCGTCGTGAACGTCTTGGCCTTCTGGCGTCCGGCGGGGTCGCGCCAGTTGGCGCGGTAGGTGCCTGCCGGGGTCTTGTTGATGAATCCCATGGTGGGGCTACTCCTCGTTGTCGGTCGTGCTGTAGGTGTCGTTGAGCCAGTTGTGGAATGCCTGCTTGGGGATGACCCAGCGGGAGCCGAGCTGCTTGGCGGGGATCTCGCCGAGCCGGAGAAGTTGGTAGGTGGAGGTCAGGGACAGGTCGAGCAGCTCGGCGACCTCGCGGACCGCGTAGACGGCCCGCTCTGGTCGGCGGCGCGCGAGACTGCCGGGGGACTGCGGGCGCAGCGCTACGACGGTGCCGATGTGGTGCTCCTCGTGGTGTCGGTCGTGATCTCTAGTGGTTGCGGCGGGGGTGGCCATGGTGTGCCTCCTGAGGCCGTTCGGTGATCGGTTTGGTGAGGGGCTAGACCGCTAGGCCGCTGGCCAGCGGATGTTTCAGGGGCTAGCACGAGCGCTAGACCTAGCGGGTCGGGCCGCTAGGTCTAGCGGCGACTGATAGGTGGTCGGGTTGGGGAGGTGGCCCCCCGCTGCGCGGGGCTGTGCGTGCTCGGTCTGGTTCGTCAGCCCGCCGGAGGCGGGGGCCACCTCCCTTGCTGGCGCTGCTGCTAGCAGGAGCGGCGCAGGGTGGCCGGGAGTGGACGAAGGGCCGTTTGTCGGCTGGGTGGCGCTGAGGGTGCTATCTGCTATCGGGCTGGTCGCCGGGCGGTTGGGGTGCTAGCGGGGCTGCTATCGCTAGCGGTCGCGGGTGCTAGCGCTAGCAGCGCTCGGCGCGGTTGTCCCCGGTCGGCGCGCTCACCCTTGATGGGCGATGAGCTGGAGGTGTCCCCGGGACGGGGGTGTGTTGGGGACGCGCGGGGTGGGCGGGTAACGGCGTGGGCCGGTGGCCGAGGTGGCGGTTTTGAGCCGTCTGCGGGCCGTTGTCGTCGGTGCCGTTACCCGTTACCTCTTGGCGTTGTCGCTGCTCGCGAGTGGTGTGGTGGGTAACGGCGGGGGTAACGCGGCCGTTACCCGGTGGTCGGCCGTTACCGGCGGGGTTACCGCCCCCGGGGCGGGGACATCTCCCCTGCGCCGGGTGGGTGTTCGCGTGACGGTCGGTGGCGAGAACCGTCCACTCGTCCGGCGGACGGTTGCCGAGAACGCGCCCGTACGTGCGCGCGGGGGCTGTAGACGAGTGGACGAGTGGACGACCGGACGGTTACGTGCGGTGGCCGGGTAGCGGTAGCGGCGCGTCGGTGGCCGTAGGCCGCCTGTGGGCCGTCTTTGGGGGTGTGCGGCGGGGTGCCGCTACCCGCTACCTTTCGACGTTGCCGCAGCTTGTTGGTGGTTCAGCGGGTAGCGGTACGGGTAGCGCTGGCGCTACCTGCCGCTACTGCGCTACCTCTGCCGCTACCTGTCTAGGGCGCCGGTGGCAGGGTGCCCGCGGTGGCTTCCTGAGCCGGTTTGGTGCCGTGCCGGCGGATGCTCTAGAGCCTCTAGAGCCCTGGCCGCGCGGGCTGCGGCTGGTCTAGACCGTGCTCTAGGTCTAGAGCGTCGGTGCTCTAGACCTAGAGCGGCGCTCTATCCCCCGACGCACGAGTCTCGGGGTGCCCGCTGGGCGGGTTGTCGGTGCTGGCCGCTGGTCGGGGATAGAGGGCTAGGCCGCTGGCGGTCGGGGGCTTGTGGGGCTAGCGGAGGGGATAGGCCTATCGGCCGTGAGGGCTAGGCCTATCCCCTGCGGTCGCCGGTCGGGCGGTCAGATCAGCGCGGGCCGGTAGACGGGGCTGGAGTGGATGCAGCCGCCGCACAGGCCGAAGGTGAACAGGATCGAGCCGAAGGCCAGCGCGCCGGAGTAGATCGCGCTGGTGTGTTCGCCGCACCGGTCGCAGGTGGTGTCCTGCTGGTAGGTGGCCGGTCGCAGCTGCGGGGCGCAGCGCTCGCAGACGACGCGTCCGGGGGTCCAGGCGGTGGCGTGCAGGACCATCGGGGACGGTTTGACGTGGCGGCACAGGCGGGCGGTGTCGGTGGCCAGGGCCAGCAGTAGCGCGCCGATCTGTTCGGCCAGCCAGGGATCGGAGGCGATGTCGGCGGGCCGGTCACCGCCGATGCTGGCGAGCTTGCGGCGTGCGTCGCGGGCTGCGGCTTCGGCCTGGTCGGCAAGGGCGGTCGCGTTCACAGGGAGGCTCCTACGTGATCGTTTGTCGGTGACTGTTCGTGTGCAGTCGCGCCAGTCGCGCCAGTCGCGCCAGCTTCCGGAACGTGGCGCGACTGGCGCGACTGTGGCGCGACTGCGGTTGCGGTATACGGAGCGTTACCGGTGTCGAGTCGCCAGATCGTGCGGGAGGGGAAGCCCTCGCGGGTCACGGTGACGCGGGCGCGGCGGGTGGCGCGCTGCAACGTGCGTTCGGCGATGCCTTCGGCGCGGGCCGCCTTGCGAACGTCCGCCCAGGCTGCCTCTCCGCCCTGGCTGATCAGGTAGTCGGCCAGCCAGGCGGCTGCGCCGTCGCGTTCCTCGCGCTGGTCGCCCTGGTCGCCGCTGTCGCCGAGGATGTCAGCGACGCTGCGGTCGGACTCGCCGGTGAAGACGAGCTTGCCGACGTAGGCCGGTCCCTCGTCGGTGGGGACCTCCACCGACTCGATGATGTAGCGCAGTGACGGCACGTCCAGGCGTCCGAGGTTGGACTTGGACTGCGACATGACGCACGAGCCGTCGCCTGCCTCGTCGTCGCGGGCAATCGACATCACCGCGCGGGCGACGGCGGAGAACGCCCGCGATCCGGTGATGAGGTTCAAGGCGTCGGTGTTGGCGCTCTTGTTGAAGTGCGCCAGCCCGACCACGGCGCAGCCGGTGCGGTCGGCGAGCTTGGCCAGGGGCTCCAGCGCGGTTCGTAGGTCGCGGTCGCGGTGGGTGTCGATACCGGCCTGGATCAGCGACAGCAGCGGATCGGCGGCCAGCAGCGCTACGCCGAGCTCTTCGATCTCGACGGCCAGGCCGTTGCAGTCGCGCGGGAGGGTGAGCTGGTCGTGTGCGCCGTCGTTGTCGACGTCGACGCGGTAGACCAGGTCCAGGTCGGCCCCTGCGGCGTACAGACGCGGCGCGATCGTCTGCGCCCAGGAGTCCTCGGTAGCGGCGTAGATGACCGCGCGCGGGGTGCCGTAGTGGATGCCGGGCAGGGTGCCCCGGGTGAGCTGTCCGGCCAGCCACGCGAGCGTCAGCGACTTGCCGATGCCCTCGCGTCCGGGGATGAGCGTGATGGAACCGGCGGGGATGCGGTTGTCCCAGGTCCAGCGGACCGGGCGCATCTTGACCGCCGATGCGGGCGTGAGACGGATGGTGCGACCGGCCTCAGCCGGTGGCGTATCGGTGGGTGTCGGTGTCACAACGGGTCCTCTCGGAGTCCGGAGGGGTGCGTGTGGGTGGGTCTGGTGGCGGCACCGGACGGGCCGTGATGCCGCCACCGTGGCGGCACCTTGGCGGCACCGGGTTCGTGATCTACGAGTGCGGGGCCACGCCAACCCGGTACAGCGCAAATGCCGATAGGAAGATCAGCGTTTTGGTGATCTCTGGCCCCGGGTGTCCGTCCACCCGGGCCAGTGCGGACGGCACCGGCGTCAGCGCGTCCGGATGCCGTCAACCGCGCCGGATGCGGGTCCGGGTGTCCGGTCAGCGGCGGACATGACCGGCGGCGGCAGGCCTGCCCGGCGACGGTGCCGGGCCGGACATCCGTCCGGGCGGACACGGCCATCAGGGCCGGACGGACTTGGCTGAAACACTGTGGAGTTGTCAACGAACGCGCGGCATCGGTCCCGCGCCGTCGTGGGCGCGGGAAGTCATAAGAGGAAGGCGGGCGGTGGGTGTCCGGGCCGCCGTCAGCGGCCCGGTGCGGCCCCGGTCACCAGGGCGTGACGTCCCCGGCCCGCTCGGCGAGGGTGTCGTGTCCGGTCATCGGGATGAACCCAGCGCCGCAGCACTCCCGGCACTCGAACCCGTCAGCGTCGATACGCAGGCCCTGGCAGCAGCCGCACGGCACCCACGAACCCGGGTTGATGTCCGAAACGCAGTCCTCGTGCAGGCTCGCGGTCCGGTGCCCGCAACCGAGGCAGCGCGGCAGCGGCACCGACAGCAGCGCCGGAGGCACCGACACCGGGACCACGCTGCTGTGTGTTTCAGCGCTCTGGTTCTTCACCGAGCCGAACTGCGTCACGCCGTACGCGCAGCCGCAGCGGCCCAAGTCGTCGTCCAGCGGGGTGCCGGTGCCATCGCACTCGGGGCAGATGCCCCACACCGACGCGGCGTGCGTCGCCTGGCACCGGTCGCTGACGCAGCCGAACGTCTCGCAGTAGATGCACATGCCGGCGAAGTTCAGCCGAGTGGGCTTGAGCAGGCTCGCGACCTCGGCAGTACGCTGGTTGAGCATTGTCGTTCCTTTCGCAGAGGGGCCAATGCTTGGCCTCGGCGAGCTGCAACTCGCCGGGGCCATCTTCTGTGGGAGACAGTACCAACTCAACTGGTACTGCGCAACGCTGAGGGTCCGGTCGGTCTGTGGCCGGTGTGACTGGTGGGGCTGGTGTGACGGATCAACCATCGCCCGTCATCCCTGCGGGTGACAGGTGGCACTGCGGTGACTCCAGCCTGTCCCCATGGGGACAGGCCGTTGTCCCCTTGCTTGTCACCACGCGCCGAGCGGGATACTTGCGGCATGGATGACACCCCCGGCGTTGACCGCCCCGCGTGGGCTCGGCGCATTCGGGCTGAACGCCTGGCCCATGGCTGGTCGCAGAATGACGCGGTTCGCGCGCTTCAGGCGCACGCGGACAAGCCGCTACCGGAATCCGGAAGCCTGCTCCGCAATTGGAAGCGGTGGGAGGCGGGCGACGCTGAGCCGGACGACTTCTATAAGGCGCTAGTTGCAAAGATGTTCGGCACCGTAACTGCCGCATTCTTTCCGCGCGCTAGTAGTCGTGATGCTGAGGCTGAACTCATTCGCGGCACGGGAATGGACACGCTTGAGATCGTGTCCCGGCTGCGGGCATCTGATGTGTCCGCCGCGACTCTTGATGCGCTGAGGATCACGGCAGACAGACTGGCGTGTGAATACCCATTCATGGCGTCTGACCAACTATTGGTGGAAGGTCGGGCGTGGCTCCGCCGAATCACTTCGTTGCTACAGGGCCGCCTGACGCTTGCGCAGCATCAGGAAGTGTTGGCGCTGGCAGGCTGGGTGGCACTGCTGATCGGCTGCGTTGAGTACGACCTCGGCCAGCGGCAACAGGCTGAGGCAACCCGTCGTGCGGCACTCTCGCTCGGAGAGGAGTCCGGCAACGTCGATGTAATGGGTTGGGCATACGAGATGCGTGCCTGGTTCGCACTTACCCAGGGCGATTATCGGGGCACAATTGCAGCGGCGGAACTCGGCACTGCGATTGCCTCCGGCAAAGGTGTATCTGTTCAACTCGCCGCACAGCGCGCCAAAGCGTGGGCGCGGATTGGTGACAGGCGTCAAGTTGAAGTTGCGCTTGACCAGGGGCGAACTCTACTCGAATCGCTGCCGTATCCCGATGACCTGAATAACCATTTCGTGGTCGATCCTGCCAAGTTTGACTTCTATGCCATGGATGGCTACCGGCTGGTGGGGGAGGACCGGCTCGCCCAGATATACGCGGAGGAGGTTATTCGATCCTCGACCGACCCGAGCGGGTTTGAGGCCAAGCCGATGCGCACGGCCGAGGCCCGGCTGACGCTCGGCGTGCTCGCCGCCAGAGCGGGCGACCTTGACCAGGCCATCTCCTTCGGCCGACGGGCGCTTGCCGCAGACAGACGGTCTCTCCCATCACTGCTGATGGTGTCGCAGGAACTTACCGAACTTCTCCGACGCAGGTACGGGACAGCGCCCGAAGCTGTCCGGTTCCTGGACGAGATTCGGGCGCTGTCGGGCGCTTAGTCGCTCTGGCTGGCCGGCCTGCCGCCGACGCCTGGCCGTGGCCGCCCCTCGTGCCAGGCGATGACTCGCGACGGCTTCCACATGTGGGTGCGGCCGACTGTCAGATCAGGCTGCGGCATCTGATCTCGCTTGCGGTAGTTCGTCACCGTGGCGACCTGCACACCCAGGTAGGCGGCTACTTCGCTGGTCGTCCACCATTCGGCGGCAGGGTCGGGAGCGACAGTCACGGCCACATTGTGCCCTAGTAGGGGGTCGAGACGAACAGGCGAGCGTGGGTGAGGGTTGATCGCTGGTTGACTCACGGGGGCGCTCCTGTGGTTGATGGAACCTACTGGCGGACTTGAGGGACGTACGTGCTGCGCACGTACCCAACGGACGGGACTAGATGGACGATGAGCAGCAGATGCGCGACGAGTTCGAGCGCATCGACCTTCGACAGGAGTTGGCGCGGGACCGCGCGATGATCCAGCAGTACGAGGAAGGCTTGACGTTCCGTCGCCTGCACATGGAGAACATCCTGTATGAGTTGGGTAGGCTCGACGAAAGGCTAGGAGGGGGTGAGCAGCCATGACAGCGGAAGAGCACGCAGCCGCGCTGTGGGCGCTGGAACGCGCCAGCCATGACGAGTTCGTGGCCAAGATTCGGGCGTGGGCTGAGGCGGCCGAGGCGTCCGGTGACGAGCTGCGCGCCCGGCGGCACCGTGAGCACCTTTCCCGCCTGGCCGCGATGCCGAAGCCGTGGGAGCGGGCGCAGAGGGCCGCGTGACTGCACCGGCCCGCTGAGAGCCACGCTGAGCCAAGATCTCGACATCGGGTAGGTACGGGCATGCCCGAAAGTCGTCTCAGGTGACCGTGCGACGCTCGCACAGAGCCGCCCGATCGGTGCTCTGGATCGCGGTCGACGGTGGCGCGTTCGTTCACGCTGACAGATGTGTGCGGAACGCACACATAATCAACCTGGTTGCATATCTCGATGTGGATCGGTAGGCTGATTCATGTTGTCGGGTGACGATTGATGTTCAACCCGGACATGAGGGAGATATGTAATGACTGTGTATCTATTCAACAGCAACGGCGACTGGATCGCGTTCAGGCGAAGCGAGAGCGACCGGTACCTGTGGGGCTCTGACAGCCGGTGGCTTGGATGGTTCCCGTGGGGCGACGAGCACGCCGTGGGCACATCCGGGAACTACCTCGGGAGCGTCGTGCGGGGTAACCGGCTCCTCGCGAAGCTGAGCCCGCCTTCCCGAGCCAACCCCGCCCAGCCGAGCTCTCCGGCCCAACCTGCCTCCCCCAGTTCTCCAGCGTCACGCGCGGCCATCCCCATGCCGTCTGGATTCGGCGACATACCTCCGGCGAAGCTGAGGAAGTAGCAGTCAGCAGATCGTCAGCGAGCTGTTCGGCAACCGCTGACAACCGATGGTGCTCCGCAGCGTCGGTCCTGCGACGGTTGGCTCCGTACGGGCAGGTACAACCCTCCGGCCTGTGCAGACAC
>NZ_BONI01000147.1 GCF_016862635.1 Catellatospora coxensis | reverse complement strand
GCCACCCGCTGTTTCAGGTCATGCTGGCCGTCGAGACCGAAACGGCGAGCCTGTGCGACCTGCCGGGAATCGAAACCGGCGAGCAACGGCTCGTCGCCGACGTGGCAAAGTTCGACCTCAGCTTCAACCTGCGGCAGCGCGCCACCGGCGACGGCACGGCGGCCGGCATCGACGGCTCGCTCGAGTACGCGCTCGACCTGTTCGACCCGGACACCGCCCGTGCACTGGCGCAGCGATTCCGCCTGATCCTGGAGCAGGCGACCGCGGACCCCCTGACGCCGGTCGCGGACATGGAGATCCTGGACCAGGGCGAAAGGGAGCTGATACTCCAGCGGTGGAACAGCACTGCGCACGCGGTGCCCTTCGAGCCGATGGCCGACCTTTTCGAGGCTCGGGTGCGCAAGTCCCCAGACGCGGTGGCGCTGGTGGACGGGCGGCAGGAGTTGACGTTCGCCGAACTGAACGTGCGGGCCAACCGGCTGGCTCGGTATCTGCTGTCCGTGGGCGCGGGGCCGGGCCGGTTCGTGGCCGTAATGCTGCCGCGGAACGTCGATGCGCTGGTCGCGGTGCTGGCGGTGGTGAAGTCGGGGGCCGCCTATGTGCCGGTGGATCCGCGGTGGCCGGCCGAGCGCGCGCGGTTGGTGTGCGACGAGGTCGAGCCCGTCGCCGTGCTGGACGATCCGGGGCTGTTCGAGCGCCTGGACCAGTGGCCCGACGGCGATCTGGCGGTGCCGGTGGACGCCGACAGCCCCGCGTACGTGATCTACACCTCGGGGTCCACCGGCCGGCCGAAAGGTGTGCTGGTCTCGCAGGGCAACGTCGTCAACTTCCTGTCCTGGGTCGTCGCGGAGTTCGCGGGCGGTGAGTTGTCCCGCGTGCTGGCCGCGACGTCGCTGAGCTTCGACGTGTCGGTGTTCGAGGTCTTCGGCACCTGGGTCGCAGGGGGCTGCGTGGAGCTGGCGCGCGACGTGCTGGCCCTGGGTGAACTGCCTGCTACCTGGCCCGGAACGCTGGTCTCGGCGGTCCCGTCGGCGTTGAGTCAGGTGCTGTCGGACGTGCCGGTCTTCGACTCGGTGCGCGCGGTGGTCCTCGCCGGGGAGGCGCTGCCACGCAGCGTGCTCGACCGCGCCCGAATCGCGTTCCCGTCAGCACGCATTCTGAACATGTACGGGCCCACGGAGGCGGCACACGCCAGCGCATGGCGCGCCGGCGGTGACGGCGCCCCGCTGATCGGGTCGCCGCTGGCCGACGCGCGCCTGTACGTGCTCGATGAGCGGTTGCGGCCGGTGCCCGTCGGGGTGGCCGGCGAGCTGTACATCGGCGGCCCGGGCGTGGCTGCCGGCTATCTGGGCCGCCCGGACCTGACCTCGGCCCGGTTCGTGGCATGCCCCTTCGGCGCCGGCGAGCGGATGTACCGCACCGGCGACGTGGTGCGCTGGACACCGGACGGCCAGCTCGACTACCTCGGCCGGGCCGACGACCAGGTGAAGCTGCGGGGGTTCCGGATCGAGCTCGGCGAGATCGAAGCCGTGCTGTCCGGCCACGGGGCGGTCGACCGGGCGGCCGTGGTCGTACGCGAGGACCGGCCCGGCGACCGCCGCCTGGTCGCCTACGCCGTCGGGGTGAGCGGGACGACCGTCGACGCCCCGGAGCTGCGCCGGTATGCCGCGACCAGGCTGCCGGAATACATGGTCCCCGCCGCGGTCGTCGTGCTCGACCGGCTTCCGCTCAACGCCAACGGCAAGCTCGACCGCAGAGCCCTGCCCGCACCACGGTACGCAGGCAGCGAGACAGGCAGCCCGACGTCCGCGATCGAGGCAGCGCTGTGCGAGCTCGTCGCGGAGATCGTCGGTGCGCAGCACGTCGGGATCGACGACGGGTTCTTCGACCTGGGAGGCCACTCCCTGCTCGCCGCCGTGCTCGTGGCGCGGATCGGTGAGCGCTTCGGCGTGCGGATCGGGCTGCGGGAGTTCGTCGCGCAGCCGACGGTGCGCGCCGTCAACGAACGCATCACCGCCCGCGCGGCCGAGTCGGCACAAGCCTGAAAGGCAGGGACACCACATGCTCACCGTCTACACGTCGTTTCCGACGGACCCGGATCTGCCGCCGGACGAGTACCGGCGCACCCTCCTGGACAAGTGCCGGTGGATCGAGGAGGCGGGCTGCCGGGGCGTCCTCGTGCACACCGACAACCGCAGCGTCGACCCGTGGTCGGCCGCCCAGTTCCTGCTGGAGAACACCGAACGCCTGGTGCCGCTGATCGCGGTCAATCCCGTGTACACGCACCCGTTCGCCGCGGCGCGGGCGATCGCCACGATCGGCTACCTGTACCACCGCCAGGTCGACCTGAACCTGGTCAGCGGCGGTTTCCCCAGCCACCTGAAAGAACTCGGCTGCGGTCTCGACCACGACGAACGCTACGACCGGATCACCGAGTTCGCGCAGATCGTCACCCGCCTGCTGTCCGACGACTCGACGGTCTCCCACGCCGGCAGGCACTACACCGTCAAGGGCGCGATGCTCGGCATGCCGTTCGACGCCGCGCTCATGCCGAGGATCTACGTCTCCGGTGGATCCGAGGCGAGCCTCGAAGCCAGGCGCAGGCTGGGCGCAGGCTGGCTGACGTACCCCCGGTTGCTGGGCCGCTACGGCGACAGCGGCGTGTTCCAGGGCGGCGGGGTTCGCTTCGGGATCATCGCACGTCCGACAGCTGAGGAAGCCTGGTCGCTCGCGCACGCCAGATTCCCCCACGACGAGGACGGCGAGCAACTGCACGACTGGGTGGCGCAGCAGGCGGAATCGCGCTGGCACCGCAACCTCGCCGACGACGTTCGGCGGTCCGGGGTCCTCGACCAGGTCTACTGGCTCTACCCGTTCCGCGCGTACCACACCTTCTGCCCGTACCTCGTCGGTGACTACGACGAGGTCGCCGCCGCCCTCGCCGAATACTTCAACGTGGGCGTGAACACCATCATCCTCAACACCCCCGAGGATCCCGAGGACCTGGACCACATCCTCGTCGCTCTCCGGCGGGCGCGTGCGGCGGTCTGAGTGGTGTTCGGCCGGCCGACGCTGTGCGCACCGACCCGCCGATCAAAGTGACGGCCTCCAGCAGTGTCGTCTGCTGGAGGCCGTCACTTTCAGGAACAGGTGCGGGAGTCGTAACCCGCCCAGTGCGTTCCGCCCGAAGGCGGGTAGAACCGGTAGTTGCCGTCGGGCGAACGCTGCAGGACGAAGTCGTGGGAGCTGTAGGAGCTACGCGCACCCGTCACGCCGTCGAACACGATGTACAGCCAACCGTTCTGGTTGTCGCGCTGCGACAGCCGATCGCCTGCCTTGGTCCAGGTGTTCCTTCCGGCGGAGCCGTCGACCGCGAGGCCCTTGTCCCGCTGGAAGTTCCTCGTCGCGGCATCGGTCTGGTCGCCGAAGGCACCGTCGATGCCGGACGACGGCAGGTAGCCGTTGGCCCACAGAATGGTCTGCCACAGGCAGGTGGCGTTGGACAGCCGGTGCGTGGAGACGTTGACGGCACCTTCATCATCGAAGTCGTCGGTCACGACGCCGGCACCGTAGACGTAAGCGCGGCCACTGTAGGAGCCGCTGGCCGCGGCCGGTGTGGCCACGGATACGCACACGCCCAGAGCCAGGGCGACGCCCAGAGTCGGAGCCGCTGCCTTGCGCAGCAGGCGGCGGAGGGGTGGGAGTGAAGACATGGATCTCCTCACGTCGAGGACTATCAGGACGAGGGTCACAAAACCCCACAGGCTTGGACGCTAGCAGCGTGGATCAAGGCCGAGCGATCGGCGGCCGGCCGCCCAACCCGTGGGACGACCAGATCGCCGACACGCATCGCAACCGACTTCGCCGTGGTAGACCGCGCCGTGCTCGACGTCAGGCACGGCCCCGGGCGCGGCCGTCGATGCAACCGGGCACTACTGCGTTCACGGGACATCGCCCGTCCCGGAGAAGACGCGGCAGCACCGACGGACAGGATCCGCGAGCACCTAGTCCTTCGCGTGGTCGAGCAGCCGTTGCACGTCCTTCACGTCGAACGGCGGGTCCCAGCCGAGGATGATGTGTGTGGCCCCAGCCGCCAGGTAGGCCTCGTGGCCGTCGATCTCGTCCGGTCCGATCATCGTCGTGCGCTCGATCTCGGCCGGGTCGCGTCCCACCTTCGCGCACCACTGGTCGAGGACCGCGTTCTTGTGCGCGAAGCGCTCGGGCGAGCCGAAGTCGTTCCACATGTCGGCCCGCTCGGCGACGATACGCAGCGTCACCTTCTCGCCGCCGCCGCCGATCAGCAGCGGGATCGCCGGTGCGGGCGGGTTGAGCCGCGGCAGCCGCTGCTGGATCCGCCGGGTGGCCGCCTCCAGGCCGTGCAGCCGGCCGGGGGCGGTGCCGAACTCGTACCCGAACTCGGTGTAGTCGCGTTCGAACCACCCGGCGCCGAGCCCGACCACCAGCCGACCGCCGCTGAGTTGGTCGATGGTGCCGGCCATCGCGGCCACCAGGTCCGGATTGCGGTAGCCGTGGCAGCTGACCAGGGGACCGAACCGGACCCGGCTGGTGTCGGCGGCGATCGCGGCGAGCATCGTCCAGCATTCGTAGTGCGCACCGTCGGGGTCTCCGTAGAGCGGATAGAAGTGGTCCCAGTTCCAGACCGAGTCCACCCCCAGTTCCTCGGCTGCCCGCCACGCCTCTCGCAGCTGGCTCATCGAGCAGTGCTGCGGCCTGATCTGCACCCCGACCTTGAATCTGGGCATGCGCTCCACCTCCGGGCAGCCGTCGCCGAACACCTCCGCCCGGCCGTTACAGTGTCCATTCCCGCCGGGATTCCGGCATCTTCCGGATTGCTTTTCCGGGAACACCTGGAATGGCCTTTCGGCACGATGGAAGAAGTGCGTTCGAAGCATTGTGGATACGCTCGGCCGAGCGCCGTGAATGGTCGGCGTCATCGGTGCGGAATGGTGCCGGTGCACGTATCGCCGATTTCTGTGGAGGCCCGCGATGGGTAAATGTCCGATCATGCTGGACCGGACCGGTAAAGACATCCACGCCGAGGCGGCCCGGATCCGGGCCGAAGGGCCGGTGACCCGGGTAGAGGTGCCCGGTGGTTACCTGGCCTGGTCGGTGACCAACTACGAGGTGGGCAGGCAGATGCTGGCCGACCCGCGATTCTCCAAGAACGCCAAGGAGCACTGGCCGCCGCTGATCCGCGGCGAGGTCCCGACCGACTGGGAGCTCTACACCTGGGTGGCGATGGACAACGTCACGACCCGTGAGGGCGCCGACCACGACCGCCTGCGCAAGCTGGTCGCGCACGCGTTCGCCCCCCGGCAGGTGGAGGCCGCCCGCGGTCACATCGAGAAGCTGGTGGCGGGAATGCTCGACGACCTGGAGCGGGTGCCGCCCGGCGAGGTCGTGGACATCAAGGGCCGGTTCACCTACCTGCTGCCCGCACATGTCATCTGCGACCTGTTCGGGGTGCCGGCGCAGGCACGCGACAACGTGCTGCAGGGCGCGGTCACCAACAGCAAGACGACCAACACGCGCGAGGAGTCCGAGGCCAACCTGCACCAGTGGCACCAGGCCATGGAGGACCTCGTCGCGGAGAAGAGGGCCAACCCGGGCTCGGACCTCACCAGCGTGCTGGTCCAGGCCAGGGAATCCGGCTCGATGATGACCAGCGACGAGCTGGTGGGCACGCTGCACGTCATGCTCGGCGCCGGCTCGGAGACGCTGGGCAACGTGATGTCCCACCTCATCGTCGACCTGCTGGACAACCCCGAGCAGCTGGAGCTGATCCGCAGCGGGCAGTACACCTGGGAGGACGCGTTCGCCGAGGCGGTCCGCAAGGACGCGGCCGTCGCGCAGCTGCCGTTCCGCTACGCCACCGAGGACGTCGAGGTCGCCGGGGTGCAGATCACCAAGGGCGACCTGGTGCTCATCGCCTACGCCGGCATCGGCCGCGACCCTGAGGTGCACGGCGAGTCCGCGGACCGGTTCGACATGACCCGCCAGGACAAGACCAACCTGTCCTTCGGTCACGGCCCGCACCACTGCCTGGGCCGGTCGCTTGCCACGGTGCAGGCGATGATCGCCATTCCGGCGCTGTTCGAGCGCTTCCCTGACATGCGGCTGGCCGTTCCGGTGTCCGAGATTCCGCCGCAGGGCACCTTCATCATGAACGGCTACGGCAGCGTCCCGGTGTACCTCACGGCTCCGGTGCCCGCGCTCGTCTGACCGCCGCCGCTGCGCCCCGGCCACCCCGCCAGGTGCCGGGGCGCAACCATGTGCGGCACCGGCTGACGTCGAGAGCGGGCCGGCAGGTTCCGGCCACCGTGCCCGACGTAGCGCCGGGCGGCCGTCTGGGCCCGGAAACGCGAACGCCGCCACCGTCGGTGGCGGCGTTCGCGTGCCGGAGCGGGCTAGCCGGCGAACGCGGCCCGGTAGTAGTCGAGCACGGACGTGTGTATCGGCTTCCAGCCCAGCTCCCGGCGGGTCTTGTCGGCGCTGACGCAGTGGTCCATCAGGTACAGCTCCTCGATGATCCGGATCTCCTCCGGGGCTTCACGGTCGGCCGGCCAGCACACCGCGTGGCCGCCCGCGACGGCGGCGGCCAGCTCGTCCACGCCGACGTTGTCGGTGCAGCCGTTCCATGCCGTGCCCGGCGCGGCCTGCTGCGCGACGAGGACGTACAGGTCGGCCAGGTCCTCGACGTGCACAGCCGGCCAGCGGATGCCGCGGCGGCCCAGATACACCCCGGCACCGACCCGCTCCTGCAGCGGCACCATCATGTCCTGCACCACGCCGCCGCCGTTGCCGTAGATCAGGCCCGGCCGCACCAGGATGCCGCCGCCGGCCAGGACCCGCCGCTCCACGTCGGCGCGCCAGGCGACGACCGCGGGCGGGGCGGGCACGGTGTCCTCATGGGTCTCGCCCGGGCCGAGCACGTCCGCGCCGGAGGTGTGGATCAGCCGGGCGCCGGTGTCCATGATCGCCTCGGCGCCGACGCTCTCCAGGTCGCCCTCGATCCGGCCGACCTGCACCACGAGGTCGAACCCCCGTGCGGCGGCCGCCAGCGAGGGCGGGTCGGCCAGGTCACCCGGCACCGGGCGGTACTCCCGCGGAACCGGCCTGCCGCCGGGACGCTGCAGGGCGGCCACCCGGTACCCGGCCCGGGCCAGCGCGGCGGCCGCGTAGCCGCCCGCGTAACCCGTCGCGCCGATGACCAGGACATCGGTCTCGTGCGGTTCCTTCCGGTTCACTGTCGTCTCCGTTCTGTTGAGGGGCCGACCGGACCGCGGTTCACCGCACCGGTTGCAGGCCCTGGCCGGTGAGCAGGTAGGCCGTGGCGTCACCGCTGGCGGTCCCCGCCGCCAGCCGCAGCAGCGCGGCTCCGGCGAGCTGCGGGGTCAACGCGGGGCCGAGCCGGGTCTGGAACTCCTCGACGCTGATCCCGGCTCGCTCGGCGTACGCCTCGACGGCCGGCCGGCCCAGCGCGGTCTCGCCGGTGAGCTGCGGCAGCACGGTCGTTACGGTGAGACCCAGACCGGCGCGAGCCGACTCCTCGGCGGCGTATTCGGCCAGGAACCGCACGGTGGCCTTCGCCCCGGCGTAACCGCCGCTGATCGGCGAGCCGCGCAGCGCGGCGCCGCTGCTGACGACGATGACGCGGCTGCCGGGCCGCAGCGGTCGCAGCAGCGCCTCGCGCAGCCACGTGTAGGCGATACGCACGTCGCTGTGCCAGTTGACGGAGAACGTCTCCCAGGTCTGGTGGGTCAGCGGCCGGAGCACCGGCAGCGCCCCCGCGACCAGCACCAGCACGTCGGGATCGTGGCGTTTGAGCAGTTCGGCGGTGCGCCCTGGATCGGCGGCGTCGGCGGCCTCCACGGTCAGCTCCGGCCGCTCGCCGGCGAGCGCGCGCAGCGACGAGGTGTCGCGGGCCAGCGCGATCACCCGCGCCCCGGCGTCGAGGAACGCGCCGACGGCGCCGCGGCCCAGGCCGCGGCTGGCGCCGACGACGAACACGGTCTGTCCAGACAGGTCTTCCATGGAATCGCCTCGCCTTTTGCACACGTGATCCGCTATCGGCCTCGCCCACTCTACGCAGCCGTCCGGGTGTTTCTTCTTCCATATTGCGCACTGTCGTCATGCGCAATCGAACCCCTTCTCCGGCCTGTGCCCGCCCGCTAGCGTGGCATTCGCCCGGGCGTTCGGAGTTGCTGTTCGCAGGCCCGGAACAACACGCCCTGCGCGCTTTCGTATTGCTGCGGCGAATGACGATCGCGAGCGAAATCGCCATGCCCAGGAGGAGGAATCCGTGCAAGCGACTCAAGCACCACAGCGCACCGAAATGGCCCGGCGAGCGGCGGATCTCGTGCCGCTGCTGCGCAAGAACAGCCTCTGGCAGGAGCAGAACCGCCGGCTGTCCGACGAGAGCGTCGAGGCGATGACAGCGGCGGGGATCTTCCGGATGCGCACCCCGGCCCGCTACGGCGGCTACGAGTCCGACGCGCACACCATGGTCGACGTCGGCATCGAACTGGGCCGCGGCGACGGCGCGTGCGCCTTCGACGTCGCCGCCTGGTGGATCACGTCGTGGAACGTCGGGCTGTTCCCCGACGAGGTGCAGGACGAGGTCTTCGCCGACCCCGACACGCGTATCTGCGGCACGCTGGCGCTCAACGGCACCGGCGTCGCCCGGCCCGGCGGCATCGTCGTCAACGGGCAGTGGGCCTTCAACAGCGGCGCCGCGCACAGCCGGTACAAGCTCCTGTCCACGCTGATGATCCCGGCCGAGGGTGAGCCGGAGCCCGTCATGGCCGTGGTGCCGATGAAGTCGCTGCGGCTCATCGACGACTGGGAGGTGTCCGCGCTGTCGGGCACGGGCAGCGTGTCGGCCGTGGCCGAGGACCTGTTCGTGCCGATGACGCACGTCATGCGCATCGCCGCCTTCACCGCCGGGGAGTACGGCTCGAAGCTCAACGTGGAGCTGCCGATGTTCCGCGCCCCGCTGGTCGGGGCGGTGGCCGCGTCGACCGCGGGCAAGATGATCGGCATGGCCCGCGCGGCCTCCGAGCTGTTCTACGACCGCATCAACCGCCGCCCGGTGGCCAACACCAGCTACGAGCGGCAGGTCGACGCGCCGATCACCCACCTGCAGGCGGCCGACGCGGCACTCAAGATCGACGAGGCCGAGGGGCACGCCCGGCGCATCGCGACCATGGTGGACGAGAAGGGCCTGACCGGGCAGGAGTGGACGCTGCAGGAGCGGGCGTTCGCGCGCGCGGTCGGCGGCCGGGTGCCGCAACTGACCGCCGAGGCCGTCGACCTGCTCGCCGGCGGGCTGGGCGCGTCGTCGATCTACCTCAAGGACCCGGTCCAGCGCATCCGTCGCGACGTGCGTGCGGTGACCCTGCACGCGCTGCACCTGCCCAGCACCACGCTGGAGCTGTACGGCCGGGTGCTGTGCGGCCTGGAACCCAACACCTTCTTCGTCTGAGCCACCACCGCCGCGGCGGGCGGCCCCGACCTCCGGGGCCGCCC
>NZ_BONI01000146.1 GCF_016862635.1 Catellatospora coxensis | reverse complement strand
AAGATCGAGGAGATCTCCAAGATCTTCTGGGAGACCAAGCAGGCCTGAGCCTGGACGTCAGCGCCGACGTATGCCGGGTGGCCCGGACGGCCACCCGGCATCACCGGACGACGAGTGCGCACAACCGCCCGGCTATGAGCTAGGCTCCGCGCGGGGGGTTGGGCCAGGTGAGTCAGATTCTGCAACCGGCGGCGACGGCGCTTACCGACAACGTCGTCGCTGTCACCGTGCCTGCCGACGGCGGCTGGCTGGGCGTGCTGCGCACCGCGACCGCGGGCCTCGCCGCCCGGCTGCGCTTCGCGGGCGACAAGATCGAGGATCTCCGCATCGCCGTCGACGAGGCGTGCGCGATGCTGCTGGTCATCGCCCCGCCCGGCGGGCAGCTGCACTGCCGCTTCGAGATCGGCGACAGCGAGCTGACCGTGGCGATCTCCGCACCGGTCAACGGCAAGAAGAAGCTCCCGGAGCAGTCCGCGTTCGCCTGGAAGGTCCTCAGCGGCCTGACCTCACGCGTGGACGCCGAGCAGGCCGACGGCCGCGCCACCATCCGCCTGGTCACCGAACTCCCCACGTCCTGACCCTGGCGCGCCTGACTCCGGCCGCGCGCTCGCACGACCCGTCTTGCCATCGACGTTGGCCTATTACGTCGACTCCGGGGCGCGGATTTTCGACGTGATAGGCCAACGTCGATGAGAATCGGGGCGCGGCGCGGCGCGGCGGCTGCCGACGTGTGAGCGGGCGAAGGGGGCGGTGCGCCGCCCGGTGGTCAGCGGGGGTTCCAGCCGAGCCAGCGGGTGGTGGCGGGGGCCAGGATGAGGCCCATCACGGCCAGGGCGCCGAGCAGGACCGTCCAGCCGAGCTGGGGCATGCCACCGTTGATCATGAAGTACGCGGGTGCGCAGAGCATCAGCTCCAGCGCGAGCGACGGCCCGCGGGCGCCCGGGCGGCGGCGGCTCAGCGCGCGGGCGAGCCCGCCCAGGCTCCCGGCGACGGCCAGCGCGAACAGCGTCACCCCGACCGCGAGCCGGATGTCGGTGGACTCGGCGGTCAGGTCGGCGTAGATCAGGATCGCGCCCAGCACGGTCACCGCGAGCGCCTGGAGCGCCATCAGCGCCACCGCGCCGTACAGGGTGGCGGGCGGGCGTTCGACGGTCGTTTCGGCGGCGGACATGAATGACACCCTAGCGAACCCGCGGTGGCGGCCGTCTCGCCGCGTGCAGGCCGCGTAACGCGAGGTCACCGCACCCGGTACATTGCCGGTCATGCGAGGTCTGCTCGTCGTCAACCCCAAGGCGACCACCACGTCCGCCCGTACCCGGGACGTGCTGGCCGGCGCGCTGCGCAGCGAGATGGAGCTGACCCTCGGCTTCACCCGCCGCCGCGGCCACGGTTTCGACCTCGCCCGCGACGCCGCCGCGGGGGGCGTCGACGTGGTCGTCGCGCTCGGCGGCGACGGCACCGTCAACGAGGTCGTCAACGGGCTCATGGCGGCGCGGAAGGGCGCGGCGACACCGGCGCTGGCCGTGGTGCCCGGCGGCTCGACCAACGTCTTCGTGCGCGCCCTGGGCCTGCCCCGGTATGCCGTCGACGCCACCTCGGTGATCCTCAAGGCGCTGCGCCGCGGCACCAGCCGCCAGGTCAGCCTGGGGCTGGCCGACGACCGCTACTTCACCTTCTGCGCGGGCCTCGGCCTCGACGCCGCGGTGGTGCGCCGGGTCGAGCAGGCGCGGCGCAAGGGCCGCCGCTCGACCCCCGGCCTCTACCTGCGCTCGACGCTCGGGCAGTACTTCGTCGAGGGCCGCCGGGAGCCGGGCATCACCCTGGAGGAACCGGGCGCGGAGCCCGCGGGCGGCCTGGCGAATCTGATCATCCAGAACACCGCGCCGTGGACCTATCTCGGGGACCGGCCGATCCACGCCAGCCCCCGCGCGTCGTTCGACAGCGGGCTCGATGTGCTTGCGCTGCAAGCCCTCCACCTGCCGAGCACCCTCCATACGGTCACGCAGATGCTGGCCCACCAGCCGGACGACCCCGCCGAACGGGGAGACGTCGCCGGAAAGAAGATCATGGTGCGCCACGATCTGGCGGAATTCGTCGTCCGTTGCGCCACCCCGCAGGCGTTCCAACTAGACGGGGACTACCTAGGTGAACGCGAAAAGGTGAAATTCACCGCTGTGCCCGGCGCACTGCGCGTAATCTGCTAAGAGTCGCTGTCGAAAGGCAGCGCGGCGGAGATTTGTGTCAATGGGCACACGTGACACACGCTGGAAATACTGGCGGCCTATTACGCCCCGTACTACATTGATCACTGACTGTCGGATGTCGGGGGTCAGGGTAACGCCCGGTGATCCGGACAAAACGGTCGTGAGCTTGCTCACCCGTCTGTCCTAATTTCCGGCACCCCTCTTGACATCGCTGGAGTTCGTGAAAGCATTCACAAGCGTACCGAGCGCTGAACCTGTTGCTCCTACACGCGCTGCTGATTTCGGTAGCGGTCCGTAACCAACTGGATCCGCATCCAAATCGCTTCACGCGCGTTCGCATACAGAGAAGCCCGAACGTACCAAACGAAGCGTTAGCAATTTCCACTGCCATCACAAGGAGTGTTTCCGCCATGGACTGGCGCCACCATTCGGTCTGCCGCGACGAAGACCCGGAGCTGTTCTTCCCGATCGGGACGTCCGGCCCCGCACTGCTTCAGGTCGAGCAGGCCAAGAAGGTGTGCGGGCGGTGCCCCGTCTCCACCGAGTGCCTCAAGTGGGCGCTGGAGACCGGGCAGGACGCTGGTGTCTGGGGTGGGATGAGCGAGGAGGAGCGGCGCGCCGTCAAGCGCCGCGGCGGCCTTCGGGTCCGCGCACACTCGCTCTGAGCACCGCCACACCGCAACGCCTCACCGAAAAACGTAGAAAGCCCCGAGCGCCGCTGCTCCGGGGCTTTTACGTTGTCCGGAACCCGACGGCTCCCGCCGGACGCGAGAACGGCAGGGCTGTGAGCAGGCGCTTACGCCTGGTGAACGGGTGCGCGAACGGGCTCAGACGGCCAGCAGAGCGCGCTGCGGGCTGACCGCGTCCACGCGTTGCAGAACGAGCCGAACGAGCTCTCTCGACGCTCCCAGCGGGGCTGCCGCCCCGATCGCGCCCTCGGCGCGGGCGTCGGCGAGCACGGCCTCGTGGAGGCGGCCCGGCGCGAGGAAGTACGACGCCACCGCCACCCGGCGCGCCCCGCGGGCCCGCAGCGCCGCGACGGCCTCGCCACCGGTGGGCGCGGCCGCGCTGGCGTACGCCGTGACACACGGCACGCCCAGCCGCAGCGTGAGCGCCCCGGCGACCTCGTCGACCATGGCCCGGCCGGACGCCACGCTCGTGCCGGCCGCGGCGAGCACGACCGCGTCGTACCCGGTCACCGACTCGTGCAGCCGCCGGACCAGCCCGGCCAGCAGCGGCTCGGACACCTCGCCCAGGGTGTCGGAGATCGCGCAGTCGAACCCGGCGACCTGGGCGGGCAGGTCCACCCGGCCGTGGTACGCCCGGGTCAGCAGCAGCGGCACCACCACGGGCGCGGGCTCCCCCGCCGCCCGCAGCGCGCCCAGCACGTCGGCCGGCCGCGGGTCGGCCAGCTCCAGGAACGCCACCCGCACGTCCAGCCCCGGCCGGGCGGCGGCGACCCCGCGGGCCAGCGCCCGGGTCGCCGCCTGCGCCCGCGCGTCGCGGGAGCCGTGCGCGACCAGCACCACGGGCGACGCGGTGCCGGCCGCCACCGGATCAGGCCGCATGCAGACCGCACTCGGTCTTGTCGAACATGGCCCAGCGGCCCGCGCGGGCGTCCTCGCCGGGCTGGATGCGCCGGGTGCACGGCCAGCAGCCGACCGAGCCGTACCCGGAGTTCAGCAGCTGGTTGACCGGGATGTCGTAGCGGGCGATGTACTGGTCGACCTCGGCCTGGGTCCAGGTGGCCAGCGGGTTGACCTTCACCTTGCCGCGAGCCTGCTCGAAGTGCACCACCGGCGTGTTGGCGCGGGTCGGCGACTCGTCACGGCGCAGGCCCGCGGCCCACGCGTCGTAGCCGGCCAGCGCGTCCTCCAGCGGCTTCACCTTGCGCAGGTAGCAGCACGAGTCGGGGTCGCGGGAGTAGAGGCGGGGGCCGAAGCGCTCGTCCTGCTCCTCGACGGTGAGCTCGGGCCGCACCGTCACCACGGTCACCGGGATGGTGCGGGTGACCTGGTCGCGCACCCGCAGCGTCTCCGGGAAGTGCAGGCCGGTGTCGAGGAAGACGACCTCCACGCCGGGCACGACCCGCGAGGCCACGTGGGCCAGCACCGCGTCGGCCATGGAGCTGGTGACGCAGAAACGCGGCCCGAACGTCTCGGCGGCCCAGCCGATGATCTCCTCGGCCGGCGCGCCCTCCAGCTCCTTTCCGGCACGGGCGGCCAGATCCATCAGCTCGGCGGTGGAACGTCGCACGTCCACGGTCATGGCGTCACCCTCCCCAGCAGTCCGATCATCTTCAGCGCGAAAACCCTGCGGCATGCTCGGCACTCCCACTGCCCGTGTGTGCTGGCGGGCTCTGCGTCCTCGGTCTCGGGACCCGCGTGCGGCCGGAGGAAGGCCTCCTCACCGCAGAACGGGCAGTAGTACGGCACCGCGCGTTGCGCACCCTCACTCATGACGCCGCCTCCGGCGTCGTCATGAATCCGTCGGCAACCATGATTCGCTCGCTGCGCTCACTCATGAGTGCTCACCGCAGCTCTTCCTCGTCCACCCGCAGCACCCACTCCGCGAACGGCTCGGCGGCGTCCTTGCGGCCGTCGAGGTAGCGGCGGGCGAGGCGCTCGGCGTACTCGGGCAGCTCCGCGGCGGTGGTCTTGAGGCCGCGCAGCTTGCGGCCGAAGTTCGGGTTCTGGCCCTGGGCCATGCTCAGGCCGCCGCCCAGGTGCACCTGGAAGCCCTCGACCATCTCGCCGTCCGGGCCGGGGACCAGCTGTCCCTTGAGGCCGATGTCGGCGACCTGGGTGCGCGCGCAGGCGTTCGGGCAGCCGTTGACGTTGATCGAGATGGAGCCGTCGATCCGGCCGATGGTGCGCTCCAGGTGCTCGATGGTGCGCGCCGCGGTGGCCTTGGTCTCGACGATGGCGAGCTTGCAGTACTCGATGCCGGTGCAGGCCATCGTGTCGCGCCGCCACGACGACGGCCGGGCCTGCAGCCCGATCGCGTCCAGTGCCGCGATCAGCGACTCGACCTTGTTCTCGGCGACGTCGAGCACCAGCAGCTTCTGGTACGGCGTGAGCCGCACCCGGCCCGAGCCGTGCGCCTCGGCGATGTCGGCGACCTGCGCCAGCACCGTGCCGCTGACCCGGCCGGCGACCGCCGCCGCGCCGACGTAGAACTTCCCGTCGCGCTGGCGGTGCACGCCGATGTGGTCGATCGGGTGCTCGGGCAGCTCCGGGGCCGGTCCGTCGGCCAGCTTGCGGCCGAGGAACTCGTCCTCCAGGATCTGCCGGAACTTCGCCACGCCCCAGTCGGCGACCAGGAACTTGATGCGCGCCCGGTTGCGCAGGCGGCGGTAGCCGTAGTCGCGGAACAGCCGGGCGACGGCGGCGTACACCTCGGCGACCTCGGCCAGCGGCACCCAGGTGCCCAGGCGCTGGGCGAGCATCGGGTTGGTGGACAGGCCGCCGCCGACCCACAGGTCGAAGCCCGGCCCGTGCTCGGGGTGCACGACCCCGAGGAACGCGATGTCGTTGGCCTCGTACGGCACGTCGGCCAGCCAGGACACCACGGACTTGAACTTGCGCGGCAGATTGGACAGCGCAGGGTCGCCGATGTACTTCTCGACGATCTCGTCGATGGCGGGCGTCGCGTCGAGGACCTCGTGCTCGCTGATCCCGGCGACCGGGCTGCCGAGCACCACGCGCGGGGTGTCGCCGCAGGCCTCCGTGGTGGACAGGCCGACGGCCTCGATCTCGCGCCAGATCGCCGGCACGTCCTCGACCCGCACCCAGTGCAGCTGGATGTTCTGCCGGTCGGTGATGTCGGCGGTGTCGCGGCCGTACTTGCTCGACACGTCCGCGATCGCGCGGAGCTGGGCCAGGTCGAGCTGGCCGCCGTCGATGCGGATGCGGAGCATGAAGTACTCGTCGTCGAGCTCGTGCGGCTCCAGCACCGCGGTGCGGCCGCCGTCGATCCCGGGCTTGCGCTGGGTGTAGAGGCCCCACCAGCGCATCCGGCCGCGCAGGTCGGCCGGGTCGATCGAGGCGAAGCCGCGGTGGGCGTAGATGTTCTCGATCCGCGCGCGCACGTTCAGGCCGTTGTCGTCCTTCTTCGTGCGCTCGTTCGGGTTGAGGGGCTCGCGGTGCCCGAGCGCCCACTGACCCTCCCCACGCGGTTTGCGCGCGGCCCGGCCCGGGGTGGCGGCTGGCGTGCTTGCTGCCATCGCAGCGTCCTCCTGTAAGTCCAGTGAGCGAGGACGCGCCTATGCGCCAGCACCGCGGGTCAGCGGTCGAGATTCAAAGAAATGAATGCTCCCGGCGCGTATGCGCGCCCGGGTTTCGAAAAAACGGACGGGCGCAGTCAGCCAGCCGGACAGATGGCGCTGCGCACGCGGCCGAAATCGATGTGGCGGCGGGCGGTGAGCCCGAGCCCCATCAGGCGGCGGTTCGCAGCGGCGGTCATGCAGTCACTTTCTCACGGCGGGCAGGCCCGTGCCAATCACCGTTCGCCCAACGTCCCACATTCTGACCGGAGCGTGACGCAGATCGCTCTTTGTTAAAACCGGGATCACCTGTCGCGTTTCGCCAGCGGCACGAACAGCAGGGCCTCCGTGCCGCCACCGTCCCGGTTGCGCAGTTCGATGGTGCCGCGCAGCTCACCGGTGGTGAGGGTACGGATGATCTGCAGTCCGAGCCGCTTGTTCGTCGTCGGGTTGAAGTCCTCGGGCAGCCCCCGGCCGTTGTCGGCGACGGTCACGTGCAGCTCCCGCTTGGCGCGCTCGACGTGCACGACGACCTCGGCACCGTCGGCGACCTTGCCCTCCAGCGAGTCGAAGCCGTGCTCGACGGCGTTGAGCAGCAGCTCGTTGAGCACCATGACCAGCGGCGTGGCGATCTCGGCGGGCAGCACCCCGAAGGTGCCCTCGCGGCGGGTGCGCACCGGCGACTCGGGCGAGGCGACCTCGGCGGCGGCGTTGGCCACCCGGTCCACGATGCCGTCGAACTCCACCGCCTCGTCGGCGGACATGGCGAGGGTCTCGTGCACCAGCGCGATGGACGCGACCCGGCGCACCGACTCCTCCAGCGCGGCCCGCGCCTCGGGGTGGTTGACCCGGCGGGCCTGCAGCCGCAGCAGCGCCGCGACGGTCTGCAGGTTGTTCTTCACCCGGTGGTGGATCTCCCGGATGGTGGCGTCCTTGGTGATCAGCGCGCGGTCCCGGCGCTTGACCTCGGTGATGTCGCGGACCAGCACCAGCGCGCCGATCGGCACACCCGCCGGCATCAGCGGCAGCGCCCGGCTGAGCACGGTCGCGGTGCGCGCCTCGATCTCCTTGCGCGGCGGGGCGTCCCCGCGCAGCGCGCCCAGGATGCGGTTGCTGGCCTCGGAGCCCTCCAGCGGGTCCTCGGCCAGCCGGTTGAACAGCGCGGCCAGGTCCTCGCCGACCAGGTGCGCGGAGAAGCCGAGCCGCCTGATCGCCGACTGCGCGTTGGGCGAGGCGTAGGTGACCTTGCCGCTACCGTCCAGCCGGATCAGGCCGTCGCCGACGCGCGGCGCGGAGGTGGTCTCCCCCGGGTGGCGTACCGACGGGAAGGTGCCGTCGGCGATCATCTGGGCCAGGTCGTCGGCCGTGGTCAGGTAGTTCAGTTCCAGCTGGCTGGGCGTGCGCGCGGTGGACAGGTTGGTGTCGCGGCCCACCACCGCGATCACCTCGCCCGCCTCGCCGTCCTCACCCCGTCGCCGGACCGGGATCGCCTCGTGCCGGGCGGGGGTGTCGCCGTACCAGACGGGGTCGCCCTCGCGCCAGATGCGGCCCTGCTCGCGCGCGACGCCCAGGTGGGCCACCTCGGCACCGCTGGAGGTCCGCCCCACCTGGTCGTCCTGGTACGCCGTCGGCGCGGTGGTCGGCCGGACCTGCGCCACGCAGAGGAACGACTGGCCAGCGCCGGGATCCCCCTCGACCGGCACCCACAGCAGCAGGTCGGCGAAGGACAAGTCGGAGATCAACTGCCAGTCACCGGCGAGCCGGTGCAGGTGGTCGATGTCGACCGGGCCGAGCGAGGTGTGCTCCTCGACCAGTTCACGCAGCGTTGACACGCAGTCAGCCTCTCATGACAGGCCTTACAGCGTGGCGGTGACCTTCTTCAGGCCGCGGGGGGCGTCGGGGTCCTCGCCGCGGGCCAGCGCCAGGGAGAGGGCGAGCTGCTGCAACGGCAGGATCTCCAGCAGCGGGGCGTAGCGCTCGTCGGTCGACGGAACGGTCAGCAGCGCCTTCGCTCCGGGCACCGCCTCGGAACCGACCGCGACGACGTCCGCGCGGCGCTCGTCCAGGCGCGCCAGCACCTCGCGCATGGCCTGCCCGCCGAGCCCGGCGCCCACCATGGCCAGCACCGGCACGTCCGGGTCGGTCATCGCGAGCGGGCCGTGCAGCAGGTCCGCGCCGGAGAACGCCAGCGCGGGCAGGTACGAGGTCTCCATCAGCTTGAGCGCGGCCTCGCGGGCCGACGGGTAGGCGTAGCCTCGGCCGGTGGTCACCATGCGGGCCGCGAACCGGTAGCGCGCGGCCAGCTCGGTCGCGGTGGTGTCGGCCAGCGTGCGGGTGGCCAGCTCGGGCAGCTTGGCCAGGGCGGCGTGCTCGTCGGCGGGCAGCACACCGTCGCCGGCGCGTACGCCCTCGATCAGCATCAGCAGCGCCATCAGCTCGGCGGTGTAGGTCTTGGTGGCGGCGACCGCGCGCTCGTGCCCGGCGGCGACGTCCACCGACAGTTCTGCGGTCTGCGCCAGCACCGACTCGGGGTTGTTGGTCACCGCGAGGGTGAGCGCCCCGGACTCCCGGGCGACCCGCAGCACCTCGGCCAGGTCCGGCGAGCCGCCGCTCTGCGAGACCCCGATGACCAGGGCGTGCGACAGGTCGGGGCGGGCCCCGAAGACGGTGATCGCGCTCGGCGAGGCCAGCCCGGCGGGCAGCCCGAGCCGGATCTCGGTGAGGTAGGCGGCGTAGAGCGCGGCGTGGTCGGACGTGCCGCGCGCGGTGAACACCACGTGCTGCGGCCGGCGCTCCGCGATCACCTTCGCGACCTGCGCGATGGCGCCCGCGTGGGCCGGCTCCAGCAGCGTCGCGTACACCTCCGGCTGCTCGGCGATGTCGGCTGCCATTCCGGTGCCACGCTGGGCCATCTCTCTCTCCTACCACTTCGCCCTGGAGTGCTGCGCGAAATCGCGCGTTCCGTGCGCAGTCTTGCACGTTCATGACCGCGATAGCAACACACTGCGCAGAAATGAGCAGGGGCACACAACTCGCCCGACCGGCTCTAGCCTGTCCGTGCCGGAACATGGCCCGTCCGGGCGCAGCCGCCTCGCGCGGCGCGTGCCAGGGGACTCCCCACGCGTTCCGCGGACCGAGGGAGAGCACGTGGCTGACGGCGTCAACGACCCGCACCAGGAGGCGCTGGGCGAGCTCGCCCTGGCCACCCTGGCCCTCGACGAGCACGACCTCGACCATGCGGTCAGCCACCTGTCCGTGGCCCTGGCCCACGAGCCCGGCCTGCCCGAGGCGCACGAGCTGCTGGCGAAGCTGGCCGCCCGCTGCGACGACGGCGGCCTTTCGCTGTTCCGGCCCGGCGAGCGCGCGCCGGTGGGCCGCGTCGTCGCGTTCGCCCACGTGCTGGCCCGGCACGGCGGCTACGCCGACGCCCTCAACCTGCTGGCGCAGGCGACCGTGCACGACCCGAGCCGTCCCTGGGCCGACGTCAGCTGGGTGCAGGCCCTGGACGCCGACCGGATCGGCGCCGACCGGCTGGTACGCGTGCTGCTCGCCGTGCTGGGCGCGCTGCCCGACCCGGCGCCCGCCCCGATCGCCGCCGCCACCCGGCCCTACCTGCACCTCGCGGAACGGGCGCTGGCCGCATACCCGCGAGA
>NZ_BONI01000145.1 GCF_016862635.1 Catellatospora coxensis | reverse complement strand
GCCCGCTCCTGTCGAACGTGGTGATCACCGACCTTTCCACGCTCGGTTGACCCGCCTGCGACGGAGATCACCGACTCCGGGACGGGTTTTTGCTGGTCAAGCGGAACCTTCGGGCGATCCACCCGGTCGGTACACCCGGAAGTCGATCGTGAAAGGCGGCATGGATGTCACCTCAGCCGGAGCCGCTGACCCGAGACCGCCACCTCGCCGCCCCTCTCGCTTCCCCCTGAACTGCGACGTTGCAAAAGATCTTCGAGCGTTCATGTCTCGTTTGAGTGGAGAAACATCGATGCCCCCTCGTTCCCCCTCCCGCCGCCTCAGGGCCGTGGCGCAAGCGCTCCTGGCGCTCGCCATGGCTGCGGGCCTGGCCTCCGCAGCACCGGTGGCGGCTTCTGCCACCGCTCCCGCCCCGACGCCGGGGTCCGGTGCCATGCGCACCGTGACGCTGGTCAACGGTGACCGCGTCACCATGTCCAGCCTGCCCGGCGGGCGCAGCACCACCGTCGTGCGCGGCCCGTCCGGAGAGCCGGTCGGCGCGCACGTCGTCACGTCCGGCGCGGACACCTACGTCTACCCCGACACCGTGACCCGCTACGTCGCCGCCGGGCTGCTCGACGAGCAGCTGTTCAACATCACCCGGCTGGTCGCCGACGGCTATGACGACGCGCGCCTGTCCCACCTGCCGCTGATCGTCGAATACGACGAATCGGCTGCTCGCCGCACGCCGCTGCCCGGCGCGACACAGGTCCGGGCGCTCGACAGCGTGCACAGCGCGGCGGTCGAGCAGGACCGCTCCGCCGCGGCCGGGTTCTGGTCGGCGCTGACCGCCGGTTCCGGCGCGGGCCTGCGCACCACCGGCCGGCCGGTGCTCGGCGGCGGTGTGGCCAAGGTGTGGCTGGACGGCAAGGTCCGCGCCACGCTGGCCGACACCACGGCGCAGATCGGCGCGCCGGAGGTCTGGGCGGCGGGCAACACCGGGGCGGGTGTGGCCGTCGCGGTGCTCGACTCCGGCGTCGACCAGACCCACCCCGACCTCGTCGGGCAGATCGCGCAGGCGCAGAGCTTCGTGCCGGGCGAGGAGGTCGCCGACCGGCACGGCCACGGCACGCACGTCGCCTCGACCATCGCCGGCACGGGTGCGGCGTCGCAGGGCCGCGAGCGGGGCGTCGCCCCCGGCGTCCGGCTGCACATCGGCAAGGTCCTCAGCGACGCCGGCGAGGGCCAGGACTCCTGGGTCATCGCCGGTATGGAGTGGGCCGCGCGGCAGCAGCACGCCAAGGTGATCAACATGAGCCTGGGCGGCGAGCCGACCGACGGCACCGACCTGAAGAGCCGCGCCGTCAACGAGCTGAGCGCCGAGACCGGCGCGCTGTTCACGATCGCGGCCGGCAACTCGGGTCCGGACCTGGAAACCGTCGGCACGCCCGGCGCCGCCGACGCGGCGCTGACCGTCGCCGCGGTCGACAGCCAGGACCGCGTCGCGTTCTTCTCCAGCGGCGGGCCGCGCCGCGGCGACAAAGCGCTCAAGCCCGACATCTCCGCGCCGGGCGTCGACGTGCTCGCCGCACGTTCGCAGCAGTCCGACATGGGCGAGGGCCCCTACCTCACGATGAGCGGGACGTCGATGGCGTCGCCGCACGTCGCGGGCGCCGCGGCCCTGCTCGCGGCGGTGCACCCCGACTGGACGGGGCAGCAACTCAAGGACGCGCTCATGAGCACGAGCCGGGCCCCGCAGCGGCTGGAGCCGTACCGCGACGGCAGCGGCCGCGTCGACGCCGCCGGGGCCGTGGCGGCGACCCTCTTCGCCACCGGCTCCGACTTCGCCGCGCTGACCTGGCCGCACCAGCAGAGCAAGGTCGACCGCACGATCACCTACACCAACACCGGCGACAGCCCGGTGACCCTGAGCCTGTCCCTGCGGGCCCCCACCGCACCGGCGGGCCTGTTCACGCTGGCCGACGACCGGGTCACCGTGCCCGCGCGGGGCACCGCCGAGGCGACCGTGCAGCTCGACCTCGACCGGATCGCCGACGACAACTACGCGTACGCCGCCGTGGACGCCGCCGGACCCGACGGGACGCGGCTGGCGCACACGCTGGTCGGCATGAACCGGCAGGGACAGCGGGCCGACCTGTCGTTCCAGGCCCGTGACCGCGACGGCAAGGGCCTGTCCGGGGTGATCCTCCTCAAGGACATCACTCGCAACACCATCCCGCAGCTGCACGTCGTCGACGCCTCGGGCCGGCTGGACCTGCGGCTGCCGCCGGGCGTCTACAGCGCCTCGATGTACACCGAGCTGCTCGACACCGACGGCGCGTACACCCTGGGCCTGGGCATGCTGTACGCGCCGGAAATCGTGCTGGCCGGCGACAGCAGCCGCACCGTGGTGCTCGACGCCCGCAAGCTGAAGCGGGTCGGCGCCGTCGTCAAGGCCGACACCGCGCGCGCCGCGGTCCGCGTCGACTTCAGCCGCACCTACGGCGAGCTGGACCCGCTGTTCGACAACTACCTCGTGGACAGCCGCTACCACAGCATCTGGGCCACCCCGACCGAGCCCGTGCGGCAGGGCACGTTCGGCCTCGGCTTCCGCTGGGGCCTGGTCGAGCCGCCGCTGACCCTGAGCGCCCACGGCGAGCGCTACGACGACCTGCTGGTGCAGACGCGCTCCGGCTCGCTGCCGGACGGCAGCACCGCGCTGGAGGTGGTGTACGCGGGCGACGGTTCGGCTGCCGCGGTGGCCGCAGCCCGCGTCCGCGGCCGGGTGGCCGTGGTCCGGCACGCCCCGCAGCTGGACGTCGACGCCGTGGCGCGGACGGTGGCCGCGGCGGGCGGCAAGCTGATGCTGCTGGTCAACGACGGCTACGGCCGGCTCGACGCCTGGCGGGACGTGGAGAACCCGAACCCGGCGCTGCCGGTGGCCTCCATCGGGCGCGGACAGGGTGAGCGGCTCATCGCGCGGCTCGGGCGTGGCCCGGTGCGGCACACCGTGACCTCCCACCCCGTGGCCGGCTACGTGTACGACCTCGTGCACCGCTACCGCAAGGCTGTGCCGGCCGACCTGACCTACCGGCCGCAGCCGCGCGACCTGGCCCGCGTCGACGTCGACTACCGCAATCCCACCCCGGGCGCGGTCTTCGCCACCCGCTACGACGTGTCGCCGGAGCAGCCCGGCTCCGCCCTCAGCGGGCCGATGCTGGCCGCGCCCGCCCAGGGCCGGCGCACCGACTGGGTATCGGCCGACCATGGCAACCAGTGGTTCGAGCAGGCGAGCGAGGTCCAACTCACCCTCATGTCGGACCTGCTCACCTACCCGCCGGGCAAGCCGCATGAGGTGACCTGGTTCGCGCCGGTCGGCCGGCCCACCCTGCTGACCGAGGGCATCCTCTCGGGCACGCCGACGCAGCTGGGCAACGACGTGATGATCTGGAACCTGCCGAGCTGGGGTGACGCCGACCCGCGCCACATGGGCCAGGTGTGGAATGCCGAGATCGACCAGACCACGAGCCTGCACCAGGGCGGTGTCCTGATCGTGGAGAACCCCGGCAGCTCCGTGTACGGGCAGCTCACGCCGGGCGGTGGTCGGGTCCGGGTGACCACGAGGACCGATCAGCAGGCGGTCTCGCCGTACTCGACGCGCACCGAGACGGCGTGGGAGTTCCCGTACGCCGAGGCCACTGCCGAGGAGGCGCGGCGGCTGCCGCTGATGAGCGTGTACTACGCGGTCGACACCGACCTCGCCGGTCGCGCCGACCGGCACGCCGCGCTCACCGTCACGGCCACGCACCACCCGGACGCCTACCGGGCGGGCAAGGTCCGCACCGTCCGGCTCGAGGTGTCCTACGACGACGGCCGCACCTGGCACCGCACCGCGGTGACCCAGCGCGACGGCGGCTGGCGGGCGGCGCTGGACGCGCCGCGTTCGGCGCAGTTCGTCTCGGTGCGGGTGACCGCGGCCGACACGACGGGCAACACGGTCACCCAGACCGTGGTGCGGGCCTTCGGCCTGCGCTGAGCACGCCGGTCGGCGGTCTGCCGACGTGACCCGTGACGGTTCCGGCCGGACAGGCGATGCCTGTCCGGCCGGAACTCTGTGCGGGTTGCCACCGCCGCGCGGGCGGTGGGGCTTCACCAGCGGCGGTGGACCGGGTTCGTGGTGGTGCCGCAGATATCGACCGCGATCCCGACTTCGAGCCCGACGACACTCACCGGCCCTCGGTCTCCCCGATCGCGGCGGCCTGCTGGACCAGCTCGATCCGCGAGCGCATCTGCAGCTTGGTCAGCACCCGGGACACATGGGTCTGCACGGTGTTGCGGGTGACGAACAGCTCGGCGGCGATGTCCGGGTTGGACATGCCTCGGGCGAGCAGTTGCGCGACATGACGCTCGCTCGGGGTCAGCGCGTCCCAGCCCACGGCGGGTCGGCGGCAGACGGTCCGGGGACCACGCCGGACGCCGTACGACCGCAGTCTCGCCTCCAGGCGGCGCGCGTCCCACGTCGCGCCCAGATCCAGCCAGGCGGCCAGCGCATCGGTGCACGCCGTCCGCGCGCCTGCCAGGTCTCCCTGCTCAGCCAGCACACGTGCCACCTCTTCCAGCGCCAGCGCCCGATGGTGCAGGCACGCCGAGTGGCCGAAATCCGCCGCCACGCTGTGCAGTTCCATCGCGTCGGCGGCGACCAGGGCGCGGCAGAATCGGATCACCAGTGACCGGTGCGGCGACGGGTCCGGATCGGCGGCGACCGCCGTCGCGGCCGCCTCGGCGAGCGCCGGCTCGCCCTGCGCCAGCGCCGCGCGCACCAGGTACACCGCCTCGTCGCACCGGCCGGCGCGGTCCGGCCCCGGCGGCAGGTCCAGGTAGGCCGCCCGCAGTGCCAGGCTCTCGGCCAGGTCGCCCCGGCTCTCGGCCAGCAGCGCCAGCGCGTCGGCGACGGGTCCGCTGGCACCGGCCCAGCGCCCCTGGTCGGCGGGGTTCAGGAACCCTCCGGCCCTGAGCCTCGCCTCGGCGGTCTCGCGGTCGTCCCGATGTATCGCGATCCGCGCCGCGACAGCGTGCAGGTAGGAGATCGACGGGTTGGCCAGCAGCTCCTGGTCGAGCCGGTCGGCGTAGGCCACCGCCTCGTCCCACCGGCCACGCGCGTAGGAAGCGTCGGCGGCCTGGGCGTACACCCCGCCGACGCGCGAGCTTCCCTCCTGCTCCGCGGAACGCAGCGCGCTGAACGCGCCGAGAACGGCCAGGCCCCCGATCGTCGGGGGCAGGCTCAGCGCGGCCACACCGCCGAAGACGACGACCAGCAGCACGGCCCGGACGAGCGCACGGGAACCGTCACCGTGCGGGTCGTCGAGCCCTTCGGTGATCAGCGTGCCGAAGGCCAAGGAGCCCCAGACACCGCCGACCGTCAGGAAAGCCAGCGCGGCACCGATCACCCACCAGCGGCGGCGCGCCATGGCGCGTCCCCAACGCTCGAGCATCAACATGGTCGCGCCCTCCCGCTCGTCTCCGACTGCGTGTGGCTGAACCTAAGGACGGGCACTTGACATTCAGTGAACGGTCGATTCAGTCCCCGGAAAGCCGACCGGCCTGGGCACGACTCCGGTGCCGGCCTACGGGTACGCGGCGCGACCCCCCGCCGCGCCGCGTACCCGGCCGGCTCCGCTACGTCGTTCGCCGCGGAGCCGAGTTCGAGGCCGAACACCCGGTTCGGCAGCACCCACCGGGACACCTCGGCGAGGTTCCACGGCGTGGTTGACTAAGCTCCATAGAGTTCCGTCTCGGTGACGGCCGGGTTGCTGCTCTCGGAGCGTCCCAGGCGGGCCGCGGAGCCGAACATGGGCCCACGGGCGCGCTGGAGCCCGGCGAACCGTCCAAAGCCGAGCGGCTTGGGCACATCGTCGTAGACGGCCTCCATGCCGCCTCTGACGGAGTACGTCTCGTGCCAGAAGCCGGTGCCGCCGGAGTCCTGAAGGAAGCTCGTCCACCACTGGCGGTGCGGCTCCGATCGGGCGAAGGCGAGTAGTGAGGGCAGGTCGCGCCAGTACTGGCGCATGCCCATGTTCATCGGGAAGAACGAGTAGTACACCGGCTCGTGCAGCAGCAGTCCGTCGGGTTTGTCCGCCACCGACTCGCTGATCTTCCGGCCGAAGCTGAAGAAGGTCCGGATCCCGTAAAGGTGGTTCACCCTCATACCGAGGTACAGGACCAGGAGGTCGGGATAGGCAGACAGATCGACCGTCTGCCGGTTCACTCGGGTTGGCATCGCGAACTCCTCAATGGTTTTCCGCTGTCCGGATTCCCCCAAGGTAGATCCACCTACTTGACGAGTACTGAACTGTTTCGCGGATCCGCCGGCGTCGCGGGGACGGCTTTGTTCAGTGCCCGTCAAGTAGGCATTCGTACGGTGAGCCGACTCGTCAACGAACTGGAACTGAAAGGCTCCCATTGATGACAATCACCCGCCGTACGCTGCTCGCCGGATCCGCCGCGGCCGCGGCCGGCGCCGCGCTCGGAGCGACCGCCGCCCAGGCATACGCAGGGAGCGACGGCACGCAGAAGCCCACCTTGACAGCCGCCCAGACGTTCGAAGGGCACGACGGCACGCAGAAGCCCACCGTGGTACTGGTGCACGGCGCGTTCGCCGACGCCTCCGGCTGGCACGACGTCGCGGCTCGGCTCATCCGCGCCGGCTACCCGGTCATCGCACCGGCGAACCCGCTGCGCGGTGTGGCCGCCGACTCCGCCTACCTGGCCAGCGTCCTCGCCACCATCGGCGGCCCGCTGGTGCTCGCCGCGCACTCCTACGGCGGGATCGTCGCCACCAACGCCGCGGCCGGCAACGCGAACGTCAAGGCGCTGGTCTACGTGGCCGCGTTCGCACCGGATCAGGGCGAGACGCTGCTCGGCCTGCAGACCAGATACCCGGGAAGCAAGCTCGACGAGACCGCGCTGGACATCCGTCCCCACGGCACGGGCGTCGACGGGTACATCAAGAAAGCGGTGTTCCGGGACGTCTTCGCCGGCGACGTGCCCTCGGCGTCCACCGACCTGATGTGGGCCGGTCAGCGGCCGGCCGACCTGCGCACGCTGCAGGAGCCGTCCGGTGTCCCGGCCTGGAAGACGACTCCTTCCTGGTACCTGGTCGCCCGCAACGACAAGGTGCTGCCCGCCGCCGCGCAGCGGTTCATGGCGCAGCGGGCCGGTGCGCGCACGATCGAGGTGGACGCCTCGCACGTCGCGATGATCGCCCAGCCGGCCGTGACAGCCGAGCTCATCGTGCGCGCCGCCCGCTGAGGCCGGGAGAATGCACAAGCACGCATACGAAGGTCAGTGCGCCGCCGAGGAACGGCGGCGCACGGCCGCGAAGCCGGCCACCCGCGGGCCGAAACGAACCCTGTTCGCGCTGGCGCTGGGCACCTTCGCGATCGGCACCGGCGAGTTCGGCAGCAACGGCATCATCCAGCTGTTCGCGTCCGACCTGGACGTGTCGATCCCGGTCGCCACGTACGCGATCACCGCGTACGCCTTCGGGGTGGTGATCGGTTCCCCGGCGATCACCCTGCTCGCCGCCCGGGTCAACCGGCGTGCCCTGCTGCTCGGCCTCATCGTGCTGTTCCTCGCGGGAAACGGGCTGTCCGCGCTCGCCCCGAACATCACGATGCTGGTCGTGTTCCGGTTCGTCGCCGGCAGCGTGCAGGGCGCGTTCTTCGGCGCCGGCGCCGTGGTCGCCGCGTACGTGTACGGGCCGGGCAAGGGCGGCAAGGCGTTCGCCACCGTGATGGGCGGGCTCACCGTCGCCACCATCTTCGGGTCGCCGCTGGGCACGTTCATCGGCCAGCATGCCGGCTGGCGGGTCATGTACTGGGCCGTGGTAGCCGTCGGCCTGCTCGCCGGCATCGCCCTGATCGCCTGGCTGCCCCGCACCGACGAGCTGCGCGGCGGCTCCGTCATGCAGGAGCTGGGCGCGCTGCGCCGGGTCAACGTCTGGCTGATGGTCACCGTCGCGGCGCTCGGCATCTCCAGCATCTTCGCCGTCTACACGTTCATCGGCCCGTTCGTCACCGACGCCGCGGGGCGCGACGCGTCGCTCATCCCGATCGCGCTCGCCGTCTTCGGCGTCGGCATGGCGGTCGGCAACTCGCTCGGCGGGAGCATCGCCGACAGGTACGAGCACCGCGGTCTGATCTGGGGCTACGGCGGGGTCCTCGCGGTCCTGGCGGTGATCGGCGTGACCGGGGGCGATCTGGTCATCCTGCTGCCGTGCCTGTTCGCCGTCGGCGCGACCATGATGTTCGCGATCCCGACCATCCAGGTGCGGCTGACCGCCTTCGCCCCGGACGCCCCGACCCTGATGGGCGCGCTCAACCTCGCCGCCCTCAACCTGGCCAACTCGCTGGGCGCGATCGGCGGCGCGATCACCCTCAACGCCGGCTGGGGCACCCTGTCCACCGTCTGGGCCGGTGTCGTCCTCACCACCGCCGGCCTCCTGCTGTACCTCGCGACCGTGGCCGCCCCGGCCAGGAGAAGAGCGCGGCCCCCGCAGGTCCTACCAGTTTCCCAAGTCGTCCGAACGAGAGGTTGATGAATGATGAGCACAAAACCTACCGTCGTGCTGGTGCACGGAGCCTTCGCCGACGGCAGCGGGTTCCGCCCGGTCGCCGAGCGGCTGGTCGCCGCCGGCTATCCGGTGGCCCTCGCGCCGAATCCGCTGCGGGGACTCTCCTCCGACGCGGAGCAGGTCCGGGCGCTGCTGGACAGCATCCAGGGTCCGATCGTCCTGGTCGGACACTCCTACGGCGGTGCGGTGATCTCCGCGGCCGCCACCGGGAACGCGAACGTGAAGGCGCTGGTCTACCTGGCGGCGTTCGTGCCCGAGGCGGGCGAGAGCGTGCAGGCGCTGGTCGAGAAGTTCCCCGGCAGCACCGTGGGCGAGTCCCTGAAGCCGGTGCCGCTGCCGGGCGGCCACGTCGACCTCTACATCGACCCGCGGGTGTTCCACGCGCATTTCGCGGCCGACCTGCCGGCCGCGGAGGCCGCGGTCCTGGCGATCACGCAGCGCCCGGCCACCGGCGCCGCCCTCGGCGAGCCGGCCGGCGGACCGCAGGCCTGGCACACGATCCCGAACTACCACCTGATCAGCGGCGCGGACCGGATCATCCCGCCGGCGGCGCAGCAGTTCATGGCCGAACGCTCCGGCGCCACCGTCGAGGTGGTCGAAGGCGCCTCGCACCTGGTGTTCGTCTCACACCCGGCCACCGCGGTGGCCCTCATCGACAGGGCGGCGACCGAGCATGCGCAATAACGAGAACGCGATGAAGTGGGGCCTGCGCCTGCACGTCCTGTGCTACCTCACCGGCAACGTGATCCAGGTCCTGGTGTGGCGGCTGTTCACGCCGGAACAGCACTTCTGGCCTGTCTGGTCGATCCTGGGCTGGGGTGCCGGGCTGGTGGCCCACCTCTGGGTGGTCCGTGCTGCGTCCCGCAAGCTGATCAGCACCTGAGATCGCACAGCGGCGGCAGCCGGCCGGCAGCGTCCGGGGTCCACCGCGGTGGTGGCCCGGACGCTGCCGGATCAGTTCCGGGCCAGTTCAGTCGCGGCCCGGACCGCATTCGCCGGCGGGCCGGGGGCCCGCAGCAGATCTGCCCGCTTCTGCAAGGCGGCGGCTCGGCGGGCCTCCCGGCGCACCGATCCTTCGCCGCTGCCGCCGGCGCCCGGCCAGTCGTCGTGGCCACGCCGAACCGGGGGCAGCCGCGACCGGCGGTCGGCCGACTGGTATGCCGCCTCCGGCGCGGCGGCCGGCGCGCACGAGCGCCGCCGCGGTGCGGGCCGGGTCGGCGAGAGGGCCGGCGGCCCGCAGGTGGTAGGCGAGGCGCTCGGCGACGGCCTCGTCACCGGCGTGGAGGTCGTCGAGCGCGTCCGCGACGCCCAGATGCAGCCGGACAGCCCGCTGCCGGGTCGCGGTCTCGAAAATCGACTCCCGGATTAGGTCGTGCGTGAACCGCACCGTCGACGGGTCGTCCGGGCTGGTCTCGAGGAGGCCGAGCGCGTGCAGCGGTTCGAGGCGCTCCACGCAGTCGGCAGGCTCGACGCCGGCGACGCGGCAAAGCAGCCGGAGGTCGACGTCGCGGCCGAGGAACGCGGCGACCTCCAGCAGCTCC
>NZ_BONI01000144.1 GCF_016862635.1 Catellatospora coxensis | reverse complement strand
GGCATGAGCAAGGCGATCACCAAGGCGATCGGCGGGCGGCGTGACCCGGACGTCGGTGACCGGTGGATGGGCTCGATTCCCGGTCAGATGTTCGTCGGGGCGCTGACGGAGTTCTCCGCCGAGCAGCTGGCTGATCTGGCCACCAACGGCCGGGCGCTCCAGTCGGACGATCCGTGGGCTGCCGCGACGGCAGGCGCGGTGGAGGGCGTCGTGGACTGGGCCGGACACCGATCCCGCCCTGGCGGCGGCGCGTTCGCGGGGTTGGACGGCGACGTCGGAAAGCTCGACATCGCGGGATGGAACGGTGTCCCGGCCGGTGACAAGGCGGGCGGGAACGCGCAGAAGGTCCGGGTGACGGGTTCGGGGAACGCCCGGGGCGACTTCGTGCTGTCGGGCAGGTTCGATCCGCGGGACGGGTCGTTCACCGGCGGGGTCTGGGCGCGGGGTCGGGTGGCCTCGCCGGGCGGGACGGTGCTGGAGGGCGGCTTCGCCGGTTCGGGACGGTTGACGGGCACGCTCGACGGCCGGATCGTCGCGGCCCGGTTCGGCGGCCGTTCCGATGACGGGTCGTTCGTGGCGGACGTTCGTGTCGTCGGAGGTTTTGCCGGACAGTGGGGCGTGGCCGGAGTGTTCGTGCCGGAACGTGGCGGTGCGCCGCCGGCCCGCCCTGCCGCGGCCGTCCCCGCCGGCATCGGCACGGGCATCGGCCTGCCTGGCCCGCTGGCCAAGCCCATGTCCGCGCCGATCGTTCCGTACGTGCCGAAGACCGTCGCCCCCGAGCAAGCGATCGCCATGACCGCGGCATCGACCGGGCCCGGACGGGTCGCCGCAGACCCGAGCGCGGGCGGCTCTCCGCTGACGGCAGGCACCCGTTCGGTGGAGTCCAGCCCAGCGGGCATGGATCCCGGCTCGGGCACGCCGCGCATCGACGACCCGGGACCGCAGTCCGGACCGCAGCGATACGAGCCCGTCGCGGACCAGCCGGGCGCGCTCGTGCCCACGACTCTGCTCGCCGTCCACCCGGAACCGGCCGTCCCGGATCCGGCCGCCGCCGCGGATCCGGTTCTGGAGCAGGTGCTGAGGCTGCCGAGATGGCAGGAGGAGAGTGACTGCGTACCAAGGGTCTGGGAGGTGTTGCGTCGATTGGGGGTGGCGGGGACCCGGGCCGTCGACGACGGGGCCGGGTCGCGCGGTGTGGACGATCTGGTGCGCTTGTTCGGCGGCGGCTGGCGGCGCGGAGCCTCGGCGACGCTGGCACGGTTGGAGCCGGGTGAGCTCACCGTGGTCCAGGTGGAGACGGTCAACGACCCTCGGCACGTGCTCATCGTGTGGCGCGACACCGAGGGTCGGCTGTGGCAGGTGGAGACCCAGGCGGCACCGGCGTCTGTCATGGCCTCCCTGGACCACGGGGCGGTGTCCCATGGACTGGTCGACACCTATACCGACACCGCGACGCAGACGCCGGTGGTCCTGTCGAACCCGATTCAGCTGATCACCGACGAGCACGGGAGGCTGTTGCGGGCCGTGCCGGACGTGGGCCGAGTCGCGGGCTCGAAAGCCGCGGTGCCCGCCGGCGACGTGATGGGAACCGACACCCTCGTGCACGCGCTGCTGGACCCGCCCATCACCACGGCGCCGGGCATGTATCGCCGGAATCCCCACACGCACGCCCGCCCTCTGGTGCTGAACGCCGTGGTCGCACGCGACGCGTTCACCATCGACAACGACACGGGGGTACTGCGGCTGAAGAGCCCGTTGTCAGTCGATCCTGACGGGCCCGTACACCCGCTGGCCACCGGAACGGACCGGCTGCTGCTGACGACAGGCGGCGTGTGGACCGCTGACGGCCGGATGGAGATCGCCGCCGGGACGTCGTTTCGGGTGGAGGAGGTCGACCAGATCAGCGACGCCAGTCGGATCCCGCTGGCCGGCAACGGCACGAACATTCCGGCGGCTGCCTTCCACTACCACCTCGGGGCGGCGCTTGCGCCGGATCGTGCGATGGCCACTGCCGGGTTGCCGCGGTCGGTGTTGTGGGAGAGACGTTTTCAGTACGTCCTGCGCGGCAGCGAGTTGAGGGGCGCCGGCCTCGTGTATGTCGAAGGGCCGCAGGCTGAGGTGCTGCCGCTCGTTTACGGCGTCGGCACCCTGGCCTGGGTCGGCCGCATCGCGGCCGAAGCGACCAGCGACGCGGTGATGGCCGGTTGGTGTGCGCGGCTGCCGCCGGGAGAACGGCTGGCCATCGAGGTGTCCGCTCGTTCCGTCGAAGGCGGTGCGCGAGCGGCGAAGATGGCAGAGGGCGTCGCGCTGGTGCTCCAGCGGCGGATCGTGAACGGGCTGACCCGGTGGTCCGAGCGGCACGGCGGTGCGGCGGTGCCGGTGGTGGAGGTCGAATTCCGCACCGTGGTGACCGGAAACCTCCGGCTCAGGGGACACGCCAACGATCTGATCGCCATACGCCGGTTGACGGCCGGCACCGGAACCGGGCAGCGGCTTCCGCTCCTGCTGCCGCCGTCGCAACGAGTTGACCCGCTGGGACGGGTAGGCGGATTCGTCAAGACCGTGGACTTCGATCCGCAGACCCTGGCGCCGGCTCCGGCGGCCGTCGACGAGATCGCGCACGTCCTGGAGGGTCAGATCCGGGCCGGTCTGCGAGAGCTCCGCCCGCTGCCGCGCGTGACCGTACGAATCTCCATACCGTGGGACACCGCCGCTGCCCGCCGTGCCGCGGATCAGCGCGCCCGCGGGTTCCTGAGGGTCCTGGCCGGCAGGCTGATGCAGCTGAATGTCGGGCTGCCGCAGGTTCAGGAGTGGATGAAGGCGATGCCCTCGGCGGCCGTGGTGCTTTTCGGTCTCGATGAGACCAACGGCGCCATCCGCCTGGAGGTGTACAGCCATTCCCTCGCGGGCAGATCGGTTGTGGCAGAGCAGCCGTCCGGCGATCAGGTGATGCGGGTGTCGTTCGAACCGCCGACCCGCTACCAGCGCGGAGGTTACCTGTGGCCACTGGACCGCGACATCGCCGCGCGCACCGCATGGACGTTGTTGGCAAAAGCCGAGGCGAGCGTGCAGCATCGTCATCCGCTGCCGCAGGTCACCGCCGAGGTGTCGATTCCGGCGGACACCGCCGAGGAGCGCCGGGCGGCGCATGCGCTCGTCTACGGGTTCCTGTCGACGGTGGCCGGGCACCTGAGGATTCCCGCTAGGGCCTCGGGCGCGGTGGCCCCTTGGGTCAACACGCTGCCGGCCACGGCCAGAGTCGTGTTCAGGGTGGTCGAGTCTGTGCCTGGACGCGGCAGCTCGGTCGACCTGTACACCTCGCGGACCGCGCCCTTCCCGGTGCCCGCGCAGTTGCGCGTCTACTTCGACGACGAGTGGGGGTGGCAGAACAGGCGCACCGTCGGCGAGACATCCGCCAAGCGCTACCACCAGGCCGTGATTCCGCTCGGCGATCTCATACTGCAGCGCGACGATGCCCATCGGCAGGGGCCCGATTTTCTGAACTATTGGCGCACCGCGCCTGATTCAGCGCTCACGCGGGGCTGGTGGACCGTGGACGGGCCGGTACCCGCAGCAGAGATCGAGGACGCCTTCCGGAGTCTCGATCCGCAGGTTTCCCGTCACGTGGACGCCCCGTACGTCGAACCCGTCGACGCCGTGGGACACCACGGGGCGACTGTCGTCCCGATCTACTTCAACCCCCGCTACGACGTCGTCCGCATAGCCTTCGACGAGCCGACAGGACTGCGAGTGGTGCGGGTCTTCCGGATCCGCTACAAGCTGCAGCCCGGTGCCGGAGTGACACCGGCGGACGTCGAGCGGATGAAGGCGGCAGGACAATCGACTTTGGCGGCGGTGAACGGCCGGTACCGCCTGCCGGGCGGCGACCAGTTCCACTTGATGATCGAGTTTGTCGATCGTGGCGAGTACCACACGATCATGGTGCCCCACCAGATGCCGGCACATCGCCGCGACCTGCTGGCGGACGTCGACACCTGGCCGACTGCGCTGTTGACCGACCCGGCGCTAAGGTCGACCATTTTGCACGAAATGCTGCACAATCTCGGGTTGGGAGAGGATTACCACGACATTCGCTGGAACATTCCGGCGACAAGGCCTGTGTCGGTTCTCCGGTCAGCGGTGGCGCCCGCGCCACCGGGCTCGGCCGGGCGCATGCCCCGGCGTACCGACCAGCCTGGAATCATGGGCCTTTACGTGCCCGGGTTCCCGGAGTCGGGAATCGCGGTCCGCTACCTGGTGCAGATCTGGGTGGTGCAGGAGAGCCAGGCAAAGGCTCCACTGGTGCGGTACGACACCGCCGCGCGTGCCGTCGTGCCGCACCCTGTCGAGCTGAGGTCGGACGCGCTCGCAGAGCTCGACCTGCCGGAACGCCGGCGTGCGCTCAACGTGTTCGCCGACCAGATGCCGGCGATGGTGCGGCATGCCTGGCACGGCGGTGAGAGGTGGCTCGTGCCGGACCGGCTTCCGGTGGTTCAGATCCGGGTGCCCGCCGCCGTCGCCGAATCGTCCCAGATAGCTGCGATCCGGGCAGAACTAGTAGACGCGGTCAAGCGGGTGCTCGACCGGCACAGCCTGCCTGTCGACGGCATCGTGTTCACCGTGCTGGCAGACGATGCGATCCCGCCGGGCGTGATCCGGGTCAGGGCCACCCTGGCGCCGGTGCTTGAGGCGATTCCCGGCGACGAACGCCGACCGCGAGGCTGACCTGTCGGAGCCCGGGTTCCCGGTCCTGGGCCCGGCCCAGGACCAGTGGGCCCCGGATCGGCAGGGCAACATGTCGTCTCGTGAGCTCGTGATCCTGCGCGATCTTCTTCAGCCCAGCTCACCGCAGCTGCGGCGTGGTCGGGCGAAAGGGGTGACGCGGGTGTTCGCTCATAACGGTCCGATAACACTGACTTTCCACGGTGAACCGGTAAAGGTCCCTTTCAGTAGTGACCTGCGTCCGTGATCGACTACAGGGAGGTGCCATGCTGGGACGTCGCCGAGCCAACAGCGCGAAGGGCCTGTTGGCAGCCGCGGCCGCGGCAGCGCTGATCTCGACGACCCTGCTGGTCGGGTTGGCGAGCTACAGCGACGCGGTGATCGCGGCGGGCGGCCGGGCGGCCGTCGCGGCGGCGCCGCCGCAGGAGCGGGCGATCCAGGTGCGCCTGCCGTTGCAGACCACCGGCAACAGGTATGTCGGCAGCGGCGGAGCAGTCGACAAGTCCCAGGCCGAGGCATGGGCCCGCACCGACACCGCGCTGCGGGAGTCGTTCACCGGGCGCTTCGGCGACACCGGGTTCGCCGCCGCCGGCTACACCAGCGGCCTGCGCTTCGACGGCGACACCGGCGACGCCGTGCCCGACGCCTACGGCGTCGTCTACGCCCGGGTCATGTTCCTCGACGAGCTGGCCGAGCACGCCCGGCTCGTCTCCGGGAGCTGGCCGGCCCCGGGCGGTCAGGTGCCACAGACGGTGGTCGGCGAGGCCGCCGCGCATGCGCTCGGGCTGCGGCCCGGCTCGCGGGTTTCCATGACCAACGGCATCACCAAGAAGACGCAGCAGGTCGAGGTCAGCGGCGTCTTCGCGGCGCGGTCGCCGCAGGACCCGTACTGGCTGCTCGCGCCGGAGCTGGCCGACGGCGTGGAGCCCGGCGGCCACACGTACGGGCCGCTGGTGCTGGACCGGGCGGACTTCTTCGCCGGCTGGTCCTACCTGGGCAGCAGCGGCTGGGTCGCGACACCCGACCTGTCCCGGGCCGAGGGGGCCGACCTCGCCGCCGCACGCGCCGCCGCCGGCACGCTGGACGAGGTGCCCGAGGAGCTGGGCTTCAGCGAGACCGGCCAGGCGTCGACGCAGCTGGAACGGCTGATCGACCGGATCGAGCAGGCCCGGCTCGTCGGCCGCTCGGACATGCTCACCCCGCTGCTGCTCATCGCGATCCTCGGCGGGTATGCGCTGATGCTGCTCGCCTCGCTGCTGACCGAGGGCCGCCGCGCGGAGACGGCGCTGCTGCGGGCCCGCGGCGCGTCCCGGGTCCAGCTCGGCGGGCTGGCCGCGCGGGAGGCGCTGCTGATCGCGGCACCCGGCGCCCTGCTGGCCCCGCTGCTGGTGACGCCGCTGCTGAAGGTCGCCGAGCGGCTGCCGGCCCTGGCCGGGATCGGCGTTCGGCTGGAGGGCGGCGTCACCCCGCTGACCATCGGCCTGGCCGCGGCGGCCGGGCTCGGCTGCGTGCTGGCGATGCTGCTGCCCGCGCTGCGCGGCGGCGCGACCTACGTCGCCGATCTGAGCGCGCAGTCCCGGCCCAGCCGCGCAGCGGTCGCCCAGCGCACCGGGCTGGACGTGGCGCTGATCGGCTTCGCCGTGCTCGCGTGGTACCAGCTGCAGCAGTACGACTCGCCGCTGTCCGGCGTCGCCGGCCGGCTCGGCATCGACCCGCTGCTGGCCTCGGCCGGACCGCTCGGTGTGCTCGCGGGCGCGGTGCTCGCGCTGCGGCTGCTGCCGCCGCTGACCCGGCTGCTGGAGCGCCAGGTCGACCGCGGGGCGTGGTTCGCCACGCAGCTGGGGGTGTGGCAGGCCGGGCGGCGGCCGCACGCCGGGCCGGTGCTGCTGCTGGCGCTGAGCGTCGCGGTCAGCACGCTCGCCTGGACCCTGGCCGCGACAGCCCGGCAGTCGCAGGTGGACCAGGCCGACCACACCGCCGGCGCGGACCTGCGGCTGCTGGAGACCTCCTGGGCCACGCCGGGTGACCGCGCCAGGCAGGTCTCGGCGCTGCCCGGGGTGACCGCGGCGCTTCCCGCATGGCGCACCACCGTGACCGCCGGCGAGAACGAGACCTCGATCTCGCTGCTGGCGCTGGACGCCGCGGCCGCCGGGGACGTGCTGCGGATGCGCGCGGATCTGGGCGACAGCCGCGCGGCGGCCGCGGGTATGGCAGCGCTGAGCCGGCACGCGCCGGGCGTGGAGCTGCCGGCCGGGGTCAAGGCGCTGCGCGGATCCATCCGGATCACCGCGAACGGCCGGGATTTCGACGCCCAGCCGCGTAACGGGTCCTCCGTGCAGCTGACCGACCCGCACGGCGGGGTCCACCAGGTCCCGCTGTCCGCCGGCACCGGCGGTGACGATCACGCGTTCGAGGTCCCGTTGCCGCAGGTGGCCGGTCTGCGGCTGACCGGGTTCTCGGCGGACGGCCCCTACGTGCAGTCCGACCTGCAGGTCGTGACGGAGTTCACGGGCCTGGCGACCGTCGACGCCGCAGGCGTGGCGACCGGCCTGAACCTGGAACCGCCAGGCGTTCGCTGGGGCGCGGCCGACGCTCCCGGCGAGGCGGACCTGCAGGTCGCCGCCGACAGCGCCCGCGTGAGCATCCACTTTCCGGAAAGCCAGGTCTGGGAACTCTTCTCCGTCACGCTGCGGCCCGACGCGGAACCCGTCACCGTGCCGGTGGTGGCCACGCCCGAGGCGCTCGCCGCGCTGCACACCGAGGTCGGCGCCAAGCTGACCCTGCCACTGTGGGCACCCGGCACGCAGGCGCAGGTCACCGGCGTGGTCGCCGCGCTGCCCGGCGGATCGGCCCCGGCCGCGCTGCTGGTGGACATGCCGTCACTGGCCACCCACCTGCAGCAGCACGGCTGGCGGGCCCCGGCCGTCGACGAATGGTGGCTCACGACCGAGCCCACCCGCCACGCCGAAGCCGCCGCCGCCGCGGCAGCCCTGCCCGACCTGACGATGATCGACCGGCACGCCCTGGCCGTACACGCGGCCGACGACGCGTTCGGCGCGGGCGCGCGGATCGCGCTGTTCATCGCGGCGCTGGGGGCGATCGGGCTGGCCCTGGTCGGCATCGCGGTCGACGTCCGGGCCACCGCCCGGCGGCGGGTGGCCGAGCTGACCGTGCTGAACACGCTGGGCGCGGCACCGCGCCTGCTCGCCCGCGCCCTCATGATCGAGCAGGCGCTGCTCGCCGGTCTGGGTGTCGCGGTCGGCCTGGTGGTAGGCCTGCTCGTCGCCAGGACGACCGGCCCACTGGTGATCATGACCCCGAGCGCGGGCCGGCCGGTGCCGACCGCGCTCACCACGACGGACTGGCTGCCCGTGCTCGGCACGGCCGCGACCCTGTTCGCCGTCACCCTGGTGATGGCGGGACTGGTGGCGACCACGCTGCGGCAGCGGCTGGCCACGTCCCACCTGCGGAACGGAGCCGACCGGTGAGTGGATGGACCGCCCGGATTCGCGCCGGCGCCGGGCCGCTGGCGCTGCTGGCAGCGCTGGCGCTGGCAGCCGGGGTGCTCGTGGTGGGCACGCCGCGGGCCGTCAACGAGCTGACCGACGTCGGGCTGCGCCACGACATCTCCCAGCTCGCGTACACGGCCCGGGACCTGACGTTCCGCGGTGAGAAGGCCGACGACGCCGACTGGGGCCCGCAGCAGCGGCTGCAGGAGCAGCAGGCGGCCCTGCAGCCGGCCCTGCGGGACCGCATCGTGCAGTCCTGGTGGGCCGCGTCGACGCAGCTGGAGAAGTCGCCGGTCAGGGGGACCGGCCTGCCCGAGGGCCCGTTCGGGAACACCCCGCCGCTGTTCGCCGTCCGCCGTGGCAGCGGGCTGGAGGAACGGGTCGACCTGGTGGACGGCCGTTTCCCGCAGACCACGACCGGCGGGCCGGTCGAGGTCGTGCTGACCAAGTGGAACGCGGAGAAGCTGAAGCAGCGGGTCGGCAGCACGTTCCGCTTCGGCTTCTACGGCGAGGTCCCGATGAAGGTCGTCGGCCTCGTCGTGCCGCACGACGAGCAGGACACCTTCTGGGAGCCGGTGCCGTTCGCGCTGCGCACGCCCCCGGCCGGCGACGACGAGCCGTACCGCGCGGTGCTCTACTCCGACGAGGCCGGACTGGCCAAGCTGGTGCCGGTGGCCCCGGTGTACTACGAGTTCCGGTACCGGATCAGCACGTCGAGTCTCGACCTGGCCGTGCTGCCCGAGCTGGTCGAGGCGGCGAGCGTCGCGCGCCGGCAAGGGCTGGACTCGATGCTGCTGACCAGCCTCGACAGCCAGCTGGCCCGGTTCGCCGACGAGGTGCGCGCCGCCCAGGCACTGCTGGCCGTGGTGCAGGTCGGCGCGCTGGTCACGCTGGCCGGGCTCGCGCTGCTGGCCTCGTGGGTCATGGTGTCCCGCCGCCGGGCCGAACTCGGGCTGCTGCGGGCACGGGGCGGCGCGATCCGCGCGCTCGGGATCTTCACGCTGCTGGAAACGCTGCTGGTGGTGCCCGCGGCGGTGGCCGGCGGGCTGCTCGGCACGGCGGTGACGGGCCGGCCCGCGGTCGCCTGGCCCGCGCTGGCCGCGTTCACGGCACTGGCCGTGCTCGCGGTGCCCGTCATGGCCATGTTCGTCGCCCGTGATCCGTCGTCCTCGGCCGGACGCGGTGACACCGCCACGGCCCGGGTCGGCGTCAAGCGGCGCACCGCCGAGCTGAGCCTGCTCGTGCTGGCCGGGCTGGGCGTGTGGCTGGTCCGCAGCCGCGGCCTGAGCAGCGGCGGCGGGGTGGACTTCTACCTGGCGGCGGTGCCCGCGCTGCTCGCCGTGGCAGCGGCGCTGGCGATGGTACGGGCGGTGCCGCCCGTGGTGAGCCGCCTGAGCCGGTTGACGGCGCGGGGCGACGGCCTGGTGGCCTTCCTGGGCCTGTCCCGGGCGGGTCGCACCGCTGGCGCCGTGATCGGGCCGGTGGCGGTGCTGGTCGTGGCGGTCAGCACGGCGGTGTTCAGCATCGCCGTGGCCGGGGCCCTCGACACCGCCCGCGACCGGGCGACCGACCTGCGGGTGTCCGCCGACGTGAAGGTCGACGGGTACTACTTCGACGAGGCCGCCGCGGCTGAGTTCGCGGCGGTGCCCGGCGTCACCGCCGTCTCGCCCTACATGGCGTACTCCTCGGCGGACCTGATGACCGGCGGGCAGCGCCAGGGCACCACGTACGCGCTGGTGCTCGACGCCCCGTCCTACACCCGGGTCCTGGCGCAGTCCGGCGTCGTGCACCCGGTGCCCGCGGCGCTGCGCGACGCGGCGCCGGGCTCGCCGCTGCCCGCCGTGGTCTCGCCCGAGGCCGCCGGACAGCTGGGCGGGCTGGGCGGCAAGGGCACCGTCGCGATACGCGGCCGGTACTACGAGTTCACGGTGGCCGCGGTCGTCGAGGGGTTCCCGCCGATCCGCAACGGCGCGGCGAACTTCGTCGTCCTGCCGTGGCAGGCCATCCCGGCCGACGCCCGGGAAGCGCTGCTGGCCACCGGCTACCTGATCGCGGGCGACCCCGACCCGCAGCGGCTGCGCGAGGTCGGCGACGCCGCCCAGAACCGCTGGGCCAACACCGGCTTCCAGGCCGTCGACTTCATGCCGGAGACGACCGTCACCACCTGGGAGCAGTCCCGGGCCGCCATGGAGGCCTCCAGCGTCAACGCGGTGGTGACGTTCGCGTATGCGATCGGTGCGGGTGCGGGGGTGGCGTTGGCGTTGCTGGCGATCGGGTTCGCGGTGGTGTCGGGGGCGCGGGGCCGGGGCACGGTGCTGTCGCGGTTGCGGACGATGGGCCTGTCGCGGGGTCAGGGCCGTGGCCT
>NZ_BONI01000143.1 GCF_016862635.1 Catellatospora coxensis | reverse complement strand
GCTCCGGGCCTGTGGCCAGCGGGTTCGCCTCGCGTTCGGGGTGGGGCTCGCGGTCGGGCTCACCGCGAGCGCCGGTGGAGCCCGAAGGGCCGCCCGCCCCGACCGGCCACACCCGGCGCGCCATGCCCGACTCCGGATCGCCCTGCCCAAGATCTGTTTTTGTGGACGCTGGACGCCGCTATAGGGGCACCCAGCGTCACAAAAACAGATCTCCACCGCAGCCCTAAGGCGATCATGAAGTTAGGGCGGCGACACGCCGTCGAACCGTGCCATAAGTTCATGATCAACGCGGCAAGAAGCGCGGTGGGCCGGGCGGGGGCGGGTCAGCGGCGGAAGTGGGGGTCGTGGGCGGTGGTGCGGAAGGCTTCGAGGGGGTCGGGGTCGGGGCGGAGGGCGAATTCGCCGGCGGGGGTGCGGTTGTCGGGGTTGGACTCGAAGTAGAGGACGGCCTTGATCTGGGTGTTGCGGCGGAAGACCGTGGTGGCGTCGCGGAGCCAGGAGGCGCGCTGGCCGGCGGTCCAGGCGCGGGAGACGCCGTACTCGCCGATCATGATGGGGTGCGGGTGGGCGGCGGCCCAGTGCAGGAAGGGTTCGAGCAGGTCGGCGAGGGGCGTCAGCTCGGAGCCGGCGTAGACGTCGACGCAGGTCCAGTCGACCTGGTCGTCGCCGGGGTAGTAGTCGGGGGCGCGGCCTGAGGTGAAGCCCTCCTCGGTCGGGCACCACACCCACGACACGTTGTCCGCGCCCTCGTCCGCGAACAGGGCGCGGGTGTGCCGCCAGGCGGCGACGAACTCCTCCGGCGAGCCGACCTCGGCGACCAGGTTGGGCCGGTCCATCTCCCAGCGCAGCCGTACCAGCACCGGCACGTCCAGCGCGCGGGCCTGCCGGGCGTGCTCGCGGATCTCGTCGTCGTGCTCGCCCAGCACGACCTCGGCGCTGGGCCCGCCGGTCCAGCTGAACATCAGCGTCGCGCCGGACTCCAGGAAGGTCCGGTCGGAGCTGGTGCCGAACTCCTCGCGCAGCCGGCGGTACGTGTTGACGACGTCGAGCCGCCGCCCCAGCTCCTGCTCGAACTCGGCGACGCCGGTGACCCGCCCGGCCTGGGTGAGGCTGTCGGGGCGCACCCACGCGCCGAGCAGTGCCCCGGTCGCGGGCGCGGCGACCGGCCCGCCCGCCGCGGCGGGCGCGACGGGGGAGCCGGGCGGTGGGAACACCGCGATGCCGCGGTCCGCCGGGGGAGGGGAGCCGCACGTGGCGAGCATGGCCACGGTGGCCACCCCGGCGAGGATCCGCAGCGTACGGAACATGTCAGTCGACGGGCCGGGTGCGGCGGGCGACGTACAGGACGTTCACGGCCCACTTGCCGCCCCAGCCGGTGCGGGCGACCACGTCGTCGACGAGCTTGGCCAGGGTGCGCAGCCCGCGCCGGCCGTACCAGCCCTGCGTGAACAGGGCGAAGCCGCGCTGCTCGACGATGGTGAAGCCATGCCGGTCGAGCAGCTCGGCGACCTCGGTGTGGTCGAGTTCGGCGAACCAGGGCGAGCCGGTGTGCCGGGCGTGGCGCAGGTGGCGCAGCGAGTGCCGGTTGCCGTGGTTCTCGACCACGAGCAGGCCCGCGTCGTAGTTGGGCAGCACCTTCGCGGAGAACGCGATGGCCCGCTCGCGTACGTCGTTGTCCACGTTGAGCAGCAGCCGGAAGATGGTGACCAGGGCCGGGATCTCGGTCGGCTCGGGATCGGGCACCTCGCCCTCGGCGGCGACGAGGTGCAGTTCGGCGTACGAGCCGACCTCCTCGGCCTTGGCCAGCATCGCCGCGGACGTGTCGTAGCCGTGCGCGCCGCGGACCAGCCCGTGCAGGATGCGGATGGCCCGCCCGGTGCCGCAGGCGAAGTCGTGCTGCACGGGGCGGCGGTAGGGGAACGCCCGTTTCGCCAGGCGGCGCAGGTAGGCGCGTTGGCGCCGATTTATCGCCGAGGCGTAACTGTCCGGGGCGTATACGACGTGCTCGTACTTCTCGACCGTCGCCTCGTCCTGGAAGATCTCGGTGTAGTCGGCGCGCATGCGGTTCGTGTTCCTTTTCTTCTCTGAGTGGTGCTGTCGGTGCTTCCGCTCCGCTACCCCTGCGAAGCGGTTTTGACAGTGTTCCGGCGGCCGGGACGGGCGGCGGCGAGCAGGGCCGGGATGCCCAGCCGGTCCTGGAAGCGGCGCAGCCCGCCCAGGTAGACCCCGGCGGCCAGTACCAGGGCCGCGCCCGCGCCCACGGGCTGGCTCGGCACGACCAGCCGGACCAGCCAGGGCAGTACGCCGAAGCTGGTGGCGGCCAGCGCCATCGCGGTACGCGTGCCGGAGCCGAACGGGTGCAGCCGCAGCGAGGTGGCGAGCTGGGCCAGCGGCAGCAGGTTGTTGACCGCGACCGCGGCGGCCAGCCCGATGGCGGCCCCGACCACGCCGAGCCGGGGGATCGCGACCAGGTCGATGGCGACCATGGTGACCAGCGCCAGCAGCACGTTCATCAGGTTCCAGGTGGTGCGCCCGGCCATCGACAGCACCATGTCGACCATGCCGCAGCCGGTGCTGATCAGCATCGCCGCGGCGAGCACCCGCACGGCCGGGGCGGCCGCGGTGTAGGTCGCGCCGAACAGCCCCAGGTACAGGTCGGCGTAGCAGGCCACGACGAGGTGCAGCGGCCAGCTGATCATCACGAGCCAGGCGGTGGCGGTCTGGTAGAGCCGCAGCGCGCCCGCCCGGTCGCCGACCGCGAGGGTCTCGGCCAGCCGGGGCTGCACCACCTGGGCGATGGAGCCGTTGGCGAGCTGTCCGAGCACGACGAAACGACCGGCGACGGCGTACGCGGCAGCCGGGGCGAGCCCGGCCAGTCCGGCGACCATGAGCACGTCGACCCGCTGCAGCGCGGTCTGCGCGGCGTTGGCCAGCGCGCGGGGGGCGGTGTAGCGCCAGAACGCGGAGCCGACGGTGCGGCCCTCGATCCGGGCGGCGATCCGGTCGCGGCGGGTCAGCGTCGGCTCGTGGTGCCAGCGCTGCCAGACCAGGAACCCGGCGATCGCGGCTCCCGGCACGTACGGCAGCACCCAGGCCAGCGCCCAGGTGGACGGCGGCGAGACGATGCCGGACAGGGCCAGCACGGCCAGCGAGCCCACGCACAGCAACTGCGTCGCGGGTCGCATGATCTTTTCGAGCAGCACCGTGGGGCGCATCATGCGGTAGCCGCGGGTCGCCGCGAGCAGCGCCTCCGACAGCGCCGCCACCGGCAGGAACAGGGCGAGCATGGTGAGCGGGGCGGCGTACTCGGGCACGAAGTGCTCGGCGGTGAGCCATACCGCGACGCCCAGCAGCAGGCCGAGCACCGCGACCGGGACCAGCCCGCTGCGCAGGCACGGCCCGATCAGCTCGGGGCGGCCCTGGGCCCGCAGCCGGGCCGGCCAGTAGACCAGCGCCGTCGTGGTGCCCAGCCGAGCGACACCGCCGACCAGCACGAACGCCGAGGTGGCGGCGAAGAAGGAGCCCGCCGCGACCGGGCCGAGCCCGCGCGCGACCAGCCAGGTGACACCGACCCCGGCGACGGCGGCCAGCGCCGCGCCCGCGAGGTTGGCGACGCCGCCCCGAGCGAGTCCGGCGGTGTCGCCGGAACCGCTCGGCGGTGGCGGCCCCGCAGAACCCGCCTGGCCTGGCAGACCTGACGGAACGTCAGCGAGCCCGACGCCGCCGCGTGCCGCGCCGTTGCCGTTGCCGCCGCCAGGGGCCGTGCCGCTGCTGCGGGCCGCGCCACTGCCGCTTGCCACACCGCCGGTCGGTGCTGCTCGGCGCGCGCTCATGCGCGCCAGCTCGGCGTACGGCCCAGCCAGGTCGCGAGTTCGGCATCGTGCGGCGCGTAGTGGGCGGTCAGCTCGGCGCGCAGCCGGGCCGGCATCGGCGCGCTGCGGGGCCGGGCGTTGTGCTGCTCGAACTGCGGGTAGCTCAGCTGCGGCAGGTCGAGGAACGTGAGCACCTCGTCGTACGTCGGGCGCGGATCGCTGAAGAAGCGCTCGCTCTCCACCACGAGGATCCGGTCCCGGCCCACCTGCTCGGCGAGGCGGCGCAGGTAGACGACGTACTCGCCGCGGGAGCGGTAGCCGTGGTGCTGGTGCGAGAAGGAGTACGCGTGCTGGTCGGCGAGCAGCCGCTCGCGCTGCCCGCGCAGCCGGGCCGGTTCCAGTTCGAGCGCCTGCGTGAAGTCGGTGACGGTCTCGAAGCCCCGCGCGACCTCGTGCGCGTGCTGGGAGTACGCCCGCTCCACCGGGTCGCGGACCAGCACGATCAGCTTGACGTCGGGCAGGTCGCGGGCGATGCGCGCGCCCGCGTGCGGGTGGTAGAGGTAGTACGGGCTGGATTCGAAGGTCTGCGGGCGGATGCCCAGTTCCCGCTCGACGCGGGCGGCGGTGCGCCGCAGCGGGAAGTGCCCCTGATACCAGGCCCGGCCGCGGTGGTAGCTGGTGTCGAAGTAGTGCACACCCTTGTGCAGCACCGCCTTGAGCACGGCGGGATGCGCGGCCAGCGCCCGGTAGAGCGAGGTGGTGCCGCACCGCTGGCCGCCGCAGATCAGGAACGACGGCAGCATGCGCGCGCCCGAGGTCATCCAGCCGACCGAGCGGGAGCCGAGGTGGACCACCCGCTTGACCGACTCGGGCACGTTCGACGTCTTCACTGGCTCTCCATGGGCGGGTTGGCGCGGTGCCTGCTCCGGATCTTGTGCAGTTGGTGCCGTCGGGACGACATCAACCGCACAAGATTCGGCGCGGGGTTCATCTAGAGGGACCGGACCTTGCGGATCAGCACCGGCAGCAGCCAGGTGCCGGTGACGCCGAGGCGGGCCCCGGCCTCGGCCTGGCGGTCGCTGAGGTATCGCGTCGCGAGGTCCACCAGGTACAGCAGCGCCACGATCTCGGCGCTGCCGGGCGCGACGTCGAACGGGGCGAGCAATGCCGGAGCCTGCCGCACCGTGGACTCGACCGCGGTCTGCGCGTCCACCCCGTCCTGGATCTGGCGCTGCAGGTCGTAGTGCACGGCGTCGAAGCCGAGCGGCACGCCGGGCGTGAACCGTTCCCAGTCCCAGATCAGCAGCGACTCGGCGACGTTGGCCATGTTCCACGGGGCCCAGTCGCCGTGCCACGCGCCGAAGCGCAGGTTCAGCTCCGCGGCGTGCTCGACCAGGGCCCGTGCCGCCTCGAACAGCTGCGACACCTCGGTCGCGGCCCGGCCCGAGCCCTCGGGGGTGTCGGCGACCAGCTGGCACAGCCGGTTGCGGAGGTCCGCCCAGTACGGGCTGGTGGCCAGCCAGCCCTGGGTGAGCCCGCAGGCCCCGGCGACCTCGGCCATGGCGCGCTGCAGGCGGGCGGGGGACAGCGGCACCCGCGGCTCCCACACCGGCAGCGCCGACTGCACCAGCACCTGCATGCCCCGCCACTGGCCGGCGTGCAGGATGCTCGGCACCACGATCTCGGGCAGCTGCACGTGGGACAGCGCGGACAGGGCGGCGGTCTCGGCGCGCACCAGCCGCCGGGTGAGCGGCCCGACCCCGAACTTGGCGAAGCCGATGGTGCCGCCGCGCGGGTCGAGCAGCTGCAGGACCGGTTTGCGGTTGGCCCGTACCGGTCCGATGTGGATGCTGACCTGCAGCGGCGTGCCGAGCGCGGTGGACAGGAAGTGGTCGACGGTGTCGGTGCCTCCCTCCCGGGAGGTCAGCCGGACCCGGTCGCGCACCAGCGTGGACCAGGCGCCGGAGCGCAGCGCCATGGCGACGGCGTCGCGCTTGAGGCGGCCCAAGCGGCCCTGCGGCTCGGAGAACCGGCGCACCGCAGCGGCGGCGACCCGGCGCGAGCCCGCGGGCACCAGCAGCTTGCACCGCCGGGCGTCCGGGATCGCCAGGTACTCGACCACCCGGCGGCCCTCGGCGGCCGTGGAGCAGCCCGGGTACAGCAGTTCCAGCACCTCGCGCAGGTACTGCCCGCGCAGCTGCGCGTCACCGGTGTCCACCTGGCCGGCGGCCGTGCCGAGCGCCGTCACGCCCGCTCCCCGCCGGCGCGGCCGGGCGTCAAGGCCGGCTCCGTCACACGGACTCCCCGTTTGCCGCTTCGCACGTCAGCTCCTCCGTTGGTGTCCGTTATGTCCCACGGACTCAACGGAGCTGGGCGCAATCTGGAAGCGGGAGTTGCGCCACAGCACCACATATCCGAGGAACGTGAAGGCCAGCGGCGTGACGAGCGAGTTGTACCAGAGCGCGGCGATGAACGAGCCCGCGATCGCGGCCGACGCGGCCAGCCCGAGCGCCGAGCGGTCCCGGCGGAACCGCCACAGCGCGAAGCCGAAGAAGCCGAAGTAGGTCAGGGTGCCGGCCAGGCCGTGCGCGTACAGCAGCTGCCACAGCTGGCCGTTGCCGCCGACGGTGAAGTTGCCGCAGCGCTCGCACGCCGCCGACTCGCCGACCGCGATCGACTGCCGGCCGCCCTGCGTGCTGCGGGTCGAGCCGAAGCCGAGCACCGGCGACTCGGCCACCCCCTCCACCGCCCGCTCGGTCAGGAACATGCGCACGCCGTTGGACTTGCCGTTGTCGAGGCGGCGCTCGATGACCCCGCCGAGCGGGGTGGTGGCCAGCGCGACGGCCAGCCCGGCGAGCACCACGCCGAGGGCGATCAGCGCCCGCAGCCGTCCCGCGAGGGCCTGGCGGACCGCGATGAAGACCGCCGTCGCGCCCAGGCCGATCCACAGCCCGCGGTTCAGCGAGTGCACGACCGGCACCACCGACACCGCGAGCAGGCCGACGGCCAGCAGCCGGGTGCGGGCGCGGCTCGGGTAGGCGAACACCGCCGCCACGAACCACACCACCAGCAGGCAGAAATTGTTGCCCCAGGTGTTGGTGTACCCCCAGGGCGCGGCCGGGCGGGGCAGCGGGTCGCCGACCAGGTCCATGATCTGTGCGGCGTACGGGTGGACCAGCGACTTCACGAAGCCCTTGCCGCGCACCCCGTCGGGCAGCAGCAGCTCCACCGGCGAGGTGAACTCGAAGTGCCCCGCGAACGTGCCGAGCAGCCCGCCGGCCACGGTCACCGCGAACATCCAGGCCAGCAGGTTCACCAGCCGCCGCTGCGGCAGCACGGCCGCCGACAGGTTGCCGGCGTACACCAGCAGCACCGTCAGGGCGAGGTGCTGGACGAGCTTGTAGACCGGGGCGGTGATCCGCTCGCCGAAGGTGGCGCCGACGGTGCCCGCCGGGTCCACGTCGAGCACGCCGAAGCCGACCACGGTGACCGCGCAGAACGCCAGCCACAGCCAGAACGCGGGCGGCAGCCGCACCGGCAGCCCCGACGCGTGCCGCCGGTAGAGCTGCCAGGCCATCGGCACGGCCATGATCGGGAAGATCAGCACCCCCAGGCCGAGCGCCCACCACAGCGGGTACAGCGCGAGCAGCGCCGTCAGCGGCCAGGCCGGCCCGAACAGCAGGCTGGGGCGGGCCGGTGCGGTGGGCGGCGCGGCGACGCCGTCCGGGACACCGGCCCGGAGGGCGAGGCTCATCGCCGGTGGGCCTCGTCCAGCTCGGTCAGGGCCGAGGTGTCCAGCGGGGCCAGCATGATGGTCTGCTCGTCGGCGTGCGGCTTGTGGCCGTTGGCGCCCGCGTCGACCGGCTCCTCGTCGTCGCTGAGCAGCGGGCGTCCGGTCGGCTCGGCGGTCTCGCCGTCGACCGGGGCCGGGGTCCGGCGGGCGCGGTGCGGCAGCCGCGGCATCATCACGCCACCCAGCAGGGGCGTGCCGACCCGGCGCAGCTGCTCGGCGGCGTCGGCGACCTCGGGGCGGCTGGTGCGGCGGGTCTCCACCGCGAGGATCGCGGCGTCGGCCAGGCTGGCCAGGCTCTGCGCGTCGGCGCTGGCCGACGTCGACGGGGCTTCGACCACCAGGTAGTCGGCGTGGGCGCGCAGTGTGGTGATGATGTCGCGAAGCGCGTGCGACTGCAGCATGCCTGCCGCGGTGGCGGTGCCGCCGGTGGTGATGACGTGCAACGAGGGCGTACGCGCCGCGCGCTGCGTCGCCTCGGCCAGGCTGACCCGGCCGGCCAGCACCTCGGACAGTCCCGGGGTCGGCGCGACGCCGACGAGCCGGGCCAGCGGGGCGGCCTCGGTCAGCGAGTCGGGCAGCTGCGCGCCGATGAGCACCACCTCGGCGCCGGTACGCGACAGCGCGGCGGCCAGGTTGGCGGCGACCAGGGTGGCGGCCGGGCCGCGGCTCGCGCCGGTGACCACGACGACCTGCTCGCCGGGGCGGAACGCGGCGACGACCTCGTTGCGCAGCCGGTTGAAGGCCCGCCCGCCGGGGCTGAACGGGGTGAACACCTCGGTGCAGCCCGTGCCCTTGCCGGGCACCGCGCCGAGCACCGCCACGCCGCTGCGGACCAGGTCGCGACCAGCGCGTACGCGCTTGTCCAGGCGCTCGCGCAGGGCCGCCACGCCGAGCCCGGCGAGCAGCCCGAGCAGCGCGCCCGCGGCGTAGTTGACCGCCGCGGTCGGCTTCACCGGGCGGCCGGGCACGCGGGCCTCGCGGATGACGGTGCCGGCGCTGACCGTCTCGGTGGCCAGCTGGTTCACCTTGTTGTTGAGCTGGTTGATCTGGGTCACCGTGGTGTCGCGCTGGCTGTCCAGGGTGGCGTAGTTCGAGCTCTTCGGGCTGGCGTCGGAGAGCTTGCCGTTGATCTTGGCGAGGTCCTCGGTGAGGTCCTTGATCTTGTCGCGCAGCGCGGCGGCCTGGCGCTCCAGCTCCGCCTTCGCGTTGCCCTCCCGGTTGGCCAGGTAGGACTGCGCGAACGCCTTGGCCCCGGCCTGCGCCTCCTCGGGCGCCGACGCCGCGTAGTTGATCTGGAGTACGGCGGTGTTCGGCGGCACCTCCACCGAGACCGCGCCCGCGAGCACGTCGACGTCCTCGCGCTGGAGCACCTTGGCGGCCCCGGCGACCACGGCGGTCGAGCGCATCAGCTGCGCCTCGGTGTCCAGGTTGATCTCGTCGCGGGTGCGCCCGCCGGCCACGTTGGCGTCCAGCCCGGCCGGTCGCACCAGCACGGACGCCGTGGAGACGTACTCGCGCGGCAGTGATTCGTTGTACGCCGCACCGCCGGCGGTGCCCGCCAGGGTCAGCAGCACGGCGATCCACCAGTGACGGGCGATCAAACCCAGGTAGTCGCTCATGTCGTACGACGAGGGGGGAGGCCCGGCGTATGTCGCGTCCACGGCGTGTGGCCCTTCTCCGGCGTTGTTGCGTCCGGTGAGGTCAACGGTCCGGCGGTAACGACGTAACTAGGCATATCGGCCGATACATGCCCAATGGCCGTTAGTGCAGGTGAGAGGCACTGTCCGGCGCCAAGTGTCAGTTAGCGCGTTCTTCGGCGAAAAGCTCGCAAACAAGACACAACGGTTATGATGCCCCAGAGGGTACGCAGAATCTGACAGAAATCTGAGTGCCCGCTTTCGGGGGAAGGGGCGACCTGATGAGCAGGACGCGGATCGGCATAGCGGTCACCGTCACCATGTCCACGCTGGCGTCGGCGGTGCTGCTCGGGCTGGCGGCGGGACGGCTGTCCGCACCGCCGACACGGGTCACCGTGTCCGAGGACTCGTACACGATGAGCACCGAGCCCGGCGTCACCGCCGGCAGCCGGCTCTACCTCACCGCGGGCGGGGTGGGCGGTGGCGCGGCGGTCAGCTACCTCAAGTTCGACGTCGAGCTGCCGGCCGGCCGCCAGCCGAAGAAGGTCTGGCTGTGGCTCGGCCGGCACAGCGGCCCGCTGCCCCGGCTGGTGGAGCTGACCACCGTCCCGGACACCCGCTGGCGGGAGGGCACCCTCACCGCCGAGACCGCGCCCCGGCTGGGCAGCGTGGTGGACAGCGTCGCGCCGGGCCGCTTCGACCGGGCGGTCGCCTTCGACGTGACCCGCGTCGTGCGCCGCTCCGGCCGGTACGCGTTCGCGATCACTGCGCCGAGCAGCACCGAGACCGCCCAGTTCGTGGCGGGCGAGGCCGGTCCGGACAGCACCACCACCGGCCCGCCGACCATCACCTTCGAATGGAACGAGCCCGCCGCGCCGACCCTGCCGCCGCCGGCCGACCAGCCCACGACCGCGCCGAGCCCGTCCGGGACGGGCGCGCCGGAGCCCACGGTGACGCCGTGGCCGGGCACGACGTTCGACCCGAGCGCGACGCCCCTGCCGTCCGCCATGCCGGACCCGTCGACCCCGGCCGACCCGGCCACCGACCCCAGCCCGGTCCCGACCGGCACCTTCGCGACCGACCCGGTCTACGAACCCGAGCCGAGCCCGGCCGCCCCGAGCGACGAGCCGACCGTCCCGGGCCGGCCCGGCGACCCGGACCCGTCGACCGAACCCGGCCCCGGCACCGACCCCGGTCCTGGCACTGAGCCCGTTCCTGGCACTGAGCCGAGCACCGAACCGGACCCGGGCACCGACCCCGGCCAGCAGCCCAGCCCCGACCCGGGCACCCAGCCCGGCGGCCCTGGCACCGAACCCGGCCCTGGCACGGAACCCGGCCCTGGCACGGAACCCGGCCCTGGCACGGAGCCCGGCCCTGGCACGGAGCCCGGCCCTGGCACGGAGCCCGGACCAGGTGCCGAGCCCGGCCCCGGCACCGAGCCCAGTGCGGGCCCCGGCCCCGGCACGCAGCCGAGCCCTGACCCCGGCACCGAGCCCAGTGCGGGCCCC
>NZ_BONI01000142.1 GCF_016862635.1 Catellatospora coxensis | reverse complement strand
CCACGGGATCCGGAAAGGATCCCGTGGCACGCCGTGGGCGGCCTCGGATCAGGCGGCGGTCAGGCGCGCTTGGTGAACGTGGATCGCGCCCACAGGCAGCCGACGACGGCGATGGCCACGCACCAGGCGAGAGCGGGGATCACGTCGCCGGCCGACGGCGCGCCGGCGAGAAACCCGCGCAGGGTCTCGATGATCGGGGTGAAGGGCTGGTATTCGGCGAACTGCCGCAGGCCGGGGCCCATCTTCTCGGCCGGGACGATCGCGCTGCTGAAGAACGGCAGCATGACCAGCGGCACGGCGGCCATGCCCGCGGTCTCCGGCGACTTCGCCGACAGTCCCAGGGCGACGGTGAGCCATCCCGCCGCGAACGCGAGCAGCACGATCACGCCGACCACGCCGAGCCAGTCGGTCAGGCTCGCCGCCGGGCTGAACCCGAGCAGGAACGCGACGCCGACGAGGGCCGCGATGGCGATCAGGTTGGTCAGCACGCTGGCGACGACGTGACCGGTCAGCACCGCGCCGCGGGACACGTCCATGACCTTGAACCGGTTGATGATGCCCTTGGTCATGTCCGAGTTCACCGAGGTCGCGGTGGCCCCCAGCCCGTAGCAGACGGCCAGCAGCATCAGCCCCGGTGTCGCGTAGTCGATGTAATCGACCCCGACGTCGAAGGCGTCGCCGAACATGTACACGAACATCAACATGATCACGATCGGCATGACGACCGCGTTGAACACCGAGGTGGGGTTCCGGGCGATGTGCTTGGCGTTGCGGCGCAGCATGACCAGCGAGTGGGACTTGGCGCTCATTTCGCGACCTCCGCGGTGTGGCCCGTCAGGGCGAGGAAGACGTCATCGAGATCGGGGGTGTGCACGGAGCACTCCTCGGCGCTGAGGGAGTACTCGTCGAGCCGGTCCAGCAGGGCCCGCAGCGACTTCGTGCCGCCGTCGCCGGGCACCCGCAGGGTCAGCGCCTCGGGGTCCGCGGCGGCGTCGGGAAGGACCCGTGCCGCCGCGTCGAGTTCGGCGGCGGTGGTGAACCGGAGCCGGACGTGCGTGCCGGGGATCTGGCGCTTGAGCTCGTCGGGCGTGCCCTGGGCGACCAGGCGGCCCTGGTCGAGCACCGCGACCCGGTCGGCGAGCTGGTCGGCTTCCTCCAGGTACTGGGTGGTGAGGAAGATGGTCACGCCGTCGGCGACCAGGCCGCGGATGATCGACCACATGGTGTGCCGGCTGCGCGGGTCCAGGCCCGTCGTCGGCTCGTCGAGGAAGATGATGCTCGGGTCGCCGACCAGCGTCATCGCCAGGTCGAGCTTGCGGCGCATACCCCCGGAATAGGTCGACGTGGGCTTGCCCGCCGACTCCGACAGCTCGAACCGCTCCAGCAGCTCGGTGACGACGCGCTCGCCGTCCCTGGCCGGCACCCGGCTCAGGTCCACCATCAGCTGCAGGTTCTCCCGGCCGGTCAAGAGCTCGTCCACCGCCGCGAACTGGCCGGTGACGCCGATCGCCGCGCGCACCGCCCTGGCCTCGGTGGCGAGGTCGTGGCCGGCGACGCGCACCGTGCCGCCGTCGGCCTTCATCAGCGTGGTCAGCACGTTGACCGTGGTGGTCTTGCCCGCCCCGTTCGGGCCGAGCAGGGAGAACACCGTGCCCGCACCGACCTCGAAGTCGATGCCGTCGAGCACGACCTTGTCCTTGTACGCCTTTCGCAGTCCGGAGACCGTGATCGCAGATTTCGTCATGCGGCAACTATCGGGAGCCGGCCTGTCAGCCCCCTTACACGCGCCTTTCACGTGACCTGACACGGCTCACGCCCACGTCGAGCAGGGCCGATCTCCACCGTGTCCTCCACGCCTGGGCGGTCCTCGGCGAACGCCGGTCGACCTGGCCTTGTGTCGATGAGAGAACCGGTGGAATACCCGTTCAGGGAAGTGATACGCAGGTTCGTGGCGCCACGGCCTCGCCGGGTCGTGACCGCGTCAGCGGGCCAGGAAACCGAGGATCCGCTCGGTGACGAGCGCGGCGGCCTCGGCGTCGTACGTCGGCAGCGAGCTGTCGGTGAACAGGTGCCGGTCGCCCGGGTAGACGAACAGCTCTCCGTCGGCGGCCTCCTTGACCAGCGTGCGGGCCGCGTCGATGTCGCCCTCGCCGGCGAAGAACGGGTCGGCGTCCATGCCGTGGACCTGCACGGGCACCGCCGCCGGCCAAGGGCCGCCGAACTCCGACGGCGGCACGCAGGATTCGAGCAGCACCGCGCCGTGAGCGCCGGGCCGGGTCTGGGCCAGCCGCTGCGCGGGCATCACGCCGAGCGAGAAGCCGACGTAGACCAGCTCGGCGGGCAGCGCGTCGGCGGCCCGTACGCCCCGCTCCACGATCTCGCCGAACCCGGTCTCGCGGGCGTAGGCCAGCCCTTCCTCCAGCGTCGCGAAGACGTTGCCGTCGTACGAGTCCGGCGTGTGCACGGTGTGCCCGGCCTGCCGCAGCCGGTCGGCGAAGGCCCGGAGGCCGTCGGTCAGCCCTTGCGCGTGGTGGAAAAGCAGCACTTCGGCCATGGGGAGGCTCCTTGTCGGTCGGGAGGATGTTCTCGCGGCACCCTAGGGCTCATTGCGGACGTTCTGCGTCCGGAACCGCCGACCGCTGCCGTGCCGTCATCGCCGTCCGACCTCGCGCACGGGGTGGGGGCGCGAGCTCGCGGGTCGGCCCCGCAACGACGTTTCGGCTGCTCAGCGCGGTGGCCACAGGGCGTCGATGCGGGCCACGGACCGGTCGATCTGCGCCGCGGGGACCTTTCCGGCGCGGACCAGCCCGAGCACGTGCTCGACGGTCTCGGTGACGATCGCCGGGTCGTAGACCGCCTGGTTGCAGAAGACCAGCTGGTCCACCCCGGCCTCCAGAGCGTACGTGGTCGCCTCGTCCCGGGCGTACCGGCTGGTGATCGCGACGGCCTGCATGTCGTCGGTGACCACGACGCCGTCCCAGCCCAGCTGCCCGCGGAGCAGGTCGGTGACGACGGCGTGGGACAGCGACACCGGCCGGTCGGGGTCGAGTCTGCGGTTCAGGAAGTGGGTGACCATGACGGTGTCGGCGGTGCCGGACTGGATCAGGCGCTGGAAGGGCACGATCTCGGCCCGGGTCCAGGTGTCGGTCACGTCGACGGCCTCGAAGTCGGTGTTGCCGGTGGCGCTGCCCAGCCCGGGGAAGTGCTTGATCGAGGTGCGCACGTTCGCCTTGCGGTAGGTGTCGATGGTGTCGGTCGCGCAGGACACCACGACGTCCGGGTCGGCCGAGAAGCTGCGGCCGAGCAGGGCGATCGCCGGGTTGTCCGGGTTCACCGCCAGGTCGGCGACGGGGGCGAAGTTGAAGTTCACCCCGATCTGCACCAGGGTCTGTGCCATGCCCCCGGCCCAGGCCTTGGTGGCCGGGGGAGAGTTGAGCGCGCCGATCTCGGCCTGCGACTTCGTGGCGGGGAAGCCGTTCTGCGGGCCGAGCCGTGCGATCTTGCCGCCCTCCTGGTCGATGGAGACGATCAGGCCGTGCGGGGCGGCCCCGGTCAGCGTCTTGATCAGTGCGGTGACCTGAGGCGGGGAGTTGATGTTGCGGCTCTCGCCGGTGAGTTGGTCCCGGTCGAACAAGATGACGCCGCCCAGCCCCCGCTCGGCGATCGCCTTCATGATCCAGTCGTCGGGGCCGACCTGCGCGCCCCGGAAACCCACGATCATCATCCGGGCGATCTTCTTGCGCAGTGCGGCCTCGTCCAGGGTGGGACCGGCCGTGGGGGTGGGCGTGGTGGCGGCTGCTGCGGGCGTCGTCGCGCCGGGGCGCTCGGCGCAGCCGCCCAGGCCCGTGGCGACCAGCGCGGCCCCCGCCCCGGTGAGCAGCCCTCGGCGGGTGATCCCGTCGCCTGTCACGCCGTCCACGTTACTGAGCCGCGCGCCTGCCCAGGCCCGTTATCGGGTCCTTGTCGCCGCGCAGCACGTCCTTGTCGCCCGGTCACACGCCTGCTCAGGGCCGTGACGGAGCCTTCGTAAGCGGGTCGGCGAGCAGGAAGTCCCGCACCGCGGCCGTGAAGGCCGCCGGCTGCTCGACCCAGGGCATGTGCCCGGCATCGAGGCTGATCCGATGGGCGTTGGGCAGGGATCGGGCCAGGGAGTCCACGCTGCGGCGGGGGCGGATGTCCTGGGCGCCGTCGATGATCAGAGTGGGGGCGTGGAGGTCCATGATCGCGGCGAGCGCCGCGCCCGAGTCCACGTACTCGTCGGTCTGCCGGGACAGGGCGGCGTGGCAGTCGCGGTTGACGCCGAGGAACGGGGTGGCGAAGCGTTCGGCCTGGGCGTACGCCGTCGCGGGGTCGGCGAAGTCGGCGGACCACTGCAGCACCGCGAACTCGCGCTCCTGCGCCGGGGTGCGCTCGCGGCCGGTCAGCTCGTCGAAGCGGGGCAGGCGGGGGCCGAGCCGGGCGCGCACGGTGGCCAGGAAGTCGGGCAGCCAGGTGGCCGACGGGTCCACGCCGACGCCGGACACGTACACGAGGTGGCTGACGTGGTCGGGGTGGGCCAGGGCGTAGCGCAGCGCGAGCAAGCCGCCCCAGGAGTGGCCGAGCACGGCGACCGGCGTACGCCCGGTGCCGCGGACGACCGCGTGCAGGTCGGCGACGCTCTGCTCGATCGTGTACGGCCCGGGAGACGGAGACCGGCCGCAGCCGCGCTGATCCCACCGCACGACGGTGAAGGCCCCGTCGAGCAGCGCGGCCGGTTCGTCGAAGTAGTCCCAGAGCCCGGGCCCGCCGTGGCACAGCACCAGCGGGGGCCCGCTGCCCGTCCGGCGGGTCCACAGCGCCGCCCCGCCGTCCGCCTGCACCGTGTCCGTCATCGCGCCATCATCCGCCTTCGAGAAGCCCAGTGTGGACCTGGCCGCGTCGTGCAAACACTTGCATAACGTGGCACGCTATTTGCGTAAACCCTGCTGTCTAGGGTCCGTCACGAGGCCCGGTTCGGCCTTGCTGCTCAGCCTGCCACGCTTCGCTCGAATGTCAAAGGCACTGTCTGATCAGGGATTAGGGGCACTTTGCCAACCAGGCCGCCCCGGCAAGTGCCCACTGGACGTTTGTTGGAATTTTGCGTAAGCCTCTGGACGTGACGGCAGTGGCGGACCTAATCTGCTGACGTCTTCGGAACACGCTCGCGACGTGTCCGGAACAGCCGCCGAACACCGCCCGCTCCGCGTGCCGGCCGCGATCCCCGTGCCCCCTCATCCACGAGCGCGCCCACGTTCGCGCGAATCATCCCGATAGGAGCAACTGATGAAGCTCCGCACCGCCCTGCTGGCCGCGACCACGTTCGCCGCGGCCGGCGTCCTGGCCGGACCGAGCGCCGCGGTCGCCGGTCCGGCCGTCCCGACCGTGCCCACTCTGCCCGGCACCGCCCTGCCGCTGCCCGTCCTCTACGGCGCGCGCGGCGCGGCCGTGCCGTTCACCGAGTACGAAGCCGAGCACGCCCGCACCGACGGCCGCGTGCTCGCCGCGACCCGCGCGTTCACGCAGCTCGCCGCCGAGGCGTCCGGCCGCCGCGCGGTCGCCCTCGACGCGGGGGAGTGGGTCGAGTTCACCCTGGCCAAGCCCGCCAACGCGGTCGACGTGCGTTACTCCGTGCCGGACGGCACGACGGCGGCGCTGACCGTCACCGCCGACGGCAGGCCCGCCGGGCAACTGGCGCTGACCTCGAAGTACTCGCACGTGTACGGCAACTTCCCGTACACCGACGAACCGGCCGACCGCGGCCCGCACCACTACTTCGACGACGCGCGCACCATGTTCGGCCGCACCCTGCCCGCGGGCACCCGGGTGCGGTTCAAGGCCACCGCCGCCGCCGTGGTCGACCTCGCCGACTTCGAGGTCGTCGCCCCCGCCCCGGCCGCGCCCGCCGGTTACCTGAACGCCCTCGACTTCGGAGCCGACCCGAGCGGCGCGGCCGACTCCGGCCAGGCGCTGCAGACGGCGCTCGACGCCGCCCACGAGCAGCAGCGCGGCCTGTGGATTCCGCCGGGCGACTACGCCGTGACCCGCCACCTCCAGGTGGACCGGGTGACGGTGCGCGGCGCGGGCCCGTGGCACACGGTGCTGCGCGGCGCGGGCGTCGGCGTGTTCGGCAACGCCGCGCCGAACCCGAGCACGGCCGTGCACCTGTCCGACTTCGCCGTCTTCGGCGAGACCGTGGTGCGCGACGACGCCACCATCGACAGCGGCTTCGGCGGCTCGCTCGGCGGCGGCTCGACCATCCGCAACGTCTGGGTCGAGCACGTCAAGGTGGGCATGTGGTTCGACGGCCCGTCCGAGGGCCTGACGATCGACGGCGGTCGCATCAAAAACGTCTGGGCCGACGGACTCAACCTGCACAACGGGGTCAGCCACAGCACCGTGACCAACCTGTTCGTGCGCAACACCGGCGACGACGGCATGGCCATGTGGTCGGCCGCGAACGCGGACACGGGCAACACCTTCACCCGCAACACGGTCTCGGCGCCGCTGCTGGCCAACGGCTTCGCGGTGTACGGCGGCCGCGACAACACGGTCAGCGACAACGTCGCCGCCGACACCGTCACCCAGGGCGGCGGCGTGCACGTCGGCAACCGCTTCGGCGCGAACCCGCTCGCCGGCACCACCACGATCAGCGGCAACCTGCTGGTGCGCACCGGCAGCCTGGTGCCCAACGAGCCGACGCAGATCGCCGCGCTGTGGTTCTGGGCCGCCGACGCCCCGATGACCGGGGCCGTCCAGGTCCGCGACACCACTCTGCTGGACAGCTCGTACGCCGGGATGCAGTTCTTCGGCAAGTCCATCACGAACGTGTCGGTGGAGCGGGTGACCGTCGCCGGGGCAGGCACCGTCGCCCTGCAGTTGCAGGCACCCGGGGCGGCGTCGTTCGCGAAGGTCGTCGCGTTCGGGCTGGGCGACACGAGGGTGCACGACTGCGCCACCGGCTTCACGGTGACCCGCGGCGCGGGCAATCTCGGCTGGGAGGGCGCCCGCTGCGGCTTCGTCCCGGCCGGACAGCTGGAGATCGCCCAGGCCACCGGGGTCGAGTACGGCTTCCAGCCGATCGGCACCGAGGCGGTGCGGCCCGTCGCGATCACCAACCCCGGCCCGCGGCCGATCACGGTCGACGCGGTCGTGCCGCCGCGCGGGTACGCCGTCGACAGCGGCTGCGCCGTGATCGCGGTCGGGGCGACCTGCACGCTGCAGGTGCGCTTCGCCCCGCAGTCCTCGGGCAACTACGCGGGCCTGCTGACCATCCACAGCAGCTCGCCCGCCGGTCCGTACGTGGTGGGCCTGCGGGGCATCGGGTTCGACCCCGACGGCAACCTCGCTCTGGGCCGCGACATCACGTCCAGCTCGCAGGCCGGCTGGTGGATCGCGCCGCCGAACCTGGTTGACGGCGACCAGTCGACGTACTTCGAGAGCCTCAACGGGGCCTTCCCGCAGACCGTCACGCTGGATCTCGGCCACCAGGTGTCGGTCAGCCGGATCGTGCTGAAACTGCCCGCCAACTGGGGCGGCCGGTGGCAGACCATCGCCGTGTCGGCAGACGGCGCGCCGCTGGTGGACGCGGCCGAGCACCTGTTCGCCCCGGAGACCGGCAACGTCGTGACGATCACCTTCCCGGCGGTCACGGCCCGGGAGCTGACGCTGACGTTCACCGCGAACACCGGCTGGCCGGCGGCGCAGATCTCGGAGTTCGAGGTCTACGCGCGCTGACGCGGACCGGCCGGCTGCCGGCCGAGGCGTTCGCCCGATGACACGGCCGCCGCGCCCGTCGTGCCCGCACCGGCACGGCGGACGCGGCGGTCACGGGTTGAGGGCCGCCGCGGTCTGCGTCTGCACGGTGGCGGTGCCGCGCCGGGTGGGCGGTTTGAGTGTGGTCCGGGCGGTGTCCTGCGCCTTGCGGATCTCCGCCATGAGCTCGTCGGCGGGCACGGGGTAGGCCAGCGCGAAACCCTGCACCTGGTCGCAGCCGAGCTCGTCGAGGATCGCCAGGGCGGTGAGATCCTCCACACCCTCGGCCGTCACGAACAGGCCGAGGTTGTGCGCCAGGTCGATGGCGCTGCGCACCAGGATGGCGTCGCCGGGGTCGGTGGCCAGGTCGTGGATGAAGGTCCGGTCGATCTTCAACTCGTCCGCGGCGAGCAGCTTCAGCTGGCTCAGCGAGCTGAAGCCGGTGCCGAAGTCGTCGATCGAGACCTGAACCCCGTCCCGGCGTACCCGGCGCAGCGCGTCCTGGGCCCGCCCGGGGTCGGTGGTCATGCCGCTCTCGGTGATCTCCAGGCGCAGCAGCGTCGCCGGCAGCCCGTGCTCGGCCACGGCGGAGCGCACCTGGCCGACGAAGGCGTCGTCGAGCAGGCAGTTCGGCGACACGTTGACCGACACGGTCATCGGCCGGCCCTGCGCGCACCAGTGCGCGGCCTGCTTCACCGCGATCCGGAGCAGATGGTAGGTGAGCGGGATCTCCAGCCCGCCGGTCTCCGCGACGCCCAGGAACGCGCCGGGCGACAGCAGCCCGAGCTGCGGGTGCCGCCAGCGCACGAGCGCCTCGGTGGCGCTGACGGTGGCGTCGGCGAGGCGCACCTGGGGCTGGTAGTACAGCACCAGCTGCCCGTCGGGGTCGCCGTCGGTGAGCAGCGCGCGCAGGTCGCCGAACAGCGCCATCCGGCCGGGCTGGTCGGTGTCGATCTCGGGGTCGTACAGGGCGACGCCCTTGCCGCTGGTCTTGGCCCGGTACATCGCGGCGTCGGCGTGGCGCAGCATGTCCTCGGCGCTGGTGCCGGGACGGCCGATGACCATGCCCACGCTGCCGCTGACGGCCGCGGAGCCGGCGGGCAGCAGGTAGTTGCGCCGCAGCGCGCCGGTGGCCCGCTCGGCGATCTCGACGGCTCCCTCGGCCGAGGTGACGCTGGGCAGCAGCACGGCGAACTCGTCGCCGCCGAGCCGGGCGACGGTGTCGCCGTCGCGGACCACCTTGCGCAGCCGGTGCCCGGTCTCCACCAGCACGTCGTCGCCGGCCTGGTGGCCGAGGGTGTCGTTGACGGCTTTGAACCCGTTCATGTCGATCAGCATCACGGCGAGCTGTTCGGCGTCCGGTCGTGCCGGGTCCAGGGCGTCCTCCAGCCTGCGCTGGAACAGCAGGCGGTTGGCCAGCCCGGTGAGCGGGTCGTGCAGCGCCTGGTACTGGCTGACCTCGGCGTGCTGGAGCACACGGCGCTGGTAGCCGAGCATGACCCGCCAGATCGCGGCGACCAGGCCCAGGCCGACGGCGAACCCGACGATCGTCGCGGCGAACATCCGGGTCTGCGTCTTGCGCAGGTCGGCGACGAGCTTCTGGGCCTGGGTGTGGTGGTCTCGGGCGACTTCGGTGATGTCGTGCTGGAGTGTGTAGTACGCCGGGGTGACCTCCAGCCGGTCCTGCTGGACGGCGTCGGGGTTGCGGTCGGTCACCATGATGATCAACTCGTCCGCGGCCTGCCGGTACGCCGACTGCTCGGCCTGCAGCCGCAGCGCGTCCTCCAGTGCCGGCCCCGTGCTCAGCTCCACCGCGCGCCGCAGCGTGGCGTCGGCCTGCGCGGCCGACTCCAGATAGCGGGCGCGGCTGGCGACGGACGGTTCGAGCTGGTAGTGCCGGGCCTGCATCTCCTGCACCGCCACCGCGGCGCTGGCCTCGCTGAAGATCGCGTCGAGCACGAGCGCCTGGCTCTGCACCTCGGTGGCGCGGGTGGCCTGGAGCGTGCCCCACAGGGTGAACGCGCCCAGCCCACACAGCACCGCGGCGAGCGCGGCGGTCATACCGAGGCTGCGACGCGGCCGCAGCACCGGGTCGGCCCGACGGGCGGCGTTGCCCCGCCTGCCGAGCCGTTCGACGGCCCGCCTCCAAGACGGCCAGTGCATTTTTCGGGGGTCCTCCTCCGAGTGGCCGGGCGGCCGCTCCATTCGGGTCTTGTCCGGTGGTCAACGCGATCTTCCACGCGGCAATTCCGGCTTATCCCGCGAACTCTGATAATAATTCACGATATGGACATCCTCCACGGACCGCGAATGCCGCGGCGGCTGCGAACGGCGGTGGCGCTGCTGGCCACCCTGCTGCTGGGCGGTGTGGCCGCCTGCAGCCAGCCCGAGGAAGCGGACAAGGCACCCGATGTCGTACGACTCGGCGCACTCGTCCCGCTGACCGGCGACAACGCGCCCACCGGGCAGCGCTTACTGGAGGCGTTCCAGATCGCGATCAAGGACGTCAACGACGCGGGCGGGGTGCTCGGCCGGAAGGTCGAGCTGGCCGTGGGCGACGACGCCTGCGACCCCGGCACCGCCGTGGTGAAGGCCAACGAGATGACCGGGCGGGACATCACCGTCTCCGTCGGGGGCGGGTGCAGCGTGGCCGCGGTGCCGACGCTCAAGGTCTTCCGGACCGCCGGCATCCCGATGATCATCCCGGCGGCGAACTCGACCGACCTGCTCGCGCCCGGCTACGACAGCGTCTTCCTGCTCGCCGGCACCACCACGATCGAGGCGGACCGCGCCGTCGACGCGATGGAGAAGCTCGGCCGCCGCCGGCTCCTGGTGATCGACGACGGCACCAGCTTCCCGCAGACAATGGCCGCCGCGACCGTCGCCAGCGTGCAGAAGGACGGCGGCCCGCTGACGCTGGCCGGGCAGATGAAGGTCAGCCAGGGCGCGACCAGCTACCCGCGGGTGCTGGAGAAGGTCAAGGAGGTCGACGCCGACCTGGTCTTCTTCACCGGGTACTACCCCGAGGCCGGCCGGATGATCCGCGACCTGCGCGACGGCGGCTACCGCGACACGATCATGCTGTCCGACGCGGGCACCGACCCGACCCTGTTCGACGTGCTCGACGACAAGCAGGGCGAGGGCGTCTACGGCATCACCCTGCCGCTGGCGCAGTTCGAGCCCAAGGCCGACGCCTGGGCGGCGAAGTACCGGGCCTCCTACGGCCACGAGCCGGGGCCGTTCACCATGCAGGGCTACGACGCCGTACGCCTGGCGGCCAACGCGATCCAGCGGGCCGGCACGACCGACCGCGAGGCCGTACGCAAGGCGATCGCCGACACCAAACCCGGCGACATCGAACTGCTCTCGGGCCCGGCGCAGTTCAGCGCGAACGGCACCCAGCCCAACCCCACCTTCATCCTGCTGCAGATCAAGAACGGGGCCTTCACGCTGGTTCGCGAAGTCAGCTGAGTCGGACGGCGGTCGTATCCTCGTTCGCGTGGCGGATCTCTGGACGGCCGGCGAAGCGTACGACGTCTACATGGGCCGGTGGAGCGCGCGGATCGCGGACGCGTTCGTGCGCCTGCTGGCAGTGCCGTCCGGGCGCAGCTGGCTGGACGTCGGCTGCGGCACCGGCGCGCTGACCGCCGCGGTGCTCGCGCGGGCCGAGCCGTCCCGGGTGACCGGGGTCGACCCCGCGGAAGGCTTCCTGGCCCACGCGCGGACCCGTGTCACCGACCCGCGGGTGACGTTCTACAGCGGCGACGCCCGGTCGCTGCCGGTGCCCGACGGCTCCTTCGACGCCGTGGTCAGCGGCCTGATGCTCAACTTCGTGCCCGAACCCGAGCAGGCCGTGGCCGAGTGCGTGCGCGCCGCGGCGCCGGGCGGCACGGTCGCGGCCTACGTCTGGGACTACGCCGAGGGTATGGCGCTGCTGCGGCACTTCTGGACCGCCGCCGTCGCCGGCGATCCCGCCGCCGCGCCGCTCGACGAGGGCCGCCGCTTCCCGCTGTGCCGGCCCGAGCCACTGGCGGACCTGTGGACCCGCGCCCGCCTGGCCGCCGTGACGGTGCGGCCGGTCGAGGCGGTCGCCGTGTTCGCGGACTTCGCCGACCTGTGGACGCCGTTCCTCGGCGGGCAGGGACCCGCGCCCGGTCACGTGGCCACGCTGTCCGCGGCCGACCGGGACGCGCTGCGTGACCGGCTCCACGACGCGCTGCCCGTCGCCGCCGACGGGTCCATCACGCTGGCCGCTCGGGCCTGGGCCGTCAGCGGCGTACGCCCAAGCTGACCTGGACAGACCTGCCGCCGGCGGCCGTCCGGGCCCGGCCGGGCAGCGCCGCGCGCCGTCATGTCCCCTCCCGACGGAGGTTAGCGGGCCGCCGCGCGGGTATCCGGTTCGCAGCGGGCCGCCGTTCCCTTCAGGCGTGCTCGGCGCGACAGAGGAGGGCAGCTCAATGGCCAAGAACAGCAACGGAGTCGCCGCTTCGGCGGAGCAGCTCAAGCACACCCTGGCCGAGTCGGGCCGCGCGGTCGCCGCGCAGGCCGGCGAGGTCGGGCACACGCTGGCCGAGTCGGGCCGCACCGTCGCCGCGCAGGCCGGTGAGGTCAAGGACCAGGTCGCCGCGACGGCGGTGCTGGCCAAGGACAGGGCCGGCGAGGTCGTGCACGACCTCGCCGACCGGGTGCCGTCCAGCTCGCAGGAGTGGGAGGAGATGGGCCGCGACGTGATGCACAGCGTCCGCCGCAACCCGCGACCCTGGCTCATCGGCGCGGCGGCGGTCGCCGCCGTCTGGTGGCTGGGCCGCAGGTCGAAGCGGTCCCACTGATCGCGGGCAGTGCCGCACCAGGCGGGCGGGCCGTGTCATCCGACACGGCCCGCCC
>NZ_BONI01000141.1 GCF_016862635.1 Catellatospora coxensis | reverse complement strand
TTTTCCGTCCGGTCTCGGCAGGTCAGGAAGGTTTCGGCAGCGCACTCCAGCAGGGCCGTCACTGACAGTAACGGCACCTGCCGCTCGACCGGCATGGCCGGGCCAGAACTCACTCTCGAAGCCACTACGGTGTGCGGATGCATCCCGGCGCGCCGAAGATCATCGCGATAGACCGCGACGACCACCACGCCGAGCACGTCGGTAGGACCTCGGACGGCCGGCAGTTTCTGCTCACGACGCCGTTCGTGCCAGGGCCTGAGGGCAATGAGTTCGTAGCGCTGTACCTCTTCGACGCGGCCGGTGCGCTGCTGGAAGCGCACGTCGACGAGTTCGGCAGCCGGGACGCCATGGACGAGCTTGCCCGGCGCAGGGTCTACGAGGCTCGGCTGGCCGGCCTGGGCGAGGTCAGCTTCGAACGAATCGAGGTGGCGCCCTTCTGCGTCGAGCGCTTCGGGGTGGAGTTCGGCCTCATTCCCGAGGAGCCCGAGAACGAGGACGACACCTGGTGGGTGGCTATGGAGCCAGGCGACTACATGGCCTTTGGCGAACCATGGGACAGCGGCGAATACGACACCTGACGGCGAAGCCGGTCGCCGAGCCTGATCCTTTCGCACCACCATCTGCCGGCAGGGCTGGCCAATAGGCACGGCTTGGCCGAGACTGCTGCCTGTGGAGATCATCCCAGGAGTCGGCGTGGACGCGGTGAAGATCGGTGATCGCCGAGCGGAGGTGGAGGCGCGGCTTGGCTCTCCGGTATCCACCGGCCAGTACTTGACCGCGGTCTACGCGTCGAATCCCATGCTGGTCGTCACCTACGACCGGGACGATGCCGTCGAGGTGGTGGAGGCTGGTTACAGCGGCCACCACGGGGGCGACGAGATCTTCTTCGAGGGTGTGCAGCTGACGTATCGGTTCATGGACGATGTCGTTGCCGACCTCGCGGCGATGGGTCACCTCGGCACGCCGTACGACATCGGATTCGTCTTCAAAACCGGCTTCGCCATCTATTCCAACTCGTCGCTGTGGGCGCTCGACCTGGACCCCAACGCGACCGAGGACGATGAACGCCGAGTTGTCGAGGGCGTGTCGATCGCGTCTCGGGCATACTTCGGCGACTGAACGTCTGCCAACGCATGGCTGCCGGCATAGCCGTTCGGACTCGGCGATCCCTGCGGAGTGCGGGTCGGTCGCTGAGGGGAGCGGGGCGGGAATCTGCTGCTTGGCACAGCAGGGTTGTTCGGTATAACACTGGGATGCACTCGATCGACAAGACCCCGTTCTGGGCCTGGCCTCTCGGAATTGTCGGCTGCTCCGGCCCCGTGATCGCCTACCTGATCGTGCATGAGGTGTACGTGGCCGCAGCTCTGGTCGGCGCTGCGATCCTTTATGGGGCCGGCCTCGGACGCGCCCTACTCAGGCGCAGACTTGTCGCGCAAGGCTTGCCGCTGGACGATCGATCGACTCGAACCGTCCCACCGCGCTACGAGATCACTACTATCAGTGGCCACACCGTGTGGGTTGTGCCGAAGATAGATCCGGAAAGTGGCCTTGACTGGATCGAATTGCGCCAGAAGTGCGGAGACGAGGTGCTTGTCGCCATGGTGGGCCCGGGTGACTTCTACCCAGCGCATGAATCCGCACCGGCCGACGAGCCGCCCGCAGTTCACTGATTACCGCCTGCGTGAACTGTACTGCGGCGATTCCCGGAAGATACCCACCGATCCGTTAAATGACCGGCGCGGCCTACTCGGCGCGGGCCGGAAACCCTGAGAGCGCAGGTCGCTGGTACGCGTAAGGTCCGGCCATGCGTCTGCGCCAGTACGTGTACTTCGCGTTGAAGTCCGAGGAGGTCTCCGCTGCCGAGATCACCGCGAGGCTGGGTGTCGAGCCTGACGAGGTGGTGGTGCGCGGCAGTCGCCGGACCGATCCGTTCGTGCGGCCGGTGTGCCACATCTGGATGGTCGTCTGCCGGGAGCCGAACCTGACCGTGGACGAGCAGATGGATCAGGTCGTGGGTCGGCTGCTGGCCTACGCCGACCGTATCGGTGAGCTTGTCGCCGAGCCTGACGAAGCCGGCGAACGCCCCATCTTCAGCGTCCTGCAGGTCGTGCGGTACTTCTGGGACGACGAGGAGGACGCGGCCGCCCCGGTCGTTCAGGAGTCGCCGCCGCTGCGCAACCTCTTCGGCTGGCATCTCGACGCGCGGGTGCTCGACTTCTTGCGGCGCACTCACGCCGAGCTGGACGTCGACGAGTACGGCGGCTGATGGCGTGGGCAGGGGACCGCCGCGGAGGCGGCCCCCGTTGGCGTGGAGCGGGTCAGGCCCAGACGCGGTCGGCGTAGTCGAGGAAGTTGCGGCCCATGATCTTCTCGATCCGGGTGGAGCTGAAGCCGCGCTGCTCCAGCAGCCGGATCAGCTTGTGGAACTGGTCCACGCCGCGCAGGTCCTCGACGAACGGGAACGTGTCGGCGCGCTCGCCGGCCGCGCCGACGCCCGCGGCCTGCCGGTGCGCGACGTGTTCGGCGAGCTGCGCGCGGTAGCCGTCGAGGTCGTCGATGGAGGTGACGGTGCCGTCGGTGCCGATGCCGACGAAGTCCTCGCCGCACACGTCGACCGCGTGGGCGATGTGGTCGACGACGTCTTCGGCGCGGGCGTGGCCGGTGGCGTTGACGAACGGCATGAAGTAGATGCCGACGAAGCCGCCGCGGTCGGCGACCAGGCGAAGCTCCTGGTCGGTCTTGTTGCGGGGCAGGTCGACCAGGGCGCGGCAGCCGGTGTGGTTGATGGACACGGGCAGTTTCGCGATGCGGGTGGCTTCCAGGCAGGTGTTCTCGCCGCTGTGGGACAGGTCGACCATGATGCGGCTGTCGCAGAGTGCTTCGACGACCTCGTGCCCGAACGGGGTGAGGCCCCGGTTCTCGGGGGCCATGGAGCCGTCACCGATGTGGTTGGCCTGGTTGTAGGTGAGCTGGATGACGCGTACGCCCAGGTGGTGGAACTGGGCGATGCGGGTGGGGTCGTCGCCGACGGCGACGGCGTTCTGGAAGCCGTAGATGATGCCGATCCTGCGGTCGCGGTGGGCGGCGCGGACGTCGTCGGCGGTGAGCACCTTGACGAGGTCAGCGGGGTGGTCGGCGACGAAGCGGTCCCAGACGTCGATCTCGCGCAGGGTGTGGGCGTACGGCTCGGCGTCGCCCATGGTGTAGCCGAGGGTGATGTTGACGGCGGTCAGGCCGGAGGCGTGCGCGTCGGCGATGGTGCGGGCGTCGATGGTGAGGTCGTCGCTGTCCTGGACGAGTTTGTGGGCGGCGGACAGCGAGTGCTCGGCGTTGGGGTTGTCGAGGATGCCCAGCGCGTTGATGATCAGGTGTTGGGTGCTCACTGCTCGTCCTTCCGGAAGTCGCCGCGGTCGAAGCGGCGGCCGCGCTTGACGGTGTACTCGATGCTGTCGAGGTTGGCCAGGTCGGCGAGCGGGTCGCGGGCCAGCACGACGAAGTTGGCGAGTTTGCCGGCCTCGACGGTGCCCATGACGTCCTGGGCGCCCATGCTCATCGCGCCGACCAGGGTCGCGCAGCGGATGACGTCGTCGGTGGGGATGCCGCAGCGTTCGGCGAGGAAGAGCAGCTCGGCGTGCAGCGACGGGAACGGGTGGTCCGGGTCGGTCTCGTAGTCGGTGCCGGCCGAGACGAGCACACCCGCGCGGTACGCGTCGCCGGTGAGTTTCGCCGACAGCACGTCGTTGGCCAGGGCGCGGGCCTTGCCGTCGGCGTCGTCGGCCTGCTCGGCCAGCCAGGTCCACATGCTGCCGGTCGCGTCGAGGACCGTGCCGCGCTGTCGCATCAGGGCGTAGAGGGCGTCCAGGCGTGGGTCCCCTTCGTTGACCAGGCGCTCGACGTCGATCGGGGCCTTGGTCTTGTATGAGGTCAGCGGCTCGTCGGCGGTCTCCTGAGCGAGCAGCGTGACGTGGGAGACGGCGTCGACGCCGGACGCGACGACCTGGGCGGGCGTGGCGGGGAACACCGCGGCGTGGGCCCATACGGCGATGCCCTGGCGTTTGGCCTCGGCGGTGATGGCGGCGACGGTCGTGCCGGGCAGTTCGGCGTACACCTTGATGGCGGTGGCGTGGGTGCCGCGGGCCATGGCGACCGCGAGGGGCAGGTCGGTGTCGTCGTCGACGGCCTGCATCCAGGGGACGTGGCCGGGGGTGCCGCCCTGGGAGACCTGCCAGGTGCGCGGGTCGTCGAAGAAGCTGGGGCCGGCCATCAGGGACGCGTAGTGGATGTCGGGGCCGGGGATCTCGCCGATGCGGGTGGCGCGGGTCAGGTCGGCGATCTGGCGCAGGTCGTCGGCCATGTCGCGGATCGCGGTGACGCCGCCGTACACCTGCCGGCGCAGCGCCGCCTCGGCGACGGGCCGGTTCGGCGGGGTGGCCAGGTGCTGGTGGGAGTCGATGAGGCCGGGGATGACGTACGCGCCGCCGACGTCGACCACGGCCACGCCGTCGGGCACGGTGGCGTCGGCGTCCGGGATGACCTCGATGATGACGTCGCCGTCGACCACGATCGTGATCCCGGGCCGGGCCGGGGCGCCGGTGCCGTCGATGAGCGTCGCGTTGCGGTACGCGGTGACCGTGCCCGGTTCGGGTGGGGCGTACGGGGTCGGCGCGGGCTCGTCCACGTGGGCCATCGGTGCTCCTTGTTACAGCAGATGTAACGTCTGTATCGTTACCTGAAACGTCAGTGGCACTGTACCCCAGGAGGCGACCCGTGCCGAGATCCGCCAGCTCGGCGGTCGACAAGGCGCTCGACCTCATCGAGGCCGTCGCCCGCGCCGACCGCCCGCTCCGGCTCGGCGAGCTGGCCCAGGCCGTCGGCCTGCACCGGGCCACCGCCTACCGGGTGCTGCTCGACCTGGTCGCCCGCGGCTGGGTGCAGCGCGCCGGCGAGCACTACCTGCCCGGCTCGGTGGCCCTGCAGGTCTCGCGGGCTGCGGCGAGCCGGTCGCTGGCCGCGCTGTGCCGCCCGGTCCTGGAGGCGCTCGCCGAGCGCACCGCGATGATGGTCAACCTGCAGGTCCTCGAAGCCGACCGGTCCCGCGTCGTCGACGTGGTGCGACCGTCCCGGCTGGAGATGATCAGCGATCTGCGCGACGAGGCCCTGCCCGTGCACCGGTTCGCCGGGCCGCTGGCCCTGGTCGCGCAGCTCGACGAGCGGGCCCGCGGGCCCTACCTCACCGTCGCGCAGGCCGCCGGTCACCCGCTCGACGGGCTGCTCGCCGACCTTGCCCGGGTCCGCGACACCGGCTTCGCCCTCGAACACGGCCGCAACGACAAGGTCATCGGCTCGATGAGCCGCGCCGTGACCGCGCCGGGCGGCGCGCCCCTGTGCGCGGTCACCCTCGTCGGGCCCGACGCCGAGTTCGCCGAACCGCGCCTGCCCGAACTCGCCCACGCCCTCGCCGAGGCCACCACCACGCTGGCTGCCACCCTGACCGCGCCTGCGGTCACCGCGCCCGGCGGCGATCCGCGGGAACCCCGCCCGAAGCGGGCCGATGCGAGCCGCCCCGACCGCCCCTCCGCAGAAGGAACCCGCCGATGAACGACGTGCTCGTGCTCGACAAGCAGCAGACCAGGGCCGGGCTCGATCCGCTGCGGGTGCTCGACGCCGTCGCGGTCGCGCTCGTCGCGCTGAGCCGGGGCGAGGTCTCCGCGCCGCCGCGCATCGCCGCGCAGGCCCCGGGCGGGCTGCTCGGGGCGATGCCCGCCTACGTGCCCGGCATCGGCCTGGCCGCCAAGCTGGTGTCCGTCTTCGCCACCCCCGGCCAGGTCGGGCGCAGCTCGCACCGCGGCCTGGTCGCCCTGTTCGACGAGCACGACGGCCGGGTCCAGGCGCTGCTCGACGCCGAACCGCTCACCGCCGTACGCACCGCCGCGTCCGCGACCCAGAGCATGCGCGCCCTGCGCCCGCAGCCGTCCCGGGTCGCCGTCATCGGCACCGGCGTGCAGGCCGCCGCGCAGCTGGCCATGCTCGCGGCCCTCGACGCGAGCATGCCCGTCGTCGTGGGCGGCCGGGACGGGACCCGCGCGGCGGAGCTGGCCGCCCGGCACCCCAAGGCCGAGACGGCGAGCATCGAGGACGCCGTACGCGACGCCGACGTGGTGTTCTGCTGCACCGGCGCGACCGAACCGGTCTTCCCCCGGGCCTGGCTGCGCCCCGACGCGCACGTCAGCTCCGTCGGCGGCTCGCACGGCCACGAACTCGACCCGGCCGTGCTCGCCGACGGAGCCCTGTTCGCCGAGTGGCCGGGAGCGGTCACCGCGCCGCCGCCCGCCGGGGCGTACGAGCTGCAGGGTATCGACCCCGCCCGGGTCACGCTGCTCGGCGCGGTGCTCGACGGCGCCCACCCCGGCCGCGGCGGCCGGGGTGGGCTGACGGTGTTCAAATCGACCGGCCACGGCGCCCTCGACGTGGCCGCCGCCGCGGTCGTGCACGACTGGGCCCGCGCCCACGGCATCGGCACGGCCGTGGCCATGTAGCTCAGACGCCCGCGCCGACCAGCTCGCGGTTCGGGTCGAGCACGTACTTGCTCGCCGCGCCGTGGTCGAAGTCGGTGTAGCCCTTCGGGGCGTCGTCGAGCGGCAGCACCGTGGCGTGCACGTTCTTGGCGATGTGCGTGCGGTCGTGCAGGATCGCCATCATCAGCTGCCGGTTGTACTGCTTGACCGGACACTGGCCGGTGGTGAAGCTGTGCGACTTCGCCCAGCCCAGCCCGATCCGCACCCGCAGGCTGCCTACCTTCGCCTCCTCGTCCTTGCCGCCGGGGTCACCGGTCACGTACAGCCCCGGCACACCCAGCCGGGCCGCCGGCCGGGCGATCGACATGATGTCGTTGAGGACCGTGGCGGGCTCCTCGCCGGCGTCCGCGCCGTGCCCGCGCGCCTCGAAGCCGACCGCGTCGACGGCGGCGTCGACCTCCGGCTCCCCGGTGATCTGCTCGATCATGTCGGCCAGGGGCGCGTCCGAGGTCAGGTCGACGGTCTCGCAGCCGAAGCTGCGGGCCTGCGCGAGCCGCTGCTCGTTGAGGTCGCCGACGATGACGACCGCCGCGCCCAGCAGCAGCGCCGACGTGGCCGCCGCCAGCCCCACCGGCCCGGCCCCGGCGATGTAGACCGTGGAACCGGTGGTCACGCCCGCGGTGTAGCAGCCGTGGTAGCCGGTCGGGAAGATGTCGCTCAGCATGGCCAGGTCGAGGATCTTGTCCATGGCCCGGTCCTTGTCCGGGAACTTGAGCAGGTTCCAGTCGGCGTACGGCACCAGCACGAACTGCGCCTGTCCGCCGAGCCAGCCGCCCATGTCCACGTAGCCGTACGCCGCGCCGGCCCGCGCCGGGTTGACGTTGAGGCATACGCCCGTGTGGCCCTCCATGCACATGCGGCACCGGCCGCAGGCGATGTTGAACGGCACCGAGCACAGGTCGCCGACCTTGATGAACTCGACATCCGGGCCGACTTCGACCACCTCACCGGTGATCTCGTGCCCGAGCGTCTGCCCCTCCGGGGCGGTGGTGCGGCCGCGGACCATGTGCTGGTCGCTGCCGCAGATGTTGGTGGCGACGACCTTGAGGATCACGCCGTGGTTGATCTTGCGGTGTTGTTCTGCCAGTTCCAGCTTCGGGTAGTCGAGGTCTTCGACGCTGACGTGCCCGGGGCCCTGATAGACGACGGTCTTGTTGCCCGACATCGTGGTCACCCCCAGTCAGGTATCGGCACTTCACCTCCATTTTCCCAGTTCAACGCCCCGGTAACGCGTTCGCGGAGGGGAAATCCGGTGGGCGGCGGCGGGCCGGGCCGCGATACTGGGGTCGATCATCGGACAGGCGGGGGGCATGCGTACCAGCGAGCAGATCTACCATCGGGTGCGCTGGGATCCGCGATTCGACCCCGAGCGCTTCGTCTTCGGCGTACGCCAGCGCGACGCCGCGCCCAAACGCGTGCCGCTGCCCGCGTTCAAACCCGGCGGCGACATCCCCTGGCACCGGGTGCTGTTCATCGAGGCCGACGGCGAACTCGTCTGGGACCGCGCCACCGGCGTCGACCGCGTCGACACCTCCGGCGCCGGCCTGGTCCGCCACCGGGGCCTGCTGCCCGCACCGTTCTTCACTCCGAGCACCCCGCACACCTGGCGGCCCGGCCAGGGCTGGCGTGCCGACTCCGCCCCCGAAACCGCCGCACCCGGCAGGCTGCGGCTGCTCACGTGGAACACCCTGTGGGACCGCTACGACGCCGACCGCATCGACACCGCCCGCCGCCGGCCTCTGCTGCTCGCCGCGCTCCAGGCCGCCGACGCCGACGTCATCGCCCTGCAGGAGGTCGAACCCGCACTGCTCGCGCTGCTGCGCGACGCGCCCTGGGTCCGCGCCGCCTACACCCTCAACGCCGCCCCCGACGCCGCCGCCCCGGGCGGGCTGGTGCTGCTGAGCCGCCTGCCCGTACGCGAGGCCGGCAGCCACCGCCTCGCCCCGCACAAGGCCGCCGTCGCGATCGTCGTCGACACCGCCGCCGGACCGCTCGCGATCGCGGCGACGCACCTGAGCAGCGACCACTCCGCCGACGGCGCCCGGCGGCGGCAGGACGAGCTGACCCGGCTCGCCGAAGGCCTCGCCGACATCGCCGCCGACCTGGTCCTGCTCGGCGACTTCAACGACGACGGGGCCGCGCCCACCGCGATGCTCGGCATGGACGACGCGTGGACACTGGCGTACGGCACCGCCGACCGGACCCCGACCTTCGACCCGGTCGCCAACCCCCTCGCCGCGATGTCATCGCTGTCCGGCGTGCCCCGGCGGCTGGACCGGGTCCTGCTGCGCGGCCGCGCCTCGGTCACCGGCGCGGCGCTGGTCGGCGACCGGCCGGAACCCGACGGGCTGTTCCCGTCGGACCACTACGGCGTCACGGTGGACCTGAACCTCGCCGGTGCGGGCCAGAGCGACGTGCTCGACGTCGCGCCGACCGCCCGGACCGCGCTGGCGTGGCTGCCGCCCGAGCGGCTGCGGCCCGCGATCCAGGAGCTGCGACAGGCCCACGACCCGCAGATCCACCGCTGGCCGCCGCACGTGAACGTGCTGTTCGGGTTCGTCCCCGAGTCCGACTTCGAGCAGGCCGCGCCACTGCTGGCCGCCGCGGCCGCCGAGGTCGCGCCGTTCGCCGTACGGCTGCACGGGGTGCACACGTTCGGCCACCGCGACGACGCGACGGTCTGGCTCGACCCCGCCGCCGACGGCGACGCCCCCTGGACCCGGCTTTGGCAGGCCTTGCGGCAGCGCTTCCCTCGGTGCCGGGGCCGGGCCGAGGGCTTCACCCCGCACCTGACCCTGGGCCGCAGCCGCGACCCGCAGCGCGTCGCCGCCCACTGCGCCGCCCGGCTCGGCGAGTCCCGGACCCAGGTCGGCGAGCTGGTGCTGCTGTCGCGGCGTGGCGATGAGCCGATGCTCCCGCGAGCCGTGCTGACCCTCGGCACCGGCGAACTGCGCTGGCTGCCCGACCCGGACATCGCGGTCACCGGAACCGACCCGACCCCGGCTGACGCCGCAGCCGTCTCGCCGGTAGCCGATCTCGACCCGACCTCGCCGGCCGGTGCGGCAGACCGGGCTGCGGTGGTCGTCGAGCGCCTGGCCGAGGAGTTCGGCGAGGGCGTCGTACACGTCACCGGTTCGCGGCGGATGGGCTGTGCGCTGCCGGGAGCCGATCTGGACCTGGTGCTGGCGTTGCCGGGGCAGATCGATCCGGCCGTGGTGGCGGCACGGGTGTTCCGCGCCCTGCCCGACGCGATCGCCCTTCGTCCGGTGCCCGGGGCGCGGGTGCCCCGGCTGGGGCTGGCGGTCCGGGACCTCGACGTCGATCTGGTGGCCGTCGGCACGGGCGGCCTCGCGCCGGCAGAGGCGGTCGCCCGGCGCGCCGAGTTGGGGGAGGAGGCCGCCGTCGCGCTGAGCGCGGTCAGCGACGCCGATGCGGTACGCGCCGCGGTCGGCGCCCGCCACGACGCGTTCGTGCGGCTCGCCCGCCAGGTCAAAGGCTGGGCGCGGGCGAAGGGCCTCGACTCGGCACCGTTCGGCGGGCTGCCCGGCCTGGCCTGGTCCGTGCTCGCCGCCCGGACCGTGCTCGGCGCGCCCGCCGACGCCGCCGCCGCGACGCTGCTGCACCGCTTCTTCGAGGACTGGGCGGTATGGGACTGGCGGCAGCCGGTGACGCTGACCGGCGACGCCGACGGCGTACACCCCCGGGGTGCCGTGCTGACCCCGACCGCGCCCGTGCGCAGCTGCGCCGACCAGCTCGCACCCGGCGGGCTGGACCTGCTCGCCCAGGAGCTGTACCAGGCATGGGAGGCCCTGGAGGAGGCGTCGGACTCCGGCCGCGACCCGTGGCCGCGGCTCGCCGGGCCGCCGCCGCTGCACCGCCGCCACGCCTGCTGGGCCGTGATCGCGGTGCACGGTGACGCCGACGAGACGCTCGGCCGGGTCCGCGGGCGGATGCGTGCGCTGCTGACCGCGCTCGGCGAGGCCGGAGCCCCGCAGGCACACGCCTGGCCGCGCCCGTACGAGACCGGACCGGTGACGCGCTACGCCGTCGGCCTCGGCCGGGCCGGGGCCGAACCCGAGCTGACCGCCGCCGTCGAGCGCTGGGCCGCCGACCTGCCCGGGGTGCACGTCACCCTGGTCGACAGCGGCGCGGTGCCGAGCCTGCGCTGACCCGGCAGGTCAACCGGACACGACCACCACCGGGCAGGCCGCGTGGTGCAGCAGCGCATGCCCGGCCGAGCCCAGGACCAGGCTGGCGAACCCGCCGCGGCCCCGCCGGCCGACGACGACCAGCTCGGCCCCGGCCGACTCGTCGACCAGCGCCCGGGCCGCCGAATCCTTGCGCAGCACCTTCCGCACCGGCACGTCCGGGTAGCGCGACAGCCACGGCGCGAGCGCGTCGTTGAGCACCATCCACGCCTTGACCTCGCACGCGTCCAGTTCGGTCAGCCCGGCGGTGGCCTCGGACAGCGAACCGCGCCAGGCGTGCACGACGGTCACCCCGGTGCGCCGCAGCCGCGCCTGCTCGAACGCGACCCGTGCCGCGGCGGCCGAGCGGGGCGAGCCGTCGGTGCCGAGCACGACCTGTCCCGGTGCGCCGTCGCCGCGCGGACGCACCACGGCGACCGGGCACGGGGCATGCATCGCCGTCTGCAGGCTCGTCGAGCCCAGGAGCAGGTCGTGGAAGCCGCCGTGCCCGCGGCTGCCCACCACCAGCATCGTCGCGCCGGCGGCCTCCCGGATCAGGCCGTGCGCGGCGTCGTCGCACACGATCGCGGCCGTGGCCGGCACCTGCCGGTCGGCGATCAGCTCCTTGGCGCGGGCCAGCAGGTCCTCGCCGAAGCAGGTCACCTCGTCGGTGAGGTAGCCGTACGCGCCGCGCGGCCCGGGGGAGTCGACGACGTACACGAGTTTGAGCGGAACGTGGCGCAGGCGGGCCTCGTCGGCCGCCCAGCCGAGAGCCAGGTCTGCTGAGGGGGAGCCGTCGACGCCGACGACGATCGGGGCGGTGTTCATGGGTCACCTCCGGCGGTTTCGGAACCTGTGGCCGATCCGCAGCGGCTGCGCCATCTCCATCCTATGCGTCCTCGCAGCTCATTGCCGCCGCGTGCGGCGCGGGTCCGCCACCTCGGCGGGCCCGCGCCGAACGGTGCTCAGAGCTCGGCCACCCAGTACGGGCTGACCTCGATCCACCCGTTGGCGGCCGCGCCGTTGAGCCGGCCGCTGCTCGCGGTGGACAGGGTGTACCAGGAGTCGACGTAGTCGGGATCGTCGGTCCACCAGGAGGACGGGATGGCCGACAGGATCGCGTCGACCAGCGGGATGTACGCCCCGGCGTCGGCGATCGTCAGCAGCACCGCGGCGATCGCCTGGGCGAGCTGCTGGTAGTTGGTGTCGCCGTCGTCCTCCATCATGACCACGTCGGCGAGGTTGTACTTGTAGGCGTTGAAGTGGACCAGCAACTGGTTCGGGTAGTAGGTGGTGCCGTCGTTGTCCAGGTACGGCTGCTGCACGATGTCGACCTTGGGCGTGCCGTCGAGGCCGAAGCCGCCGACGATGCTGTAGATCTCGGCCGAACCCTTGATCCATGGCTCCTGGTCGTTGGACAGCCGGACCGCGTTGAGCTTGGTGGCCCAGTAGCCGCCGCTCGCCCGTGCGGTGGGCGCGGCCGCGGCGGTGACGCCCCGCTGGGCGAGCACCTGTCGTACCACGTCCAGGCCGGCGGGCAGTGCCTTGGCGACGTCGACCTCGACGACGATCACCGGGCGGGCGGGGACGCGTGCGGGGTCGAGCAGCACGCGGCTGCCGTCGGGCTCGTAGGAGACGACCGCTGCAGCTTCGTCGTCGCCGGGGGCGGCGGCGACCAGCGGGATCGCGCCCGCGGCGAGGGCGGCGGCCATGGTGTCGTCGGCCAGCCGGGCCCGGACGAGCGATCCGGTGGACTCGGGCAGGCCCTTGGCGGCGCGCACGGCGTGGTCGGCGGTGCGTACCCGGCCCGCGAGGGTGGCGCCGGCCCGCAGCGTGGAGAGGTCGAGGGGGCCGGACTTCAGCGCGGCGACCAGCGTGCGGCGCGCGGCGGGGTCGCTCAGCGAGGCGGCGACCTGCCGGGCAACGGTGTCCAGGGCCGTCGCGACCCCGGCCGGCGCGGCACTCGGGGGAGCGGTCCGCTGGGGGACCTGGGCGGCGGCGGGTGCTGCGGCGAGCACGGCGGCCATCGCCAAGCAGGCAGGTAGGACGAGATGGCGCAGGCGCGATGAGCGCATGACGTCTCCTTCGCATCCGATCCGTCGCTCGTGGCGAAGGATCTCATGTCATTCAATGGATGCGGTACATAGTGGAGCGTCGGATACACGATGGCAAGGCGTGCCGGCAGAGTTCGGCCGGTGTTCGCGCGCCCGTGGCCTGCGGGAACGGCGCGGAAAGGACAGAGATCAGCGGCGTGGCGTCGGCGGCCGGGCGTGTCGGCGACGGCGCCCGCCGCACCAGGCGGTGCGGCGGG
>NZ_BONI01000140.1 GCF_016862635.1 Catellatospora coxensis | reverse complement strand
CGCCCCGAACTGCACCTGAGTGATCAGGCAGCGGCTCGGGGCCTTTTCGTATCTCCCGACGACAGCACATCTGCCCGACCGGCCCGTCCCGCTCCGACCTGTTGATCGGATACCTCGCCCAGGCCACCCGCCCTAGGCTGCCCACCCATGGGGTTGTTCCGTAAGTCGAAGCAGGACAGGTCGCCGGCCGCGGTGCCGGTCGCGATGGACACGTTCTTCCACGACCCGGGTGCGGCCAGGCTGCGCCGGGCCCTGCTCGACCGGGACTGGCCGACGGCCCGCGACCTGCTGTCCGGTGCCCCCGACAGTGACACCCGCGCGCTCTACGTGGAGATCGCCGCGAAGACGCCCGGGGTGCAGGAGTGGATCGAAGGGCCGATCCGCGACGAGCCGGGCACCCTGTGGCCGCTGCTCCTGCGTGGCGCGCACGCCGTGCGCTGGGCGTGGGAGGCGCGCGGCGGCGGCACGGCTGACACGGTGTCGCCGGACGCCTGGAAAATCTGGTTCAAGCGGCTGGTTCTGGCCGAGAACTGCCTGGACCAGGTGGTGGACCTCGATCCGGGCTGCGCCGATGCCTGGCACCATCTGATCATTCTGGGCCGGGCGCGGCAGCTGCCCGTGGAGGAGTTGTGGCGGCGGTTCGACGGGCTGCTGGCCGCCGACCCGCACCACCTGTTCGGACACGAGTCGATGCTCAACGGCCTCATGGCCAAGTGGAGCGGCAGTGACGAGCAGATGTTCGACTTCGCCCGGACCCGGGCGGCGGCGAATCCCGGCACGCTCATCCCGCTCCTCGTCGCCCAGGCCCACCTTGAGTACGCCCGGAGGCACCATGCCGACAACCTGCGGGTTTACTTCGACCGTGATGAGGTCGGCGATGAGCTCGTGGCAGCGGCCTTCGCGTCCGTCTGGCACGACGGCCGCAGCGCGACGCTCCTGGAGCCGATCGCCTGGAACTGGTTCGCGATGACACTCACCCTGGCCGACCATCTGGAGGCGGCCAGGCCGCTGTACGACGCCATCGGGGAAGACTGGGTGCGCCCCAGCCCTTGGCGCAACACCGAGCGCTTCCTCCGGCTGCGCAAGTACGCCCGCGACGACGCCTGACATTCCGGGGCCGCCGCTCACGGCACTCCTGGGCGAGCTGAGGGGCACGCGCGGCCGGGCTGCCGCCTATGCTCGCGCCCGTGACACCGACCGCCGACGCCCTCGCCAGGGAGCCCGAATGACGCAAACCCGGACAACGCTGGAAGGCGCCTGCTCCTCCGGGCCGGACGACTGGCTGGCGGACACCCGGACCTCGTACGACACGGTCGCCGAGAGCTACGCCGACCTCGTGCGCGGGGCCATGGCCGGGCAGCCGTACCTGCGCGCGGCGCTGGCGCTGTTTGCCGAGCAGGTGCAAGCGGCCGGCGGCGGAACGGTGGCGGACGTCGGCTGCGGACCCGGCGACATCACCGCCCATCTTCATGGGCTGGGCGTCGACGCCTTCGGCATCGACCTGGCACCGGCGATGATCGAGATCGCCCGGCGGGACCATCCCCACCTGCGCTTCGAGGTGGGTTCGATGACGGAGCTGCCGCTCCCGGACAGCTCGGTGGCCGCCCTGCTGGCCTTCTGGTCACTGATCCACATTCCCGACGACCTGGTCCCGGCCGTGCTGCGGCACTTCCACCGGGTGCTGCGGCCGGGTGGACCGCTGCTGGTCGGCTTCCACGTCGGCGACGAGACCCAGCTGAAGACGGAGGGCTACGGCGGCCACCCGATGAAGGTGCACGTCCACCGCCGCCGGCCCGACCGGGTGGCAGACCTGCTGCGCGAGGCCGGTTTCACGGTCAAGGCCCAGCTCCTGGTCAACCTCGACGGGAGCCTTCCCGGCGCGATCCTCTTCGCCTGCCGTGGGTAAATCCCTGGCCGCGGGCACTGCGTCCGCACTACGGTCGCCCGATGGCTGAACTTGTCGTCCCGGACGTGCTGCTGCACCGCGCGTGGCTCGACGCGCGCGACGAGTGGGGGCACGGCTTCGTCCAGCCCGGCAGCGGGTTGCACGAAGCCACCGACGTCGACTCGGCCGAAGGCTTCGCCGCCTGGGTCGGCCGGCTCGTCACGTCCTCGGACGAGACCGTGCCCGTCGCGGAGGGGCGGGTGCACGCCTCGTACTGGTGGATGGTGGAGGACGGCGCGTTCCTCGGCTCGATCTCGCTGCGGCACCGGCTGAACGAGTTCCTGCTGCACGCCGGGGGTCACATCGGCTACTCGGTGCGCCCGTCGGCGCGCCGGCGCGGCCTGGCCACCTGGGCGGTGGCTCAGGTGCTGGCGTATGCGCGCGAGCGGGGAATCGACCGGGTGCTCGTCACCTGCGACGACACCAACACGGCCTCGGCCCGCACCATCGAGCGCTGTGGCGGGGTGCTCGAAGACGTCCGCGACACCGAACTCGGCCGGACCAGGCGCTACTGGATCGAGCCGGGCTAGGCCCGGCCCGGGTTCAGGACTCGCGGCGGCGCTTGGTGGCGACGGTGGAGCCGGCCAGGGTCAGCAGGCACTGGGGGAGCTGGCCGTCGGCCAGCGCCGCGCCGATGAGGGCCTCGCCGGTCGGCTCGTCGCTGTTGACGTACGCGCTGACGAACCTGGCCACCCAGCGGGTGTCGTACGCCGCTTCGTCTATGCCGGGGAAGTCCAGCGCCCAGGCGCCCGCCCGGACGCCGTCGCCGGCCAGCTCTCCGGCCAGGCACCAGGCGACGTTGTAGGCGCCTTCACTGCCGTCGCGCTTCACCACCTCGTGGAGGGTTCCCGCCACCGCTCTGCCGTCTCCGGCAAGTGCCTGGTCAAGTACAAGAGCGGCGTCCTCGAAGGAGTGGTCTGGATCGACGGTCACGGTGGGAGCCTAACGGGCGGCGGCAACCGTACCGGAGCACTCGCCACCCATCGGGCGTATTGGCCCCTCCCCCAATCCAGGGAACAGCGCTAAGGTGCCCGTTGGACCATCGCCATGGAGGCACCCTCATGCGTTTCTCGCGAGCTGTCATCGCCGCTGCCTGCGTCTCGCTGCTCACCCTGTCTGCCTGCAGCTCGGGGCCGGACGATTCCCAGAACCCGGCGTACGAGGGGGCCTACCTCTACGGCACCGACGGCAATATGGCGAACGAGTTCGGCGCTGAGTTCAAGGAGCAGCCCGGCCTGCTCAACGGCATGAAGGGCACGCTGCCGCTGATCGAGCTGGAGGACTCGTTCCTGCAGGGGATAAAGCGGATCAACCCCGCTCTCAAGGACCGGCTGTACGCGGGCGAGGCGTACGACGCCGTCGTGATCAGCGCGCTGGCCGCGCAGCAGGCCGGCAGCACCGATCCCGCCAAGATCTCCAAGTACATCAACGCGGTGACGGTCGGCGGCACCATCTGCCGCTCCGTCAAGCAGTGCCTGACCCTGGCGAAGAGCGGCAAGCCGATCTCCTACCGCGGCGTCACCGTGCGGTACGGCTTCAGCAAGGTCGGCGAGCCCGCCACGACCAGCTACGGCACCGTGCACTTCGGTGAGGGCAACGCCCTCGACAACGGCAAGACCGAGTACCTCGGCACCGGCAACGAGCGCGACGTGACCGACCAGAAGCCGCCGTCGCCGGTCAAGAACGGCACCACCGACAAGCCGCTGACCTTCGGCGGCCTGCTCCCGAAGACCGGCGCGCTGGCGTACACGACCCCGCCGATGGACGCGGGCGCCAAGCTGGCGATCGAGGAGATCAACGACGCGGGCGGTGTGCTCGGCAAGCCGGTGAGGTGGATCGAGGGCGACGACGGCACCTCGCCGGTGAAGGCCAAGGCCACCATCGAGAGCCACCACGCGGCCGGCGTGCAGGTGCTGATCGGCCCGGGTGCGTCGGGTGTCGCGCTGGCCACGCTGCCGGAGGCGATCAAGTACGGCATGATCATGTTCTCGCCGTGCAACACCTCGCCCGACCTGACCGGCTTCGAGGACAGCGGCCTGTACTTCCGCACCGCGCCCTCGGACCTGCTGCAGGCGCGGGCGCTGGCCGACGTGATGCTGCGTGACGGCCTGCAGCGGGTCGCGATCGTCACGCACAGCGACAACTACGGCAAGAAGCTCGCCGAGGGCGTCACCAAGGAACTGGTCAAGGCCGGCGTGAGCGAGGTGGACGTGCAGACGTACATCTACGAGATCACCGACGACGGCTCGGTCAAGGACCAGGCCGAGCTCGCGAAGATCGCCAACCAGATCCTGCCCACGAACCCCGACGGCGTGCTGGTCATCGGCTACTCCGAGTCCGCGGGAGCGATCAAGGCCCTCGCTGCCGCCGGTGCGAAAATCCGCCACTAACGTGTTGCGGTACGACCCCCGTTAAGGAGAAGTCATGAGCGAGTCCGTGGAGACCCGCGGCGACGACCGCCGCGACCTGATCAAGGGCGACACCGACAACGACGGCCGCACCGACGTGTGGGTGTCGGACACCGACGGCGACGGCAAGGCCGACCTGTTCCAGTTCGACACCGACCACGACGGCGAGGTCGACATCACCCTGGTCGACCTCGACCAGGACGGCACGCCGGAGATCACGGTCGACGGCGACGGCGGCCACGCCCCCAACTGACGCGGCTCGCCGCGCCGGCGCTTTTCATCGACGCTGGCCTATCTCATCGAATCTGGTGCACGATTTTTCGATGAGATAGGCCAGCGTCTTTTCGTGACGGGGGGGCGTGGCCGGGGGGCGTGGCCGACGCGAGGGCCTGGTCAGGCGGTGAGTCAGACCGCCCGGGTGGCCCGCTCCTACATCCGCACTGTCAGGCGGCGTTGAGGTGGCGGATGGCCTGCCAGATGAGCAGGAAGAGGGCGACGGCGAAGAGGGCGCCCAGGACGACGACGCGGGGCACGGCGGGGCGCATCGGGGAGACGACCGCCTCGGGGTGGCCGAGGTTCACCAGGCGCTGCCGCTGGGCGAGCACCTCGTCGCGGCAGTGCACCAGCAGCATGTCGCCGGGCGCGATGTGGTCGACCCGGCTCAGCTCCACCGCGAACCGGGCCTGCGCGGTCTGCAGGCCGCGTACCGCCCGCTCGCCGGCCCGGCCGCAGCGGGCCCGGCCGTACCGCCGCGCGTCGGCCCGCAGATGGCCGTGGCCCATGATCTGCAGCTCGCCGGGTGTGGCGATGTTCCGGTCGTGCAGCCGGGCGAGCTGGGCGACGTAGTAGTGGGCCTCGCGGTGCCGGGCCACCCACAGCAGGGCCAGCACCATGGCCAGCGCGGGCAGCCCCTTGCCGAGCATGCCGAGCAGCACGCCGGCCGCCCCGGAGCCCAGGCCGTCCGCGAACAGGGGCGAGTTCCACACGAAGTGGGTGAGCCAGGCCAGCCCGAGGCCCAGGCCGAGCCCGCCGAGCCGCCACCACATCGGCTTGTCCGTGCGCACCACGAACCACGCGATGCCCGCGCCGGCGAGCGCGGTGAACAGGGTGTGGCTCCACAGGCCGGCGAGGAAGCCGCGCAGGAAGAACGTGGCGACCACGGGGCCGACACCGTCGCCCTGGCCGCGCAGCGCGACCGCGTTGACGGCGAACACGATGTCCTCGACCACCTGGTAGCCGAGCCCGATGAGCGCGCCGTAGACCATGCCGTCGAGCACGCTGTTGATCTGCTTGCGGGCCACCAGCACGATCATCACCACGCCCAGCGCCTTGAGCAGCTCCTCGATGGTCGGCCCGGCGATGGCCGAGCCCCAGGTCGCGGCGAAGGCCGGTGAGATCAGCTTGGCGACCAGGTCGTGCACGGCCTGGGTGCCGGGGATCGCCGCGGTGGTGGCCACGGCGCCGCCCCAGGCGAACGCGGTCGCCATGAGCAGCGGCGGCTCGCGTTCGAGGAAGTCCATGGACGCGATGAAGAGCCAGAACGGCACGGCGTACAGGGCGAACAGGAGCACCGCCGAGGTGGTGGCGATCGGGAAGCGGGCCAGGTCGGTGCGCAGGATCTCCAGCAGGCGCGCCACGCCCGCCAGCATGATCAGCCCGAGCAGCCAGAACGCGGGCAGCTGCAGCGACTTGAGCGCTCGCGCCGCGCGGGGCGTCGGGCGTACGGAGAACCGCCAGCGCCGCCCCCCGGAGCGGCCCGCGACCGTCACCGGCCACCGCCGTACCGGATGGAGCTGATCGAGTCGTCGATGCCGGCGAGTTCGCGCTGCAGCTCGAGCTGCGCGCCGCTGACGGTGACCTCGATCGAGCGCCCGTCGGCGAGGAACACGGCGTACCGGCCGCACCGGCCGGGCGCGGTGTACCCGCCGGCCAGGCCGGACAGCCCGCTGGCGGTGTTCACCCCGCCCTCGACGCCGGTGACCTGGTAGCCCTGCGTCGCCTTGATCTTCGTACGCAGCTTGTCGGCCGCCTCGGCGATCTGCCCGCCGAACGGCTGCACCACGATCGCGTAGCGCACGTCGCCGACCAGGAACAGCACGGTGGCCCGCTCGTCGCCGGGGCGGGTCTTGCTGGCGTCGACCCGGGCTCCGGGCGGCGGCTGCACGCTGACGCCCGCGCCCACCTCGTACAGGTGCCCGGCCAGGGAGCGGTCGGTCGGCACGGCACGGTTGAGGGCCGGCAGCCCGAAGACGACGAAGAGCAGGGCAGCGAGTACCGCTGCCCCTCCCAGCAGGTTCCGCACCAGTCGATGGGCGACCATGGTCCGACGGTAGCGGGGCATAGAACTTGAATGCTGCTATATCGAACAACCCGGGCGCATCGTCGAGGGGGACTTTGACGGTATGCAACAACGCCTTCAGGATGAGTGAATGACCGGACGGGTGATCAACCGGCGGGAACAGCACAAACAGCACACCCGCGAGGCGCTGGAGGACGCGGCGCTGGCGCTGTTCGCCCGGCGGGGCTTCGAGCAGACCACGGTGGAGGACATCGCGGCCGAGGTCGGCGTCTCGGTGCGCACCTTCTTCCGCTACTACGCGTCCAAGCAGCACGTGCTGTTCGGCGACGTCGGCCACTCCCGGGTCGAGCAGCTGCGCACCGCCCTGGCCGCCCGCCCCGACGGCGAGCCGCCGCTGGAGTCGGTGCGCGCCGTGCTGGACGAGGCCGACATCACCGACGAGGCCCAGCTGGCGCAGATCCGGGCCCGGCTGCGCCTGCTCACCGAGCAGCCGTCGCTGCTGAGCGCCTACCTGGTGATCAGCGAGGAGCTGCGGGGACTGGTGAGCTGCTTCGTTGCGGCGCGCAGCGGGGTGCCCGAGTCCCACCCGTACCCGCTGCTGGTCGCCGGGGCGGCCCAGGCCGCGTGGGACAGCGCGCTCTGGTCCTGGGCCGGCGGGCACAGCCCCGTCCTGGCCGACGCGCGCCGTTCGGCGTTCGCGCAGCTCACTGTGGGTATTCGCCCTCCGGGGTGAAAGGGGCATACCACCCCGATGGTCATCACATTCAGGTAACAGCCGCCACAGCCTGCGAACCCGCGCCCTGTCGTCTCAACTCATACAGAAGTTGAAGACCAAACGATCAGGGAGGCGTCATGCTGGCACGTCGGCGGGCCTACAGCGCGAAGGGCCTGTTGACTGCCGCCGCGGCGGCAGCACTGATCTCGACGACGCTCCTGGTGGGCTTGGCGAGCTACAGCGGCGCGGTGATCGAGGCGGGCGGCCGGGCGGCCGTGGCCGCCGCCCCGCCCGACGAGCGCGCGGTGCAGGTGCGCCTGCCCTCCCGTACCGGCGGCAGCGGCTGGTCCTCGACCGGCGCCGAGGTCGACAAGTCCTTCTCCGAGCAGACGTGGCAGGCGACCGACGCCAAGCTGCGCGAGTCGTTCACGGCCCGGTTCGCCGGCACGCAGGTCGGGTTCGGCTCGGCCGGATACGCGAGCGGCCTGCGGTTCACCAGCGACACCGGCGACGCGACGGCCGACAGCTACGGCGTCGTGTACGCCCGGGTCATGTTCCTGGACGACCTGGCCGAGCACGCCCGCCTGGTCTCCGGAACCTGGCCGGCGGCCGGCTCGAACCCGCAGCAGGTCGTCGTGGGCGAGGCCGCCGCGCAGGCGCTGGGGCTGCAGGCCGGTTCCGAGGTCAGCTTCGCCAACGGCATCACCAAGAAGAACCAGCGCGTGGTCGTCAGCGGCGTCTTCGCCGCGAACCGGGAGGACGACCCGTACTGGCTGCTCGTGCCCGAGATGGCCGAGGGCGTCGAAGCCGGCCGCAGCACGTACGGACCGCTGGTGCTGCCCCGCGCGGACTTCTTCCGCGACTGGTCCTACCTCGGCAACAGCGGCTGGGTGGTGACGCCGGACCTGTCCCGGGCCGAGCTGCCGCAGCTGATCGCCGCGCGCGACGCGGTGGAGAACCTGCCGGAGGTGACCAAGGAGCTGGGCTACGGCGACGGCGGCCAGGCGGGCTCGCACCTGGATCGGCTGGTCGACCGGATCCAGCAGGCCAGCCTCGTCGGCCGGTCGGACCTGCTCACCCCGCTGCTGCTCATCTCCATCCTCGGCGGGTACGCGCTGCTGCTGCTCGCCGCGCTGCTCACCGAGGGCCGCCGCGCGGAGACGGCGCTGCTGCGCGCCCGCGGCGCGTCCCGCGGCCAGCTGGCCGGGCTGGCCGCCCGCGAGGCGCTGCTGATCGCCGGGCCCGCTGCCGTGCTGGCCCCGTTGCTGGTCGCCCCGCTGCTCGGCCTCGTCGAGCGGCTGCCCGCGCTGCGCAACGTCAGCCTGCGGCTGGAGGCCGGCGTCACGCCGACGACCGTCGCGGTCGCCGCGGCCGCCGGGCTGGGCTGCGTACTGGCGATGCTGCTGCCCGCCATGCGCGGCGGCGGCACCTACGTCGCCGACCTGGCGGCCCGGTCGCGGCCCAGCCGCGCCGCCGCCGCCCAGCGCACCGGCCTGGACCTCGCGCTCATCGGCTTCGCCGGGCTGGCCTGGTTTCAGCTGCAGCAGTACGAGTCGCCGCTGTCCGGCGTCGCCGGCACGCTCGGCATCGACCCGCTGCTGGCCTCGGCCGGGCCGCTCGGCGTGCTCGCGGGCGCGGTGCTCGCGCTGCGCCTGCTTCCGCCGCTGACCCGGCTGCTGGAGCGCCGGGTGGACCGCCGCCCGTGGTTCGCCGCCCAGCTCGGCGTCTGGCAGGCCGGGCGCCGCCCGCACGCCGGCCCGGTGCTGCTGCTGGCGCTGAGCGTCGCGGTCAGCACGCTGGCCTGGACGCTCGCCGCGACCGCCCGGCAGTCCCAGGTGGACCAGGCCGACCACACCGCGGGCGCGGACCTGCGCCTGGTCGAGACGGCCTGGTCGGTGCCGCCCGCCCGGGTGGACCAGCTCGCCGCGCTGCCCGGGGTCACCACGGCCCTGCCGGCCTGGCGGACCCGCATGGACACCGGCGAGAAGGCGACCCCGACCACGGTCCTGGCGCTGGACACGGCGGCCGCCGGCGACGTGCTGCGGCTGCGCTCCGACCTCGGCGACGCGCCCGCGCAGCTGGCCGCGGTCGCCGCGGCGAGCCACCGCCAGCCGGGGGTCGACCTGCCCGAGGGCACGACCGCGGTGCGCGGCTCGCTGCGCATCACCGACCCGGACGGCGAGTGGATCGCCCGGCCGCGCGACGTGACGGCGCTGCTGCTCACCGACGAACACGGCGCGATCCACCAGGTGCCGCTGGCCGGCGACGAGGGCTCCGACGCCCACGCCTTCGAGGCGGCGCTGCCGCGCACGCCGCGCCTGCGGCTGACCGGCTTCGCCGTGGAAGGCCCCGAGATGCCGGGCGGCGTCACGATCGTGTGGCAGCTCAGCGGCCTGGCGACGGTCGGCGCGGGAGGCTCCGCCACACCGCTCAAGCTCGACGGCGAAGGCATGACCTGGGGCCCGCCCACCTCCTCCCTGAGCGTGCAGCAGCGGGTCGAGGGCGACACGGCCCGGGTCGAGCTGACGAGCGCCGGCGGCTTCGGCGAGATCCCGCGGTACGCGTTCAGCCTGCGCCCGGTGAGCGACCAGCTCACCGTCCCGGCGCTGGCCACGCCCGAGGCGCTCGCGTCGCTGCACACCGAGGTCGGCGCGAAACTGGCCATCCCGCTCTGGGGCAGCAGCAACGTCGACGTGCACATCGTCGGGCAGCTCACCGCGCTGCCCGGCGGGGTGGACCCGGCCGCGCTGCTGGTCGACATGCCCTCGCTGAGCACCCACTTCCAGCAGTCCGGCTGGCGGCAGCCCAACATCACCGAATGGTGGGTGCAGACCGACCCCGCCCGGCACGCCGAGGCCGCCACGGCGGCCGGCCCGCTGCCCAACCTGCAGACCGTCGACCGGAAGGCGCTGGCCGTACACGCGGCCGACGACCCGTTCGGTGTCGGCGCGCGGATCGCCCTGTTCATCGCCGCACTCGGCGCGATCGGCCTGGCCCTGGTCGGCGTCGCCGTCGACGTGCGGGCGACCGCCCGGCGCCGGGTCGCCGAGCTCGCGGTGCTGAACACCCTGGGCGCGCCGCCGAGCCTGCTCGCCCGCGCGCTGATGATCGAGCAGGCCTTCCTGGCCGGGCTCGGTGTGGCGGTCGGCCTGGTGGTCGGCCTGCTGGTCGCCCGGACGACCGGGCCGCTGGTCATCCTCACCCCGAGCGCGAGCCGGCCGGTGCCGCCCGCGCTCACCACGACGGACTGGCTGCCCGTGCTGGGCACCGCCGCCGCCCTGCTCGCCGTCACCCTGGTGATGGCCGGGCTGGTGGCCACCACGATGCGGCAGCGGCTGGCCGCGGCCCAGCTGCGGATCGGAGCTGACCGGTGAAGGGTTGGATCGCCCGGGTACGGGCCACGGCCGGGCCGCTGGCGCTGCTCGGCACGCTCACACTGCTGGCCGGGCTACTGGTGGTCGGCGCGCCACGGGCCGCCAACCGGCTGACCGACGAGGGTCTGCGCAACGACATCTCGCAGCTCAGCTACACGTCCCGGGACCTGACCTACCGCGGGGTCAAGGAGAAGGGCGACAACTGGAAGCCTGACGGCAAGCTGGAGCAGCAGCAGGCCGTGCTCTACCCGGCGGTGCGCGACCGGATCGAGAAGTCCTGGTGGGCGGCGTCCACGACGATGGACGAGTCCTGGGTGACCGGGACCGGGCTGCCGGGTGGCAACAAGCAGGGCATGGTGCTGTTCAGCCTGCGCGCCGGCAGCGGGTTGGAGGAGCAGGTCGACCTCGTCGAGGGCCGCTTCCCGAAGACCCAGCCGGGCACCGCGGGCCCGATCGAGATCGTGCTCACCGAGTGGAACGCCGACAAGCTGCAGCAGAAGGTCGGCAGCACGTTCCTGTTCCAGCGGGAGGTGCCGGTCGAGGTGGTCGGCATCGTGCGGCCGCACGACGAGAAGGGCGCCTTCTGGGAACCCGTGCCGTTCGGCCTGCGGGCTTACCTGCCCAACGACGACGGCGACCCGTACCGGGCGGTGGTCTACTCCGACGAGCTCGGCCTGGACCGGGTGAAGGAGCTCATCGGGATCGTCTACGAGTGGCGCTACCGGGTCGACACGGCGAAGCTCGACGCGGGCGTGCTGCCCGAGGTCGTCGAGGCGGTCACCGTCGCCCGGCGGCAGGGCATCAACGCGACCCTGCTGACCAGCCTGGACTCGCAGCTGGCGAAGTTCGCCGACAAGGCCCGTGCCGGGCAGGCCCTGCTGGCCGTCGTGCAGATGGGCGCGCTGATCACGCTGGCCGGGCTGGTGCTGCTGGCCGCCCGGGTCGCGGTGACCCGGCGGCGGGGCGAGTTCGCGCTGCTGCGGGCGCGCGGCGGGGCCATCGCCACCATCGGGTCGTACACGCTGCTGGAGTCGCTGCTCGTGGTGCCCCCGGCGGTGGTCGGCGGCCTGCTCGGCGCGGCGGTGGCCGGACGGCCCGCCGTCACCTGGCCGGTGCTGGCCGCGTTCACCGCGCTGGCGGCGCTGGCGGTGCCGGTCATGACCATGCGGACAGCCCGCGACCCCTCCTTCTCCGGCGAGCGCGCCGACCTGGCCTCGGCCCGGGTGGGTGTGAAGCGGCGCACCGCGGAGCTGAGCCTGCTGGTGCTGGCCGGGCTGGGCGTGTGGCTGCTGCGCAGCCGCGGGCTGAGCAGCGCCGCCGGTGTCGACGTCTACCTGGCCGCGGTGCCGGCGCTGCTGGCCGCCGGGGCGGCGGTGGCGATGGTGCGGCTGGTGCCGCCGGTGGTGAGCCGGCTGGGCCGGCTGGCCGCCCGCGGGCGCGGCGCGGTGGGCTTCCTCGGCCTGTCCCGCTCGGGACGCACCGCGGGCGCGGTCATCGGGCCGGTCGCGGTGCTGGTCGTCGCCGTCAGCACGGCCGTGTTCAGCGTGGCCGTGGCGAGCACCATCGACGAGGGCCGCGACCGGGCCACCGACCTGCGCCTGCCCGCCGACGTCAAGGTCGACGGGTACTTCTTCGACGACGCCACCGAGGCCGAGCTGGCCGCGGTGCCCGGTGTCACGGCGGTGGCCCAGTACATGGTCGACGGGGCCAGCGACCTGACCCTCGACCAGAAGCGGCTCGGCACGGTGTACGCGCTGGTGCTCGACGGGCAGGCGTACGCGAAGGTGGTGGCGGAGTCGGGGGTCGACGTGACCCCGCCGAAGGCGTTCACCGAGGCGGTGCCCGGCGCACAGGTGCCGGTGCTGGTCTCCCCGGGCGTCGCCAAGCAGCTCGGCGGCGACCACGGCGCGGTCACGCTGCGCGGCCGGCACTACGAGTTCCGGATCGCCGCCGTGGTCGACGGCTTCCCGCCGATCGCCAACGGCGCGTCGAACTTCATCGTCGTGCCGTGGCAGGCGGTGCAGACCGACGCCCAGAAGGCGTTCACGCCGAACGGCTACCTGATCGCGGGCGACCCCGACCCGGAGCGGCTGCGCGAGGTCGGCGGCGCCGGGCAGGAGCGCTGGGCCAACGAGGGCTTCCGGCCGCGCGCGTACGAGGAGGTCACCGAGGTGATCACCTGGGAGCAGGCGCGCGAGGAGCTGGACAAGGCCAGCATCAACGCGGTGGTGACGTTCGCGTACGCCATCGGTGCGGGTGCCGGGGTGGCGTTGGCGTTGCTGGCGATCGGGTTCGCGGTGGTGTCGGGGGCGCGGGGTCGGGGCACGGTGCTGTCGCGGTTGCGGACGATGGGCCTGTCGCGGGGTCAGGGCCGTGGGTT
>NZ_BONI01000139.1 GCF_016862635.1 Catellatospora coxensis | reverse complement strand
ATGTTCGAACGATTCACCACCGCCGCACGCGATGTCGTCAGAGGCGCCCAGGGCGAGGCCCGCCACTGCGGCCAGCTGCACTACATCGGTACCGAACATCTCCTGCTCGGCCTGCTCCGACCCACCAGCGGCATCCCGCACGACCTGCTCACCGCCGCCGGACTCGACCACGACCAAGTCACCGCCGCCATCAACCGCCACATCGGCACCGCCGAACCGTTCGGCGCCGCCGACGCCGCCGCACTCCAGGCCATCGGCATCGACCTCGACGCCGTACGTGCCAAACTCGAGGAGACCTTCGGCCCCGGCGCCCTCAACCAGGTCACCCCGCCACCCCGGCGCGGCCTGTTCCGCCGCCGACCCCGCGTCGCCGTCAGCGAAGGCGGCCACATCCCCTTCACGCCGCGCAGCAAAGTCGTGCTCGAACTGTCCCTACGCGAAGCCCTGCGCCTCAAGCACCGGCACATCGGCACCGAACACATCCTGCTCGGCCTGATCCGCGAAGGCAAAGGCCTCGCCGCGCTGATCATCACCGAGGCCGGCGTCGACCTCGACGACCTGCGCCGCCGTACCGAGAGCGCCATCGCCGCCGCCCGCACCTGACCGTGCCGCGCGGCCGGGGGAGCAGACCCCGGCCGCGCCGGCTTGACCTGGAGCACACTCCAGCACCTACGCTCCCCAACATGATCGACTCCCGCCGGGCCGGCGCGGGAGTCCCGACCAGGGGAGCACCACCATGCGCTACCGCGCCCTAGGCCGCACCGGCATCGAGGTCAGCGCCTACTGCCTCGGCACCATGATGTTCGGCAGCGTCGGCAACCCCGACCACGACGACTGCGCCCGCATCATCCACCACGCCCTCGACCACGGCGTCAACTTCATCGACACCGCCGACATGTACTCCGCCGGCGAATCCGAGACCATCGTCGGCAAGGCCCTGCACGGCCGCCGCGACGACGTCGTCCTCGCCACCAAGGTGCACTTCCCCATGGGCGAAGGCCGCAACCGCGGCGGCAACAGCAGGCGCTGGATCCTCACCGCCGTCGAGGACAGCCTGCGTCGCCTCGACACCGACCGCATCGACCTGTACCAGATCCACCGCCCCGACCACACCACCGACATCGAGGAGACCCTCGCCACCCTCGACGACCTCGTGCGCGCCGGCAAGATCCGCACCTACGGCTGTTCCTCGTTCCCCGCCGAGGAGCTCGTCGAAGCCCACCACGCCGCCGGGCGCCGCGCCGTCGGCCGCTTCCGCACCGAGCAGCCCCCGTACTCCCTGCTCGCCCGTGGCGTCGAAGCCGACCTCCTGCCTGTCGCCCAACGCTACGGCATGGGCGTGCTCGTGTGGAGCCCGCTCGCCTCGGGTTTCCTGTCCGGCCGGGTCGCCCGCGACACGGTCGACCTCACCGCCGGGCGGGCCGCGCTCACCCCGCACCGCTTCGACCCGGCGGTGCCCGCCAACGCCGCCAAGTACGACGCCCTCGAGCAGTTCGCCGCCCTTGCCGCCGATCTGGGCCGTACGCTGCCCGAACTCGCGCTCGCGTTCACTCAGGCGCACCCCGCGGTCACCTCGACCATCATCGGTCCGCGCACCATGGCTCACCTGGACGCGGCGCTCGAGGGGGCGGATCTGGCCCTTGACGACGCGACCCTGGACCGCATCGACGAGATCGTCGCGCCCGGGGTCGACCTGTACCGCGCCGACGGCGCCTGGGGTCCGCCGGCCCTGACCGACAGCACCCTGCGCCGCCGCGCCCACGGCGACCGGGCCGCCGCCTGACTACGGCCGGCGGGATGTGCGCCCGTGATCGCATCCGATGTGTACGAGCACCGCTGCGGCCCCGACCCCCGGGGCGATCCTCGTCGTCGCGGTCTGCTTGCTGTTCGCCGCCGCCGCCGTGCTGCTCGCGGCGCTTGACGCGCTCACCCGGTTGCTCAGGCCGGCCCTGTTTCGGCGTCGGCGTTGTCATGCTCGTCGCGGCGTTCAGCTGGAAGAGCGCTCTGCGCGTCGACGCGACCGGCATCAGCCTCGGCGGCTCGCCGCCGTGCCGCGCGGCCACCGCCGCGCATGTGTCCTGGGCCGAGGTGCAGGCGGTGGTCGTGTGGCGCCGGCAGCCGGCGCAGAACCTGCCGTGCATCGGCGTGCTGCGCCCACCCGGCGTGGCGCGCCTGCCGGGCGCGCCCACCGGCTCGGCGGGAAAGGCTGCCGGCCGGGTTCGGGTGCGCCGTCTCCGGCGCGCCCGGCCCGCGCCTGCTCGCCGCGGGCCGGGCCGTCAGCGGTTGGCGGTTCGACCTCGACCGGCTCACGACCGCCGTGCGCCACCACGCACCCGGCGTGGCCGTCCGCGACCTGCGATGAGCCGCCCCGTCAAGTCGATGGCGGCGGCAAGCTCTCAGGGGTCCGATGCCTGCTCATGGTCCCCGGCGCGTCTCGTGGTGGCAAAACCTGTGGGATCGAGGGCCGACGGGCCCTATCGTGCGCACTCATGGCCATCACCTTCACCTGGCGCGGCGCGTTCCACAACACCGAGGTCGAACTGCTCCACGCCGACGGGTTCGAGCGCGACCCGTCCGGCCACGACTGGCAGGGGCAGGTCACGCGGCACAGCCTCGGCTGGGTGTGCGCCCGCGACAGCTCGCGGCTCGTCGGTTTCGTCAACGTCGCCTGGGACGGCGGCGCGCATGCGTTCCTCCTGGACACCGTCGTCGCGGCGGACCTGCGGCGCCAGGGTGTCGGCGCCGAGCTGGTCGGCGTGGCCGCCACGCATGCGCGCGCGGCCGGCTGCGGATGGCTGCATGTCGACTTCGAGGAGCGTCTGCGCGGGTTCTACCTCGGCAGCTGTGACTTCCGGTCCACGCCGGCGGGCCTTCGCGAGCTCTGACCGCCCCGGCCGCGGCTACTGGACGTCGCCGCCGTACACGTCGTCGTCGGGGACCTCTGCCACGCCTTCGTCGTAGATGGCGTCCATGAACTCGTCGTAGGCCGTCTCCGGGACCTCCGGCCCGGCGACCTGGTCCAGGTCCTCCTCGGCGAACTCCTCTTCGCCTTCGGCGTGTCGAGGGCCGGGGACGGCAGCCACACCGGCCGACACCGCAGCGCTGCCGCCGGAGCGGTCCCAGGCGGCTGCGTCCCGGTCGCCCCGAGGCGGGGTGAGCCACCGGCGGTAGAAGCGATCCTGTACGCCCGCCAGGAACGCGGCGGCAGCCGCTTCGGCGTCGCCGGTGGCCACGTAGACGTCCGCGACGCGGGTCATCGTGCCGGGGGAGAGCCTGAGCTGCTTCGCGGTGATCGTGCGGGTCGCGCGGGCCGGGTCGTTGCGGTCCTTGACGTTGAGCACCACGGCCCCGTCGGCGGGCGCGGTGGCGACCCATGCCCGGCGTACGCCGAAGTCCAGTTTGTCCAGCGAGTGCTTGCGCGGCTTCGGGTCCATGCCGGCGTTCCACTTCTCAAACCAGCGCTGGAACGTGCGCCGGTCGACGCCCGCGATCCTGGCGCCCTTCGTGACACCCGCGGTGCGCCGCAGTTCCTCCGCCTTCTCGCGGAAGGTCATCGGGGGTTGCCGGATCTCGCGGCCGCGCATCATGTTGACCAGGCGGTTGCCCAACCCGCTCATTTGCCGTCCCCATCGCCCGCGACGCGGCTCTTACGGGTCGCCTTGTGCTTGTACGCCCCGAGCTTCAGCCCGGTCGGGTCGAGATTCCAGCCGGCCGGAATCGCGGCGGCGCCGTCCTCGACGTCGGAGGCGTACCACACGTTGTCCACGTCGATCCACAGCGGCCAGCGGTTCTGCTCCCGGCCCGTCTTCCACATCTTGCGCCAGCGATTCGCGCGGTCCGTGGCGATGATGGAGTACCACCAGTCCGGCCGGTAGATCCAGTTCGTTTCGCTGGCGAGCATCCCGAGCGTCTTGCGGCCGGACTCCTTGAGCGCTTTCAGAACCCGGTCGGCGTCGCGCGGGTCGTCGGTCGCCCCGGCCGCCGCCGCGTACGCGTCCCGCATCTTCCACGCCCACGGCCGCAGCAGCTCGGACCCGGCGCAGACGCGGCTGTCCTTGATCTGAACGCCGCCGTAGACGCCTTCCTCCGTCAACTGCTGCAGCAGCGCGACCGTCGCCGTGGAGATCCAGCGCGGCCCTTTCTCCTGCGAATAACCGGCCGGGTCGGGGATCCGCCTGTCGTTCCACGGCGACAGTTCACACAACCACCAGCCGGCCATCTTCGGATCGAATTTCACCCCGCCCTGCTTCAACTGCCACGGCGCCAGAATGGCGTTCGCGGCGGCTGCGATGTAGGCGCGGTTCGCGTCGTAGGCGTGGGCGAATCTCATCCCCGACGCGGGAGCGCGGAAGTGGTCGGCGTGGAAGTCGTCCTCGAATCCCGGGACCGACGCGATTTTGGGCTTCCACGTCGGCTGAAGTTTTTTCACGCCGACCGTCGTCACCCGGCTGAGAACGGCCGTGCCCGCGATTCCGGTCGTGCCGTGGTACGCGCTGCCGGTGACCCGGTGCCAGAGCGCCAGGGACGTCAAGGTGCCCATGCCGTCGGCGGGGTCGGGGTCGAGCAGCGGGAACGTGGCCGGCTCGATCGCGGGCAGGATGCCGACCCGCAGCGTGAGCCCTTCCCGCCGGAGTGTCGTCCAGTCCGTCAGCTTCTTGACCTCCCAGCCCTCCGACCGGATCTCGCGCAACAGGACATGGTCGCCCTCGACGGCGGCCAGCTCGGCGCGTGTCGTGGGCAGGCGCATCGCGCGGGCCGCGTCCAGGTCGACCATGACGACACCCTCGTCATCGAACCGACCGGCCAGCCGGGTCGCCACCGACCCGAGGCCCGGCTGGTAGACGCCCTGCGGGACCGGATGGATGACCTCACCGTCCGTCATGAGCATGTCTGCCCCGAGTTGGACGGCTTTGTAGGCGGCTCCCATAGCTGGACACACTAGCCTTCGCCTGGGACGGGTTCACCAACACGGCGACCGGCTTCGTCGTGCCGCCGTTCGGCGAGGTGTCGCGGTGACTGCGCTGGTCTTGTGTCGGTTGTTCCCCGAGGCTCCTGGCGGACAGCCCGTGGCTGTCTTGTCGTGGTGTACGGGCGCCCGCCGTGCTGCCCGGGGCTGACTGCGGCTGGGTGTCGGCGGGCCGCCGGTGCGGTTTCCTGTCACGGTGCTCACCGCCGCCCAGCTGCGTCCGTCGGTCGATGCGGGCATCGCCGACGAGCCCGACCTGTGCGGGCAGGCGCCTGAGGGCGCCGCCCGCCACGGCGACCATTTCCGCGGACTGTTCGGTTCCTGGTCTGATCTGGCGTCCCCGCAGGTGATCGCTGACGCCCGCGAGGTTCTGAGGTGTTATGCGCCGTCCTGGCGGAGTCTTCGGCGTGTGGCGGCGTCCGAGGCGTCCCGTTGCGGCGGTCGCCGGCGTGAGTTGTTCGCCTGCTGTTCTGGTCCGGCGTTCCCGCTGGTGTTCGTCGATGTCCGCGTCGTGTCGGCTGGTCGTGGCAGTCGTGGCTGGTGTCGTGTTCGGCTGGTGGGGCGGTTGTCGGCTCTGTCGCGCGCCGGTTTCTTCTCGTACGCCCCTGGTCTGCCGTGTCCGTGGGGTCCGGTGTCCTGGCGGGTCTGTCTGTCTGGACGTTGCGTGTGATCGGCCGGGTTTGCGCCCGCCGGGCTGGGATCTGCTCGACCGGCGGGCCGGTGCGGTGATCAGTTCCACGGATCGGCGGTGTCTGCTGTGTGGTGTTGGGGCTGTTGGTGTCTGTGGCCGGACCCGGGGGTGGGTGGCCGGGTGGGTGGGGCATGCTGGTGGTCGGGTTTGCGACTGGCGGTGCGAGGGCGGGATCGACCATCGGGGAGCGAGTGCGCTGGTCGCCGTCCGCCTGGGTGACCGCGTGGAGGTTCCACATGTCCGCTCCTGCTCCTGCTGCCGTGTCGGTGTCTGCCCGTTTGCTGCCTGGCGGGCCTGTCGCCGATGAGGTTTTGGCTGATGTCGGGGCCCGTTCGGCGGTGTTGCGCGCCCGGGGTGTGACTGCTGGTCTGGCGACGTTGCTGGTCGGTGATGACGATGCCAGCGCGGGTTATATCCGGATCAAGCAGCAGCGGGCCGCGGCGTTGGGTTTCGCGTCGCCGCATGTGCATCTGCCGGCCGGGGCGTCGCAGGCTGATGTGCACCGGGTGATCGCCGGCTGGAACGACGATCCGGCGGTGCATGGGATGCTGGTGCAGTATCCGATCCCCGCTCATCTGGACTACAACGCGGCTTTGCAGGTCATGGACCCGGACAAGGACGTCGATGGGATGCATCCGGTCAACATGGGCCGGCTGGCTTCGGGCATGCCTGGTCCGTTGCCGTGCACCCCGGCGGGTATCGAGGCGTTGCTGGCGTTCCACGGTGTCGTTGTCGCGGGCCGTGAGGTTGTGGTCGTCGGCCGTGGCGCGACTTTGGGCCGGCCGTTGGCGATGCTGTTGGCGCAGAAGCGCCCGACCGCTGACGCGGCTGTCACGGTGGTGCACACGGGGGTGGGGGACTGGGCGCGTTACGCCCGCCGTGCGGACATCCTGATCGCTGCGGCGGGGGTGCCGGGCATCATCCGGCCTGAGCACGTCAAGCCGGGTGCTGTGGTGGTCGGCGGGGGTGTGCGTTATGAGGGGCGGCGTATCCTGCCCGACGTCTTGGAGTCCTGTGCCGAGGTCGCGGGTGCGATCACGCCGCGTGTCGGCGGTGTCGGCCCGACGACGGTGGCGATGCTGTTGCGTAACGTGGTGGCCGCCGCCGAGCGCGCCAACCCGTGAGCGGCGCGGGGGCGGCGGTCGCCGCGCTGCCGCTACCCGGTCAGGGGCGGGCGGCTCGCCGGGCGTCGGGTCGGCTGTGGCCGGCTGGCCGCTGCTCGATGCCCTCGCGCTGCTCGATGCCGTGACCGCCGCTGCCACAGCCGGCGCCGGACGTCGCCGGCTGTGGCAGCGGCTGTTCGCCCTGTCCGCCGCCATCCGGCCGGCGTGGTGTGCGTGTCACCGGCCTGGGCGTCGACGTGCCCGGCGCCGGCCCCGCGGCCGGCAGGGTTCTGTCCGTGCTGCTGGGCCGTGCTGTCGTGCTCGTCGGCGCTGCGTCCGTCGCGGCGCGGCTGGACCGAGCCGGCCCTGACGTGCTGCTCGCAGGCTCTGGCGTGCTGTTTGCCGGCGGCGTCGTGGCGTCGTTGCCGCCGCGTGCCGGGGGTGGTCGCCGCCACCGGCACGCGGCGTGCCTTGTTCGGCTTCGCGCTGGTGCGTCTGCTCACGATGGCGAGGCTGTGTCGTGTCGTGCCGCTGGCCGGCTCGGCATCGTCGTCGAGCCGGCGGCGGTTTCGTCGAGGATGGTCGGGTCGGGCGTGATGCGCGTGTGGGCGGCGGTGTCGTGCGGCAGGTGTTCGCGGCCGTTGCGGGCTGCGCGGTTGCGGCCCCGGCCCGCGGGCTCTGTGGCCTCGATGTTGCGGGTGTGCGGGCCTGCGGTCACCGCGTGCGGGCGCTGCCGGTTCTCGTCCCGCTGCCCTGTGCCGAGGTGTATGCCCGGGCGGGGTCCGGCAGGGCGGCCGTGTCGACGCCGTCTGGCGGTTCTGCTGCCGTGGCGGGCTGGGTGCGGGCGTCGACCGGTATCGGGCAGGGCGGCCGCGTCGGGGTTGTCTGGCGTGTTCGTGCTGTCGCGGTTGTGCTGTCGCGGCGTTTCGGGTGTGCTACTGCGGCCGGGTCCGGTGTGGTGTCGGGGTTGTCTGGCGGGTGACTTGTTGTAGCAGTCCGTGGACGAACATCATCTGGTACACCGCGCCGGCGGGGCCTGGCACGTCCACCGCCCACCGTGCTGGTGTCTGCGGGTCGTGTTGGCGTGCGTGCGGGTATCGGGTGAGCACGTCGCCGACCACGCACGACCACGGCGCCGGCCTGTCGGCCTCACCGAGTTGCGGCACGGGGCAGTCGGGGGCGCGTACCAGCGATCCGTGCAGCACGAAGTCGCGGTCGCCGACCAGTGCCTGCCAGCGCAGTTGCGGCCACAGCCCGGCCGGCCGCCACGAGTACGCGGTCAGTTCCGCGTCCCCGTACGCGATCTGGGCCTGTTCGTCGGCCGGGCCCAGCACCGCCTCGTACAGCGCCAGGCCTTTGGGCGCGGTGGGTGAGCGCAGCATCGTCTGCCACCGCTGGTGGGCGCGCATGTAGTCGGTGTGTGACGCCGACAGGCGCGCGCATGCCGCCTGGACCAGCTCTGGTTGGAAGTCGGCCATGCGGCGTAGGAGCATCAGCTGGAATTCCCGCCGCGCGTACCCTTTCACGCCCGTGAGCGTAGGGCAGCGGCCGCCCCCGGGTGGCAGAACACGCCCCCGGTGGGCGTCGGATGCCGCTGCCGGGAAGGGGTCGGCGCCGGTGCCTGCCCGTGCCCGCGGGATTGTCGCGCTGCTCGCCGCTGTGCTCGCCGTCGGCGGTGTGCTGTGCCGGGCCGGCGGGGCCTGGAGGAGTCGCGCCGCGGCCTGCCGGCTGTCGGCGGCGGGACCGGCCCTGGTCCGCCCCCGGCCGCATGGCACGGTCGCGTGGCGCGCGTTCTTGGCCGGCTGTGAGTGGTCCGTGGGCGTCTGCGGCTCACCTGAGCCCGTGCACCGCCGCCGCGGCCGCGCGCGCGGTGCCGGGCCGCATGAGCACTTCGGTGTTGTCGGCGAACTGGTCGACGGCGCCGGCCGGCCCCAGCCTGGCCAGCTGGGGGTCGGCGATGCGCGCGGTCAGCGCGTCGGCGAACCGTTGCGCGCCGATCACCGCGTACGGCCGGTCGTGGAACGGCCGCCGCCGGGCGTGCACGGCTTCGGCGAGCCCGAGTGTGTTCTGCCATGCCCCGGCCGCCTCGTACGCCGCGCACAGCGCGTCCTGGCGTGGGGCGCTCTGGTCGGCGGTCAGCGCGGCCCGCAGTGCCGCGGCGATCTGCGCCGCTTGCGGCAGCTGCCCGAACGCCCGTCCGAGCCATTTGCTGTATGGCGGCCAGCGCCGGGCCAGCAGCAGGCACAGCCGCATCACGTCGCGGGCCAGTCTTGCCGTGATGATCCGGCTGCCCGTCTCGTCGCCGGTTTCGCCGGCCCGGCCCGTGAACGGTTCCTCCTGCCCGATCCGCGCCCATTGGCATGCCAGCACGTATCGCCATACGTCGTCGGGGTACCAGGCCAGCCGGGCCCGTAGTGCGGTCAGTTCGCCGATCCCGTCGTGGTAGACGGCTCCGCCGGTCACCTCTGCCAGGACCTGTGTCGGTGTGGCCAGCCAGTCCAGTGTCGTCGGTTCGTTCAGGGCGTCGAAGCCCAGCAGCGCGGCCGACCAGCGGCCGGTGTCGGTGACCACGACGCGGTGTGCGACCGGCCCGTCGGTGTGGGCCATCACCCGTACCCGGGCGTCGGGGGGTTCGAAGTGTGTCGGCCAGCCCAGTGTCTGTTTGGGCAGCCGCCGCGCGAGCAGTTGTGAGACCTGCTCGCCGTGGCGGTCGGCGTCGGCGGGCGACAGCAGCAGTTCCAGTCGTGGGCCCCAGTCGTGGTCGGCCGAGCGGGCGGTGTCGAAGCCCAGCACCTCCGAGCCCGGCCCGACCCGCGCGGCGGCGTGCCGCAGCCGCGGGTATGCCTCGTCGAGCAGGGGCCGTACGGCCTGCGTGTAGAACACCCGGCACAGTTGCAGACCTGCCACGAACTCGGCCATCCCGACACCGTACGGACCGGGCCCGCGCCCGGCCACCGGATTGTCCCCGCCGCGCCGCCGGAGCACGCAGGCCGAGTTCAGCCGGCCGGCTGCCCACGAGACCCGTCTGGTCCTGGACCGGCGCGGTCCGGCTCGTGCCCACCTCGGCCGTGCTCGCCACGTCCCGCGCGTGCCCGTATCCGGCCGGCTTCCGGCCGTTCGCGCGTTCCCGGGGCATTTCCGGCGGCTGCCCGGCGATCTGCTGCCACGCGGCCGCGGCGGCCTGCGACGGCGGCCCGGACCCAGGCCTCCAGCGCGTCGGTGTACGCCCTCGCGCCCCCCAGGTCCTTCACCGCCGGGCGCAGCGTGTCGCCGTCGCGTCACCGCCCACGCGGCGGCGACCACGGCCACCGCCGCGTGGGCGGCGTTGCGCGGCGGCACCCCGATGACCGTCGCACCGGCCTCGGCCGGCCGCGCCGCGGTCGCCGAACCGTTGGGCGGGGCGGTGTCAGCCGCCGTACCCCCTGCGCGGAGCGGATCGTCACCGGCGACAGACTCACCGGACGCCGCTCGTCGGTTTCGGAGCGTCGCGCCGCCGGCGGCGGGTTGTGGCGGCGGGCGTACTCGACCGCGCGGGTGCCGCCTTGGCCTGCTGCGGCGGTCAGCGCGGTGGTGAACGACAGCACGTCGATGACCGCGGCGCCGGGGCCTGCCGTGTCGGGCCCTGCGGGCCCCAGCCGACGCGCACCCGGTGTCCGGTCTGCCGATACGGGTCGGTCGTCTGCTGGTTCTGCCGCACCGTGCCCCGCACACGCCGCGGGGCTGTAGCGGCCGGGCGTCCCGGCCGCTACAGCCCCGCGAACGTGAGCCGGTTCAGGGCTGCGGGTCGGCCGCCGGGTCGACCGTGGTCGCGGTCGGCTGCCCGGCGACGTTGCCGGCGGCGTCCAGTTCGACGGTGAACGCCACGTTCACGCGCTTGCCCCAGCAGGCCTCGGCCGGGTCGCCGGGCTGGACCGGGTTGGGCGGGACCATGTTGTACGTGCCGGTGAACTCCAGCGTGTTGTCCGCGGCGAGCCGGAAGTGCTGGCTGCCGCGCGCTTCACAGGAGATCCCGGCGCCGGTGCCGAGCCCGTCGACGAGCCTGGTGTGGATGATCCGCAGGCCCAGCGGGCTGATCGGGTTCGGCGGCACGGCCAGGTGCACGGTCCCGGTGAAGGTGAGCGTGCCCAGGTCGGCGAAGGTGGCCTGCCCGGTCAGCGGCACGTCGAACCTGCTGGGCGGCCCGGCGGGCGGTGTCACCGGCGCCGCGGCGGCGCCTGCCGCGCCTGCCAGTGCTCCCACGGCGGCCGTGACGGCCGTGACGGCCCAGCGCGCGATCCTGGATACGGACATGTTGAACCCCCGTTGGTGATGACCGCGGAGCACCCGCAGTACCCGGCCCAGCTTCCAGACGGAAAGTGACGCTATCGGCACGCAGTGTGCTCGCCGGGGTATTTCGGTCCGTGTCGGCCCCGATGTCGCCCGCAGAGTGTCACTGCCTCCTGCGGTCCGCTGCGACCTCACCGTGCCCGTGATCGTCCACGCCTGGCTCGCGCCTGACCCAGATCATGCGGGGCGCCAACCCGCAACGCATCCGCGCCGAGATCGACAAGGCCACCACCGAAATCCTGACAGCCGACCCAGGAGTGCAAGCTGAATTCGCGTCACCGCATCGGAGCCGGTGCGCGCCGATGACGACGCCAGCCGTCTGGCGGTCGCCGACGAGCGCGCCCAGCCCCACGACACGGCTGTCGGCCGGCAGGAGCAGACGCTGGCAGACCTGCGCGCCGAGCGGCAGCCTGCCAAATCGCGCTGACGGCCGACCGTGCGCAGGCGCCACTGCCGGCTTTCCGGGGCGGGCTCAACGCCCGAGGATCGGTCTACCAGCGGGCGCGAAAGGCGCTCGAGGTCGGCTTCCGGCTCGGTGCGCCGGGCCGCGTCAGCGGCGTCGGCGTGGCGCATCGGCCGCACCGGGTACGCAGCCCGGTGCCGGCGGTGGGTCCAGCCGCTGCCGGTGGCCTGCTTGTCGCGCTCGCAGCTCGGTGGCTGCGCGGTCGGCACCCGGCCCGCCGGTCGGGTTGCGGGTGAGGCCGGCGTGCGCGACCGGCGGGCCGGCCAGACAAAGACGAGGTGGATGACATTTCTAGTGCGTCGCGCAAGCGGCAAGCGCGCCGAGTAAGGTAATTGGCTCGCACCGGCCGGCTGGTCCCGCTTCTCGCCCCAGCCAGCCGGGTGACTGCACGTCTGAGGAACGGTTCTCTGACCGCATGAGGACCAACGGCAGCGACGACACCCGGCGGCGCCGCTCGCCGCCGTCGGTATCGACGTCCACGTCGAGGGCGGCCGCGTAGACCCGCTGCGGCTCGCCCGCCGGATACGGCGCGACGAGCCGCGAAAGCATTCCCCGCCAGCAGCCGTCGTCGATGGCGCCGGCATGGATCAGCGCCGACCCCACCCGATCATCGAGGTAGGCGCCGCACCCGACCGTGCGGCGCGTCGACGGCGACCACCCATTTGTCACGCCACGGCTCGCCGTGCGCACCCTGCAGAAGAGCAGTTCCAGGGCGTACCGGATGTCGAAGCAGTGGTTGAACAGGTCGTAACTCCCCAGCCTGCCCAGGCCTGGACGCTCACTGTCCGGGTCGACGATCGTCACCGCGGGCGAGGCGGCGAGATGGGTCGTCAGGACCGCACCGCCGTCCAGGTCGACCTTTACCACGACACTCAGCTCGCTTTCCCACCGGCCGCGGTGGAAGCTGTGTGGGGTCTGGGTCAGGGACGGCGCCGTTCGCCCGTCCGGCCACGTGGACACCTGGTAGCCGCTGCCGCTGGCGGGCACCTGCCACGCGCATTCTTCCGACTTCGGTGTCCAGCGCTCCAGTGCGACGCCCTCAATCGCCGCGAGAACGCGGCCGTCGGCCAGGGCCTGTACCGCTCAGACCGCGAGGCGGGGCGTCCAGGCGCGTCCTCATTCCGAGCACAGCTGCTCGAGGACCGCGGTGGCGGACGGATCAGTCCGAGGCACGTCCGGCCAGGCTCTTCGCCGTAGAGCATGCATAACATGCCCAGGTGGCCCGGTCCCAGCCGCCGCGCCGGATGGAGTAGGCCAGGGACGTGGTGCCGAACCGCTCCTCGTCCTCATTACAGGCAATGGCCAGCACCAGCACGAGAGTCTCGGGATCGTGCCGGCAGCGACACGGTGGCACTGCTGGACAGGTCCAACAGGAGCAGTTCGCCTTGTAGGCCCCATCCGCCGTCGTGCGCGCCGGTCCCAATGATCAGCAGGGTGGGATGGAGGGCGAGCGCGGTGACCGGCAAACGCGTGGTCAGCTGGAACAGGCAGCTGAGATCGCCGGAGCGGCATACCGCCGTCGGATGCCAACCTGTCTCCGTCCGGAGACGTCGCGTCTGTGCCACTGCGGCGGTCCAAGCCCCCCCGCCGACCGTGATCAGCGCTTCCTGGGGCGGAGGTCGCCGTGACGCTCGGCCGGCCGTTCTCGCAGGAATACCGCTGCGGTGGTCGCCGCCGACACGGTGGGTCGGCACCCAGCGCGCGATTCACTCGGACCTCAACACGCTTACCAGATATCGGCAGAATCGATTCGCTTGATTACGGGGCATCATTCCGTCACGGACCCTTGCAGTGCAACGTCCTCAGCGCTTTCACGCAGGGATCAATTCCGAATTGATTCCAGATTAGAAATATCAGTAATCCAATAATCGACAATGATTCTAGGATAGGAGGTAACACGCGGTAATGCCCGTTAGGCCACAGTAGACGCTATCGATGGCCACTATAGACGGTTATTTCGTTCTTGAGTGAATCCGGTTTTGTCGGCTCTAGTATGCCGTTTGCAGCGGATGGAGAGCGGACAGTGAGAGCCCAAGTAGCATGCATATCAACGCAATCAGGATGCACGGTCGGGGAATACCCGAGGTTGGCTGTGATGGCTCAACGAGCTGTGGGGTGCAACTAGGGGAGTATCTACGTAGACCACTCCGGCTCGAAGAGCCGGCTGCGGCCCCGAAGGGGTCGGTGTGTCGTGGCCGGGATGTCCAGAGCGGAGAGTAGTGTGGTCCACATGAACTGATCGCGTCCCGAAGGGACGGCCCCGAAGGGGCAGGCGCAACTGAACAGACTTCGCTTCGCGAGACGATCCCACGAAGTGGGATCCCCGGCCCGAAGGGCCGGATCCTGAGCGAAGCGAAGGGGGGCG
>NZ_BONI01000138.1 GCF_016862635.1 Catellatospora coxensis | reverse complement strand
AGCCTCTAAGAGTTGCGGCAGGGGCGGGGGTCAGGCGGGTTCGGTGTCGCCCGCCCGGGAGGCGAGCAGGCGGCGGAAGGACGCGAGGCGGCGGGGGTCGGCCTTGCCCTGGGCGACCCAGGCGTCGAGGGCGCACTCGTCGCCGGTGTGCTCACAGTTCGGCGGGCAGTCGACGGTGCCCTCGACCAGGTCGGGGAAGCCGTGCAGCAGGTCGTCGGAGGAGACCAGGGCCAGGCCGAAGCTGCGTACGCCCGGGGTGTCGATGATCCACGACTCGCGCTTGTCCGGCAGCCGGAGCGCGACCGCGCTGGTGGAGGTGTGCCGCCCCTTGCCGATGGCGCTGACCACGCCGACCGCCCGGCGCGCGTCCGGGATGAGCCGGTTGACCAGCGTCGACTTGCCCACGCCGGAGTGCCCGACCAGCACCGAGCGCCGCCCGGACAGGCGTTCGCGGAGCTCGCCGAGGTCGCCGTCGGGGCGGGTCAGCACGTGATCGAGGTCGAGCTCGGCGTAGTAGCCGATCACCTGCTCCGGCCCGGCCAGGTCGGCCTTGGTCAGGCACAGCAGCGGCTCGATGTCGGCGGCGTACGCGGCGACCAGGCAGCGGTCGATGAAGCCCTCGCGCGGCGGCGGGTCGGCCAGCGCGCTGACGATGACGAGCTGGTCGGCGTTGGCGACCACGACCCGCTCGATGCGGCCCTCGGCGGTGGTGTCGTCGTCGTCGGCGGTGCGCCGCAGCACCGAGCGCCGCTCCTCGATGCGTACGATCCGGGCCAGGCTGCCCGCGTCGCCGGTCACGTCGCCGACCAGGGCGACCTCGTCGCCCACCACGACCGACTTGCGGCCCAGCTCGCGGGCGCGCATCGCGGTGACCTCGAGGACCTTCTTCCCCTCGTGGACGACGCAGGTGTAGCGGCCCCGGTCGACGGCGACGACGAAGCCGGTCACCGCGTCGTCGTGCCTGGGCCGGGTGCGGGTGCGGGGACGCGACCGCGACGCCTTGGTGGCCCGCACCTTCACGTCGTCCTCGTCGTACTCCCGCTTCTTCTTCACCGCCGGCCTCTCATCGTCCCGCGACCACCGCGCTCCATAGTGCCGGGAATTCGGGCAGCGTCTTGGACGTACACGCCACGTCGGTGAGCTGCACACCCGGCACCCGCAGGCCGATCACCGCGGCGGCGTGCGCCATCCGGTGGTCGTCGTAGGTCTCGAAGACCGTGCCGGTCAGCGGGCCGGGCGTGATGGCCAGGCCGTCCGCGGTCTCCTCGACCCGCGCGCCGAGCGCGGTCAGCTCGCGGGCCAGCGCGGCCAGCCGGTCGGTCTCGTGGGTGCGGATGTGCCCGACGCCGCGCAGCGTCGACGGGCCGTCGGCCAGCGCGGCCAGCGCGGCGACGACCGGGGTCAGCTCGCCCACGTCGGACAGGTCGGCGTCGATGCCCTTGATGGTCCCCGTGCCGGTCACGGTCAGGCCGTGCTCGGAGAGGGTGACCGCGCCGCCGAGCGCGCCGAGCAGCTGCCGGACCTTGTCCACCGGCTGCACGCTGCTGCGCGGCCAGCCGGCCAGGGTGACGCTGCCACCGGTGACCAGCGCCGCGCCGAAGAACGGGGCCGCGCCGGACAGGTCGGGCTCGATCTGCCAGGCCCGGCCCGACAGCCGGCCCGGCGCCACGTGCCAGACGTCGCGCGCCGAGTCGTCGACCGCGGCGCCGGCGGCGCGCAGCATCTGCACCGTCATCCGCAGGTGCGGCGCGCTGGGCACGGGGTTGTCGCCGGTGTGGCGCACCGTGATGCCCTCGTCGAAGTCGGCCGCGGCCAGCAGCAGGCCGGAGATGAGCTGGCTCGACAGCGAGGCGTCGACGGCCACGTCACCGCCGCGCAGCCCGCCCTTGCCGTGCACGGTCAGCGGCAGCCCGTCGATGCTCGACGCCTCGATCGTCGCACCCAGCGCGCGCAGCGCCTTGAGCAGCGGACCGAGCGGGCGCTGCCGGGCGCGCGGGTCCCCGTCGAAGGTGATCGGGCCGTTGGCGAGCGTGGCGACCGGCGGCAGGAAGCGCATCACCGTGCCGGCCAGGCCGACGTCGACGTGGGCGGGCCCGACCGGTGGCCGGGGCCGGATCTCCCAGCGCTCGTCGTCGGAGGTGGACACGTGCGCGCCGAGCGCCCGCAGCCCGGCCGCCATCAGCTCGGTGTCCCGGGCGCGCAGCGGGGCCAGCAGCGTCGACGGCCCCATGCCGAGCGCGGACAGCACGAGTGCCCGGGCGGTGATGGACTTCGAACCCGGCAGCCGTACGACGGCATCCGTCGCATCGACGGCGGTCGGTGCGGTCCAGGGCACGAGTGCTCTGCTCACGCCTTCTCCTCGCTGCGCTCGTCGGCGGCGGCTCGGCCGCGCGCGGTCTGTTCGATGCGTTCGCTTACGCTCACAGTCTGCCTGATAACCGCTGGCGTAAGGTGAGCGGCATGTGTGGGCGGTACGCGACGACACGGACGGCTGCGGATCTGACCCGGCTGTTCGCGGCCGAGGACGAGACCGCCGAATCGCTGGCCCCCGACTACAACCTCGCGCCCACCGACCCGGCCCCGATCGTGCGCGTCGACGCGGCCCGCGACGCCCGGGTGCTGAGCCTGGCGCGGTGGGGCCTGGTGCCGCCGTGGGCCGACGACCCGCGCACCGGCCTCAAGATGATCAACGCGCGGGCGGAGACGCTCGCCATGTCGCGGGTGTTCGCCCCGTCGTTTGCGGGCAAGCGCTGCATCGTTCCCGCCGACGGCTGGTACGAGTGGGTCCGCACCGACAGCGGCAAGCAGGCCTACTACATGACCGACCCGGCGGGCGGGCTGGCCTTCGCGGGCCTGTGGACGGCGTCGAAGTTCGGCCTGAGCTGCACCATCGTCACCACGGCGGCGCAGGGCGAGCTGGCCCGGGTGCACGACCGGATGCCGCTGCTGCTGGAGCCGGAGCTGTGGTCGGCCTGGCTGCAGGGCCCGGCCGACCCGGAACTGCTGGCGCCTCCGGCGCCGGGTTACCTGTCCGGTCTGGAGATCCGCCCGGTGGGTCCGGCCGTCGGCAACGTACGCAATGATGGTCCTGAATTGACCAGGCGCCTCGCGGAGCCGGACGTGCAGGCTGGTCTGTTCTAATTTTGCGCTGGATCGTTCCAGTTTGTGTCATGGGTTTTCGGGTAAACCCTTGCCCCGTCCTTCTACCGTGCGGTAGAACGCAGCGTCGGTGGTAAGCGGCAGTGCCGCGCGTCACCGTCTGTCTGAGCCGGATCCTCCCGCCGGGGGCGGGGGGACCGACCCACGGGGGAGGTGGGTGGATGACCCGCGCGCGTATTCCACGCCCGCATGAAGTCGCCGCTGCTCGTAGGGACCCGCGCCTGGTGCGGGCCGTACGGGAGCGGCATGACAACGCCTGGCGTACCAGAGGAGCCTGCCAGGCCGTCGATCCGGAGACGTTCTTTCCGGCGCCGCTGGAGCCGGCCGACGCGGCCGTCCAGCTGTGCGGCAGGTGCCCGGTGTCGGGGGCCTGCCTGGCCTGGGCGCTCAGCGTCGGCGACTGCCACGGTGTCTGGGGTGGCACGACCGCACGTGAGCGGCGGGCCATGCTGGTCGCCTGGCGCACCGAGGAACAGCACGAGGAACTGCCGTACACGGCGTACGGGCCCCAGCCGGACCTGGTGGTCTCGGCCGGGCAGCTCGCCCCGCCGCAGCGGGCGCCCGGGGCGGCGCGGCAACTGCCGCGCATCCCCACCCAGTCCCGCGCCGAACTAGCCCTCTGCACCCTGGGCGAAGCCGACCGCGACAACGCCCTGCTCCTGACCCGAGAACCGGCCCACGCCGCCTGACCCAGGCCACCCCTCTCCGCTTTGATCATGAACTTGTGGCACGGCTCGACGGCGTGTCGCCGCCACAACTTCATGATCAACGCGGGGAGGGGTGTGCCGCACGCCGATCGGGTGGCCGGGGCGGCATGATCGCGGTATGCGAGGCGTGACGGAGACGGTCGAGACCGGGCGCGGGCCGGCACAGGTTGCTGTGACCGTGCCCGGCGAGGTGGCCGGGCGGCGGGCCGGGGCGGCTGCTCCGGTCGCGCTGCTGGTGCTCGGGCACGGGGCCGGGGGCAGCGTGGATGCGCCCGATCTGACCGCCGTGCACGACGGCGCGGTCGCCGCCGGGCTGGTGGTGGCCCTGGTCACCCAGCCCTACCGGGTGGCCGGGCGGCGTGCGCCCGCCCCGGCGGGACATCTCGACGAAGCATGGCGGGCGGTCCTCCCGACGCTCACCGAGCGCTTCCCGGGACTGCCGCTGATCGTCGGCGGCCGGTCCAGCGGCGCCCGGGTCGCCTGCCGGACCGCCGGTGAGGTCGGCGCGGCCGGCATCGTGGCGCTGGCGTTCCCGCTGCACCCGCCCGGCAAGCCGGAGCGCAGCCGGGCCGAGGAGCTGCGTACCGGGCTGCCGACGCTGGTCGTCAACGGGTCGGCGGATCCGTTCGGCGTGCCCGACGCCGCACCCGGGGTCGAGCTCGTTGTTCTCGAAGGGGAGCGGCACGACCTGCGCAGAGCGCCGGACGCCGTCGGCCGGGCCGTGGTCACCTGGCTGCGCGCCCGCGGCTGGGCCCGGTAGCGGCCGGGCGGAGTGACGGTCGCCACTGCCCAGGTCGTCCCGCGGAATGCGACAGCCGTCGCGTGGCGTTACAGACCGCGGTGGGCCGGAAGCGTGCGGCCCCGGCGAGAGGTGGATCCATGGTGCGGACGGGAACGCGCTGCCTGACGCGGTCGGGCGACGATCCGGTGCTGAAGACCGTGGAACGGCTGCTGTCGGCTCCCGCGTGGCCGGCGGCGCTGGACGACGACGCGGCTTCGGGCATTACCGCGGTGCCCGCCCCGCGGGTGCACCTGGCATCGGTAGAGTCAGCCTCAGCGCTGCGGTCCGCTGTCAAGGAGCCGCGGCAAGAGCGTACTCCGAGGGTGGTCTCGCGGTTGACCAGCACCGACAGCGTCGAAGAGCGTCGTTCCCGCTTCGAGCGGGACGCGATGCCCTTCCTCGACCAGCTCTACGCGGCCGCACTGCGGATGACGCGTAACCCGGCCGACGCCGAGGACCTGCTCCAGGAGACGTTCCTCAAGGCGTACGCCGCGTTCCACCAGTTCGAGGACGGCACGAACCTCAAGGCGTGGCTGTACCGCATCCTCACCAACACCTTCATCAACTCGTACCGCAAGAGGCAACGGCAGCCCATCCAGGCGCCGACGGACGAGATCACCGACTGGCAGCTGGCCGAGGCGGAGTCGCACACCTCCTCGGGCCTGCGTTCGGCCGAGACCGAGGCGCTGGACCGGCTGCCCGACAGCGACGTCAAGGACGCGCTGCAGTCGTTGCCGGAGGAGTTCCGGTTGGCGGTATATCTCGCCGACGTGGAAGGCTTCTCCTACAAGGAGATCGCGGACATCATGAACACGCCGATCGGCACCGTGATGTCCAGGCTGCACCGCGGCCGGCGCAACCTGCGCAAGCTCCTGGAGGGCTATGCGGCGGAGCGCGGGTTCTCGGGCACGACCAGCGCTCGGGAGGCGTCATGACGACCGAACACGAGGACGGCGACTGCCGCGAGGTGCTCACCGAGGTATACCTCTACCTCGACCTCGAATGCTCCGACGACCGCCGCTCGCTGATCAAGCAGCATCTCGACGAGTGCTCGCCGTGTCTGCGCGAGTACGGCATCGAGCAGGAGGTCAAGGCGCTGGTGAACCGGTGCTGCGGGCAGGAGCAGGCGCCCGCGGAGCTGAAGGACCGGCTCCGGGCCAAGCTGTCCGAGCTCGTGGTCGAGGTCGAAGTCACCCGCGAGCTGGGCTGATCCGCTCCCGACATCGAAGCCCCGTCCGGTGGACGGGGCTTCGGCCATGCTCGGCGCAGGCACGGTCAGCGCAGCCGGAAGACCTCGCCGCGCGGGGTGAAGGGCAGCCGGCCGCGCTCGGGCATCAGGTACGCGTGCTCGCGGCGTACCCGCAGCACGTCGCACTCGCCGTCGGTGATGATCAGGATCGGTCCGTCGGCGGGGAAGTCCTCGGCCCGCTCCAGCAGCCGGATGCCGGGCTGCAGTTCGGTGCCGCCGCGCCCGCGCACCTTCACCCGGCCCGCGATGTCCTCCACCGGCAGGTAGCCCGCGTCGTAGGCGGCCGCGTCGCAGAACACCACCCGCGCCGCGGGCACGTCCCGGGCCAGCGCGTACGCCGCGATCGCGCCCAGCGCCCGGCCCATCAGCTCGGCGCTCATCGACCCCGAGGTGTCCAGCACGACGCCGAAGGTGCGCTGCCGCTCCACCAGCTCGGGCCGGGCCCGGCCGGGGCGCGGGATGTCCGGGGTCGACGCCTGGCGGCGCGAGGCGCGGGCGTACGAGCGGGTGGGCTCCAGCGGGGTGAAGTAACGGTCGAACCACCGCGCGAGCTGCACGTCCCAGGGCGGCGGCGGGTGGTCCAGCACCCGGATCTCGGCGACCAGCCCGGCCGGCAGCAGGCCGCGGCCGCTCTGCTCGTGGTGTGACAGCCCGCCGAGCAGCGCCCGCCGGCAGAAGTCGTCGACGTCGCCCGCGCGCCGGGCCTCACCCGCCCCCGGGACCGGCCGGTCCAGCATGTCGCCCAGGCCGCGGCCGCGCAGCGTGGCCAGCTTGCGGTAGCGGCGCAGGTTGCCGGTGATCAGGTCGTACACCTCCTCGGCGGAGCAGTCCTTGAGCGCCGGGTCGTAGAGCACGTCCTCGGGCAGCTCGCCGACGCCCATCTGCACCAGCCAGCCGTTGATGACGTAGTCGGCGGCGACGTTCCACAGGTAGGGGTCGCGCGGGCCGACGCGCTGCCCGTGGCGCAGCGCGGCGTGCAGCATCTCGTGCGCCAGCACGAACCGGCGCTCCGGGCCGGACATCCGCCGCAGCGGGTTCACGTAGATCTCCCCGGCCGCGGCGTCGACGGCGGCGACGGAGATCTGCCAGGCACGCGCGAGCTCGGCATCAGCGACGATCTTGAAGCCGGCGGCGAGCGCCCCGAGCAGCGGGTACGACGACACGAACCAGCGCCGGGCCTGCTCCCACGGGTGGTCGGGCGGCAGCTCGCCGTCGGTGCGCGGCCGGTGCTGCCCGGCCTCCTCGACCGCCTCGGTCGCGGCCGCGGCCAGCCCGATCGCGAACAGCTCCGGCCAGGTCGGCGGGGGAGTCGCGGTGGCGGCCGCCTGCCGCGCCCAGCGTCCGCTCGGCGGCTCCGGAGTGAAATCCAGGTCCTGATCGGAGGACGCGCCGGCGCAGCCCAGCGCGGCGTACTCGGCGGGCACGCCGGTGTCGCGCCACAGCGCGGCCAGCCGCTCCTCGTCGGTGCCGGGCAGCTCGGCGGGCACCGCGAACGGGGCCTTGCCGAGCCGCAGCTGCTGCTGGAACCGGGTCACCACCAGGCACGCCGCGGCCTGGGCCGGGTGGTCGGCGGCCCGGCCCGGCTCCAGGTGCCCGAAGCCGAGGTGCAGCAGGCAGTGCGCGAGCACCCACGTCCACTGCGCCGGGTCGGCGGGGGCGTGGCGGTTCACGGTGATCCGGCCGTCCGGCCGGACCCGGGCCCACCCGCGGGCCCGGCTCAGCTCGTCGTCCTCGGTCCACCAGGTGAACAGCGCCCGGCCGTCGTGCGCCGAGTCGGCCATGGTGCGGAACATGCGCTGCTCGAAGACGGCCCGCGCCGCACCGTGGAACGCTTCTTCGCGCGGGTCCTTGCGCGCCGCGCCCTTGCCGCGGCTCACGCCGGGCCGCCTGCGCGGGCCGGAGTGGTCACCCGGGCACCGCGCGGCAGCAGGCCGTCCGCGCGGGTGGTCACGTGCGGGCCGCGACGAGGCGGGGCAGGTCACGGGTCACCTCCACCAGGAACCAGGCGGGCAGCACCGGCTTGCCCTCGGCGTCGGCGGCGACCACGAGCTGAGCGCACTCCAGCGAGATCTCGGCCAGCTCGACCAGCAGGCCCTTGGCTCGCAGCGCGAACTCGCGCACCGCCCGGCTCGCGTGCTCGCGGCTGTCCGGCAGGTCCCGAATGAGCCGGGCCCGGAACGCTTCCGCGAAGAAGAACAGCAGGTCACGGTCGGTCGCGGCGCGCGGCCAGGCGGCGTCGCCGCGCACGATCGCGTCGAGGCCGTACCGGTGGCGGACCGTCTTGACGTACGCGCAGAAGCCCGACGCGTGCGCCGGGGTGAGCGTGCCGCCGGCGAGCAGGCGCAGCGTGTCCTCGACGATGTCCGCGCCGTAGGAGTGCAGCGCGTCGGACAGCATGTGCCAGGCGCGCGGGGTGGAGAACGGCTCCTCGGTCTTCGGCGGCTGCACCCACAGCTGGTCGGGGCGCTGGGTGAGGTAGTCGAGCACCCACGGGTGGATGCCCGCGCCGGCCGCCCAGTCCAGCCAGTCCACCGCCGAGGCCCGCAGGTGCAGGTGCAGCAGGCGGTTGACCAGGGCGGACGCCATCGGGCGGGCGAGCGCGTTGTCGGTGGCGCGGTTGCCGGCGCCGATCACGATCGAGCCCGCGGGCAGCTCGTACTCGCCGATGCGGCGGTCGAGGATGAGCGAGTAGAACGCCTTCTGCACGTCGGGGCTGGAGGCGTTGAGCTCGTCGAGGAAGAGGCAGTACGGCTCCGCGCGGGCGATGCTCTCCGGCGGCGCGAAGCGGCTGCGGCCGTCGCGCAGCTCCGGCACGCCGATCAGGTCCTCGGCGGCCAGCTGGGTGCCGACGAGCGTGACGCAGGGCAGGCCGAGCGAGTCGGCGAAGGCGCGGACCAGCGAGCTCTTGCCGATGCCGGGCGCGCCCCACACGAAGACGGGCCGGACCACGGCGACGTGCAGGAGCAGGTCGGGCAGCTGGGCCGGGGTGAGCGTGAGGGCGGAGTGCACGGCGGGAAATGATCCGCCCCGGCGTGCACTCCGGCAACGTGATTAGGCGTTGGGTCGCTTGCCGTGGTTGGCCTTCGAGCCCTTGCGAGCCTTCTTCTTGCGGGCCTTCTTGCCCATGGTCGGCACCCCTTCCGTCGTCGGCGGTTTCGCAGCTCGAATCCTATGCTCAGGTTGAACGGCGTTCCCCAGGCGCTCCGTGATTGGATACGAACCGTCCTGCTTGCGATCCAAGAAAGGGGCCGGCGATGGCCGAGGAGATCAAGGCCGAGATGGTGGCCAACGTGTGGAAGGTCGTGGCGGCGGCCGGAGACGAGGTGTCCGAGGGCGACACCCTGGTCATCCTCGAATCGATGAAGATGGAGATCCCGGTCATCGTGGAGGCCGACGGCGTGGTCTCCAAGATCGCCGTCAACGAGGGCGACGTCGTCCAGGAGGGCGACCTCATCGCCGTCATCGAGTAGTCGAAACCCTCCGTGGATACCCCCGCATTCAGGTGGGAGGAACCGGAGTTCCTGCGGAGCGGGACAGGGGAAAGCCGGTGCCGGCAACGCGAATCCGGCACCGCGACCTGTGTTGCGCACCCGAACATGTGTGCTATTTTGCTCGGGCCTGGCCGGTGATAACCAAGCCGGTTGGGCCTACCGCCGGGCTGGCGGGAAGTGATGTCTGTGGAGACGATGTAAGACCGATGGGGCGGCACGCCGCTCCTCGCCGGTATCCCGGGTCGGCAGTTGTCGGTGAAGCAGAAAGCTCAACCCGTGAGGGTCGAATCCCCCTGCTTCAGCTGGGGGGAGATGTCAACGAGTAGTAGCGTCACCGGGCATGACCGAGATCCACGTCCGCCCGGCCACCCCCGCCGACCATGACGCGATCGGCGCGCTGTCCGTCGCCGCTTACCGCGGCGACGGGCAGACCAAACAGGACCACCCGTACGAGTCACACCTGCGCGACGTCGGCGCCCGCGCGGCCGGTGGCGAGGTGCTGGTCGCCGTAGACGAGGCGACCGGGGCGGTGCTGGGGTCGGTCACCTTCGTGCTGCCGGGCAGCCCGCTGGCCGAGCTGGCCACCGACGGCGAGGCCGAGTTCCGCATGCTCGCCGTGTCGCCGCAGGCCCAGGGCCGCGGTGTGGGCGAGGCCTTGGCGCGGGCGTGCCTGGCCCGCGCCGGGGAGCTGGGCTGCCGCAGCGTCGTCATCTGCGTGCGCGACTTCGCCGCCGACGCGCGCCGCCTGTACGCCCGGATGGGCTTCGAGCGCGCCCCCGAGCTGGACTGGTCACCCCTGCCCGAGGTCATCCTCTTGGGCCTGCGCTACCCGCTCGGCTAGCGGAGCAGGTCGAAGGCGACCTCCATGGCCGCCGCGCGCCGCTCCTCGTCGCTGATCTCGGTGTCCCGCAGCAGGAACCAGCTGGTGTTGATGGCGAGCACGGCCATGCCCGCGCGCAGCTTCGCGGTCGGCGTCGACTCGTGCTCGACGAGCAGGCCGATGATGTCCATCATGGCCTGGCGCATCTTCGCGCCGGCCGGCGCGTTCTTGAAGGCCGGCTGGTTCTGGTGGAAGAACTGCATGACCTTGGAGTACCGGCCGGTGTAGAGGTCGTCGGCATAGCGCTGCAGCAGCTCGCGGCGGAACTCCGGCGAGCTGGTGTCCGGCTGGCTGCGGGCCCACTCCACGATCCGGTCGAGCTTGACGAGCTGGTCGGCGCTGAAGCTGTCGACGATCTCCTCTTTGCTCTTGAAGTGGTAGTAGAGGGCGGCCTTGGTCACCCCGAGCCGCTCCGCGATCTCGCGCAGCGAGGTGGCGTCGTAGCCCTGCTCGGTGAACAGGTCGAGGGCGACGGTCTGGATGCGGGCGCGGGTGTCCGGCCGGGGCTCGGCACGGCTCGCTGCGGGCTCGTTCATCACTGCTCCGTGTTACGTCGACCACACTGTCATCCGGTCGCGCGAACTAACTTGACGGCCGGCAAGTAGGGAACTTACCGTACGGCTAGTAAATATTCTAGCCGGGCGGCAAGTAAGCGTACCGGTGAACGAGTGGAGCCCCCCGTGACCACAGTGCAGGACGCCACGTCCTCCCCTGAAATCCCCAAACCCAACCTCCGGGTGGTGCTGCCCGGTCTGATGCTGGCCATCCTGCTGGCGATGCTCGACAACATGATCGTGGGCACGGCCATGCCCCGCATCGTCGGCGAGCTGGGCGGCCTCGACAAGCTCTCGTGGGTGGTCACGGCGTACGTGCTGGGCACCACGATCTCGACCCCGATCTGGGGCAAGCTCGGCGACCTGTACGGCCGCAAGACCATCTTCCTGGTCTCGATCGTCATCTTCCTCATCGGCTCGGCGCTGTCCGGCGCGGCCGGCGAGATCGACCCCGCTTCGGGCATGAACCAGCTCATCGCCTTCCGCGCCCTGCAGGGCCTCGGCGGCGGCGGTCTGATGGTCGGCGCGATGGCGATCATCGGTGACCTCGTGCCCCCGCGCGAGCGCGGCAAGTACCAGGGCATGATGGCCGCGATCATGGCGATCGCGATGGTCGGCGGCCCGCTGATCGGCGGCCTCATCACCGACCACGCCGACTGGCGCTGGGCCTTCTACGTGAACCTGCCGATCGGCGGCATCGCGCTGTTCGTGCTGGCCAGCACGCTGCACCTGCCGAAGTACCGGACCGAGCACCGCATCGACTGGCTGGGCGCGGCACTGCTGAGCGTCGGCGTCACCGCGCTCGTGCTGATCACCACCTGGGGCGGCGACAAGTACGCCTGGGGCTCGAAGGAGATCCTCGGGCTGGCCGCCGTCGGCGTGGTCCTGATCGCGGTCTTCCTCTGGACGCAGACCCGGGTCGCCGAGCCGATCCTGCCGCTGGGCATCTTCCGCAACCGCAACTTCAGCCTGGTCTCGATCATCGGCTTCATGGTCGGCTTCGCGATGTTCGGGGCGATCTCGTTCCTGCCGCTCTACATCCAGACCGTGCAGGGCGCGTCGGCCACCAACAGCGGCCTGCTGCTGCTGCCGATGATGCTGGGCATGATGGTCACCTCCGTCGTGGCGGGCCGCACCATCACCAAGACCGGCAAGTACCGCATGTTCCCGATCATTGGCGGCGTCACGCTGGCGCTGGCGATGTTCCTGCTGACCCGCCTGGACGTGGACACCAGCATCACCGAGTCCTCGATCTACATGGTCGTGCTGGGCGTCGGCATGGGCTTCCTGATGCAGACCACCATGCTGATCGCGCAGAACAGCGTCGAGCAGAAGGACCTGGGCGTCTCCAGCTCGACCGCGACGTTCGTGCGCTCCATCGGCGGCTCGTTCGGTGTCTCGATCTTCGGCGCGGTGTTCGTCAACCGGCTCAAGGACGACCTGTCCGGCGCGATGCCGGCGGGCACCCCGGCCGGCGGCATGTCGTTCGACGTGGGCGGTCTGCAGCCGGACAAGCTGGAGCTGCTGCCCGAGCCGGTCAAGGCCGCGGTGCTGCACGGCATCGCGTACGCCACCTCGGGCCTGTTCTGGTGGGCGCTCGGCTTCGCGATCCTGGTCCCCGTGGCGGCCTGGTTCGTCAAGGAGGTGCCGCTGCGCGGCTCCGAGTCGACCGACGGCGCGGACGAGCAGGCTCCCCGCCCGCTGGTCGCCGTCGAGTGATCGACCCGCGCGTGCACCGGCCGGCACCGAGCCAGCGTCGGCCCGCACGCGCCGGGTGAGGCCCCGTCCCGCTGCTCCGGCAGCCGGGACGGGGCCTCACCCGTTCACGGAACGGCCCGGTCAGCCGCGGCCGAGCAGGCGGCCGAGCCACGAGCGCCGAGGCCGGGGCAGCGGCACGGCCGGGCCGGGCTCGTACGCCGCGGAGGCCGGCCAGCGGTCCTCGGCGAGCTCCCGGGCGAGCGCGCGCACCGCGGCGGGCATGCCCGGTGTGATGAACGCGAGCTGGGCCACCGACACGGCTATCGCCACCACGCGGGTGCGGCGGGCGTCGAGCACGGCCCGCAGCCGGGCCGTGAGCAGTTCGGCGACGTCGGCGCGGCACGACGGGTCCACCCAGGCGGCGGTGACCAGCGCGTACAGGGCGGCTTCGGTGGTCCAGTCCTCGGCCCCGAAGGCGATCTCCACGAGCAGCCGCCGCCGGGTCGAGGTCGCCCACGGCTCGGCGGTGCGGTGGTGCAGCAGGCCCAGGCACGCCCACGCCTGCAGCTGCCGCTCCGGCACCGACACCCGGTCGCGGTCCGTCTCGACCACCGGTGTCGGCGGGTGCACCAGCGTGGCGAGCAGCTCGTCGACCGGCACGCCGGACAGCCGCACCGCCAGGTCGTACGCCATCGGCGGGGCGGCCCAGCCCAGCGGCAGCATCGCGGCGACCTCGCGGGCGGCGTGCGGGGTCGGCGGGTCCAGCGCGGGCGACGGGCGGGTGCCGTCGAACTCCCACAGGCGTACGCCCGGCCGCAGCGCCACCCGGGGGTCCGGCGGGCCGGGCTCGCTCGCCGCGACGGCCACGCGGGGCCAGGCGCGCCGCAGCAGGGCGAGCGCGCTGGGCGAGCCCATCGTGGACACGCCCAGCTCCCCGGGGTGCGACCGCTCCTCGTCGGTGGTCTGCCGCAGCATGTCGACGTAGGGCTCGACGGCCGCCGGCACGTAACCCAGCCAGGGCAGCCCGTCGCAGCAGTGCTGCAGGTCGTGGTGCTCGTGGCTGGCGTCGGTGGTCGTGCGCATGAAGTCGGCGAGCGCCACCAGGTGGTCCGGGTCGCCGTCGGACTGGAAGCGCAGGCGGTGCGCGGTGTGCACGGCGCAGTCGTACGAGGGGTTCTTGGCCAGCGCCTGCTCGATCAGCTCCAGCGCCTCCCCGGTGTGGCCGAGCTCGGTGAGCCACAGCGCGAGGTCCGAGGTGACCGACAGGTCCTCGGGGTCGTGCCGCTGGGCCGCGCGCATCGCCTGCACCGCGGCGGCGAGCTGGCCGTCGGCGCGCAGCGCGTTGCCCCACCACATCTCGGTGAGCTTGCTCGACTCCAGCTCCACCCCGCGCTGGGCCCAGCGCAGCGCCAGCGGCACCTCGCGCAGCCGCCGGGCCACCCCGGAGGCCGCCCCGTGCAGCAGCGCC
>NZ_BONI01000137.1 GCF_016862635.1 Catellatospora coxensis | reverse complement strand
ATCGGGCGTATCACGACCCAAGATACGCACAGGTGCCAGGCAAGTCGGATGATCTTTGCGTCACGGGACCAGGTGGATGCGGACTGCGTGGGCGGTGGTGACCGCGTCGACGAGGACGGCGTGGCGGGGTTCGGGGACGTCGAGGAGGCGGTCGTGGCGGAGGGGGAGCAGGGGGGCCAGGCGGCGGTCGGTGAGGATCTCGTCGACCGTGCCGCGGTCGCCGCCGCAGACCAGGGCCGCCATGCTGTCCGCGTACGGCAGCAGGATGCGCGCGGCGATGTCGGCGGCGTCGCGGGCCGCGCCGGACGCCTGGTTCTCCCGGCGGCGGGCGTAGCGCTGCTGCGACCAGCCGCCCGCGGCAGTACGCCCCTGCACGTAGAACGTGTCCACCTTGGAGCTGATCAGCTCGTCGCCGTCGGCGACCCCGACCGCGACCGCGTTGCGCCGGGCCAGCAGCAGCCCCAGCCGCCGCGGCTTCGCCAGCGCTTCCAGCAGCGCGTCCACGTCGGCGACCGGTCCGACCCCGGGCGGCGGCAGCAGCTCGGCGGTGTCCCCGTTGGCGGCGACCAGTTTCAGGCCCTCCTCCTCGGCCCCGTCGTGGCGCGAGTAGAAGCCGTCCAGCCAGCGGCGCAGCCGTCGCGGTTCGACGTCGGCCCAGCGGCCCCCGCCCGCGGCGGGTTTGGCGACCATCAGCCCACCAGCGCGTTCAGCGCCGCGTCCACATCGGCCTGCGTGGTGTACGCGTGGAACGAGGCGCGGATCCGGCCGTTGCGCACCGCGGTGCGGATGCCCGCGGCGGCGAGCCTGGCGTCCGCGCCGGGCACGTCCACGGTGACGATGGCGCTGTCGCCCGGCGGCAGCCCCAGGCCCGCCAGGAAGCTGTTGGCGAGGCCGACGTCGTGCGCGTGGATCGCGGGCACCCCGATCTCCTCGACGAGTTCCAGCGCGGGCGCGGTGCCGACCCAGGCGTGCCAGGCGGGCGAGATGTCGAACGCGCGGGCGTCCTTGGCCAGCCGCAGCGGCAGGCCGTAGTACGAGCTGTGCACGTCCTCGCCGGCGTACCAGTTGGCGGCCAGCGGCCGCGTGCGCTCGCGCACCGCCGGGTTCAGGTAGACGAAGCCGGTGCCGCGCGGCGACATCAGCCACTTGTACGCGACGGTCACCACGACGTCGGCGAGCGAGCCGTCGAACGGCAGCCAGCCGCAGGCCTGCGTCGCGTCCACCACCACCAGCGCACCGGCCGCGCGGGCCGCCGCGACCACGGCGGCGTAGTCGACGACGGCCCCGTCCGAGGACTGCACCAGCCCGAACGCGACCACGTCGACGCTGCCGTCGACGCGCTCGGCGAGCCGGTCGGCGGGTGCGGTGCGCACGGTCACGCCGCGGTCGGCGTGCACCGCCCACGGAAACACCGCCGAGGTGAACTCCAGCTCGGGGACCAGCACGGTCGCGCCGTCGGGCACGGCCGCGGCGACCGGGGCGAGCAGCTGCGAAACCTGCGCGCCGACCGCGACGTCGGCGGCGTCGACCCCGATGATCCGGGCGTACGACTGCCGGGCCCGCTCGGTGGACTCGCCCCACCCCTCCCACGAGGTGCGGCCCGCCCGCCAGTCGGCCAGCGCCGCCTGCATGGCTTCCCAGGCCCGGTTCGGGGGCAGCCCGAAACTGGCCGTGTTGAGGTAGCCGGGCTCCGCGGACCACAGCGTGGCGAGGTCGATATCGTCCATGATCGGCATTATTCCACCGGTGCCGGGCGATCACCGCAGGCCAATACGCGGGACGTGGCATGGCGTCGCGGGCAAGCGCAAGCACCTGAGCCGGCCGGGGCGGCTGTGGTAACCAGAGGTGTGCAGGAGTCCCGCTCGCTGGCCCGGCTGACGGCGTACACCGACGGGGTCGTCGCGATCGCGCTGACCCTGCTGGTCCTGCCGCTGGTCGACACCGCCCGGGACGCGCAGACCGAGTCGGTCCGCGACCTGGTGCGCGAGCACGCCGGCGACTTCGCCGCGTTCGTGATGTCGTTCGCGGTGGTGTCGCTGTTCTGGATGGTGCACCGGCGGGTGTTCGACAACCTCGTCGACGTCGGCGAGGGCATCATGCTGCTCAACAGCATGTGGCTGCTGGGCGTGGTGTTCCTGCCGGTGCCCACCGCGGTGCTGACGTACGAGGTGGACCAGGGGCGCGGGGCGACCCTGCTGTACATGGCCAACCTGGTCTTCATCGCGCTGAGCGGGCTGCTGCTGTCGATGCGCATCCGCGACCGGGTGCCGCTGCAGCGCCCCGGCCGGACCGAGGCGGTGCAGCGGGCCGTGCGCCGTGGCGTGATCGCGACCAGCGCCATGGTGGGCACCCTGATCGCCGCCGTCTTCCTGGCCAACCTGGCGCTGCCGCTGCTGGCCCTGATGCCCCTGATGCAGGCCGTGGCGGAGCGGCGGGCCCAGCGCCACGGCCACCCGGCCGCGCACGACTGACCGGCCGCTACACCGCCTGGCGGAGCAGGGCGAGCAGTTCGGTGCCGTCGGCGACGACCGCGTCCGGCGGGTTCTCGCCGACCTCGCGGGGCTCGCCCTCGGGCATGAGGATGGCGGCGCCCGCCCCGGCCCGCCGGGCACAGAGGACGTCACGGTGCGGCTGGTCGCCGACGTACCAGCAGTCGGCCGCGGCCACGCCCAGGTCCCGCGCGGCGGCCCAGATCATGCTCGGGTGCGGCTTGTACACGCCCAGCTCGTCGCTGTAGATCTGGGCGGCGATCGCGCCGGTCAGCCCGAACTCGTCGAGCGCGTCGCGGTGCGCCTGGCCGCAGGGGGTGTTGCTGACCACGGCGACCGGCATGCCCCGGCCCACGGTGTAGTCCAGCAGGTCGGCGATGCCGGGCCGCAGCCGCCAGTCGTCGCGCCGCGCCCACTGCCGGGTCAGGTCGCTGGCATGCACCAGCACCGTGGCGCGCGCCACCGCCGGCCACTCGACGGCGATGAGCTCCCCCCAGAGCTGCTCGTGGCTGATCTCCAGGCACTCCTCGGTGTTCTCGCGCATCCGCGAGCGGGTCTTCTTCGCGCTGTCCAGCGCCTGGCGGATCTCCTCCTCGCCGACCGCGCCGCCGGTGAGCCGGTGCACGCGCCGGACGAGGTCGGCGTGCCGGGGGGTGGCCTCCTCCGGCTGGGGCGACCGTCCGGACTCGACGATCACCCCGCCGAAGTCGAGCAGCAGGGCGGAGGGGGTAGGCAGCATGCGCCTACTCTGCCACGACGAGCGCAACCGCGAGGACCGAGATCACCAGGCTGGACACCAGGGCCGTGACCAGGCGTCCCCGGGGCGTGGCGAGCACCTTGCCCACCAGCGCGCCGCCCGCGGCGACGGTCAGCTGCCAGCTGGCCGAGGCGAGGAAGGCGGCCGTCACGAACACCGCGCCCTCCGGCCCGGTCAGCCCGTCCATGGCCTGCTGCCCGCCGAGGACCAGCGCGCCGAAGTACACGATGGTCATCGGGTTGAGCAGGGTCAGGCCGAGCAGCGCCAGGAAGGCCCGGCCGGGCGTGTCCAGCAGTTTCGTCTCGCGGGCCCGGGCCGGGTCGCGGTAGTGGCGGATCGCGCTCCACGCGGTGTGGCCCGCGATGTAGAGCAGCACCGCCACCGCGATCCAGCGCAGCGGGGTGGAGATCGGCTCGATCCAGCGGGCCAGGGCGGCTCCGCCGAGTACGGCGATCAGGGCGTAGATCCCGTCGGCCGCCGCCACACCCAGCGCGGCGGCGGCGCCGATCCGCAGCGAGGTGCGGGCGGTGAGGCTCATCAGCAGCAGCGCGATCGCGCCGACGGGCACGGCGACGCCGTAGCCGGCCAGCAGACCGGCCACGAGGGCGGCGGTCACGACTGCGGGCGGCTCGTTCCGGCCACGGGCCCACGCTGCTGTCGACGCCGTCCTTCCGCCGCAGCGGACAGGGGCGCGAGGCGCAGGCAGGTAGTCGTCATGCGCAACATTCTGCGGTGGCGGCGACCTGCCCGCGACCTGTTTTACCGTCGATGTCTCAGGCGCCGGTGCGGTGCCGGATCCACACGTTGGGCTCGACGTACACGGCCCAGTCGTGCTCGGCGTCGGCGTGCACCGGGGTGAGCGCCTTCGGCACGTGCACCGGGCCCGTGGTGTCGAACGGCAGCCCGGTCCAGTCGCGCCACTCCGCGCAGGTGCCCGGGATGACCATGGACCGGGTGGCGATCTTCTCGATGACGCCGCCGGCGCGTACGTGCACCCGCAGCCACGGGTCCACGGGCAGGCCGTCGTCGCGCGTGCGGTACGCGTACGACGTCATGGGCTCCGCAGGGTCCTTGGCCCCGTTGGGCCGCACCGGCGCGACCAGGTCCGCGAAGCCCAGCCGGGCCGCGTTGTCCCGCATCGCGGCCAGCATCAGCGCGGACAGCCCGGTGCCCTGGCGGTCGGGGCGCACCGCGATCTCGATCGCGGAGACGATGTTCGGCTTGTCCCCCGCGACGCGGGCGCGGACGGCGCGGCGCAGCGCGCCGTCCCAGCCGTCGATCGGCAGCTCGTCGCCCTCGGGCAGGAAGAACGGCACGCTGTGGCCCTTGGCCAGCAGCCGGCCGGGCTCGTCGGGGTCCTCGGCGACCAGGATGTATTCGGGCCACTGCTCGGTGCACAGGCCGTAGTAGAGGTTCGAGATGGGGTCGTGGCGCATGAACTCGGGCCAGACCGTGGGCATGTCCCAGAGGGCGCCGACGAGGTCGGGGCGTTGGTCGAGGGTGGCGATGTGCATGACCGCGAGCCTCCCCTGCGTGCCGGAGCCGATCAACCGCATTATCCCGCGAGTTCGGTGGACATGACCCGCCGAACGGCGGCCACGACGGTGCGCCCCGGGAACCGCTCCCCCGCCACCTGCTCCGCCCGCGCCAGGGCGGCCCGCATCCGGTCCGGCTCGGCGTCGCGCAGCACGGCCACGAACCAGGCCTCCAGCAGGGTGGGATCGTCGGGCAGGACGAGATCGCGCGGGTCGGGCGGCTGCGGAGCCCGGGGTGGCAAGGGCACGTTCCCGGAGGCGTACGCCCCGGCCGGCAGCCCCACGCGGTACGGATGCACGCAGGTCGGCGCTCCGGTGGACAGGTCCACCCGCCACCCGATCGCGGGCTCGTAGCGGCTGTCCGGCCCCGGCCGGGCGGCCACGTCGAACCGTCCCGGGGCCAGCTCCTGCGCCGGGCACACCGCGCAGGTCCACGCCTGCAACTCCGCCGACGGCCCCTCGGGCACACTCCCCACGCCCTGAGCGTAGGCGGCGGTCCATGATCACTCGATCTGCCTGGCAGGCGTGGGCCATGATCGCTCGATTTGCCGGGCAGGTGGGCGAATCATGAAGCGCGATACGCACAGGTGCCAGGCAACTCGGATGACCTTGCGGCCGGACGCGCGAAAAGGGCGCCCACCGCGCGGGTGGACGCCCTTTCGGGTACGTCGGTCAGACGTTGAAGCCGAGCGAGCGGAGCTGGTCGCGGCCGTCGTCGGTGATCTTGTCGGGGCCCCACGGCGGCAGCCACACCCAGTTGATGCGCATGTCGTTCACGAGGCCGCCGCCGGGGCCGGTGCACAGCGCGGCGCGGGTCTGCTCCTCGATGACGTCGGTCAGCGGGCAGGCCGCCGAGGTCAGCGTCATGTCGAGGGTCGCGACGTTCTCGTCGTCGATGTGCACGCCGTACACCAGGCCCAGGTCCACCACGTTGATGCCCAGCTCGGGGTCGACGACGTCCTTCATGGCCTCGCGGACGTCGTCCACCTCGGCCTTCTTGCCGGACTTCGGCGCGGCGGCCTCGACCGGCGCGGCCTCGACGCGCGCGGACTCCACGACGCTGTCGACGATGTCGGTCTCGCTCATCACACTTCCTCCTTCTCGAGGGCGACGGCCTGCGCGACCGCGTCCTTCAACGCCATCCAGGACAGCAGCGCGCATTTGACCCGCGCGGGGTACTTGGCGACGCCGGCGAACGCGACCGCGTCCCCCAGCACCTCCTCGTCGGGCTCGACCTGGCCCTTGCCGCCCATCAGCTCGACGAACGCGGCGTGCACGGCGAGCGCGTCGTCGACCTTGCGGCCGTTCAGCAGCTCGAAGAGCACGCTCGCGGACGCCTGGCTGATGGAGCAGCCCTGGCCGTCGTACGAGATGTCGCTGATCGTCTCCCCGTCCAGGGCGACCCGGAGGGTGATCTCGTCGCCGCAGGTCGGGTTGACGTGGTGCACGTCCGCGGCGAACGGCTCGCGCAATCCGCGCCCCTTGGGGCGCTTGTAGTGATCCAGGATGATCTCCTGGTAGAGCTGGTCGAGCTGCATGGCTAAGCGAAGACCTTCCGCACCTGATCCAGGCCGCGCACGAGCGCGTCGACCTCGTCGGTCGTCGTGTAGAGGTAGAACGAGGCCCGGGTGAGCGCGGGCACGGAGAACCGGTCGCAGATCGGCTTGGCGCAGTGGTGGCCCACCCGCACCTGCACGCCGAGCGAGTCCAGCACCTGGCCCACGTCGTGCGGGTGGATGCCGTCGAGCGTGAACGAGATCGTCGCGCCGCGTCCCACGGGCACCCTGGGGCCGTAGATGCGCAGGCCCGGCACGGTGTCCAGGGCGTCCAGCGCGTACGCCGTCAGCTCCTTGTCGTGCCAGGCGATCGCGTCCATGCCGATCCCGGTCAGGTAGTCGATCGCCGCACCCAGCCCGACCGCCTGCGCGATCGGCGGGGTGCCCGCCTCGAACCGGGCCGGGGCCGGGGCGTACGTCGAGCCGCCCATCTTCACCGTCTCGATCATCGACCCGCCGCCCAGGAACGGCGGCATGGCGTTGAGCAGCTCGCCGCGCCCCCACAGCACGCCGATGCCGGTCGGGGCCAGCATCTTGTGCCCGGTGAACGCAATGAAGTCCACGTCGTAGTCGACGACGTCCATCGGCAGGTGCGGCACCGACTGCGAGCAGTCGAGCATGAGCAGCGCGCCGACCTCGCGCACCCGCGCGGTGATGCGCGAGGTGGCGTTGACGGTGCCGAGCACGTTCGACATGTGCACGATCGAGACGATCTTCGTACGCTCGTTGACCAGCTCTTCGAGGTTCGACTCGTCGAGGCGGCCGGTCTCGGTCAGGCCGAACCAGCGCAGCGTCGCGCCGGTGCGCTCGCAGAGCAGCTGCCACGGCACGATGTTGGAGTGGTGCTCCATCTCCGAGATCACGATCTCGTCGCCGGGGCCCAGCCGGAAGCGCTCGTCCCGCGCGTGCGGGCCGAACGCGTGCGCGACCAGGTTCAGCGACTCGGTGGCGTTCTTGGTGAACACCACCTCGTCGACGCTCGGCGCGCCGATGAACGCGGCGACCTTGGCGCGCGCGCCCTCGTACGCCTCGGTCGACTCGGTGCCCAGCGTGTGCACCGAGCGGGCCACGTTGGCGTTGTGCTCGGCGTAGTAGCGGGCCACCGCGTCGATGACCTGGCGCGGCTTCTGCGAGGTGTTGCCGCTGTCGAGGTAGACGAGCGGGTGACCGTTGACCTCCCGGCCCAGGATCGGGAAGTCGGCGCGCACGCGCTCCACGTCGAAGCGCGGCTTGTCGTCGTACTGCGGCATCCCGGCCGGGATGGTCAGGGCGGTCATCTTCTGCTCAGCTCCCTCAGGCTGCCGCGACGGCCGCTTCGGCGTCCGCCCCGTAGCGCTTGTAACCCTCGTCCTCAAGCTTCTGGGCCAGCTCCGGGCCGCCCTCCTCGACGATGCGGCCGGCCACGAACACGTGCACGAAGTCCGGCTTGATGTAGCGCAGGATCCGCGTGTAGTGCGTGATCAGCAGCACGCCCATGTCGTTGGTGTCCTTGACCCGGTTCACGCCCTCGGACACGACGCGCAGCGCGTCGACGTCGAGGCCGGAGTCGGTCTCGTCGAGGATCGCGATCTTCGGCTTGAGCAGCTCCAGCTGCACGATCTCGTGCCGCTTCTTCTCACCGCCGGAGAAGCCCTCGTTGACGTTGCGCTGGGCGAAGGCGGGGTCCATGCCCAGCTTCTCCATCGAGCCCTTCAGCTCGGCGGCCCAGGTGCGCAGCTTCGGGGCCTCGCCGTCGATCGCGGTCTTCGAGGTGCGCAGGAAGTTCGCCACCGACACGCCGGGGACCTCGACCGGGTACTGCATCGCCAGGAACAGGCCGGCGCGGGCGCGCTCGTCCACGCTCATGGCCAGCACGTCCTGGCCGTCCAGCAGCACCTCGCCGCCGGTGATCTCGTACTTCGGGTGGCCCGCGATCGAGTAGGCCAGGGTCGACTTGCCGGAGCCGTTGGGGCCCATGATGGCGTGCGTCTGGCCCGACTCCACGGTCAGCGTGACCCCGTGCAGGATCGGCTTCAGCTCGCCCTCGGGCAGCTTCACCGACACCTGAAGGTCGCGGATCTCCAACTTGCTCATCGGGTCACTCCATTGCTTGGCGTCATGCTGACGTAGACATCACCGTCACGGACTTCGACGGGAAAGACGGGTACGGGTTCGGTGGCGGGCAGGCCGGTCGGCTCACCGGTACGGAGATCGAAACGCGAGCCGTGCAGCCAGCATTCCAGCGTGCAGCCGTCGACCTCGCCCTCGGACAGCGCCACGGCGGCGTGCGAGCACTCGTCGTACGCGGCGTAGAAGCCGTCGTCCTCCGCGTGCACGACCACCACCGGCGTGCCGGCGAGGTCCACCGCGAGCGCCGCACCCTTGGCGACCTCGTCGGCGGCACACGCCCGGACAAAGTCGCTCATGCGCCCGCCTTCTCCAGCCGGGCCTCGATGGCCGCGCCGAGGCGCTCGCGCAGGTCCTCGGCCGGGATCTTGCCGAGCAGCTCGGCGAAGAAGCCGCGGACGACCAGCTTGCGGGCCTCTGCCTCGGGGATGCCCCGGGCCATCAGGTAGAACAGCTGCTCGTCGTCGAAGCGGCCGGTCGCCGAGGCGTGGCCCGCGCCGACGATCTCGCCGGTCTCGATCTCCAGGTTCGGCACCGAGTCGGCCCGCGCCCCGTCGGACAGCAGCAGGTTGCGGTTGACCTCGTAGGTGCTGGTGCCGGTGGCCTGGTCCTGGATCAGCACGTCGCCGACCCAGACCGTGTGCGCGCCGTCGCCCTGCAGCGCGCCGCGGTAGCCCACGTACGAGCGGCAGTCCGGCACCGAGTGGTCCACCAGCAGGCGGTGCTCGATGTGCTGCGCGCCGTCGGCGAAGTAGAGCCCGTAGAGCTCCGCCTCGCCGCCGCGGCCGGTGTAGTCGACGCTGGTGAACTGGCGCACCAGGTCACCGCCGAGCGACACCTGCACGTGCAGGATCTTCGCGTCGCGACCGAGCTTGACCTTGACGTGCTGCGCCTGCACCGCGTCGGCGGCCCAGTCGGCGACCGTGACCAGGGTCAGCTTCGCGCCGTCGGCGACCGCGATCTCCACGTTGTCGGCCAGCGTGACGCTGCCGGTCTGCTCCAGCACCAACGTCGCCTCGGCGAACGCGCCGACCGCGAGGTAGGTGTGGCCCGCCGCCGCGCCGTCCGCGCCGTGGCCGTGCAGCCGCAGCACGACCGGCTCGGCGAGCACGGTCTCCTTGGCGACGTCGACGAGCAGCGCGTCAGCGGCGTTCTCGTACGCCCAGGCGCTGATCCGGTCGAACGGGGTGAGCACCCCGCCGATGCGCGCGTCGGAGCGCGACACGGTCGACACGGTGACGCCCGCGGGCAGCTCGCCGTGCTCGTGCTTGGGCGCGGCCACCACGGTGACGTCCCCGGCGGCCAGGCCGCGCAGGCGCTTGAGCGGCGTGAAGCGCCACTCCTCCTCGCGCCCGGTCAGCGCCGGGAAGTCGGCCACGTGGAACGAGCGCAACGCCTGCGACTTGGTCTTGGGCGGTGCGATAACTTCGGTGCTCATCAGCCGACGGCGCCTTCCATCTGCAGTTCGATCAGTCGGTTCAGTTCCAGCGCGTACTCCATCGGCAGCTCCTTGGCGATGGGCTCGATGAAGCCGCGCACGATCATCGCCATGGCCTCGTCCTCGGACAGGCCCCGGCTCATCAGGTAGAACAGCTGGTCGTCGCTCACCTTGGAGACGGTCGCCTCGTGGCCCATCGCCACGTCGTCCTCGCGGATGTCGACGTAGGGGTAGGTGTCCGAGCGGGAGATGGTGTCGACCAGCAGCGCGTCGCACTTGACCGTGCTCTTGCTGTGGTGCGAGCCCTCCATGACCTGGACCAGGCCGCGGTACGAGGTGCGGCCGCCGCCCCGGGCGATCGACTTGCTGATGATCGTGCTGGACGTGTGCGGAGCCGCGTGCACCATCTTCGCGCCGGCGTCCTGGTGCTGGCCCTCACCGGCCATGGCGACCGACAGGACCTCGCCCTTGGCGTGCTCGCCGACCATGAACACGGCCGGGTACTTCATGGTGACCTTGGAACCGATGTTGCCGTCGACCCACTCCATGGTCGCGCCCTCGTGGCACACGGCGCGCTTGGTGACCAGGTTGTAGACGTTGTTCGACCAGTTCTGGATGGTCGTGTACCGGCAGCGCGCGTTCTTCTTCACGATGATCTCGACGACCGCGCTGTGCAGCGAGTCCGACGAGTAGATCGGCGCGGTGCAGCCCTCGACGTAGTGCACGTACGCGCCCTCGTCGACGATGATCAGGGTCCGCTCGAACTGGCCCATGTTCTCGGTGTTGATCCGGAAGTAGGCCTGCAGCGGGATCTCCACGTTGACGCCCGGCGGCACGTAGATGAAGGAGCCGCCCGACCACACCGCGGTGTTCAGCGCGGCGAACTTGTTGTCGCCCACCGGGATGACCGTGCCGAAGTACTCCTGGAACAGCTCCGGGTGCTCCTTGAGCGCCGTGTCGGTGTCCAGGAACAGCACACCCTGCTGCTCCAGGTCCTCGCGGATCGCGTGGTAGACGACCTCGGACTCGTACTGCGCGGCGACACCGGCCACGAGGCGCTGCTTCTCCGCCTCCGGGATGCCCAGCTTGTCGTACGTGTTCTTGATGTCCTCGGGCAGGTCTTCCCAGCTCGCCGCCTGCTTCTCGGTCGAGCGCACGAAGTACTTGATGTTGTCGAAGTCGATGCCGGACAGGTCCGCGCCCCAGTTCGGCATGGGCTTGCGGCCGAACAGGCGCAGGCCCTTCAGCCGCAGGTCGAGCATCCAGTCGGCCTCGTTCTTCTTGGCCGAGATGTCGCGCACCACGGCCTCGTTGAGACCGCGCTGCGCGTTGGCGCCGGCCAGGTCCGGGTCGGCCCAGCCGTACTCGTACTTGCCCAGGCCAGCGAGCTGGTCCTCGGTCGTGGTGATCTGCTCGGTCATGAGTCCGTCCTCATCGTGACGCCATCGTGGATCTGAACAAGTTCGGTCCGGCCCGCCGGAGCCGGCGCGCCGCCTGGCGGCGGAGCTCCCGGACGGGCCGCTTTCGTCGGGCTGGGTATCTGGTCCCGGGCGAAGCCCGGGATGTGAGTCGTGCACACCCCGTCGCCGTGCGCGATCGTCGCGAGCCGCTGCACGTGCGTGCCGACCAGGCGACCGATCACCTCGGTCTCGGCCTCGCACAGCTGCGGGAACTCGGCGGCGACGTGCGCGACGGGGCAGTGGTGCTGGCACAGCTGCCCGCCGGTGGCGATCGTGGACGCGTTCGCAGCGTATCCCTGAGCGGTCAGCGCCTCCGCGAGCGCCTCCGCGCGGGCGAGAGGATCGTCACCCGAGTCGCGTACGGCGGCCTCGCAGCGCTGCTCCAGCGACGCGATCTGCGCCGCGGCGAAGGCGGCCACCTCGCGCTCGCCGCCGCGCTCGGCGATCCAGCGCAGCGCGGCCGCGGCCAGCCCGTCGTAGGCGTGCCGGCCGAGCCCGTCGCGGGCGGTGTCGGTGAGCGAGAAGACCTTGGCGGGGCGTCCCCGGCCGCGCGGGCCGCGGATCACCTGCTCGCGGGCGCTCACCAGGCCCTCGGCGTGCATCGCGTCGAGGTGGCGGCGCACCCCGGCCGGGCTCAGCCCGAGTTCCTCGCTCAGCGCCGCCGCGGTCGCGGGGCCCTGAGCGAGCAGTTCGATCACCCGGCCGCGCGTGGCAGGATGGCCCACGCGGCGATCGGATGCCTCTGTGATCACCCCGCCCTTTTTCACTACACCAGTGTTACTTATTTAGTTCGACGTGCGCAAACCACCCCCGGCGTGACCCGTGACACCCAGGCTGCCCTAACTCGGCACGCCCGGAACGCGCGCCTACCATCGGGTTCGTGCTTGATGTCGACACCGCCAAGGCAGCCGGGTTCGTGCCCCGGATCACCCGGCTCCTGGAGCGCCTGCCCGGCACCCGGCAGCTGCTCGACGCCGGTGCGGTCACCCGCCGCCGGCTCGCGCTGGCGGGCCTGGCCGGCAACATCGGCATCGTGATCACCGGCGGCGCGGTCCGGCTCACCGGCTCCGGTCTGGGCTGCCCGACCTGGCCCAAGTGCACCGAGGACTCGTACACCGCCACCAAGGCGATGGGCGTCAACGGCGCGATCGAGTTCGGCAACCGGCTGCTCACCTTCGTGCTGTCCGCCATCGCCATCGCGCTCGTGGTGGCCGTGTGGCGGCACGCCCGGCTGCGCGGCCCCGCCGTGATCCTCGCCCTGGGCATCCCGGGGCAGGGCGTGGTCGGCGGCATCACGGTCCTCACCGACCTCAACCCGTACGTCGTCGGCCTGCACTTCCTTTTGTCCGCCGTGATGATCGGCGGCTCGTACCTGCTGTGGCGGCGCACCGCTCCCCTGCCCGCCGAGCCCGCGGCAGCCCGGCTCCGCCCGCTGACCTGGGCCCTGACGGCGGCTTCAGCGGCGGTCATCGTGATCGGCGTCGTGGTCACCGGCAGCGGCCCGCACGCCGGCGACGACAAGGCCCGCCGGACCGGCCTGAACCCCGAGATGATCTCCCAGCTGCACGTGGACGCCGTGTTCCTCATGCTGGGCCTGGCCGCCGCCTGCTGGTTCGCCGCCCGCGCGGTCACGGCCCCCCGCATGGCCCGCACCAGCGCGATCCTGCTCGCGGTGCTGCTCGCCCAGGGCGTGATCGGCTTCGTGCAGTACTTCACCCACCTGCCCGCCCTGCTCGTCGCCGCGCACATGGCCGGCGCGTGCGCGGTGTGGGTCGCCACCCTGGCCGTCGTCTGGTCCACCGGCTTCGACGCCCCCGCAGCCGGTGGGAGCGCGTCCAGCCTGACCAGCGACGAAACGAACCGGACATTGGTCACCGTCCGGTAACCGCCAGATTCCGATCCGGTCGTCAACCGGTCGCGCGAGGGCCTCACGGAGCGCCCGGCGGAGCGATGATGACGGGGTGCCCACCTCTCTGCGCCGCGCGCCGCAGGCCCACCCCGAGGACTCCCTTCCCGGCGTGGTGACCCGGACCTTCACCACCACCGGCGACCTCGACTACTGGGGCAGCGTCCGGCACGCCGAAAACGCCGCGCACGTCGCCGAGGAACTGGCCACCCTGGTGCGCACCGGCCGCCCCGCCGTCGCCCGCGAACCCTTGGCACACGCCGTCGAACTCCTGCTGAGCACCCTCGACCACGCCGACGACGCCTCCGGCGCCCTGGACAACCTGCTCAACCGCCTGCTGGCCACCCACGCCGAAGCCTGCCGCCAGTCCGCGCCCAACCCCGTAGAACTCGCCGACTGGCTGGTCACCGTGCAGTTCGACACCGGCCGCTGGTGCCCCGTCGACATCTGGGCCTACGGCCCCGCCCTCGGCCCCGGCGGCCTGAACCACTACCGCGCCGTGGTCCGCCGCCGCTGGGCCGCCGACCCCGGCGACCTCTCCGCCCGCGACGCCGTGGAACGCCTGGCCCGCTGGGAACGCGACACCCCCACCCTCATCGAGGTGATCGGCGGCGACCTCAAACACGCCGCCCAATACGGCCGACTGGCCCGCGCCCTGGCCGACATAGGCGACCCCACCGCAGCCCGCTCCTGGGCCGAACGCGGCCTAGCCGCCCACCCCGACGACCCGCCAGGCGCGGGCCTGCGCGACTTCCTCTCCCGGACCCCCCGCTGACCCGATCAACCGGGAGCACAGCGGCACCGTTCGACGCGCCCGGCAAGCCCGCGCGACGCAGTCTCCTCCACCCCGCACCGGCCGTTCGGTTCAACCGGGACGTCGACCACACCAAGATCGTTCGAC
>NZ_BONI01000136.1 GCF_016862635.1 Catellatospora coxensis | reverse complement strand
TCGACGGCTGATCCAGGGGCATCCTCCGCGAGACATCGCGGGGGATGCCCCTCGCCGTTGATCGGTCGGTGTCGACCGATGTCCATCGCATGCGTGAGGGCAAGTTTTGCCATGTATCGCTGTGAGCACGACATCGGACAAAATGGCCAGTCGATCAAATAACTTTACAACGCGTTTATATAGGACAAACGGCGCTGACGACAGTGCCGAGATGTACGTCCGATCAGGAGGCATCCTGATCCGGTCAGCCACCGGCAGTGTGAGCGCCAGTGCCGGTGGCGGCGCGACCCTCCTGGCACGACCGAATCTGCTCGAATAGGCAGCACGATCTTGCAAAGGTATAAATCGGACGCCGTCGGCAACGGATCCACAAAAGAGCGGCGGCGTCGCGCGGGAGCGCGGCGCCGCCGAGTGGGCGAACGTGAAGGTCAGCCGGCCAGGCCGACCCGGTCCAGGATCCAGGCCGCCACGAACGCCTCTTCCTTCCAGGCGTCGTAGCGCCCGGACGGGCCGCCGTGACCGGCGCCCATCTCGGTCTTGAGCAGGTACTCGCCGCGCGGGGCGGTGTGCCGCAGCTCCGCGATCCACTTGGCCGGCTCGCTGTAGCGCACCCGCGTGTCGTTCAGGCTGGTCACCGCGAGGATCGCCGGGTAGTCGAGGTCGGCGACGTTCTCGTACGGCGAGTAGGCCTTCATGTACGCGTACACCTCGGGGGACTCCAGCGGGTTGCCCCACTCCTCCCATTCGGTGACGGTCAGCGGCAGCGACGGGTCGAGGATCGACGACAGCGGGTCGACGAACGGCACCTGCGCGACGATGCCCGCGAAGGCCTCCGGGGCGATGTTGGCGACCGCGCCCATCAGCAGGCCGCCGGCCGAGCCGCCGCGCGCGATGATGCGGTCGGGGCTGGTCCAGCCGCTCTTGGCCAGGTGCCGGGCGCAGGCGACGAAGTCGGTGAACGTGTTGCGCTTGGCCAGCAGCTTGCCGTCGTCGTACCAGTGCCGGCCCAGCTCGCCGCCGCCGCGCACGTGCGCGACGGCGAAGACCACGCCCCGGTCGAGCAGCGACAGCCGGGGGATGGAGAACCACGGGTCCATGCTCGACTCGTACGAGCCGTAGCCGTAGAGGACCAGCGGCGCGGACCCGTCGACGGGCGTGCCCGCCTTGCAGACCAGTGAGATCGGCACGCCGGTGTTGTCGTCGGCGGTGGCCCAGACCCGGTGCTGCTCGTAGCGGGCCGGGTCGAACGGCTCCCCGTCCGGGCCGGGCAGCACGGGCTTGCGCTTGCGCAGCAGCAGCTCGCCGGTGGCCACCACGTAGTCGAAGACCGAGTCCGGGGTGACCATCGAGGCGTAGGTGAGCCGTAGCTGGTCGGTGTGGTAGTCGGGGTTGCCGGACAGGCCGACCGTGTAGAGCGGCTCCGGGAAGGTGATGTCGCGCGGCTTCGAGGTGGGCTCGCCCGAGGTCGGGAACAGCCGCAGGCCGGTCAGGCCCTCGCGGCGCAGCGACACCACGTACTGGTCGGCGAAGGCGTCCACGCCCTCCAGGCGCACGCCCTGGGTGTGGCCGATCAGCTCCTGCCAGTCCGCCGGGTCCGAGACCGGGGCCTGGGCCAGGGTGAAGTCGGCCGCGTCGCGGTTGTGCAGGATCAGCAGCCGGTCGCCCTGCGGCTCGACGGAGTACTCCAGGCCCTGCACGCGCGGGGTGACCACGGTCGGCGCGGCGGTGGGCTCGTCGGCCGGGATCAGCCAGACCTCGCTGGTGACCTTGCTGTGGATGTCGATCTGGATGAAGCGCTGCGAGCGGGTCAGCTCGACCCCGATCCAGAAACGCTCGTCCGCCTCCTCCAGCACCAGGGCGTCGTCGCCGGTCGAGCCGACCGCGTGCCGCCACACCCGGTGCGGGCGCCAGGCCTCGTCCACGGTCAGGTAGAACAGCTGCGTGCCGTCCACCGACCAGGCGCTGCCGTAGAACGCGCCCTCGATCCGGTCGGGCAGGATCTCGCCGGTGGCCAGATCCTTGATCTGGAGCGTGAAGCGCTCCTCGCCGGTGTAGTCGGTGGAGTAGGCCAGCAGCCGCCCGTCCGGGCTCACGTCGAGGGTGCCCAGCGCGAAGAAGTCGTGCCCGGCGGCCAGCTCGTTGCCGTCGAGCAGGATCTCCTCGTCGGCCGGCGGGGCACCGTCGGCCGGGGTCGGCGGCGCGGTCTCACCGGCGGTGACCGGGCGGCGGCACTGGATGCCGTACTGCTTGCCGGCCTCGGTGCGGGCGTAGTACCAGTAGGCGCCCTTGCGGACCGGCACCGACAGGTCGGTCTCCTGGGTGCGGCCCTTGATCTCGCCGAACAGCGTCTCGCGCAGCGCGCCGAGGTGCGCGGTGGCGTGCTCGGTCCAGGCGTTCTCGGCCTCCAGGTAAGCGGTGACCGCCGGGTCGTCCTTCGTCTCCAGCCAGGCGTACTCGTCGATGACGTCGTCGCCGTGATGGCTGCGCGTGCTCGCGATCCGCGGTGCGACGGGGGCCGTGACCGGCCCGTTGGGGAGATCGGAAGTCATGGCGGTAACGCTACCGGCACGCCGGGTGGGAAGGCAGTGGTGATTGCCGGAACCGGTCGACGTTGACTAGTATCGAACATACGTTCGAACGAGCTTTGTGCGCTGCGTGAAGATTTCCGTCTCACGTGTCGCCAGCCCGCCTTGCGCGGGGTGAACTGTCAGGAGCGGCACCTTCCATTCGGTTGGAGCGAGGGATGACGGCACCGGTGCGTGAGGAATCCGAGCTGGACGGGTTGCGGCTGGGCTGCCCCGTGCGCCCGGCGGGAAGGCTCGACACGGTCGACGGCGCGCTGGTGCGCTGGGTCGCTGCGCCACGTGATCTCGGCGAGGCCGCCGCCCTGATGCGCCGCGCCCATGAGCTGGGGCTGACCGTGCTGCCCCGGGGCAGCGGGTCCAAGGCCAGCTGGCTCGACCCGCCGCCGGTGGTCGACCTGCTCGCCGACCTCACCGACCTCGCCGCGCTCCACTACGACCCGGCGACCGAGCAGCTCACCGTCGGCGCGGGCGCGGGGGTCGCGGCGGCGCAGGACGTGCTCGCCCGGTCGGGCCGCCGGCTGGCGCTCGACCCGCCGTCGCCCCGCGCGACGTTCGGCGGAGTGCTGGCGGCGGCCGAGTTCGGGCCGCTGACCCACCTCTACGGGCCGCCCGCGGTGCAGGTGGTCGACGCGACGGTGGTGCTGCCGGACGGCACGGTGACCACCGTGGCCGACCGCGCCCGCCTGCTCGGGTCGAGCATCTTCGACCTGCGCTGGACGCATCCCGGCGGGCTGCACCCCGCGTGCCTGATCGTCGAGGTGACCCTGCGGACCTATCCGCTGGCACCCGCCGCGTCCTGGGTGGTCTGCCCGGTGCTGCAGCCGCTGCAGGTCGCGACGCTGCGCGACGACGTGCTGGCCGCCAACCTCGCCCCGGCCGCCATCGAGCTGGACATGCCCGGCATCCGCCGCACCCCGCAGGCGGGCGGGCGGCGCGATGCCACCGGGGTGATGGCGGTGCTGCTGGAGGGCTCGGCGGTCAGCCTGGCCGACCGCGGCCGCCTGCTGGTGCGCCGCCTGGGCGGGCACGCCTACCTGACCACGCAGGCCCCGCTGTGGTGGGGCAAGTACCCGTTCCGGCCCGGCGAGGTCGCGGTGCGGCTCTACGCGCCCGAGGGCGACCTGCACTCGGTCTGCTACACCCTGGTCGACGCGATCGGGTCGCCGGTGCCGGTGCGCGGCAGCATCGGCGTCGGGCAGGCGTGGGCCGCGGTGCCCGGCGAGCTGCCCGCGGGGCGGCTGGTGGCGGTGCTGGAGACGTTGCGGGAGGTGCTGCTGGCGCGCAGCGGCTCCGCTGTGGTGCAGGCCGCCCCACCGCACCTGCGTGAGCTGCTCGCGCCGTATCGCGTGCCATAATTCGTACGCTGTGATCGACTTCAACGAGCCGGTGGGTTACCCGGCAGACGCACCCGCCTCCCAGGAACTTTTCGACCGGGCGGCGGCGATCGTGCCCGGCGGTGTGAACTCGCCCGTCCGGGCGTTCCGCGCCGTCGGCGGCACCCCCCGATTCATGGTTCGCGGTGAGGGCCCCTGGCTCTTCGACGCGGACGGCCGCCGCTACGTGGACCTCGTCTGCTCGTGGGGCCCGCTGCTGCTCGGCCACGCGCATCCCGAGGTCGTCGCCGCCATCCAGGCCGCCGCCGCCCGCGGCACCAGTTTCGGCACGCCCACCCCGGGCGAGGTCGAGCTGGCCGAGGAGCTGGTCGCGCGCACCGCAGCCGAGCAGGTCCGCCTGGTCAACTCGGGCACCGAGGCGACCATGTCGGCGATCCGGCTGGCCCGCGGCTTCACCGGCCGTACGAAGATCATCAAGTTCGCCGGCTGCTACCACGGCCACGTCGACGCGCTGCTCGCCGCGGCCGGTTCCGGCCTCGCCACGCTCGCGCTGCCCGACTCGCCCGGCGTCACCGGCGCAGGCGCGTCCGAGACGATCGTGCTCAAGTACAACGACCTCGACGCGGTGGCGCAGGCGTTCGAGACGCACGGCGCGGACATCGCCGCGATCATCACCGAGGCCGCCGCGGGCAACATGGGCGTGGTCGCGCCGCTGCCCGGCTACAACGCAGGCCTGGCCGAGATCGCGCACCGGCACGGCGCGCTGCTGATCATGGACGAAGTGATGACCGGCTTCCGGGTGTCGCGCTCCGGCTGGCAGGGCCTGGAGCCGGTCGACGCCGACCTGTGGACGTTCGGCAAGGTCATGGGCGGCGGCCTGCCCGCCGCGGCGTTCGGCGGCCGCGCCGACGTGATGGCGAAGCTGGCCCCGGCCGGCCCGGTCTACCAGGCGGGCACCCTGTCCGGTAACCCGCTGGCCTGCGCGGCCGGGCTGGCCACGCTGCGGCTGGCCGACGACGCGCTGTACGCCCGGCTCGACGCCACCGCCGCGACCATCGGCGAGCTGGCGAGCAAGGCGCTGGCCGAGGCGGGCGTCCCGCACCGGCTCGCCACCGCGGGCAGCATGTTCTCGATCTTCTTCACCGACGCCGAGGTGCACGACTACGACGACGCCCGGCGGCAGAACACCGCCGCGTTCAAGGCGTTCTTCCACAGCATGCTGTCGCAGGGCGTCTACCTGCCGCCGAGCGCGTTCGAGTCGTGGTTCGTCTCGGGCGCCATCGGCGACGAGGCCCTCGACCACATCGCCGCCGCCCTGCCGGGCGCGGCACGGGCGGCGGCAGCTCAGTCATGAGGACGATCGTCCACCTGCTGCGGCATGGTGAGGTGCAGAACCCCACCAAGATTTTGTACGGGCGGCTGCCCGGCTTCCAGCTCAGCGGCCTCGGCCAGCAGATGGCGAAGGCGGCCGCCACGGCACTGGCCGACCGGGACATCACCTACCTGGTCTCCAGCCCCCTGGAGCGGGCCCAGCAGACCGCGCTGCCCTTCGCCGAGCAGCTCGGCCTCGACGTGCACATCGATCCGAACCTGATCGAGAGCGGCAACTACTTCGAGGGCATGCGGGTCGGTGCGGGTGACGGCGCGCTGCGTGATCCGCGCCACTGGTGGGTGCTGCGCAACCCGATGACGCCCAGCTGGGGCGAGCCGTACCGGTTGATCGCGGCCCGGATGATCCTGGCCCTGCACGCCGCCCGCGAGCACGCCCGCGGGCACGAGGCGGTATGCGTGTCGCACCAGCTTCCGATCTGGACGCTGCGCATGGCGCTGGAGAACAGGCGGCTGTGGCACGACCCGCGCCGCCGCCAGTGCGGGCTGGCCAGCCTCACCTCGTTCGTCTTCGAAGGTGATCAGTTGGCGCAGATCACATACTCCGAGCCGGCAGCCCACCTGGGGACCGGAGCCGGGCGCGGGGCATGATGGGGCGCGTGACATCACGCCCCCGCACCCGCCGCGCCGTGCTGGCGCTCGCCGTGGCCGGGCTGGCCACGACCGCGCTGGCGGCCTGCGGCGACGACGAGAAGCCACCCGCCGTAGGCGACGTGCTGCGCTTCCCGCCCACCGAGCGCAAGGCGGCCCCGGCGGTCACCGGTGAACTGCTCGACGGCAGCCCCTACGACATGGCGAGCAAGCTCGGCAGCGTGGTGGTCGTGAACTTCTGGGCGAGCTGGTGCGCGCCCTGCCGGCTGGAGGCCGCCGACCTGGAGCAGATCGCCAAGGACACCGCGGCCTCCGGCGTGGTCTTCCTCGGCATCAACAACCGCGACGGCCGGGACGCGGCCAAGGCGTTCGTGGCCGCCCGCAACTCGTACCCGAGCATCTTCGACCCGGGCGCCCGGCTGTCGCTGCGCTTCGTCGACGTGCCGCCGGTGTCCACCCCCTCCACGCTGATCATCGACCGGCAGGGCCGGGTCGCCGCCGTGCTGCGCAAGGCGACCAACGCCGCCGAGCTGGGCCCGATCGTGCGTGAGATCGCCGCCGAGCAGGCCGGCTGATGGGTGCGGACTTCGCCGGTGTGGTCAACAGCGGGCCGCTGGCGCTGGCGATCGCGGTCGCGGCGCTCGCCGGGCTGGCCAGCTTCCTGTCGCCGTGCGTGCTGCCGCTGGTCCCGGGCTACCTGTCGTACGTGACCGGCCTGGTCGGCGCGGACCTCGACGCCACGCTCGGCGACGACCGCACCGGCCTGGGCCGGGCCCGCCGCGGCCGGGTGCTGGCGGGGGTGCTGCTGTTCATCGCCGGGTTCGCCGCCGTCTTCCTGACCACCACGATCGTCGCGGCGCAGATCGGCCGCCTGCTGCTCACCTACGAGCGGGCGCTGCAGGTCGGCATCGGCGCGCTGATCGTGCTGTTCGGCCTCGCCTTCCTCGGGGTGATCCCGGGCCTGGACAACGAGAAGCGCATCCAGAAGCTTCCTCAGGCCGGGCTGTGGGGCGCGCCGGTCTTCGGCGCCGTGTTCGCGCTGAGCTGGGTGCCGTGCCTGTCCCCGACGCTCGCCGCGGTCGGCGCGCTGGCCGGGGCGTACGGCGACACCGGCCGGGCCGTGGTCCTCGGACTGGCCTACTGCCTGGGCATCGGCATCCCGTTCCTGGTCCTCGGGCTCGGCATGCGCAAGCTGACCGGGGTGGTCGGCTTCATCCGGCGCAACTCGCGCTGGGTCACCCGGTTCGGCGGCGCGCTGCTGATCGTCGTCGGCCTCGCCCTGATCACCGGCGCGTGGGGCGACTTCGTGATCTGGCTGCGGGTCACCTTCGGAGCCGGAGAGATCTCGATATGAGCGTCACCGAGGCCGTCGTGGAGGACCCGCCCGCGGGCGAGCCGCCGCGTCGGCGTACCCCCCGCTTCGTCGCGGCCGGATGGGCCGCGGCGCGCAACGGGTGGCGGCAGCTCACCAGCATGCGCACCGCGCTGATGCTGCTGTTCCTGCTGGCCGTCGGGGCGATCCCCGGGTCGGTCCTGCCGCAGCGCTCGGTCAAGGTCGAGGACGTGCTCGGCTTCTACAACGCCCACCCGGACCTCGCGCCCGTGCTGGACCGGCTGTGGGGCTTCGACGTGTACGCCTCGCCCTGGTTCGCCGCGATCTACCTGCTGCTGTTCACCTCGCTGATCGGCTGCATCACCCCGCGCCTGCTCGACCACGTCAAGGCGCTGCGCACGGCCCCGCCGGACGCGCCGAAGTATTTCAACCGGCTCCCGCAGGCGGCCGTGCTCGACCAGCCCGTGGACGAGGCGGCGGCGAAGGCCGCGCTGCGCGGCTGGCGCACCGTGCGGCGCGAGCAGGCCGACGGCACGGTCACCCTGGCCGGCGAGAAGGGCTACCTGAAGGAGGCCGGCAACCTGCTGTTCCACAGCTCGCTGCTGGTCATCCTGATCGGCGTGGGGCTCGGCTCGCAGTGGGGCTGGCACGCCGGGCGGCTCATCGTCGCCGGGCCGGAGCAGGTCTTCTGCAACACCGTGCAGCAGTACGACGACTTCGGGCTCGGCCCGCAGGTCGGCGCGGGCGACCTGCCGGACTTCTGCCTGGAGCTGACCGACTTCCGCGCCGAGTACCGCGCGGACGGCATGCCGATCTCCTTCGCCGCCGACGTGGCCGCGACCGACTCCGCGCACGGCGACCTGGGCCGGCACACGTTCAGCGTGAACCACCCGCTGCGCCTGGACGGCGCGAACGTGTACCTGCTCGGCCACGGGTACGCCCCGGTGCTGCGCTACACCGACGCGGCCGGGGTGACCCAGGAGACGGTGTCGCCGTTCCCGTACACCGACCCGACGCTGACCAGCGAGGGCGTGGCCGCGTTCCCGGACGCCAACGGCAGCGACCAGACGAAGCAGATGGCGTTCTCCGGCACCTACATGCCGACCAAGGACGGGCCGCCGTACCTGCGCTCGGACCACCCGGAGGAGCGCAACCCCGCGCTCATGCTCACCGCGTACCGCGGTGACCTGGGGCTGGACGCGGGCATCCCGAGCTCCGTCTACGACCTCGACCAGCGCCAGCTGGAGGCGGGGCGGCTGAAGAAGTACGGCGAGCCGAAGCTGATGCGGCGCGGCGAGACGTGGACCCTGCCGGACGGCAGCAAGCTCGAGTTCGTCGGCACCCGGCAGTGGATCACGGTGTCCATCCGGCACGACCCGGGCGAGCCGATCGTGCTCGCCGGCGCGGTCCTGCTGCTGGTCGGCCTGCCGCTGTCGCTGTACGGCAAGCGCCGCCGGGTCTGGCTGCGGCTGCGCCCCGACGGCAGCGCCGAGGCGGGCGGCCTGCCCCGCACCGAGTACCCCGGTTTCGAAGACGAGTTCCGTTCCCTGGTCGAGAGGTGGCAACGGTAGTGGCAGAACTGTCCGACGGCCTTCTGGTCGTCACCCTGCTGTCGTACCTGGCCGCGATGCTGCTGCACGCGGGCGAGTACGCGTTCGGCACCCGCGGCCGGATCGCGAACGCGGCCGCCGCGCCCGCCGCCGCCCCGGCGAGGGAACTCGTCGGCGCGGGCGCGCCGGTCGTCGCGGAGCCCCCGCACGCCTACGCCGCCCCGGCGGTCGACGGACCCTCCGACGCCGCCGGCGGCCGGTCGCGCGCCGCCTGGCTCGGGCCCGCCGCGGTCGGCGCGACGCTCCTCGGCGTGGTCGCGCACCTGGCCACCGTCGTTACCCGCGGCATCGCCGCCGAGCGGCTGCCGTTCGGCAACATGTACGAGTTCGTGCTGTCGATCACGGCGCTCGGCGGCGTCATCTGGCTGGGCACGCTGTTCTTCCAGCGCCAGGTGCGCCACCTCGGCCTGTTCGTGATGCTGTTCGAGGTGCTGCTCGTCGGCGTGGCCGGCATGATCCTGTACACGCCGGTCGGGCCGCTGGTCCCGGCGCTGGACTCGTACTGGTTCGGCATCCACATCGGCGCGGTCATCGCGTCGTCCAGCCTGTTCATGGTCGCCGGCGCGGCCTCGATCATGTACCTGGTCCGGACCGGCTTCGACAACGGCAAGCGCGGCTTCCTGTACGCCTTCGGCGGCCGCCTGGCCAACGCCGAAGCCGTCGAGCGGCTCTCCTTCCGCCTGCACGCCTTCGCGTTCCCGATCTGGACCTTCGGCGTCACCGCGGGCGCGATCTGGGCCGAGGTCGCCTGGGGCCGGTACTGGGGCTGGGACCCGAAGGAGGTCTGGGCGTTCATCTCCTGGGTCGTCTACGCGGGTTACCTGCACGCGCGGGCGACGCCGAGCATCAAGCGCTCCACCGCGGCCTGGATCGCCGTGATCGGCTTCCTGACGATGATGATGAACCTGTTCGGCGTCAACATCTTCTTCACCGGCCTCCACTCCTACGGCGGCGTCTGACGCCCGCAAGGACAAAGGAAGGGCACCTTCTTTAACGCTCCGCGTTAAAGAAGGTGCCCTTCTTAACATGCCGAGCGCCTGGCCAGGCGCGATGAACGGGCACCGCCCGCAGGGTCAGCGCTGCCGCCGAATCCGTCCCGCCGGTTCCGGCCGTGGGCTGCTGCAGTTTCCAGGTAAGTGCCGCAATGCGCTCGTTGACAGCTGCAGTTTCCCGGAAACTGCTGGCCGTCCCTCGGGTGGCCTGGGTTAGCCTTCGGCGGTGCGGATCGCCATCTTTCCGGAGCGGGATACTCCGGCCGCGCTGCGCGCTCAGGCGCTGGCGCTGCAGGCGCAGGCATGGCCGCCTCCCACCCCCGCCGACGTGAGCCCGGCCGGTGAGCCCGGTGCGACGGGACTGGCCGGTGCGGATGGCAGTGACGCAGACGGCGACTGGCACGATCCCGCTCTCGATCCGGTGACGATGCTGCTGCTCGACGGCGGTGACAGGGTGCTGGCCAGCCTCGACGTGCTGTCCAAGTCGATCACGCATGAAGGTCGCGGATATCACGCCCGGGGTCTTAGCCGGGTGGTAACCGACACGGCGTATCGCGGCCGTGGTCACGGCCGCCGCCTGGTCGAGCACGCCCGTGACGAGATCAGCCTCAGCGGTGCGGACCTGGGCATCTTCACCTGCGACCGGGATTTGCAGGGCTTCTACGAGAGCGCCGGCTGGCAATTGGTGCCCGGCGCGGTGCTGGTCGGCGGCACCCCCGACGACCCTTTCCCCAGCGATCGGTTCGACAAGGTCACCATGGCGGGCTTCTTCTCCCCGACTGCCCGGCGAAACGCGGCCTCCTTCACCGGCGCCCGCATCGCACTTCATTCGGGCCTGATCGACCGTCTCTGGTGAACCGGCTCGCTGTCCGCCGGCCAGACAGCTCCACCGTGGCCGCGATCACGCAGGTCTGTTGACCGGACCGGCTCGCCGATGACCGAACCGCCCCGCCGTCGCCGTGGCATGCGGCGGTCCCGCGAGGCGCAGACGCGGGCATCGCGCGGGCCGTGGGTGCCGCACGACAATGCGGCGCGAACACGCTGCTCACACCGTCGCGACGTTAATAAGGGCACCTTCTATAACGCGGAGCGTTAAGAAGGTGCCCTTCCTTGCCATTGTCAGCAGGTGGTGGTGGTCCAGGAGGTGTACGGAACGCGCCAGTCGAGGCAGTACGTCGCGAAGTCGGCGCCGGGGCTGGTGGGGACCTCGGCGTTCCACGGGCGCAGGCCGGCGTCGGGCGAGGTCTTGAGCTGGACGTTGTCGATCGCGAGCCGGGGGATGGTGACCGTGCCGGGGTCGGCGGGGTCGGCGTGGACCTCGACGTACTGCTCGATCTCGGCCTGGCCGGACAGTGGCAGCGGGCGGCTGGTGAGCAGGTTCCAGCGGTCGCCCCACCACAGCCAGGCCTGCCAGGACGGCTGCTCGCCACCGGCCTCGGTCTGCAGGTGCAGCCACAGCTTGTCGCCGGGGGAGACCGCGTACTGGTCGTAGAAGGCCCAGGCGCGGGTGGCCGTGTCGTAGGTGTAGACGCGCTGGCGGGCGTTGCCGGACCAGCCGGTCTCGGTCCAGCCGACCTCCAGCCAGGCCTGTTGGGCGCCCCGGCCCGCCTTCGCCATGAACCGGGCCGCGACGAAGTCGTACGTGCCCTGCCGAACCCCGGCGTCGCCGACCTCGATCCGGCCGAGCACGCCCGACCAGCGTCCCCGTGTCGTCGCGCCGAGGTGGTGGTAGCCGGGGCTGGGCACCGCGGCCGCGACGGGCTGCACCACGGTGGCGCGCGAGCGGCAGGCGCCCGGTGCGGCGAGGCTGGGCGGCCCGGTGGGCGCGGTGGTGGAGGCGGGACGGCCGGTGGGACAGTCGGGCAGGGTGCCGGTGCTGGTCCCGGGGGTGCATCCGGCGGCGAGCGCCAGCAGCGCGGCCGCCAGAGCCCTGGCGAAGCGGGGGTTCACATCCGGGTCAACCGGGCGGGACGGGCGGGAGTGACGATGGCGTACGCCGCAGCGCCTCGCCCCTCCCCGGCGGAGTGACGGGGCGGATGCGAGGATGCCAGCATGGCGGCACCGCGTTTCCCGTTCGACGACCTGCAGGGCTTTCTCGGCGCGCTGGAGCGGGCCGGCGAGCTGCACCGGGTCACCACCCCCGTCGATCCGACGCTGGAGATCAGCGAGATCGTCACCCGTACCGTGCGGGCCAAGGGCCCGGCGTTGCTGTTCGAGAAGCCGACCCGCGGCGTGATGCCGCTCGCGATCAACATCTTCGGCAGCGACCGCCGGATGGCGATGGCGCTGGGCGTGCAGGACTTCGACGAGATCGGCGCGCGGATCGGCGAGCTGGCCAAGCCGGAGCTGCCGCAGGGGTTCAGCGGCATGATGGACGGCCTCGGCAAGATCATGCAGCTGAAGTCGCTGCCGCCGAAGAAGGTGAAGAGCGCGCCCTGCCAGGAGGTCGTGCTCAAGGGCGACGAGGTCGACCTCAACATGCTGCCCGGCCTCGTCATGTGGCCCGGCGACGGCGGCATCTACCACAACTACGGGTTGACCCATACCAAGCACCCGGAAACGGGGAAGCGCAACCTCGGCCTGTACCGGTTGCAGCAGCACTCGCACAACAGCGTCGGCATGCACTGGCAGATCCACAAGGACTCGACCGCGCACCACGCCGTAGCGGAGCGCCGTGGCGAGCGGCTGCCGGTCGCGATCGCGTTCGGCGCGGACCCGGTGGTGTCCTACTCGGCGAGCGCGCCGCTGCCCGGTGACATCGACGAGTACCTGTTCGCCGGGTTCCTGCGCGGGGAGCGGGTCGAGCTGGTCGACTGCCTGACGGTGCCGCTGCAGGTGCCCGCGACCGCCAACGTGATCCTGGAAGGCTGGGTCGAGCCGGGCGAGCGGCTGCCCGAGGGCCCGTTCGGCGACCACACCGGCTTCTACACGCCGGTCGAGCCGTTCCCGGTGATGCACGTCGAGTGCATGACGATGCGCCGCGACCCGATCTACCACTCGATCATCACCAGCAAGCCGCCGCAGGAGGACGGGCCGATCGGCCTGGCCACCGAGCGCATCTTCCTGCCGCTCATCAAGATCCTGGTGCCGGACATCGTGGACTACCACATGCCCGAGGCGGGCGTGTTCCACAACTGCCTGGTCGTCGCGATCAACAAGCGGTACCCGAAGCACGCGCAGAAGGTGATGAGCGCGGTCTGGGGCGCGCACCTGCTCAGCCTCACCAAGCTGATCGTCGTGGTGGACGACGACTGCGACCCGCGCGACCTGCAGGAGGTCGCGTTCCGGGCGTTCGGCAACGTCGACTACGCACACGACCTGGTGCTGACCCAGGGACCCGTCGACCACCTCGACCACGCGTCGTACCAGCAGTTCTGGGGCGGCAAGGCCGGCGTCGACGCCACCCGCAAGCTCCCCACCGAGGGCTACACCCGCGGCTGGCCGGAGGAGATGCGGATGTCCCCCGAGATCGTCGCGAAGGTCGACAAGCGGTGGAAGGAGTACGGGTTCCCGGAGAGCCCGTCGCGGAAGGGTTGGGGCAAGTGAGCACCGCGTCGCGCGACGTCGCCGCGTCCGCACCCGAGCTCAAGGAGCCGGGCCGGGTCAAGGCGTTCCTGAAGCTGGTCGCGATCGAGCACTCCGTGTTCGCGCTGCCCTTCGCGTACCTGTCCGCGCTGGTCGCGATGGATCGCACGCTCGGCCGGATCGACTGGCTCGTCCTGCTGCTGATCACGATCGCGATGGTCGGGGCGCGCACCTTCGCCATGGCCGCGAACCGGATCATCGACCGGCACATCGACGCGCGCAACCCGCGCACCGCCCAGCGTGAACTGGTCACCGGGGCGGTGAGCGTGCGCACGGCCTGGCTCGGCGCGGCCGTGGCACTGGTCGTGTTCATGGGCGCGGCGCTCGCGCTCAACCCGCTGTGCGCGCTGCTCGCGCCGCTGGCCGTGGTGCCGCTGGTGCTGTACCCGTACGGCAAGCGCTTCACCGACTGGCCGCACGCGATCCTGGCGCTGGCGCAGGCCGTCGGCCCGATCGGGGCCTGGCTCGCGGTCACCGGCGCCTTCGCCGGGTCCGGCCCGGCCTGGCTGCTCGGCCTCGCGGTCGGGCTGTGGATCGGCGGCTTCGACCTGATCTACGCCTGCCAGGACGCCGAGGTCGACCGGCAGATCGGGGTGCGCAGCGTGCCCGCCCGATACGGCGTGCGCAACGCGCTGCTGATCTCCACGCTCACCCACGTGGTGACGTTCGCGCTGTTCGTCTGGTTCGGCGTCTGGGTCGGCCTCGGCTGGCCCTGGTGGATCGGCCTCGCGCTGACCGCAGGAGCCTTCGCCTACCAGCACGTCATCGTGACCCCCACCGACCTGTCCAAAGTCAACCGAGCCTTCTTCACCGCGAACGGCTTCGTCGGCATCGCGCTCTTCGTCTTCGCCACGATCGCCCTCTGGCTCTGACTCACCCTCCCGCCCTCCCACCTGCCGCAACTCTTAGAGGCT
>NZ_BONI01000135.1 GCF_016862635.1 Catellatospora coxensis | reverse complement strand
CGTTCGTCGTCGCGGACGAACGCCTGGGGGTGGGGGCGACCCTATGGTGTGGCCCATGTCGAAGTTGAGCGAGATCCATGACTGGCTCCAGGTGCGCCTGCCGGAGCTGCTGGCCGAGCACCGGGTGCCCGGCGCGGCGATCGCGGTGTACGCCGGGGGCGAGGTCGTCGACCATGCCGCCGGGGTGCTGAACAACGCGACCGGCGTGACGGCCACGCCCGACTCCCTGTTCCAGATCGGTTCGGTCACCAAGGTGTGGACGGCCACGCTGGTCCTGCAGCTGGCCGACGAGGGCGTGCTGGACCTCGACGCGCCGGTGCGCCGCTACCTGCCCGAGTTCGCGCTGGCCGACGGGGCCGCCGCGGCGGTGGCCACGGTGCGGCAGCTGCTGTGCCACACGGCGGGGTTCGAGGGTGACATCTTCACCGACACCGGCCCGGGCGACGACTGCGTCGAGAAGTACGTCGCGACGCTGGGCGGCACTTCGCAGCTGTTCCCGCCCGGCGAGCTGTTCTCCTACAACAACGCCGGATACTGCGTGCTCGGGCGGATCGTGGAGGTGCTGCGCGGCAAGCCGTACGACGCCTGCCTGCGCGAGTTCCTGTTCGCGCCGCTGGGGCTGAGCCACGCCGCGACCGGCCCGTACGAGGCGATCCTGCACCGTGCCGCCGTCGGCCACCTGCAGCCGGACCCGGACGCCGATCCGGTGCCCGCACCGATCTGGGCGCTGGTCCGCTCGAACGCGCCGGCCGGGGCGATGCTCGCCATGCGCCCGCGGGACCTGCTGGCCTTCGTCCGCATGCACCTCGACGGCGGCCGCGCCGCGGACGGCACCGCGGTGCTGAGCCCGGCCTCGGTCGCCGCCATGCGCGAGCGCCAGGTCACGGTGCCCGTGTCGGGGCTGATGGGCGACGCCTGGGGGCTGGGCTGGGAGCTGTTCGACTGGCCGGGCGGCGAGGTGTTCGGCCACGACGGCGGCACCATCGGGCAGTCCGCGTTCCTGCGCGTCGCGCCGGAGCAGGGCGTGGCGGTCGCCCTGAACGTCAACGGCGGCAACCCGTTCGCGCTGTACACCGCGATCTTCCCGCACCTGCTGCGCGAGCTCGCCGGGATCGAGATGCCCGCGCTGCCGGTGCCGCCCGCCGACCCGCAACCGGTCGACGCGGCCCGCTACCTGGGCACCTATGAGTCCGAGGTGGGCGCGCTGGTGGTGACGCAGGACGGCGACGGGCGGATCTGGCTGGAGCAGACACCCCGCGGCATCCTCGCCGAGCTCGGCGGCAAGGCCGAGCGCAGCGAGCTGGTGCACCTGCACGGCGACGTCTTCCTGCCCGCCGAGCCGACGCACGGCGTGCACCTGCCGCAGGCCTTCGTCGGCGACGACGGCGGCCGGGCCCGATACGTCCACAGCGGACGCGCCACCCGGCGCACGGCCTGATCCTTCAACTGGAGGCACGATGAGATCTCTGACGACGGTCACGGCGGCGGGTGCGCTGACCCTGGCGCTCGCCGCCTGCGGCGGTGGCGGGCAGCCCGCGGGCGGCGGGTCCTATGCCGAGGGCAAGACCTTCACCCTGGTGCTGGGGTCCGACCCGGGCACCCTCGACCCGCACTTCACCTCGGTCTCCACCGCGCTGCAGGCAGGTCGTTTCCTGTACGACTCGCTGGTCAACGTGGACGAGCACGGCAGCATGGTCGCGGGCCTGGCGGAGAAGTGGGACGGGACCACCACCAGCGCGACGTTCACCCTGCGCAAGGGGATCACCTGCGGTGACGGCAGCCCGCTCACCGCGACCGACATCGCCGCGAACATCACCTTCGTCGGCGACCCGAAGAACGCGTCCACGCGCATCGGCGTCTACGTGCCGGCGGGCGCGACCGCCGTCGGCGACGACGCGGCCGGCACTGTCACGGTGACCTCGCCGGCGCCCGACGCGTTCCTCGACCGCAACGTCGGCGGGCTGCCGATCGTGTGCAAGAAGGGCATGGCCGCGCGCGACCAGCTCAAGCAGGGCTCCGACGGCACCGGCATGTTCACCGTCAGCGAGGCCGTCGCCGGCGACCACTACACGCTGACCCGGCGCAAGGAGTACGCGTGGGGGCCCGGCGACTGGAAGAAGGAGCAGGCGGGCCTGCCCGACAAGGTCGTGCTGCGCGTCGTCGCCAACGGCACCACCGCGGCGAACCTGCTGCTGTCCGGTGAGGTGAACGCGGCCGTCATGGTCGGCCCGGACCAGCAGCGCCTGCGCGCGGCGAAGCTGCACGAGCGCGTGGTCGCCTCGCCGCTCGGGGAGCTGTGGTTCAACCAGAAGAAGGGCATGCCCGGAGCGGACGAGGCCGTCCGGCGCGCGCTCACCCAGGCACTCGACCTCGACCAGCTCGGCCAGGTCGTCACCAGCGGCAGCGGGCAGCGCTCGGCCGGGCTGGTCGCACCGGGCGGTCCGTGCCCGGCGGGCAAGGCGGCGTCGCTGCTGCCCGCCAAGGACACCACCGCCGCGAAGTCCGCCCTGGACGCCGCGGGCTGGACCGCGGGCGCCGACGGGGTACGCGCCAAGGACGGCAAGAAGCTCGCCGTGCTGCTGTACTTCCCGACCAGCGTCGGCCAGGGCACCCAGGCCGCGGCGGAGCTGCTGCAGAAGGAGTGGACGGCGCTCGGCGCGCAGGTCACCGTGAAGGGCCTCAGCGACGCCGAGATCGGGCAGCTCGTCATCGGCGGGCAGGGCGCGTGGCAGGCGGCGATCCTGCCGCTCGGGGTGAACCTGCCGACCCAGCTGGTGCCGTTCCTGTCCGGCGCGACGCCGCCCAACGGCGTCAACCTCGCCTCGATCGACAACCCCGACTACACGGCGAACGTGCAGGCGGCGTCGGCGATCGCGGGCAGCGGCGGCTGCGACAAGTGGCAGGCCGCCGAGGAGGCGCTGTTCAAGCGGCTCGACGTGGTGCCGTTCGTGGACTCGACGGTGCCGATCTTCGGCAAGGGCGCCCAGTTCGAGCTGAGCCAGGGCAGCGTCACCCCGGGTTCGATCCGCATGCTCGCCTGACGGACCCGTACCGCACGACGGTGCCACGACCCGGGATCGGGTCGTGGCACCGCCTTTTTCCCCCGCAGTGGTGCGGGCGGACAGGGTCGACCGGGTCGCCTTGTGCGGGCGTACCAAGACCGGGCGGGCGGCCGGCGGGCAGGATCTGATCACCGAACCCGACGATGTGACGGAGGCCATGCCGGTGACCAGCACGACCGCCTCCGCCCCGGGGTTCGCCCACCTGCTCGGCAACCCGTGGCTGCGCTTCGCGGCCCGCCGCCTCGGCCGGCTGCTCGTCTCGGTCTGGGTGCTCGTCACCGGCGCCTTCCTGATGATCCACCTGATTCCGGGCGACCCGGTCCGGGCGGCGCTGGGCAACACCGCGCCCGTGGAGCTGGTCGAGGCCCGCCGCGAGGCGTTGGGCCTGAACGACCCGCTCTGGCAGCAGTACGCCGACTACCTGCGCCACCTGGTCGGCGGCGACTTCGGCACCTCGATGCTGTCCGGCCTGCCGGTGTCCGAGGTGATCGGCGACCGGCTGCCCGCCACGGCCGAGCTGGCCGTGCTCGCCTTCGCGCTCGCGGTCCTCGCGTCGATCCCGCTCGGCCTGGCCATGGCGGTGCTGACCCGGGGTGGCCGGCGCAAACCGGTCGAACTGGCGTTCACCTCCGGCAGCGTGCTGCTCGCGGTGGTGCCCGAGTTCCTGGTCGCGGTCGGGCTGGTCTACGTGTTCAGCGTCGAGCTGGGCTGGGCCCCGGTGGCGATGCGGCAGGGGCCGTCGTCGTACGTGCTGCCGGTGCTGGCCCTGGCCGTCGGCCCGGCGTCGATCCTGGCCCGCATCGTGCGGGTGGAGACGCTCGCGGTGCTGCAGGCCGAGTACATCCGCACCGCGCGGGCCAAACGCCTGCCCGACCGGCGGGTCTACCTGCGGCACGCGCTGCCGAACGCGCTGACCGCCACCATCACCGTCGGCGGGCTGCTGCTGGGCGGCATGGTCGCCGGAACGGTGCTGGCCGAGAACGTGTTCGCCTGGCCGGGCCTGGGCAGCACCATCGTCGGTTCGATCCTGGCCAAGGACTACCCCGTGGTGCAGGGCGTGGTGCTGGTGTACGGCCTGGGCGTGCTGCTGGTCAACCTCGTGGTCGACGTGGCGCTGGCGCTGCTCGACCCCCGTTCCACGATCAGGGAGAGCTGAGCGGTGACGTCGCGGGCGAGGTGGGCCGGTGTGCTGCGGACCCCGGTGGGCGCGGCCGCGGCCGTGCTGCTGGGCGCGGTGCTGCTGCTGGCGGTGCTCGCGCCGCTGCTGTGGGGCGGCCGGGCCGACGAGGTCGACACGGCGCACATCCTGGCCCCCGCGTCGGCGGAGCACTGGGCGGGCACCGACAACCTGGGCCGGGACATCTTCTTCCGGGTGCTGGTCGCCACGCGTACGTCGGTGCGGCTGGCGCTCCTGGCGACCGCCGTGGGCGTGGCCGTCGGGTTGCTGCTCGGCACACTGCCGCTGCTGCTCGGGCCGCGGCTGGGCCGCCTGGTCACGGCGGCGGTGAACATCGCGGTGGCGTTCCCCGGCCTGCTGCTGGCGCTGTCGTTCGCGGTGATCTTCGGGGCGGGGGCGAGCGGCGCGGTGCCCGCGATCGGGCTGGCCATCGCCCCGGCGTTCGCCCGGCTGACCCAGACCCTGGCCGCGAGCGTGGCCGGGCGTGACTTCGTGGCGGCCGCGCGCATCGCCGGGGTCGGGCGGGTCCGCGTGCTGCTGCGCCACGTGCTGCCCAACATCGCCGAACCACTGCTGGTCAACGCGACCATGGCGGCGGGCGGTTCGCTGCTGGCCTTCGCGGGCCTGTCGTTCCTGGGCCTGGGCGTGCAGGCGCCGGACTACGACTGGGGGCGGCTGCTCGGCGAGGGCCTCAACGGCATCTACCTCAACCCTGCCGCCGCGCTGGTGCCCGGCGTGGCCGTCGTGCTGGCCGGGCTGGCGTTCAACCTCGTGGGCGAGGCGGCGGCGAAGGCCGTCGGGCCACGTACGGCGACAGCCGGCGGCCGAAAGCGAGCGACCGACGATGCTCGGCCGACGCCGACGCCGACGCCGACGCCGACGACGGCCGTGCCGGTGCGGCCGCAGCAGTCGGCGCAGGCCGATGCGTTGCTGATCGTGGAGGACCTGAAGGTTTCGTTCGGGCCGGTGACGCCGGTCCGGGGAGTCGGGTTCACGCTGGGGCGCGGCGAGGCCGTGGGCATCGTGGGGGAGTCCGGGTCCGGCAAGAGCCTGACCGCGCTCGCCGTCGCGCAGCTGATCGAACGGCCGGGCCGGATCGAGGCGAGGCGGCTGGAGTTGCTCGGCGACGACCTGCTGCGGACGCCGCCCCGGGCCCGGCCGCGGCTGCTCGGCACGTCGCTGGCGATGGTGTTCCAGGACCCGATGACCTCGTTCAACCCGGTGCAGCGCGTCGGCCGCCAGCTCGCCGAGGTGGCCGAGCAGCACCTGGGCCACCGGCGCGGGCCGGCCCTGGCGCGTGCCGTCGATCGGCTGCGCGCGGTGCGCATCCCGGGCGCGGCGCGGCGGGCCCGCCAGTTCCCGCACGAGTTCTCGGGCGGGATGCGGCAACGCGCCATGATCGGCATGGGCCTGATGGGCGAGCCGAAACTGATCATCGCCGATGAGCCGACCACCGCGCTCGACGTGACGGTGCAGCGCCAGGTGCTCGCGCTGCTGGCCGACGTACGGGCCGCCGACGACGTGGCCGTTCTGCTGATCAGTCACGACCTCGGCGTCGTCGAGCAGGTCTGCGACCGGGTGCTGGTCATGTACGCGGGGCGGATCGTCGAGGACCTGCCGGTGGCACGGCTGCGCGACGGGGCGCGGCACCCGTACACGCGGGCACTGCTCGGTGCGGTGCCGGACCTGGCCACCGACCGCGACCAGCCGCTGGTGGTGATTCCCGGCCGGCCCGCTGACCCGGCCGCACCGACACCGGGCTGCGCCTTCGCGCCGCGCTGCCCGCTGGCCGACGACCACTGCAAGCGCGCCGACCCCGCGCTGATCGAGGACGGGTCCGGCGGACGGGTGGCGTGCTGGCACGCCGAGCAGCGCCCCGAGCCGGCGCCGGCCGCCGCGACGGAGGGGGAGGGGCGATGAGCGAGCTGACCTTCGAGGACGTCACCGTCCGGTACGGCAGCGGGCGGCGGGAGATGACCGCGGTCGACAGGGTGCACCTGACGGTGCCGTCCGGTGCGGTCGTCGGACTCGTCGGTGAGTCCGGCTCCGGTAAGTCGACGCTGGCCAGGGCCGCGGTCGGGCTGACCCCGGTGGCCGGTGGACGGATCCTGCTCGACGGGCGGCCGCTGCCGCGCGGCGGTCGGCGTCCGCTGCAGATGGTGTTCCAGGACCCGTACTCCTCGCTCGACCCGCGGATGACGATCGGCTCCTCGATCGCCGAGGCGATCCCGCGCGGAGCGGTGCCGGGTGCGGCGGCCCGCCGCGACGAGGTGGCCAGGCTGCTGGACCTGGTGGACCTGCCCGCCGACCGCGCCGGGTGCCACCCGGCCGAGCTGTCCGGCGGGCAGCGGCAGCGGGTCGCGCTGGCGCGGGCGCTCGCCGGGCGGCCCGACGTGGTGATCGCCGACGAGATCACCTCGGCGCTGGACGTGTCCATCCAGGGCACCGTGCTGAACCTGGTGCGCGACCTGCATCGCGAACTGCGGTTGTCGATGCTGTTCATCACGCACGACCTGGCCGTGGTGCGCTATGTCAGCGACTACATCGCGGTGATGTACCTGGGCCGCATCGTCGAGTACGGGCCGGCCGAGTCGGTGCTCGCCGACCCGCGTCACCCGTACACCGGCGAACTGCTGGCCGCCGCACGGCGGGGCGGGCCGCAGGCCGCGGACACCGTGCCCGCGTCGGTCGCCGACGCCGAACCGGCCGACCCGCACCACCCGCCGACCGGCTGCCGGTTCCATCCGCGCTGCCCGGTCGGGCCCCTGGTCCACCCGGACCGCACCGTGTGCCGCGACACCGCGCCCACCGGCGACGGCCGCCCCCACCGCGCCGCCTGCCATTTCGTGAGCAGCGCCGCCGACCCGGCCGCTGCCTGACCGACGACCGCCGCCCCACCGGGTGGCGCACGACATCGACCCTGACCGACCAGCGAGGAGATCCCGGTGACCACACGCCAGCGAATCGACGATCTGACCAAGTTCGCGGTGCCCGAGCAGCCCGCGCTGTCCCCCGACGGCGGCTCGATCCTGTACGTGCTGCGCACCGCGGACGCCGAGGCCGACCGCAACCGGCACGCGATCTGGCGCGTCGGCACGCGGACCGGTGAAGCCGAGCAGCTCACGCGCGGCGACGCCGACTCCGCCCCGGCCTGGTCGCCGGACGGGACCCGGATCGCGTTCCTGCGCGCCCAGGACGGCCCGGCCCAGCTGTGGCTGCTGCCCGTGGCGGGCGGCGAGCCGACCCGGCTGACCACCCTGCCGATGGGCGCTGGCGCTCCGGTGTGGAGCCCCGACGGCACGCGGATCGCGTTCGGCGCGGCGGTGGACGCCCACGCCGCCGACGGCGAGGACGACGCGGCGCGCGCCGAGCGGGCCAAGGCCCCGATCGTCGCGAACCGGCTCGACTACCAGGCCGACGGCGCGGGCCTGCTGCGCACGATGCGCAAGCACCTGCACGTGCTCGACGTCGCCACCGGGCAGGTGCGCCAGGTGACCCGGGGGGACTGGCACGCCGGTGACCCGTCCTGGTCGCCCGACGGCACCCGGCTCGCCTTCGCCGCCGCCACCGCGCCCGACGCCGACCTGCGCGTACGCGTTCCGGTGCACGTCGTCGGCCTCGCCGACCCGGCGGCCGCGCCGCGCCAGGTCGGGCTCGCCGACGGCGTCGCCGGACCGGTCGGGTGGACTCCCGACGGGCAGCACCTGCTGGTCGTCGGCGGCGTCGCCGGGCCGGTCGGGCACGCCCGGCTGCTGCGGCTGCCGCTGGACGGCGGCCCGGTCGTGGACCTGGCCGGGGCGCTGGACCGCAACGTCATGGCGGGCGGCCCCGGCTACCCCGGTGCGGTGCCGCGGCTGGTGGACGGCGGGCGCACCGTGCTGTTCTGCGTACGCGACCGCGGCTGCACCCACCTGTACGCGGTGGACGCCGACGGCGGCACGCCCCGCCCGGTCGTCGCCGAGGCAGGGCTCAACGTGTCCGGGATGACCGTCGCCGGGGACACGGCGGCCGTCGTGCTCGGCACGCTTACGTCATACGGCGAGATCGTGACCGTGGACCCGGCCACCGGCACGCGCGACGTGCGCACCTCGCACGGCACGGACCTGTCCGGGCTGTACGCCCGTGAGGAGCGCGAGTTCACCGTCTCCGACGGCACGGTGGTGCACGGCTGGCTCGTGCGCGACCCCGCGGTCACCGGCCCGCGCCCGCTGCTGCTCGACATCCACGGCGGCCCGCACAACGCGTGGAACGGCGCGGCCGACGAGATCCACCTCTACCACCAGGAACTCGCCGCCCGCGGCTGGACGGTGCTGCTGCTCAACCCGCGCGCCAGCGACGGCTACGGCGAGAGCTTCTTCAACGCCGCGATCGGCGCGTGGGGCGACGGCGACGCCAAGGACTTCCTGGAGCCGATCGACCAGCTCGTCGCCGAAGGGCTCGCCGACCCGGCCCGGCTCGCGGTCACCGGCTACAGCTACGGCGGGTTCATGACCTGCTACCTGACCAGCCGGGACGGCCGCTTCGCGGCGGCCGTGGCGGGCGGGGTCGTCAGCGACCTCGACAGCATGGCGGGGACCTCCGACCAGGGCCACTTCCTCGCCGAGCACGAGCTGGGCGGCCTGCCGTGGCACGACCCGGCCCGGTACGCGGCGATGTCGCCGTTCGTGCGGGTGGACCAGGTGCGTACGCCCACCCTCGTGATCCACGGCGGCGCGGACCTGCGCTGCCCCGTCGGGCAGGCCCAGCAGTGGCACGCCGCGCTGCGCGAGAACGGGGTGCCGACCAGCCTGGTGCTCTACCCCGAGGGTTCGCACCTGTTCATCCTCGACGGCCCGCCCTCGCACCGCGCCGACTTCAACCGCCGCGTCGTCGACTGGGTGGAGCAGTACGCCGGGACCGGCCGCCCGCCGGTCGACGCCGCGCACTGGCAGCGCCGCCTGTCCGCGCTGGCCGCCAAGCACCAGGTGCCCGGCGCGACGCTGGGCATCCTGCGGGTCGGCGCCGACGGCCGGCCCGACGAGCTGGCCGAGGCCGCGTACGGCGTGCTCAACGCCGACACCGGCGTGGTCGCCACCACCGACTCGGTGTTCCAGATCGGCTCGATCTCGAAGGTGTGGACCGCGACCGTCGCGCTGCAACTGGCCGACGAGGGTCTGCTGGACCTCGACGCCCCGCTCGTGCAGGTGCTGCCCGAGCTGCGGCTGTCCGACGCCGACGTGGCCAAGCAGGTCACCATGCGGCACCTGCTGACGCACACCAGCGGCATCGACGGCGACGTGTTCGACGACACCGGCCGCGGCGACGACTGCCTGGAGGCGTACACCGCACTGCTCGCCGAGGTCGCGCAGAACCACCCGCTCGGCGCGACCTGGTCCTACTGCAACTCCGGGTTCTCGCTGGCCGGCTACGTCATCGAGCGGCTCACCGGCGGGACCTGGGACAAGGCGATGCGGGAGCGGCTGTTCACCCCGCTCGGCCTGACCCGCACCGGCACCCTGCCCGAGGAGGCGCTGCTGCACCGCGCCGCCGTGGGCCACGTGGCCGGCCCGGACGGCACCCAGCTGCGCGCACCCGTCTGGGGCCTGCCGCGGGCGCTCGGCCCGGCCGGGCTGATCAGCTCCACCGCAGCCGACGTGCTCGCCTTCGCGCGGATGCACCTCACCGGTGGGCTCGCCGCCGACGGCACCCGGGTGCTGAGCGCGGACAGCACCGCCGCGATGGCGGAAATGCACGCCGACCTGCCCGACAAGCACTCCCTCGGCGACTCGTGGGGGCTGGGCTGGATCCGGTTCGGCTGGGACGGCGCGCGCCTGATCGGCCACGACGGCAACACCATCGGGCAGGCCGCGTTCCTGCGCATGCTGCCCGGCCAGGGCCTCGCGGTCACCATGCTCACCAACGGCGGCAACGCCCGCGACCTGTACGAGGAGCTGTACCGGGAGATCTTCGCCGAGCTCGCCGGGGTCGGCATGCCGCACCCGCTCACCCCGCCGGCCGACCCGGTCGACGCGGACCTGACGCCGCACGTGGGTGTGTACGAGCGGGCCGGTTCCCGGATGGAGGTGCTCGCCGACGGCGTGCTGCGGGTGACCATCACCGGGCCGCTGGCCTCGCTGCTGCCGGACCCCGTGCACGAGTTCACGCTCACCCCGGTCGCCACCGACCTGTACGTCGTGCGCGAGCCCGGCCAGCAGACGTGGTCGCCGGTGACGTTCTACGGCCTGCCGACCGGCGAGCGGTACCTGCACTTCGGCGTCCGCGCCACCCCGAAGATCGCCTGACACCCCCTCCTCAGGGTGGAAAGGAAGGGCACCTTCACAACGCTCCGCGTTGTAGAAGGTGCCCTTCCCATCATCCGGGCTGGTGCGTGGGGACGAAACGAGGGCCTGGTGTTGTCCGCCGGGACGAACTAGCCTTGCCGTCCTGCTCCTATGTTCGGACGGTGCTAGCCCCCGTGAAGCTGAACCTGCGTTCCCAGGCCACCCTCGGCCGCGTGCTCGACGACCTCGGCGCGACGCTGCTCGAACTGGTGCACGGCGACGCGGACCGCGGCGGCGACATCGGCGGCGTCGCCATCCACGACCCGCTCGAAGAGCCCGTGCTTCCGCAGCGCGCCCTGGTGCTCGGCGTCGGCCTGCGCGAACCGGCCGAGATCGCATCCCTGCTGCACAGCCTGGGCCGGCACGACGCGACCGCGCTCGTGCTGCGTGCACCGCTGCCGCTGACCCCCGAACTCCGGCAGGCCGCCGACGACTCGGGCGTGGCGCTGCTCGCGCTGACCCGGGGCGCGTCGTGGGCGCAGCTGGCCGCGCTGCTGCGGGCGCTGCTGGCCGAGGGCGACGTCGGCGAGGGCGAACCGCAGACCATCGGGGGGATGCCCTCGGGCGACCTCTTCGCCCTCGCCAACGCGGTCGCGGCACTGCTCGACGCGCCGGTGACGATCGAGGATCGCAGTTCCCGGGTGCTGGCGTTCTCCGGGCGGCAGGACGAGGCCGACCCGTCCCGGGTGGAGACGATCCTGGGCCGCCAGGTGCCCGAGCAGTACGCGAAGCTGCTGGCCGAGCGCGGCGTGTTCCGCGATCTCTACCGCAGCGACCAGCCGGTGTTCGTCGAGCCGCCGGGCGAGCCGGGCGGGTTCAGCGTGCCGCGGGTCGCGGTGGCGGTGCGCGCCGGTGACGAGGTGCTCGGCTCGATCTGGGCGGCCGTGCGCGAGCCGCTGACCGCCGAGCGCAGCCAGGCGCTGCGCGACGCGGCGCGCCTGGTCGCACTGCACATGCTGCGGATCCGGGCCGGTGCGGACGTGGCCCGGCGGCTGCGCGCCGACCTGCTCAGCACGGCCCTGGAAGGTGGCACGGGCGCGCGTGAGGCGCTGCACCGCCTCGGCCTGGCCGACCAGCCGGTGGTGGTGCTGGCCCTGGCCATGCTGCCGCCCGGCGACGAGTCCATCGGCGCGGACGTCAACCTCACCGGCGAGCGCCAGCGCCTGGCCGACGGCCTGGCGATGCACCTCACCGCCGTGCATCCGCGCTGTGTGGCGGCGCTGGTCGGCGACGTGGCGTACGGGCTGCTGCCGGTGGCCCGCGACGGCGACGGCGAGCAGCGCGCGCTGCGTATCGCCACCGACTTCCTCGACCGGGTCGGCGACCGGGTGCGCGCCGTGATCGGCATCGGCGCGGTGGCGGCCGACGCGGGCGGGCTCGCCGACGCGCGGGCCGGGGCCGACCGGGCGCTGCGGGTGCTGCGCTCCGCCCCGGCGCACGGCCCGCGCGGGCACCGCGTGGCTCGGCTGTCCGACGTGCACGTGGAGTCGCTGGTGCTGGAGCTGCGCGACCTGGTGGCGGCGCGCGGCGACCGGCCGACCGGGCCGGTGGCACGGCTGTTCGCGTACGACGAGCAGCACCAGACGAACCTGGTGGACACCCTGCGGGCGTGGCTGGACGCGTTCGGCGACGTCATCGCGGCGTCGGCGGCGATGTACGTGCACCCGAACACGTTCCGCTACCGGCTGCGCCGCCTGGCCGAGGTCGGCGGCCTGGACCTGACCGACCCCGAGGCCCGCTTCGCGGCCATGCTCCAGCTGCGTGTCATCACGCCCGGGTCGGCGGCCGAACGCCGCCCCTGACCGGGATCAGCGGCCGGCCGCGGCGCGGTGGTCGTCCCACAGCTGGTTGAGCAGCGCCCGGTCGCCGCGGCTTGACCGGTAGGTGGCCTCCTCGATCGCGCTCGCGCCGTGGACCGTCTGCGCGTACGGGTCCGCGCCCGCGGCGACCAGGGCGCGGATCAGCGCGATGTCGCCGCCGTTCATCAAGGCGACGTACAGCGGGGTGCGGCCGATGCGGTCGCGGGCGTCGACGGGCAGGCCAGCCGCGTCGAGCAGCGGCAGCAGGCGCGGGTGGTCGACCCACATCGCCATGTGCCGCAGCGACCAGCCGCTGCCGTCGCGCATCAGCGGGTCGACGACGCCCCTGGCCAGGCCGTCGAGCAGCCAGTCGGTGTCGCCGTCGAGCATCCGCTCGCGGACCCGGGTGCGCTGGGCGGCCAACGCCTTCGGCAGCCGCCCGGCCCCGGTCAGCCAGGTGTCGCGTACCGCGAAGCACCCCGCGCTCGCCCCGCCCATCACCCGCAGCGCCTGCTCGCGGCGTAACTCGTCGGCGTCGTGGCCGTGCAGCCGCAGCGCGCCGTCGCGTACGCCCACCAGGTGCCACTCACCCCGGCAGCGCACCCGCACGGGAGCACCGGGCTCACCTACCGCCGACTCCGGCACCGGCTCGCGGACCGACGGCACGCCCGCACCGGGGAGGGCGGGCGGCAGCGTCGGGAACAGTGCCGCGCGCAGCAGCGGGTGCAGGTCGCCCGGGGTCATCAGGCCGGCGTGCAGCAGCGCGAGGTCGGCCGGGACCGGCCCGCTCGCGACGGTGGGCGGCCCCTCGTTGTAGTCGTGCGGATCCGACTCCGCGGCGACGAGTTCGTCCCCGACACTGACGTTGAGGTGCGCCCCGAACAGGGTGTCCACCCGCTCGGCGGGGAATCGGGGGCGCTCGGTGAACGTCGCGGCGACGGCACGGATCTCGTCGGCGAGGCCGACCGGGCAGGTCGGTGGGCCGGAGCCGCGTTGCAGCGCCTTGGTGTCGGTGAACGGCAGTTCGATGCCGCAGGCCCGCCAGGCGGCCGCGTAGTCGCCCGCGGCGAGCATCAGGTAGACACGCTCGGTCGCGGCCGCCGCGTCGTCGCCGGTGCCGAGCGCGGACCAGGGCAGCGGTGTGCCGTCGGGCGCGAGCAGCGGCGGCCGGTCCGCAGAGCAGCCCCAGGCGGCTCGTAACGCCGCGGTCTCGCGGACGTCCCAGGTCTGGCGGGGCGCGACGTACCACCGGTTCCTCATCCAGTTCAGATCGGCGAGCGTCGCGACGGTCAGCAGCAGCCGCTGCGGGCCGGTCGGCGATAGCGGCAGGCGCACCCGGAGCAGCGGGGTGCCGTGGTCGACGGCGCGCGGCGCGAGCACCGCGCTGGTCCGGGCCCGCAGCGTCGTCATGCCGCCGTGATGCCGGGGCAGGTGCCAGAGCAGCAGGTCCAGGGCGAGGTGGTGCAGGTCCTCGTCGATGGCCGCGGCGGCCTCCGTGCCGAACCGGTGCCGGACGTCGTCGAGGTCCAGGTCGACGTCGGTGTCGGCGAGCGCCGCGGCCGTACGCCAGTCACCGGCGGCGCGGGCGTCGGCCGCCGCGGCGACGGCCTGCGGGGTGGGCATGCGGGTGCGGATGCGCCGCCACTGCGCCAGGTCGCCGCGCAGCAGCGTGATCATCCGCACACCTCCAGGACGGGTGGGTGGCAGGCCGGCCGGATTCGAACCGGCGTCCTCCAACTGCGCGAAGTGGCGCGACGACCTCTGCGCTACAGCCTGCCGCGGGCAGCCTAATGGACACCCCCGACAGCGGGCCGGGCGCGCATGCCGTGACAGGCGCGCCTATGGTGTGCGCTGTTCGCGAGTCAGGTTCGCACCCCGGGTATCGAGAAGGTCATGAGCACCGACACCACCACCGGCGAAGAGGTCGAGTACGCCGTTCCCGCCGTCGTCGACAGCCCCGACGGCGTGCACCCGCCCGCCGGGCGGCTCGGCGCC
>NZ_BONI01000134.1 GCF_016862635.1 Catellatospora coxensis | reverse complement strand
CCCGGCAGGTTGTAGATCACGAACTGGGCCACCAGCGGGCCGCTGCCCGCGTTGTACTGGCGCAGCGCCTCGTCGAGGTGGTCCTCCAGGCCCATCGAGCCGTTCGAGCTGCTGCTCGAGGTGCCCTCGATCGCCGCGATCCGGTCCAGCCACACGGCGGTGGACAGGCTGGAGACCCGGCTGCCGCCGGTCACGGAGGCAGCCTTCGCGCTCCACTCCGGGTTCACGTAGCCGCGGGCCCCCGAGTACGGGTTGTCGACCTTCACACCGGGCACGGTCGGGCTCGGCGACGTACTCGGGCTGCTGCTCGGGCTCGGGCTCGCGCTCGGGCTGGCCGACGCGCTCGGGCTGGCACTCGGGCTCGCGCTGGCGCTCGGCGAGGCGCTCGGGCTGGTGGGCGTGCTCGGGCTCGCGGTCGGGGTGACCCCGCCGACGGTGCACGCGACGTTGTTCAGGGTGAACGCGGTCGGCTTCGGGTTGCTGCCGGTCCAGCGGCCGTTGAAGCCGATGCTGGTCGACGCGCCGGTGCCGAGGCTGCCGTTCCAGGACAGGTTGGTCGCGGTGACGTTCGCGCCGGAGGCGGTCCAGTTCGCCGACCAGCCCTGAGTGAACGTCTGCCCGCCCGGGAAGGCGAACTTCAGGGTCCAGCTGGTGATCGCGTCACCGGTGTTCTTGACCACCACGGTGCCGGTGAAGCCGCCGGTGCCGGCGCCCTCACTCCAGTCGTTCGTGGTGTACGTGATGTCGCAGCCGGGGGCGGCGTGCGCCATGGTCGCGGGAATCGTGACGAGGCCGGCGAACACCAGGGTGCTCGCGCCGGTCAGCGCGACGACTTTGCGCCTTCCGGTCAGCCGGATCGGGAATTTCATACCATCTCCTTGGGCGGTGACCGTGGCCCGATCAGGGCACGGTGTAGACCCGCGGTCACGGCCCGAGAGGACGGCCGCGCTGAGGGTCGCAGGTGGTACGTACGCCCGGCCCGGCCAGGCGCGATGTGATCGACCGGATCGCTCCGGTGGTACCTCCGCCGTCCCGGTGACCCGGGTGCCCTCGGCGGCATAGCTCGCGTGGGCGCGCTCCCATACGCGAACGGGCTTATGTTTGCATAGTCGTAACCCGCACACAACACTTCGATCATTTTATTTGGAAGCGCTCCCATCAAGGGTGGCTCCCGTCCCTGCCGACGGCCGGTCGAAGGGCGGGCCGGACCGCGGGCGCGGCTCCCGGACGACCGCGACCCGCTCCGGCCAGATACCGCACGACTCCGAACCGGGCGATCCGGTAGCCTGAGCGGTCGAGGGCTGCTAGCTCAATGGCAGAGCTGCGGACTTTTAATCCGTAGGTTCAGGGTTCGAGTCCCTGGCGGCCCACCAACGCACCACGTCGAGGGCCCTCCCGGAGCACCGGGAGGGCCCTCGACAGCTCCGGCGGCACGACGTGGCGCACGCCCGATCTGTCAATCCGGCGAGACGCCAGCCCCTGAATCGGGCCACAGCTTCAGCGGCTCCAGCGCATGGACCACCGCCATTGCTTCGTCGACCTCTCCCCGGCGAAGCAGCATCTCTGCCAGGTCGTTGCCGACGAAGTGGGATGTGGCGCGCGGCCGGAGCAGCGCGATCGCCTCGTCGGTCCGGCCCAGGTCATCCAGTGTCTGGGCTGCCAGCTGCAAGAAGCCGTCCTCTCCGGCTTGCGGATGTGCCCGTACGCGGGCGAGGGCCTCCTCGCTTCGCCCGCACTCGGCGAGCAGCCAGAGCCGATCACGGAAGAGCTCCTCGGGGCCGAATTCCCGCTCCAGCTCGTCCAGGTGGCCCAGCGCGTCCTCGGGCCGTTCCGCCTCGACCAGGAGTGTCCACAGGTGGTGCCGCGTGCACCCGTGCGCTGCCCCTTCCGCCCGGACAGCCGTGTGCAGCACCTCGACCGCCTCCTCGCCGCGGCCGTGCCGACGGAGCAGTTCGGCCAGCGCGGATGCCGCGTTGATGTTGCCGGCGTCGGTGAAGGCACGCAGCGTGTCCACCGCTTCCGCCAGCCGGTTCTGCTCCTCCAGCAGGTTCGCCAGGCGGTAGGCGGCGTGCTCCCGTCCCTCCCCGGCCACGAGATCCCGCAACTCCGATTCCCGGCCGGCTTTGTGGAGGAGGTCGGCCAGGTGTTCGATCTGGTTGACCGACGTTCGCCGGACTCTGCGCAGCAGGGCGATCGCCTCGTCCGACCGGCCCTGCCGGTCCAGCACGGTCGCCAGCGACTCCGCCGCGTTCCACGGTTTGGCCTGCCACCTGTCGGGATGGCGCTCCACGGCGGCCACCAGGGTCTCCAGCTCGGCGATGACGTCCTCGTCGCGCCCCTGACCCTCGGTCGCCTCGACCAGGTTCGATGCCATCCACCAGTCGTCGAGGCGCGGACGGAGCAGGGCGAACACCTCGTCGACCTGGCCGAGTCGGCCGAGCAGGGCAGCCAGCCGGTGCACCGCGCTACGTTCGCCGGCGGCGGCGTACGGCCGCACGAACGCGACCGCCTCCTCCAGACCGTAGGAGGCCTCCAGGACGGCGGCCGTCTTGTCGGCCGCGCCGTTCCACCGATCCGGCCGGACGAACGTGCGGCATACCGCCAGAGCGGCCTCCGCCTCGCCGCGGCGTACCAGCTCGTCGATGAGTGCCGCGCCGCAGCGCCAGTCGCCCCTGTCCGCCTCCGCGCGCAACGTGTCGAGGCAGTCGCGCTCCACGAGCAGCCGCACCATGCCGTACGGGACGTACGTGCTCTCATCCATGAGCCGGCAAGCTACCGGCCCCTTCTGATACTTCCGTCAGAACGCGTACGCCGTGACGTCCGCGACGACCACCGTCACGTTGTCCGGCGCACCGGCCGCGAGCGCCAGCTTGATCAGCCGGTCCGCGATCGCCTCCGCGTCGGTGTACCCGCGCAGCGCCTCGCCCAGCGCCTCGTCCGTGACGATGTCGGACAGGCCGTCGCTGCACAGCAGCAGCCGGTCGCCGATCTCCAGGGTCAACGTCGTGACCGTCGGCGTGAACTCCCGCCCCTGCACCGCCTGCGTGATGATCGAGCGGTGCGGGTGGTGCCGGACCTCCTCGGGGGCGAGCAGCCCGCGCTCGACCATCGCCTGAACCAGCGTGTCGTCCACGGTGAGCTGGTGCAGCCGGCCGCCGCGCATCAGGTACGCCCGGGAGTCGCCGACGTGGAGCAGGGTCGCGTCGTCCGGGCCGAGCAGCACCGCGGTGAGCGTCGTGCCCATACCGTCGATGGCGGGTTCGGCCTCGATGGCTTCGCGGATGCGGCGGTTCGCGACCGCGAGTTCGGCCAGCAGCGCGTCCGCGCCGTTGCGGGTGTTGTCCTGCTCCAGCGGGGCCAGGGTCTCGATGACGATCCGGCTGGCCACCTCTCCCGATGGGGAGCCGCCGACGCCGTCGGCCACCGCCACGAAGCGCCTGCCCGCGTACGCCGAGTCCTCGTTGTTCTCGCGGACGAGTCCGGCATCGGTGCGGGCGACGGCGTGCAGGCTCAGGGTCATGGTGCATAGCCTGCCTACTGAGACGCGGTTTGTCTTTAAGCAGTAGTACTTATCCCGGCGAGCGCTGGGGCGCCGGGTGCCTGCCGGCCGCCGACCGTACCCGGTCTCAACCGTGCTGAGCTGCGTTTTTCTCGGCAGGCCGGGGGAGGGGGCCGCCCGTCGGCGGTTCGGTTCTGTCCGGACCCGGCGGCTGCGGCGTGTCCGACACCACTCGGCGCGGATCCGCGTCAGCCGCCTGGGCGCGGTCCGGGCGGATCGGCATCGCCACGCCGCGTTGCGGCGCCGTGCCGGGCCTGACCGCATGCAGGTCAGCAGAAGCGCTCGTGACGTTGGTACGTATGGTGAAGCGATGACGCCGGTGCCGATGGTGGGACGCGCGGCCGAGCTGGCGGAGCTCGTCCGGCGCTGGTCGCACGTCAGCGGCGGCGGTCCGGCCCCGGCGGCGGTCGTGTCGATCACCGGCGCGGCGGGTGTCGGCAAGTCCCGCCTGGTCACGAGCGTGCTCGCGGCGTTGTCCCCGGGACCGGCCGCAGTGCTGTACGGCGTGGCCCGGGTGCACACCCCGGCCCCGTACGACTGGCTGGCGGCAGTACTGAGCGGCCGGGACACCCACGCCCTGCCGGTGCCCGCGGACGGCCTGGCCTGGCTGGCGCAGGACCCGCACGCGCCGAGCGAGCGGTACGCGCCCGGCGCGCTGCTGCGGCTCGCGGTGCGTACGGTGCGGGCGCTGGTCGGCGCCGGTCCGGCGGTGCTGGTGGTGGAGGATCTGCACGCGCTGGACCCGGCCAGCCTCAATCTCGTCGGCGAGCTGGCCGCCGCGCCCGACCTGCCGGCGCTGCTCCTGGTGACGAGCCGCCCGCCGGAGACCGCGGACTCGCCGGAGCTGGTGGCGCGGACGCTCGCCCGGCTGTCGGGCGCGCCGGGGGCGGTACGCCAGCACCTGGGCCCGCTCGGACCGGCCGACGTCGCGGAGATCGTCCGGCAGGTGCACGGCGCGATCCCCGAACATCTGGCCGGGGCGGTCTGCGAGCGGACCGGCGGCAACCCGTACTGGCTGGTCGAGCTGCTCGCGGCGACGGCCGGGCGGGGTCCGCAGGCGCTGCTCGACGAGCCGCTCCCGGGCCACCTGCGGCGCGGTCCGGCGCCGGTCGCGGCCGAGCGGGACTGCCGTGAGCGGCCGGCGGAGCTGACCGCGCGGGAGCAGGAGGTGCTCAGCTGCCTGGCCGCCGGCATGTCGAACAAGCAGATGGCACGCACGCTGGACATCTCGATCCGGACCGTCGCGGTGCACGTGTCGAACCTGCTTCGCAAGACGGGTTCGGCCTCCCGGACCGAGGCCGCGCTGTGGGCGGTACGCCGGGGCTGACCGGCTGGGCGGGTTCGCCGCACGCCGCCGGGCGAACGCGAGACATCCGACTTACGCGATTTGCACCATTTACTTCGCTAAGCTGACCACGCGCCCGTGCCGTCTACCCAGGGGGACCAGTGCAGCTCACGTTCATCCGCAAGACAGTGCTGTCCGGGGACACCAACTGCCCGTCGCTGTACCGCACCGACCGGGACACGTTCGTGGTCCAGGGGTGGCGGGTCACCGACCCGGAGGCCCTGCGCCAGCTCGACATCCCGGCGCACGAGACCGTCGTCGAGGTCCCCTCCGACGTGCTCGCCGAGATAGCCCGCCAGCTCTGAGAACGTCGCCCGAGCGTTAAGAAGGGCACCTTCTACAACGCTCCGCGTTGTAGAAGGTGCCCTTCTTTTGCTCGTTCAGTCTTCGAGCTCTTCGACGAGGTCTTCGTCGGAGCGGCGGGAGCGGCGACGGCGGCGGATGGAGGGCATCGCCATGACGAAGCCGACCTCGCGGCGGCGGCGGTAGTAGTGGCGGCGGCGCGGGCCGGCGATGGCGTACACGATCGATGTGATGACACCGAAGACGACGTAGACGCCGAGGATGACGATGCCGCCGGCCTCCTTGATGCCGAAGACGGAGCCGTCGCCGAACAGCGGCAGGATCAGCATGGCCAGCACCAGCCAGGTGATCATGCCCCAGACCAGGCCGACACCGACCGCGGGCACGATCTGGCCGCGGATGAACTTGCCGACGAACGCGCCGAACAGGCCGCCGGCCGCGCCCGCGACCATCAGCACCATGACCCATGCGGTCGAGGCCTCGACCTCGCCGACGAGCTGGGCGTACGGCTTGATGTGGCCGGTGATCTGCAGCGCGAGGGCCAGGAACAGGCCGCCGGCGACACCGCCGACCACACCGGCGCCGGTGCGGCTGACCAGGTTCACCTGAGGGGTGTATTCACTCATGATCGAGCTCCGGAGAGGTTGAGGGATCGCGGGCGAACCCTACAACGTCCGGGCAAGCCGCACCTAACCATTGTCTCCTATGTGATCTGAGCCGGGCGGCCTCGCCGACATGCCCGGACCGGGCACATCGGATGCGAGTTCGTTGGCACATCAAACTATTGACATGCCTGTGACGGGCGTGTGAACCTCTCCACGGGACCGGTGCGCGCAGCCGAGGGCAGTCCCGCGCAAACGCATACGCACGTTCTGTCGCCGTTGCCGGCACAGGCGGTGCGGCGGTTGTCACTGCCCGGGCCCGCCCCGCCATCTGTGCGCCAGCGGCACCCGTCCCCACTGGAGTGCCACAGATGCAACCCCGTGCCCGAAGAACCCGCACCCTCGCCGGCACCCTCGCCGCCACCCTGACGGCGGGCGCGCTGGCGGTCGTCACCCAGCTCGCCGGGGGCACCCCGGCCGTGGCGGCCGCGTCCGAGCCGTACACCTGGAAGAACGTCCGTATCGACGGTGGCGGGTTCGTGCCCGGCATCATCTTCAACCAGACCGAGCAGAACCTGATCTACGCGCGCACCGACATCGGCGGCGCGTACCGCTGGAACCAGTCCACCGGCAGCTGGATCCCCCTGCTGGACTGGGCCGGCTGGGACCACTGGAACTACAACGGCGTGTTGAGCCTGGCCACCGACCCGGTGCAGACCAACAAGGTGTACGCCGCCGTCGGCATGTACCTCAACAGCTGGGACCCGAACAACGGGGCGATCCTGCGCTCCTCGGACAAGGGCGCGACCTGGGCCGCCACCACGCTGCCGTTCAAGGTCGGCGGCAACATGCCCGGCCGCGGCATGGGCGAGCGCCTGGCCATCGACCCGAACCGCAACAGCACCCTCTACTTCGGCGCGGAGGCCGGCAACGGCCTGTGGCGCAGCACCGACTCCGGCGTGACCTGGGCGAAGGTTACCAACTTCCCGAACGCCGGCAACTACGTGCAGGACCCGGCGGACACGAACAACTACCTGAACTTCAGCCAGGGCATCGGCTGGGTGGCGTTCGACAAGTCCACCGGCACCGCGGGCAACACCACGCAGACGATCTACGTCGGCGTCGCGGACCTGCAGAACACCGTGTACCGCAGCCTCAACGGCGGCACCAGCTGGGAGCGGGTCGCGAACCAGCCCACCGGCTACCTCGCGCACCAGGGCGAGATCGCGGGCGGCTACCTCTACATCACCACCAGCGACAAGGGCGGCCCGTACGACGGCGGCCACGGCGACGTGTGGAAGATGCAGCTGTCGACCGGCACGTGGACCCAGATCAGCCCGGTCCCGTCCAGCGACACGAACAACAACTACTTCGGCTACTCGGGCCTGTCGATCGACAAGCAGAACCCGAACACGCTGATGGTCACCGGCTACAGCTCCTGGTACCCGGACACGTTCATCTGGCGCAGCACCGACGGCGGCGCGACCTGGCGGCAGTTCTACGACTACGCCTGGCCGAACCGGACCAACCGCTACACGCTGAACATCTCCGGCGTGCCGTGGCTGGACTTCAACGAGCAGAAGTCGGCCCCCGAGCAGTCGCCGAAGCTGGGCTGGATGACCGAGGCGCTGGAGATCGACCCGTTCAACTCCAACCGCATGCTGTTCGGCACCGGCGCGACGATCTACGGCACCACCAACATGACCGCCCTGGACACCGGCGGCACGGTCGCGCTGAGCCCGTTCATCAAGGGCCTGGAGGAGACCGCGGTGCTGGACCTGATCAGCCCGCCCACCGGCACCTCCCCGCTGATCTCCGGCGTCGGCGACATCGGCGGCTTCCGGCACACCAACCTGGACGTGGTCCCGGACATGTTCGACATGCCGTACTTCGGCAGCACGAACAGCCTCGACTACGCCGAGCTGAACCCGAGCTACGTGGTCCGGGTCGGCAAGGGCGCGCGCACCGCCAACGGGCAGACCAACATCGGCGTGTCCAGCGACGGCGGCGCGAACTGGTGGTCGGGCAGCTCGCCCAGCGGCGCGCAGGGCGGCACCGTCGCGCTGAACGCCAACGGCACCCGCGTGGTCTGGAGCACCGAGGCCAACGGCGTCTTCTACGCCACCAGCTTCGGCGGCGGCTTCAGCCAGGCGAGCGGCGTGCCCGCCACGGCGAAGGTCGAGTCGGACCGGGTCAACCCGAACAAGTTCTACGCCCTGTACAACGGCACGTTCTACGTCAGCACCAACGGCGGGCAGAGCTTCACCAGCACCGCCACCGGGCTGGGCGCGACCGGCAACTTCAAGGCGATGCCGGGCGTCGAGGGCGAGCTCTGGCTGGCCGGGGAGACCGGCGTGTACCGGTCGACCAACTCGGGCATGTCGTTCACCAAGTTCGCGGCGTCGGCCAGCGGCGTGGGCATCGGCTTCGGCAAGGCCGCGCCGGGACGCACCAACATGGCGGTCTACACCATGGCCACCATCGACGGCGTACGCGGCGTGTACCGCTCCAACGACGTCGGCGCGACCTGGGTCCGCATCAACGACGCCCAGCACCAGTACGGCAACGCCGGTGACGCGATCACCGGTGACCCGCGCACGTACGGCCGCGTCTACCTGGGCACCAACGGCCGCGGCATCATCTACGGCGACGCCACGGTGACCCCGTCGAGCCCGCCGCCGAGCCCGTCCTCCTCCGCCTCGGCCTCGCCGTCCGCGTCGGCCTCGCCCAGCGCGTCGCCGAGCGCGTCCGCGTCGCCCTCACCGTCCGCGTCGCCGTCGCCCAGCCCGTCCGGGCCGGGCGGCAAGGCGTGCACGGCGACGTACAAGGTGCTCAACTCCTGGCCCGGCGGGTTCACCGGCGAGCTGAAGGTGACCAGCACCGGCACGGTCGCCACGTCCGGCTGGCGGGTCAACTTCACCTTCACCGCCGGACAGGTGATCTCGCAGATGTGGGGCGGCATCAAGACCCAGACCGGGTCCGCGGTGCAGGCCGTCAACGAGGGCTACAACGGCGTGCTCGCGCCCACCACCAGCACCACGGCGGGCTTCAACGCCTCCTGGAACAACAGCTCCAACCCGATCCCGTCGCCGGTGACCTGCACGGCGCTGTGATCGCCCCCTGAGAACCGAGGCGTCCCTCTCCCACGGGAGGGACGCCTCGCTCGTGCACGGAGAGGAAGCAGATGAACGAGGCACGGATCTCCCGCCGCGGCCTGCTCGGCGGCGCGGTGGGTGTCGGCGCGGCCGCCGGGGCGGCGCTGCTCGGCGCACCGGCGCTGGCCGGCGGGCAGGGCTACCGCTGGGACAACGTCGAGATCGTCGGGGGCGGCTTCGTCCCCGGGATCGTGTTCAACCAGTCCGAACCCGGCCTGGTGTACGCCCGCACCGACATCGGCGGCGCGTACCGCTGGCAGCCGTCCACCGGCCGCTGGACGCCGCTGCTGGACTGGGTGGGCTGGGAGAGGTGGGGCTGGTCCGGCGTGGCCAGCCTGGCGACCGACGCCCGTGACCCGGACCGGGTGTACGCGGCCGTCGGGACGTACACCAACGACTGGGACCCGAACCCCGGGGCGGTCCTGCGCTCGCGCGACCGGGGCCGCACCTGGAAGGTCACCGAGCTGCCGTTCAAGCTCGGCGGCAACATGCCCGGCCGGGGCATGGGCGAGCGCCTGGCGATCGACCCGAACCGCAACGAGGTGCTCTACCTGGGCGCGCCGAGCGGGCACGGGCTGTGGCGCAGCACCGACCACGGCGAGCGCTGGGCGCAGGTGAGCGCGTTCCCGAACCCGGGCACGTACCGGGCCGACCCGAACGACACCAGCGGGTACTCCAACGACCTGCAGGGCGTGGTCTGGGTGGTGTTCGACTCGCGGACCGGCACCCGGCGGCGGCGCACCCAGACGATCTACGTGGGCGTGGCTGACAAGGACAACCCGCTCTACCGCTCCACCGACGGCGGGACGACCTGGGCCGCCGTGCCGGGCGCGCCGACCGGGCACGTGCCGCACAAGGGCGTGCTCGACCACGTGGGCGGCTTCCTCTACCTGGCCACGAGTGACACCGGCGGGCCGTACGACGGCGGTTCGGGCAAGGTCTGGAAGCTCGACACCGCGACCGACACCTGGACCGACGTCACGCCGGAGAACGGCGGCTGGGGTTACTCCGGCCTGACCATCGACCGGCAGCGGCCGGGCACGCTGCTGGTGGCCACGCAGATCGCCTGGTGGCCGGACGTGGTGTTCTTCCGCACCACCGACGGCGGCGCGACCTGGACCCGGTCCTGGGACTGGGGCGCGTGGCCGAACCGGGTCAAGCGCTACGAGCTCGACATCACCGACGCGCCGTGGCTGACCTGGAACGCGACGCCGCCGCTGCCGGAGGAGGCGCCGAAGCTGGGCTGGATGACCGAGTCCCTGGAGATCGACCCGTTCGACTCGGACCGGCTGCTCTACGGCACCGGCGCGACGATCTACGCGACGGACAACCTGACCGACTGGGACACCGGCGGCACGGTGCGCATCGAGGTGCGGGCCCGGGGCCTGGAGGAGACGGCGGTGCTCGACCTGGTCAGCCCGCCGATCGGCGCGCACCTGATCTCGGCGGTCGGGGATGTGGGCGGCTTCGTGCACCACGACTTCGCCAACCCGGGGCTGATGTTCGCGAACCCGACCCACGGCAGCACCACGGGCCTGGACTTCGCCGGGCTGGCGCCGGGCACGGTGGTGCGGGTCGGCAACCCGACGGGCGGGGAACGCTTCGGCATCTCGTACGACGGCGGCGCGACCTGGACCCCCGCGGCGTCGCAGCCGGACGGCAGCACCGGCGGCGGCCGGGTCGCGGTGAACGCCGACGGCACCCGCGTGCTCTGGTCGCCTGACGGCGCGGCGGTGCACCACTCCGCAGACGGCGGCGCGACCTGGACTCCCAGCGTGGGCGTGCCCGCCGGGGCGCGGGTCGAGTCCGACCGGGTCGACCCGGCCCGGATGTACGCCTTCGCCGCCGGCGTCTTCTACGTCAGCACCGACGGCGGGGCCGGCTTCACGGCCGCGGCGACGGGTCTGCCGGCCGAGGGCGACGTGCGCTTCCACGCGGTGCCCGGGATCGCCGGGGACGTCTGGCTGGCGGGCGGCAAGACCGGCGGGGCGTACGGCATGTGGCGCTCCACCGACGGCGGCGGCACGTTCACCCGGCTCGCGGGCGTGGACGAGGCGGACAACGTGGGCTTCGGCAAGGCGGCTCCGCGCCGCTCCTACCCGGCGGTCTTCACCAGCGCGAAGGTGCGCGGGGTACGCGGCATCTTCCGCTCCGACGACGGCGGGCGGCACTGGATCCGGCTGAACGACGACCGCCACCAGTGGGCGTGGACCGGGGCGGTCGTGATCGGCGACCCGCGGGTGCACGGCCGGGTCTACGTGGGCACCAACGGCCGCGGCATCATCGTCGGCGAACCACGCTGACCTGCGTGAATGCCTCGCCACCGCACTCGGGTCGCCGGTCGGTGCAACCGGTATCGCATCGATCCGCGTGCGGTGGCGGGCTTTCCGCTACTTGTCAGATATCGGGCAAACGGCACACATCGCCAGCTGTTTGGCGTGTCAGTCCGGCCGAACGTGCCACCATGAATTCGTGCGAACCGTAATGGGGCCGACAAACCATGTGATTGTCGTCGGCGCGGGATTGGGCGGACTCTCCTGCGCCCTGCATCTTGCCGGGGCCGGCCGCGAGGTGACCGTCATCGAGCGCTCCGGCAACCCCGGCGGCCAGGTCGGCGTGCTGGAACTCGACGGGCACCGGTTCGACACCGGCCCCACGATGATCACCGCACCGGACCTGCTGGCCGAGCCGCTGGCCGCGGTCGGCGAGCACCTGCACGACTGGATCGACCTGATCCGGCTCGACCCGGCCTACCGCGCCCACTTCCCCGACGGCACCACGCTGGACGTGCACGCCGACACGGACAAGATGGTGTCGGCCATCGCGAAGCTGTGCGGCGGCAAGGAGGCCGCGGGTTACCTGCGCTTCCTGCGCTGGGCCCGGCGGCTGCAGCAGTTCGAGCGGCGCGACCCGGCCGGCCACTGGCGCACCCTGGCCACCGAGGGGGCCCGGCGGCGGCTCACCGACTTCTTCGCCGACCCGCGTACGCAGCGGCTGTTCTCCTTCCGCAACCTGTTCACCGGCCGCGACCACCAGGCCGCGTCCTACCTGGACACCGTCACCGAGGTCTGGTACCCGCGCGGCGGCATGAACACGGTCCCCCGCGCGCTGGCCGCGGCGGCCGAGAAGCACGGCGTGAACTTCCGCTACCACACCCACGTGACCTCGGTGGAGACCCGCTCGGGGCGGGCGGTGGCCGTGCACACCGCCGACGGCGAGCGGCTCACCGCCGACACCGTCGTGCTCAACCCCGACCTGCCCACCGCGTACAGCCTGCTGCCCGGCATGCCGCCGGCCCGGCTGCGCCGGCTGACCCCGTCGCCGTCGTGCGTGGTGCTGCACCTGGGCACCCGCGACGACCGCGGCGGCTACCAGCGCATCGCCCACCACAACCTGCACTTCGGCCGGTCCTGGCGGCAGACCTTCGACGAGGTCGTCAACCGCGGCGAGCTGATGAGCGACCCGTCGATCCTGGTCACCAACCCGAGCCGGACCGACCCGACGGCCGCCCCGGCCGGCCGGCAGACCTACCAGGTCGTCGCGCCCGTGCCGAACCTGCGCACCGCGCCGGTGCGCTGGGACGGGCCGATCGGCCGCCGGTACGCCGGGGAGCTGATGGCCACCCTGGAAGCCCGGGGCTACCTCGACCTCGGGGCGGACCTCGCGCTGTCCTATGTGGTCACGCCCGACGACTGGGCCCGGCTGGGCATGACCCACGGCACCCCGTTCGCCAGCGCGCACACGCTGCGGCAGACCGGTCCGATGCGACCGGGTAACCTTCACCCAACCCTGAGTAACGTCGTCTTCACCGGTTCGGGCACCCGCCCCGGCGTCGGCGTGCCCATGGTGCTGATCTCGGGCCGAGCCGCGGCCCGCCGAGTGGTCGGAGCGCGCGCATGAGGTCTCGTGAAGAGGATCTGGTCGAGCTGGTCGACGAGCACGGCACGCCCTGCGGCAAGGCCACCGTCGCCCACGCGCACACCGCGCCCGGCATCCGCCACCGCGCCTTCTCCGTGCACCTGCTCGACTCCTCCGGCCGCCTGCTGCTGCAGCAGCGCGCGGCGGTGAAGACCCGGTTCGCGCTGCGCTGGGCCAACGCCACCTGCGGCCACCCCGGTCCGGGCGAAGACCTGGTCACCGCGGCGTCGCGCCGCCTGGCCGAGGAGATCGGCGTGCGCGGCGTCACCCTCACCGAGATCGGGGTGTACGCCTACCGCGCCGTCGACCCGTCCACCGACCGCGTCGAGGACGAGTACGACCACGTGCTGCTCGGCATCGTCGGCCCCGGCTCGGAGCCCCCGCGCCCGGACCCGGCCGAGGTCGCGGCGCTGCGCTGGGTCGCCCCCGCCGACCTGCTCGCCGCACTGGACGAGCGGCCCGACGACTTCGCCCCCTGGTTGGCCGGGGTCACCGCGGTGGCCGTCCCCGCGCTCGGCGAGGTGTCCTGAACCGCAATCTGCGCCCCATTTCGCCACGGGCGTGACTGTGGCACCCTGAGGTCTCCACGGGGGTGGACCGACCTGGGGGAGCGGCGATGCAGCTGCGGCGCGCCCACGGCCTCGTCGCCGTGGTGACCGGTTTCACACTCCTGCTGGCGACCGGCTGCGGCGGCAAAGCGCCCACGGCAGCACCATCGCCCTCCGCCTCGCCCTCGCCGTCTCCGTCGCCGAGCCCTTCGCCCAGCCCCAGCCCGAGCCCGTCGGCCAGCCCCACGCCCAGCAAGGCGCCCACGACCCGGCCCACCACCGAGAAGTCGTACGTCCTGCAGCGCACCAGCGGCTCAGCCGGCGTCGCGCTGACCTTCGACGACGGGCCGCACCCCACCTGGACCCCGCGCGTGCTCGACGTGCTGCGCGCCAGGGGCGTCAAGGCGACCTTCTGCCTGGTCGGCACCCAGGTCCAGGCACACCCCGCGCTGGTCCGGCGGATCGTCGCCGAGGGCCACACCCTGTGCAACCACAGCTGGAACCACGAGTTCAAGCTCGGCACCTGGTCCGAGGCGAAGATCAGCTCGAACATGCGGGCCACCAACAACGCGATCCACGCCGCCGCGCCCGGCGTCCCGATCCGCTATTTCCGGCACCCGGGCGGAAACTGGACAGCCGCCGCCGTACGCGTCGCCCGCAGCCTGGGCATGAGCCCGCTGCACTGGACCGTCGACCCGCAGGACTGGCGCAAACCCGCCGCCTCCACCATCACCAGCCGGGTCGTCAAGGGCACCCGGGCCGGGGGCGTGGTGCTGCTCCACGACGCCGGCGGAGACCGCTCGCAGACCCTGGCCGCGCTGCCCGGCATCATCGGTGGCCTGCGCGCGAAGTACCAGTTGATCAGGCTGCCCGACACGTTCTGACCCCGATTTGGCGGAACGGCCGCTGGTCACATATGCTTTCCGAGCCTCCGGCGGGGCCGGATGGGAGCAACAGCCACCATCACAGGCAGCTGCAAGCTTTACCGCAGCTGTGTGCGATGATGGTTCGGCCGCCCTCATCGTCTAGCGGCCTAGGACGCCGCCCTTTCAAGGCGGTAGCACGGGTTCGAATCCCGTTGGGGGCACGGACCGGGGACCTGATAAGGTCTCCCGGTAGCAAGGAAGAGCAAGGCAAGTGCAAGGTCCTGTGGAGCAGTCGGAGTGCTCGCCGCCCTGTCAAGGCGGAGGTCGCGGGTTCAAGTCCCGTCAGGACCGCCAATGTTCGACCACCCCCGGTGGTTTCGGCCAGGTAGCTCAGTTGGTACGAGCGTCC
>NZ_BONI01000133.1 GCF_016862635.1 Catellatospora coxensis | reverse complement strand
CCCCCCGACCCGGATGCAAATCGGGGTCGGTTGTCGCCGGTCACGTCCCGTCGTTCGCCCATCTTAGCTGGTCAGACGGTCGCGATGTCGGTAAAGGAGTGTTCCGGTGAGCGTCCTGGAGGCAGAATCCAACCGTGAGAGTGACCGGGGACACAGCGCTGGCCGAGTTCACCGCCGCGGTGATGCCCTGGCTGAGAGCCGAGCCGGTCCGCAACAACCAGCTGCTGACGCTGCTGCAGTCGCGGATGGACGGCATCGTCCTGGCCGAATCGGACCTGCTCATGCTGCGGGTGCTCGGCGACGGCGGCGAGCTCGCCGGGGTCGCGGTGTGCCCGCCGCCGTTCGCCATGCTGCTGAGCGAGCTGGCCGAGGGGGCGGAGCCCGTCCTGGCCGAACACCTCGCCGAGCACGCGCCACAGGTGCGGCGGTTCACCGGGCTGCCGGACCAGGCGCAGCGGGTCGCGGCGGAACTCGCCCGGCGCGTCGGTGGCCGGGCCGCCCTGCTGGCGTCGTACCGCATGTTGGATGTCGTGCGGGTGGCGCCGCCGGCCGGGGTGGCCGGACGACCGCGGGAGGCCACGGCGGCCGATCGGGACCTGCTGGTGGCCTGGTCCGCGGCATTCCAGCGGGAGGCGCTGGCGGACCACCCGCAGTCGAACCCCGCCGCGCCGATCGACGGCCGGCTCGCCCTGGGCGGGCTGCTCTGGCTGTGGGAGGCCGGCGGGGAGCCGGTCAGCATGGCCGCGATGACCGCGCCCGCGGCCGGCGTCGTACGCCTCAACATGGTCTACACCCCGCCCCGCCGCCGCGGGAACGGCTACGCCGCCGCCCTCGTCGCCGCGGTGAGCGCGGCGGTGCTGACCGCGGGGCTGCGTCCGACGCTCTTCACGGACCTCGCCAACCCGACCAGCAACAAGATCTACCAGGCGATCGGGTACCGGCCGCTGCAGGACACCGCGATGTGGGAGGTCGGCTAGGCCGACGCGGCGGCCGGTTCGCGGTGGGCGATCTCGGCCGAGCGCAGCCTGCCCGCGGCCAGCGCGACGATCGCGATCAGCCCTGTCACCAGCGCGAACGAGAACGGCAGCGAGGTGGCGTGGGCGATCCCGCCCATCAGGCCCGGCGCGGCCAGCCCGGCGCCGTACGACACCGTCGCCACGCCCGCGATCGCGTGGGCGGGATGGTCGCCGGTGTGCCCCGCGGCACTGAACGCGAGCGGGACCACCACGGCGCAGCCGAGGCCGATCAGGCCGAAGCCGAGCACCCCGACCAGCGGCGTCCAGGCGGTGACGACCAGCAGGCCGCCGGCGATGCCGACGATCCCGGCCACCCGCACCGTGCCGACCGCGCCGAAACGCCGCACGACCGCGTCGCCGACGAGGCGACCGCCGGCCATGGACAGCGCGAAGGCGCTGTACGCCACCGCGGCCTGCCCCTCCCCGGCGTCCAGGATCTGGCGCAGGTAGACGGCGCACCAGTCGGCGGTGGCCCCCTCGGCGAAGACGGCACAGAAGCCGACGAGCCCGATGATGAGCACCGGTCCGCGGGGCAGCGAGAACCGCGGTCCGTCGTCGGAGACCGGCACGGGCGCGTCAGGCAGCAGCCGGCGCCCGGCCGTGACGCCCACCACGGCGAGCAGCACACCCATCACGCCGAGGTTCACCGGGGCGCTGACACCCAGGTATGCCGCCCCGGCCCCGATCCCGGAACCGATCAGGCCGCCGACCGACCACATGCCGTGCAGGCTGGACATGATCGAGCGGCCGAGCCGCCCTTCGACCTCGACGCCCTCGGCGTTCATGGCGATGTCGGAGGTGCCCGCGGCCGCACCGGCGAGCAGCAGCATGCCCATCAGGGCCCACTGGCTGGGCGCGAGGGCGACCACGCCGATCGCGAGGCTCCAGGCCGCGATGAGGACCCTGGTGGTGGTACGCCCGCCCCAGCGCTGCACCAGCCGCCCGGCGAACGGCATCGTGCTGAGCGAGCCGACCGCGGGCATGATCAGCGCCAGGCCGAGCGCGCCCTCGTTGAGATTCAGGTTCTCGGCGATCCACGGGATGCGGGACGCGAAGCTGCCGCTGACGGCACCGTGCACCGCGAAGACCGTCGCCACCGCCCAGCGGGCCCGCGTCACCACCGAAGTCACAGACGGACCTTACGTCCCGCCATCCGCCGAAACCACCCTCCGCCGTCACCGCCCCCACCCCTGTCCCGCATCCCGGACACCACGCGCCGCCGCACCCGGTAGTCGGGCGGCCTGAACGACCAGTCGGCTGCAGCTTCGGGGAAACTGCGGCTTGCGGTTACCGCAATCCGGCGGTTTCCCCGAAACTGCAGGGCGTTCCGGTCGCGGGCCGCCGGGACAGTCGGCCGCGCGGCATGGCCCGGGTCGCGCGGCTCGGTGGCGTGGGTCAGAGTGCGGCGAGGACCAGGGCGGTCGCGGCCAAGCCCAGGCCGGCGAACTGGATCCGGCGCAGGCGTTCCTTGTTGACGGCCAGGGCGAGCAGGACCGTGCTCGCCGGGTAGAGCGAGGCGATCGGGGCCACGACGCTCAGCTGCCCCTGGTGCGCCGCCAGTAGGTAGAGGCCGTTGGCCGCGATGTCGAGCGTGCCCGCGACCGCGGTGAGCGCCAGCGCCCTCCCGCGCAGGCGCAGGGTGCCGCCCATCGGCCGGAGCAGCAGGAGGCCGACCGGGATCGAGGCGAGCCGGGCGGCGGCCAGCGGCCACATGCCGGCGCTCTCCCCGGCCTGGGCCAGCAGCAGAAAGAAGATTCCGAACATGGCCCCGGAAGCCAGCGCCAGCCCGATCACGCGCGGGCCGGTCGCGCTCGCGCCTTCCGCGGGGCCGAGGCTGACCAGCGCGATCGCCCCGATGGCGCAGACCGCCCCGATGAGCGAGGCGGCGGCGGGCCGTTCGCCGAGCAGCAGCCCGCCGGTCAGCGGCACGAGCGCGGAGGTGACCGCGGTGACGGGGGCCACGACGGCCATCGCGCCGCTCGCCAGCCCTTGGTACAGCAGGACAATCCCGAAAAGTCCGGCAATCCCGGCAGCCATGCCCCATCCCAGCGCCGACACGCCGAGCCGACCCGGGACCAACAGGAGGAAAGCTGCGATCATCGGTATCGCGCACAACTGCGATACCACGGTCACCGAGTAGGAATGGCCACGCACGCTCGCGGCGCCCTGGACGGCCTTGCCGCCGCAGAAGTCGGCGGTGCCCCAGACCAGGGCGGACGTACCCGCGAGCAGGATAGAGATCACGACGAGTTCGTATCACAGTATTGACCGCAAAGGACAGCGCGTTGACCGATACGACGATCGAACGGGCCCGATCCACCGCACGCGGCGACGGTTCGCACGCGCCCCGGCCCCGGCATCTGCCCCTGGACGAGATCAATGCCGCGGTGGCGCTGCACGTACGCGCGCTGCGGGCCGGCCGCGGCTGGTCCCTGGACGAGCTCTCCGGCCGGTCCGGGGTCAGCAAGGGCATGCTCGTGCAGATCGAGGGCAGCCGCACCAATCCGAGCGTCGGCACGCTCGCCCGCATCGCGGACGCCTTCGGGGTCACCGTGGCCCGCCTGCTCCAGCCCGCCGCCGACCGCACCGTGCACCTCAGTGAGATGGACGACGCGCCGGTGCTGTGGCGCGGCGGGCGGGGCGGCACAGGACGGCTGCTGCGCGGCCTGAACGATCCGGACTTCGTGGAGCTGTGGGACTGGCGCTTCGCCCCGCAGGAACGTTATGAGGCCGAGGAACTGCTGCCGGGCACCCGGTGCATGGTGCACGTGCTGGTCGGGCAGATCGCGGTCACCGTCGACGGCGTCGACCACCCGGTGCACGTCGGGCAGACCCTCGACTTCCGGGCCGACCGGGCGCACACCTACCGCAACGTGCTGGACTCCCCCGCCCGGCTGGTCATGATCGTGGCGATGCCGCCCGGCGACTTCGACCGCCGCCGGGGCTCGCTGATCGCCCAGCGCTGAGCCGCGGTACGGCGAAAGCGCCGCCCGGAGACACGGCCTGACACGACGAAAGCGCCGTCCCACGGCTGCGGGACGGCGCTTCTCGCGTGTTCAGGCGGTCTTCTCCTCGCGGTGGTGCCGCGCCCGGCGGCCGGTGCTGATGTCGCGCCGCGGCACGATGGTCGGGTAGACCTTCTCCAGCACGGTGTCGCGGGTGATCAGCACGCGCTCGGCGTTCGGGTCGCTGGGCACCTCGTACATCACGGAGAGCAGGACCTCTTCCATGATCGCGCGCAGGCCGCGGGCGCCGGTGTTGCGCAGCATGGCCTGGTCGGCGATGGCCTCCAGGGCCTCGGAGTCGAAGTCCAGCACGACGTTGTCGAGCTCGAACAGGCGCTGGTACTGCTTCACCAGGGCGTTGCGGGGCTCGGTCAGGATCTTGACGAGCGCCTCGCGGTCGAGGCTGCGCACCGTGGTGATGACGGGCAACCGGCCGATGAACTCGGGGATGATGCCGAACTTCAGCATGTCCTCCGGCATGACCTTGGCCAGCACCTCGTCGTTGGTGCGGTCGGACACGGCCCGCAGGTGCGCGCCGAAGCCCAGGCCCGAGCGCGCGGTGCGCTGCTCGATGATCTGCTCCAGGCCCGCGAACGCGCCACCGCAGATGAACAGGATGTTCGTGGTGTCGATCTCGACGAAGTCCTGGTGCGGGTGCTTGCGGCCGCCCTGCGGCGGCACGTTGGCCCGGGTGCCTTCCAGGATCTTCAGCAGCGCCTGCTGCACGCCCTCGCCGGAGACGTCTCGGGTGATCGAGGGGCTGTCGGACTTGCGGGCGATCTTGTCGATCTCGTCGATGTAGACGATGCCGGTCTCGGCGCGCTTGATGTCCCAGTCGGCGGCCTGAATGAGCTTGAGAAGGATGTTCTCGACATCCTCACCCACGTAGCCGGCCTCGGTCAGCGCGGTCGCGTCGGCTATCGCGAACGGGACGTTGAGCATGCGGGCCAGGGTCTGCGCGAGGTGCGTCTTGCCGGTGCCCGTCGGGCCGATGAGCAGGATGTTGCTCTTCGCGACCTCGACCGCCTCACCGCCCCGGGTGTGCGCAGCCTCGGCCTGCAGCCGCTTGTAGTGGTTGTAGACCGCCACCGCGAGCGCCTTCTTGGCGCCGTCCTGCCCGACCACGTACGAGTCGAGGAACTGGCAGATCTCCATCGGCTTGGGCAGCTCTTCCCAGCGGACCTGCTCCTCGCCGGCGAGCTCCTCTTCGATGATCTCGTTGCAGAGGTCGATGCACTCGTCGCAGATGTAGACGCCCGGCCCGGCGATGAGCTTCTTCACCTGGCGTTGCGACTTGCCGCAGAAAGAGCATTTCAGCAGGTCGCCGCCGTCGATCCGTGCCACCTACGACTCCCCCTGCCCCTGAAGCGGACGAACATCGAGCCGCACGAGACGGCGCGACATCGGTTCTGCCTTGACGTTACCTGTTGTGAGCCGGTTTGCGGCGTCCCCACCCCGCCTACCGATGAACCAGATTCTGACACGCCGCTGTGACAGCGGTGTGGTGCCGTCCACCTGTTGGGGTGGACGGCACCACAGAGGTTCAGCGAGCGCCCGCCATGAGGCTCTTCTTGCGGCTGGTCATCACGGAGTCGACCAGGCCGTAGTCGAGCGCCTCGGCGGCCGTGAGGATCTTGTCGCGGTCGATGTCCTTCTTGACCTGGGCCAGGTCCTTGCCGGAGTGCCGCGACAGCATCTCCTCCAGCTGGGTGCGCATGCGCATGATCTCCCGAGCCTGGATCTCGATGTCCGAGCCCTGCCCGTAGCCGCCCTCGGTGGCCGGCTGGTGGATGATGATGCGCGAGTTCGGCAGCGCCAGGCGCTTGCCCGGGGTGCCCGCCGCCAGCAGCACCGCCGCGGCGCTGGCCGCCTGGCCCAGGCACACCGTCTGGATGTCCGGGCGCACGAACTGCATGGTGTCGTAGATCGCGGTCATCGCCGTGAACGAGCCGCCGGGCGAGTTGATGTACATGGTGATGTCACGATCGGGATCGGCCGCCTCCAGCACCAGCAGCTGCGCCATCACGTCGTTCGCGGACGCGTCGTCGACCTGCACACCCAGGAAGATGATGCGGTCCTCGAACATCTTGTTGTACGGGTTGGTCTCCTTCGTCCCGTACGACGTGCGCTCGATGAACGACGGGATGATGTAGCGGTTGCTGACCTCGGCGAAGCTCGGCTTCAGGTTTGGAAACATCGTTGAACTCCTTCAGTTCCCGACCGGCACGGCCTGCGCCGAAGTGATCACGTGGTCGATGAAGCCGTACTCCTTGGCCGCCTGCGCGTTGAACCAGCGGTCACGGTCGCTGTCGGCCTCGATCTGCTCCACCGGCTGGCCGGTGTGCTGGGCGATCAGGTCGATCATCAGCTTCTTGGTGTAGATCATCTGCTCGGCCTGGATGGCGATGTCGGCCGCGGTGCCGCCGATGCCGCCCGAGGCCTGGTGCATCATGATCCGCGCGTGCGGCAGCGCCGAGCGCTTGCCCTTGGCGCCGGCGCACAGCAGCATCTGCCCCATCGAGGCCGCCATGCCGAGCGCGATCGTCGCCACGTCGTTCTTGATGTACTGCATGGTGTCGTAGATCGCCATGCCGTCGTACACCGAGCCGCCGGGCGAGTTGATGTAGAGGTAGATGTCGCGGTCCGGGTCTTCGGCGGACAGCAGCAGCAGCTGCGCGCAGATCCGGTTGGCGACCTGGGTGTTCACGTCACTGCCCAGGAAGACGATGCGCTCCTTGAGCAGGCGGTTGTACACAGAATCATCGAGGCCGCCGGCGATCGGATCGGAACCCCGCGCAGATGGAACGTGCAGCTCGCTCATATCGGCAGCCTTTCTCGTTGTCCTACAGCGACCCTAACCGCTGCCAGTGACGGCAGCTTCCCCGAGATCCGCGTGTTCGCTGTCAGCGCACCCGGCCCCGGCATGAACGGCGAAGGACCCGCCCACGGTGGTGAACGGGTCCTTCGCGATGCTCATCTCAGTGGTTGTGACCCTCGTGGTCACCGTGGTCGTGGCCCTCGTGGCCGTTGTCCTCGCGCAGCGAGTCCAGGCTCAGCACCTCGCCGTCGGTGTCGGTCATCACGACCCGCTCCATGACCAGCGCCAGCGCCTTGCCCCGGCGCACGTCGCCGTAGACGGCCGCCGCCGCGCCCTGCTGGACCAGGCGGTCGTAGTACACCTGCGGGGCGACCCCGGCGCGCTGGGCGCGGTGCACGATCTCGTGACCGTACTCGTCGTCGGTGACCTCGACGTTCTCCGCCTCGGCGATGGTGTCCAGCACCAGCTGGATCTTCACGCCCTCGGCGGCCGCGTCGGCGAGCTCGGCGTCGATCTGCTCCTCGGTCTTCTCCTCGGCGGCGAGGTACTCCTCCAGGCTCGCGCCCATGCGCTCGAGCTGCTCGACCATGGCGGCCTTGCGCTGCTCGACCTCGTCGGAGACGACGCCCTCGGGGGCCGGCACGTTGGCCTGCTTGACCAGCTCGGCGAGCGCCTTGTCCCGGGCCGCGTACAGCTGCTCGACCTTCTTGACCCGGGTGATCCGCTCGCGCAGGTCGCCGCGCAGCTCCTCCAGGGTGTCGAACTCGCTGGCCAGGCCGGCGAACTCGTCGTCGAGCTCGGGGAGCTCCTTCTCCTTGACCGTGCGCACGGTCACCTTCACGTCGGCGTCGCGGCCGGCGAACTCGCCGCCCACGAGCTGGCTGGTGAAGGTCGCCTCCTCGCCGGCGGCCAGGCCGACGACGGCCTCGTCCAGGCCCTTGAGGAGCTGGCCGGAGCCGACCTCGTGGGAGATGTTGTTGGCGGTGCCGCCCTCGACCTCGGCGCCGTCGACCGTGGCGATCAGGTCGAGCTGCACGTAGTCACCGGTGGCGGCGGCGCGCTCGACCGTCTTCAGGGTCGCGAAGCGCTGGCGCAGGCCGTCGACCTGCTCGTCGATCTCGGCGTCGGCGATCGCCAGCGGCTCGACCTCGACCTTGATCGCGCTCAGCTCGGGCATGGTCAGCTCGGGGCGCACGTCGACGTCCGCGGTGAACTTCAGCGGCTGGCCGTCGGAGAACTCGAGGTTGTCCACGGCCGGGCGGCCCAGCAGCTTGACCTCGTGCTCGCGCACGGCGGCGAAGATCTGCTGCGGGATTGCCTCCTCGATCGCCTCCTGCAGCACCGCGCCGCGGCCGACGCGCTGGTCGATGACCTGGGCCGGGATCTTGCCCTTGCGGAAGCCGGGGATGTTCACCTGCGCCGCGATCTCCCGGTACGCCTTCTTCAGGCTCGGCTCGAGCTCTGCGAACGGCACCTCGATGGCGAGCCGCACTCGCGTCGGGCTCAGAGTCTCGACGGTGCTCTTCACTGGCGTACTCCTTGGGATCTTTCGGTCGTTTTGACGGGCCTTCGCACTGTACTGCTCGGCCACGCCGCGTCATGAGGCCGGTCCGACACGCGGACACGGAGCCCGGTCGAGTGTAGGCGAATACCTGGTTGGCCCCTGGCATCGGGCCGCGGTTCTCGGCGGATGTCACACATCTCGGGCGCGGCACCACCATAATATCCAGCAAAGCAGACAAACTGGGCGGGTTGTCCGGGGAGGGGTCCGCCGTGCCACCGATCGATGCGTCAATCCTGCTCGCCACCGTGCTCGCCGACGTCGGCGGGCCGCTGCTGAGCCTCGCGCCCGCCGCCGAACCGCTGCCGCGCTCGCTCGCGGCCCCGATCGTCGCCCTGGCGGCCGGCCCGGCCGACGGCAAGGAGATGGCCCTGCTGGGCGCTGCCTTCTTCGCGCTGCTCACCATCGCGCTGACGGCTTGGCTCCATTACAAGATCAGGCCGGAGCGGCTCACCCCGGCCAACGCGCACCTGGCGCACCAGGACCGGCCCACGCAGCCCGGTGGAGCCCCATCCGCCTGATCGAACAAAGCCCCACCGGGGGTCCGGGCCACACCGCCGCGCCACCGGCCCCCGCGGAAGGCGCCGGCCCAGAAGTGTCAACGGCTCGGACGAACGAACCCCGGTGCACTCCTGGACCGGCGAGCGAGGGGCGAATCGTCTCCCCGTCCCTGGCTCCACCGTAGATCGGCACAGGGGTCGGCACGGGGCAAATGCCGAAAATGATTCACAACAGGACACGGTTATATGGGTGTGCGACCGGGTGCGAAGACCGCATACACTTCCGGGGGCGCCGGTCACCGGCGCAACGGGGTGTAGCGCAGCTTGGTAGCGCACTCGCTTTGGGAGCGAGGGGCCGTCGGTTCGAATCCGGCCACCCCGACCAGCAACGGTCCGGCACGTCGACCTCGCCGACGGACCGTGCTGACAGGCCGCTAAACTAGGGGCCGCGCGGGCGTAGCTCAATGGTAGAGCTTCAGTCTTCCAAACTGACTACGCGAGTTCGATTCTCGTCGCCCGCTCCACAGAGAAAGGCCCAGGTCACTGGCGGAAACGCTGGACCTGGGCCTTTCTCGTACCTGAGATCATTTACCTGCCGTGCCAGCCACGTGCCATAAGCGCCTCATCAGTGCTCTGCGGCGTCGTCGCCTTGGTCGTCGTCGGCGACCCGTGCCGGATCGGAAGCCGGTCTCTGGTGACGCCTGATCCGGTCGTCCATGCCGGTCGCGATCTCCTTGTCCCGATCCCGAGTGGCGTGCTGGTAGATCAGGGCCGCCCTCATGCTGGAGTGGCCCATACGGTGCATCAGCTCCCGCGTGCTCGCCCCGGTCGTGGACGCCAGGTGGTTGCCCGTGTGGCGCAGGTCGTGGAAGGTGAAACCGTCCGGGAGTCCGGCTCGGCGCACCGAGTTCTTCCACTTCACCGCCCGGCCGAAGTTGCCGGAACGGAGCAGCGCAGCCCTCTCCCCCGTGAACACGATCGCTTCGCCGTGTGAGGCGACGAACTCGTCCAGGTGACCGCGAAGTACGTCAACGGCCACCATGGGGATCGACACCTGACGCTTGCCCGCCTCCGACTTCGGTGCGCCGAACTCCAGCCGCTTGCGCAGGGCAGCCAGCTTCCGGGGGACGCGCACTACCGCCTCCTCCAGGTCGACATCACACCGGCGCAGTGCGGCCAGCTCGCCCCAGCGCAGGCTGGAGAACGCGGCGAAGATGACCAGCGCGCGGTATCGTGCCGGCATGACGTCCGCCAGTGCGTAGACCTGCGGAACCTTGGCGACCGTCCGCTCCGGGGTGTGGTACCGGTCGTAGCCCTTGATGCGGCAGGGGTTCTCGCGGATGATGCCGTCTTCCTTGATCGCCGTGTTCAGGATGGCGCGCAGTAGGGCGTACGACTTCACCGCCTGTGGCTCCGAAGTCCCAGCGTCCAGCAGGTGCCTACGCCAGGTCCTGATGGTCTGCGGCTTGATCGAGCCCAGCGGCAACCTGCCGAGGTGAGGACCGATGTGCAGCCGGAACAGGTCTTCGTAGCCCTCGCGGGTGCGGGGCTCTAACTTGCGCTCGGATATCCAGCGCGGCCCGTACTCGCCGAGCAGGATCTCCCCCGCTTCGGGCGGCACCCACTCCCTCTTGATGATCTCCGATTCGACCAGCGTGAGCCATTGCACCGCTTGGCTCTCCTTCTCGAAGGTCTGCGGTGCTTTGCGCTCCAGCCCATCCGGGCCGACGTAGCGGGCCTGCCACCTGCCCGACGGCAGCTTCCGGACGTTGCCGAAACGCCGACGTCCCCTCTGACCAGCCATTACCCGATCTCCCTCAGTTGCTGCCGGACCTGGCTACGGGTCATTGGCTCGACGCGATTCCGGTCGACGTACTCGCGCACCGCGTGTGTCGTGAAGCGGACAAGCCGCCCGACCTTCACGTAGGCGATGCGTCGCTCAGCGACGAGACGCCGCACGAACCTGGGCTTGGCGCGTAATAACGTGGCGACTTCCTCACCAGTGAGCAGCTGCTCGGACATAGCGGTATCCCTCCGTGATTGGTGGTCTGGCGGTTGGTGAGCCGGTGTTTGGTCGGAGCTGTTGCACCGTCCGGAGCTGAGCCAGGACGGTCCAGGACGGTCCGGGACGGCCAGGACGAGGACCGAGGAGGGTCCGGCGTCCAGCGGTCCCCATCTGTCAGGCAGCGAGGGTTAGGTGGGCGGTGCCGGTCGGTGGTGCGGTGTCGAGTGCTGCCTGGAGTTCGGTGTGCCAGCGGCGGCGTTCGGAGACAGCGCGCATGAGCCGCTTGGCGAGGCTGTCGACGTCGGGGTCTTCGGGCCGGGCCAGCTCGAACGAGTAGCGGTTCGGGTCCTCGGCGGCGGTCGTCTCGTCGTCGGCGAGTGCGCCGGCAAGGACGGTGCGGACCCACGCCCTGTTGTCGGCGCGGTGGTCGGCCAGGGTCTTGCCCGACCACTGGCGCGAGACGAGGACTCGGCGTCCGGTGAACCCGAGCGTTGTCCGCTGGTGCACTTTGCCGGAACAGCGACCCGGCACCATGCCCGGCTTTGCCGCGTCGGGCTGGACGCCGTAGAGCAGCCAGTTGGCGCAGGTCGGGGAGCAGGGCAGCACGGCCAGTTCGGCGTGGAGGCGGTCGAAGTGGGCCTGTTGCGGGTCGGTGCGTGGGTGGGTGTTGTCGACCAGGTCTTTGGTCAGGTACTTGGTCACGTACCGGATGGCGCGCTCGGCGTCCTTGGTGCCGTGCTCGATCCCGCGTGCGTCGACCCGCCCGAGCCGAATCACGTCGGCGGGGGTGGCGTGCTCGTCGTCCAGGGCGTCAAGCGCGGCTTGCCACGTGGTGAGCGGCTGGCCGGTGCTCGGGTCGCAGTAGCCGCCGATCTCGGCGCTCCAGGTGGGGACCTTGCCGCCGACGTCGTAGACCAGGGCGTCGAAGTGGGGCCACCACACCTGGTGGTAGGTCGCGGCGGCGACCTGGCGCATCAGCGCCCGGGGCACGGTGCCACGCACGGCGAAGTGGGCATGAGGAGCGAAGCGCTTCTGCAGCTCGACCGCTCCGGCGTACTGCACATTCCAGCCAGCGGCCCGACGCAGGTTCTGCCAGAACCGATCCAGGACCTTCGCGAAGTGGATCGCATCCAGCGCCGCGCGCCGGTAGTCGTACGTGCTCGGGTCCACGGGGGTGCCGATCAGCGGGTCGAACTCGGCGTGCAGCCGACCGCACTCACACGGCGCGACCCAGCTACCGCGACGGTGGGCCGAGTGCACCGGGCCGTGTGATCCGAGGGTCAGGGTGAGCAGGGTCGAGGGGCGGTGGGTCTTGCCGTCTTTACCGCGGTAGACCCGGCCGACCGTCTTTGCCTGCACTGGCAGCTTCGGCAGGTCGATCGCGTCAGCGCGTCGGCGCGTGGACCGGACCCGCTTCGGAGCCGTGTCATCGGCGGGAATCAGGGTGCCGCGTATCCGGCACTGCGCCAGCTGTTCGTCGATGTCGGCCACGGCGGAGTCGATGTCGGCGACCTGCGCGGCCCGCTCCGCCGGGGACAGGTGCTCGTAGGCCAGGGCGGCGCGGTCGAACTCCAGATGAGCCCGCGTGGTCACCAGCGCCACCACGTCATCGGCTGGAGCCTCAACGGGCACGGTTGGCTCTTCGTCCAGGTGCCAGCCCTCGCGGATCTGCTGACGGCGCAGCTTGCGGGCACGCTCGGCACAGGGCTTGCACTTGGACGCCAGACGGGCACCGCAGGGCACGTCGATGACCTCGGTCAGGCCGGTTTCCAGGTCGGTGCGGCGGATGGCCAGGGGGCGGACGCAGACGCCGTTGTGCTCGGCCATGGCGACCAGGACCTCACGGGCGATCGGCATGGCCAGCCGGTCGGCGCGCGACCCGGGCCGGACAGGCTCAGGGTCACGCACCGCTGGTTCGGTGGGGCTGGTCACCGCAGCTCCCACACGTACACCAGGTCGTCGGCGTCGCTGCCGTAGCAGACCAGCTCCGGACGGCCCACCGCCTGGGGGGTGGGCTGGTTCTTCTCGGACTCGGCCAGCAGCTGCGCGACCCGCGAGGACAGCTTCGGGACCTCCATCAGCCCACCCGCACACGGGCACCCGCCGACCTGGGAACCGTCGCACTCCGAGCAGATCTGCCACACGGACTGGTCGTGCAGGTCCACGCACTTCTGCGACTGGCACCAGCGGTCGCCGCACCAGAGGCAGAACTGAGCGAAGTTCAGCCGAACGGGCTTGAGGACAACCCCCGCAGGGGCGGTAACCTGGGTGAGCATCGCGATCCTCTCCTAAAGGACTCGTTGCGACGGCCTCGGCGAGTTCCAGCTCGTCCGGGGCCTTTCTTGTTTCCCTGGTACCCGAAAGTCCCCTAGGGGACTTAAACTGCCTCCAGTATGCGGACTGATGCGTCCTGTCGTCAAGGACTCTTTCGTCCCCTGAAGGACCCGAGCGTCCGCTTGCACGGACTAAGGCGTCCCCTCACGATGGAGGGCATGGAAATGAGCGAGGTTCTGCGGCAGCGCCGCGCCGAGCTGAACATGTCGCAGGCCGACCTAGCGGCGGCCGTAGGTATCGACAAGCGTCAAATTCGACGCTATGAGGCTGGGGAGCAACAACCTGTGCTCTCCGTAGCTGTTGCGCTCGCAGAAGCGCTAAAGATCTCGGTCGGCGAGCTAGCCGGAATACCGAGCCACCGAATCAACCTGACTGGGGACTGGTGGGCATCCTGGCAAACCTTCAAGGACCACGACGAGGTGATCACGGCACAAGAGATCCGGTTCCGCCAGCAAGGCGACCACATCGACGTGAACACCACGACCCGAGGCATCACAGTCGAGGACGGCGGCTATCACTGGCGAGGTGAGCTACGCCTGTGGGACAACGAGGTCTTGATGGGCTGGTACGCCGCGAACGACGGCTCTGTCCGCTCCAAGGGGACCATGTACTTCGTCCTGCACCCGCATGGCCAGCAGATGCGCGGCAAATGGGTCGGCCTCAGCTACGACGGAAAGATCGTCACCGGTTGGGGCGGCATCGGGCGCACCGAAGCCGATGCCCGAGCCATCATCGACGAGATGAAGGTGAGCCAGTGAACGTGCCGGCGTCGTCCGAGGGCATCTGCGAAGTGGTCATCACGGCTCCAAGCGCCGATTGGCTGGCCGACTTCACGCGGAGCCTGGTCACCGACCGCCTAGCCGCGTGCGGGCACAACATCCAGCCGATTCGGTCGATCTACCGATGGGCTGGAGAAGTCCACGACGACAGCGAAGCTCGCGTGGCGCTTCACACCCGAGCGTCGCTGGTTGATGCGATCGTTGAGCGCACGAGCCGCGAACATCCCTATGAGGTGCCGTGTGTACTGGCAGTTCCTGTTTTTGGGGGTAACCCCGAGTACGTGAACTGGGTTCTCCGGGAGACCGAGCCGGAGCCGGCTCAGACAGCCTGACCCGACGTTCTGGCGCTGATCTCGAAGGTCCGATGGCCGCTTGTTGGTCATCGGACCTTGCCGTCTTCACCGTCAGGTGTCGGATCGGTTCCGCTGGATGATTGCCGAATTAATCTCTATGGGATCAAGGGCCGCGCACGCGTGGCCCGGCGCACCGCGTCTCCCCCCGCGCTCTGCCTCCGGCCCGCGCGGGGGACGCGGGCGCCCGCCCCAGTGTTCACCTAGAACCCTGAGCCGAGTTCGGACCGTCATCGTGGACCAGGCCGTTCCTCCCGTGACGCCGTCATGTCCGAGCACCACAGCTTCCTCAGACCTCGGGGCTCTGCCCCGAACCCCGGCCACCGCTTCAGAGATGCACCGGGCAGAGCTGAGGGATGGGGGTTGGAGGGGAGGAGGGGGTTGGGGTGGTGATCTCCTTACGACGTCACCCGGAGGGCATGTCAGCGAACCTCGGTGCCGGCAAGGGCCAAGCCGCTACGCGGTCGGCTACGCCGAGCCCTTGCCGGCACCGAGAACCCCTGACTTGGTCTG
>NZ_BONI01000132.1 GCF_016862635.1 Catellatospora coxensis | reverse complement strand
ATGATCTCGAAGGGCGTGGGTCAGCCGGCGAAGGTGTTGCATTGGCGGGGGTCGCCGGTGCGGTAGCCCTGGTTGAACCACTGCTGGCGCTGGGCGGAGGAGCCGTGGGTGAAGGCCTCCTGGTTGATGCGGCCGGTGGCCTTCTGCTGGATGGCGTCGTCGCCGACGGCCGCGGCCGCTTCCAGGGCCTGGTCGATGTCCTGCTGGGTGATGGATTTGAACAGCGGCTGGCCGGTCGCGTCGGTGGTCTTGGCGGCCGAGTTGGCCCACACTCCGGCGTAGCAGTCGGCCTGCAGTTCCATCGCGACGGAGTACTTGTTGGCGTTGGCCGGGTCGCGCTGCTGGGCGCGGCGCACCTGCGCCTCGGTGCCGAGCAGGGTCTGGATGTGGTGGCCGTACTCGTGGGCGAGCACGTACGCCTGGGCGAACTGGCCCTTGGCGCCGAACCGGCTGGCCAGCTCGTCGTAGAAGCTCAGGTCGATGTAGACGTGGTTGTCGCCGGGGCAGTAGAACGGGCCGACACCGGCGGTCGCCGGGCCGCAGGCGGTGTTGACCGAGCCGGTGAAGAACCGGGTGGTCGCCGGTTGGTACTGCTGGCCGAGGTACTGCGGCATTGCTGAGCGCCAGTACGCCTGGATCGAGTTGATGTAGAGCAGGTTGCGGCAGGCCGGGTTGTCGAACCGGTTGGGGTTCGACTTGTCGCACTGCTGCGCCAGCGTGGTGCTGTTGACGTCGTTCGGGCCCGGCTGTTGCTGCTGCTCGGGCGTCAGCCCGCCGACGCCGCTGAACAGGCTGGAGCCGCCGCCGGTGCAGATGAGGAAGCCGACGCAGAGCGCGCCGACCAGCAGCACCGCCATGCCGATCTTGCTGCGCATGAGCAACGGCAGCAGTCCGGCGAGGCAGCCCGCGCCGCCCATGCCGCCGCCCCCACCACCTCCGCCGCCCCCGCCGCCCATGGGCGGGAAGTTGAAGCCGCCTCCGCCGCGCCCGCCACCGGCGCCGCGCATGTCCTCGACCTGTGACGGGTCGAGTTCGGCGTTCTCGTTGATGCTCACGTTCGCCAGCGTAGGCAGTTTTGTGGCGAATCACACCCAAATCAGGTCGTCTCCGGGGTAAATGCCGTGGCAGGGCGGGTCGGGGTGCTCGGTAGACTGGGGGCTCCTTCCCGAAGCCACCCGGTGGCCCACCCCTGACCTGGGAGCAATTCATGATCACGGCCACCGGTCTGGAACTGCGCGCGGGCGCGCGCATCCTGCTGGGGGACACCACCCTGCGCGTGCAGCCCGGCGACCGCATCGGTCTCGTCGGGCGCAACGGGGCTGGCAAGACCACCACGCTCAAGGTCCTCGCCGGCGAGGGTTCCCCGTACGCCGGCAAGATCGACACCCGTGGGCCGGTGGGTTACCTGCCGCAGGACCCGCGCACCGGTGACCTGGACGTCACCGCCAGCGACCGGGTGCTCTCCGCGCGCGGCCTGGACGTGCTGCGCAACGAGATGAAGGAGCTGGAGGGCAAGCTCGCCGACGACGAGCGTTTCATGCGCCGCTACGGCCAGCTGGAGGACCAGTTCTCCGCGCTCGGCGGCTACGGCGCCGAGGCCGAGGCGGCCCGGATCTGCTCGAACCTGGGCCTGCCCGACCGGGTGCTCCAGCAGACCCTCGGCACGCTCTCCGGCGGCCAGCGCCGCCGGGTCGAGCTGGCCCGCATCCTGTTCCGCGACGCCTCGGAGACCGGCGGCGGCATCCTGCTGCTCGACGAGCCGACCAACCACCTCGACCACGACTCCATCACCTGGCTGCGCGGCTTCCTCGCCGGCCACAAGGGCGGGCTCATCGTCATCTCCCACGACGCCTCGCTGCTGGACGCGGTCGTGAACAAGGTGTGGTACCTCGACGCCAACCGCTCGGTCGTCGACGCGTACAACATGGGCTGGAAGACGTACCTGGAGGCGCGCGAGACCGACGAGCGCCGCCGCAAGCGGGAGCGGGCCAACGCGGAGAAGAAGGCCGGCGCGCTCATGGCGCAGGCCGACAAGCTGCGCGCCAAGGCCACCAAGACGATCGCGGCGCAGAACATGGCCAAGCGCGCCGAGAAGATGATCTCCGGGCTGGACGAGGTGCGCGCCACCGACAAGGTGGCGAAGGTGCGCTTCCCGACCCCGGCCGCCTGCGGCAAGACCCCGCTGACGGCGGAGGGACTGTCCAAGTCGTACGGCTCGCTGGAGATCTTCACCGACGTCAGCGTCGCCGTGGACCGCGGTTCCCGCGTGGTCATCCTGGGCCTCAACGGCGCGGGCAAGACGACCCTGCTGCGGATGCTCGCCGGCATCCTGGAGCCGGACACCGGCGAGGTCAAGGCGGGTCACGGGCTGCGCCTGGGCTACTACGCCCAGGAGCACGAGACCCTCGACGTCGAGCGCAGCATCCTCGACCACATGCGCTCGGCCGCCCCCGAGCAGACCGACACGGAACTGCGCCGCATCCTGGGCGCGTTCCTGTTCAGCGGGGACGATGTGGACAAGCCCGCGGGCGTGCTGTCCGGTGGCGAGAAGACCCGCCTGGCACTGTCCACCCTGGTCTGCTCCGGTGCGAACGTGCTGCTGCTCGACGAGCCCACCAACAACCTCGACCCGGTCAGCCGCGAGCAGGTCCTCGACGCCATCGCCCGCTACCCCGGCGCGATCGTCCTGGTCACCCACGACCCCGGCGCCGTAGCAGCCCTCAAACCCGACCGCGCCATCCTCCTCCCCGACGGCGACGAGGACGCCTGGTCCGACGACCTCCTCGAACTCGTCGAACTCGCCTGACCCTTCCCTTTGCGGCGCTTGACGGGCCGCGGGCGGGTCACCAGGGCGTCGACAGGACGGCTTCGATGATCATCGCGGAGAGGGCGCCGACGGCGACCAGGAGCAGGGGAGCGGGGACGGGGTCGCCGCCGGGGCGTTCGGGGGCGACGGCGGCGATGGTGAGCCAGGGGAAGTACGGCAGCCACGCGTGCTCCACCCCGCCCCGGGCCAGCCCCGCCCCGACCGAGAACAGCACCGCCCCGGACGCGCCGACCAGGAACGGCCAGCCGGGGGTGTTGCGCACCTTGCGCAGGCTCGCGAACAGCGGCGGCCCGACCGCCAGCAGCAGCGCGCACACGCTGATCAGGCCCCACCACAGCGCGGAGCGGTGCGGCTCGATGCGCGCGGCGAAGTCGGCGTACGCCGTGCCCAGCCCGTCGGTCCAGGTGAAGCCCAGCCGGGCCGCGCCGAGCACCGGCAGCAGCACCCCGAGCCCGGCGAACATGTTCAGGGCGGCCCGCCGCCGGGCGAAGTTCAGGAACACCACGGACAGCCCGAGCCACGCGACGGCGTACGAGAACAGCGCGGCCGTGCCGAGCAGCAGCCCGGCCAGCACCGCCCAGGCCGCGGCGCGCCAGCCGTGGCGGCGGGTGGCCCGCACACCGGCCAGCGTCATCGCCGCGCCGATGGTGGCCACCACGGCGTCCATCGACACCGCCGTCCACACCGCGTACGGCGCGAGCGCCAGCACGGGCGCGTACGGCCGCGCGGCGGCCTCGCCGCCCATGTCCCGCACCGCGGCCAGCACCATCGGCACCGACAGCGCCCCGATCGCGGTCACCAGCAGCGCCAGCGCCAGGTGGTCGGTGACCCCGAGCCGCTGCGCGGCCCACAGCACCAGCACCGGCGCGGGCGGGTGCCCCCGGGTGGCCGCCGTGTGCTCGGCCGAGCGGTCGGTGAAGCTGCGCAGGTACGCCAGCGGGTCGTCACCGACCTCCTGCACGTCGCCGAGGTAACTGTCCGGGGTCAGCGAGCGGGTCAGCCCGTCCGTGCCGTCGACGAGCGCGAGCGAGACGGCCCAGGCGAAGAACGCCACCGTCGCGCCGGTGCTGACCGCCCACCACGGCAGTCGATGGATCCAGCCGCGCCAGGCGGCGCCGAGCACGGCCACCGCGACGACGGGCGCCAGCAACGACATCGGCGACAGTTCGAAGCGGTAGCGGCCCAGGAACGGCGCGCTCGCGGTGCCCAGCCGGGCTCCGGCGCGCACCGCCAGCCAGGTCGCGAGCAGGCCGATGCTCACCAGCACGAACCAGCCGAACAGGTCTCGGCGTTCGCGGTTCCGGGCGCTCAGGGGGTCGACGGTGGTCACGGCGAGACACGCTATCGGGTACCCGACAGCACCGTGCGTGTCGGTTGGCATGGAATTGATATCTAGCGCATGATCGTCGGAGGCGGTCTAATAGGTTGGACCGCAAACCGCATCGTCCGGGACGTGAGGATTTCAACATGGCAGCCACCGGCACAGCTACCACCACCGAGAAGGGTCGCCGGATCGTCGGGACCGAACGCCAGACGCTCGCCAAGGACCTCGTGAAGCGCTACACGTCGGGTGAGTCCATCCGCGCGCTGGCCGCGTCGACTGGCCGTTCGTACGGATTCATCCACCGGGTGCTCACCGAGTCCGGAGTCGCGCTGCGTCAGCGCGGCGGAGCCCGCCGGCGCAAGAAGGCATGATTCGCCCGCGCCACGCCGAGCAATGGGAGCCGGTTGATGTCTGACATGGCAGCGGCCGGCTTTCGCATCAGCCAGGACGGTCCGGTCGCGACGGTGACATTGGACCGCCCGGAGGTGCGCAACGCGCAGACCCCCGAGCTCTGGGCAGGTCTGACCGACGCCGCACGGGGGCTTGCCGGCGATGTGCGCGTCGTGGTCGTACGCGGGGAAGGGCGGTCCTTCTCCGCGGGCCTCGATCTGAAAGTGGTGCAGGGTGGCGAGTTCCAGCAGCTCGCGACCGTCAGCCCGGAGGAGTGCGCGGACCGGATCGCCGGTTTCCAGCAGGCCTTCTCCTGGCTCCGCCGGCCCGATCTGATCACCATCGCCGCGGTGCAGGGCCACGCCATCGGCGCGGGCTTCCAGCTCGCGCTCGCCTGCGACCTGCGGATCGCCGCCGACGACGCCCTCTTCGCGATGGCGGAGGTGACGCTGGGGCTCGTGCCGGACCTCACCGGCACCAAGCGCCTGGTCGAGCTCGTCGGGTATGCCCGCGCGCTGGAGCTGTGCGTGACCGGCCGCCGCGTGACCGCCGCCGAGGCGGACCGGATCGGCCTGGTCAACCTCGTGGTGGGCCGCGACGAGCTGGACGCGGCCGCGGCCGATCTGGCCAACGCGGTGCTGGCGGCCCCGCGCGACGCGGTCGTCGAGATCAAGGCCCTGCTGGCCGCGGCGAGCGGCCAGACCTTCCCGGAGCAGGAGCGCGCGGAGCGCGAGGCGCAGACCCGCCGCATCCGCGATCTGGCCGGTCTGGGCGAGTGACTTTCCGGCGATATCCGTTCCGCCGTCCGCTTTTCATCCCGTCACGCCACTCTTTCGGGCGTCATACCAGCGGCTGATTCGTCATGGTGGAAAAGACGGCCGCCCCCTCCTTTCCGGTGAGCGGGCGGATCCGGTCGTGTGCCATTGTCGCGCCTGCGGAATAGTTAATGAGCCGGGCTAAGGAATTTTCGTTCGGCCGGGCACGTTGAGCGGCACGTCTGGTCTTTCACAGCGGGAGGTTCACCGGTGAGTTATCCGGGTGGGGGCGGCGGCATGGAGACGCTGATGCGGTCCATGCGCCGGGGGCAGAGCGTCGAGAACCGCAAGATCGGCAAGCCCACCGCGAAGCGGATCCTGTCCTTCGCCCGGCCGTACCGGCGGGAGATCGTCTTCTTCCTGGTCACCATCGTGGTCGGCGCGGTCATCGGCGTGGTCACGCCGCTGCTGGCGGGCCGGGTCGTCAGCGCGATCACGCCGAAGGACGGGGTCATGGCCCCCGACGCGGGCCGCACCGTCATCACCATCGCGGTGGTCATCGCGGCGCTCGCCCTGCTGAGCGCGGGGCTGTCGCTGGTGGAGCGCTTCTACTCGGCGCGTATCGGCGAGGGCCTGATCTTCGACCTGCGCACCCAGGTGTACGACCACGTGCAGCGCATGCCGGTGCAGTTCTTCACCCGGGCGCAGACCGGCGCGCTGGTCAGCCGGCTCAACAACGACGTGCTGGGCGCGCAGCGCGCGTTCACCTCGACGCTGTCCGGCGTCGTCGGCAACATCATCCAGCTCGTGCTGACCGTGCTGGTCATGCTGACGCTGTCCTGGCAGATCACCGTGCTGTCGCTGATCCTGCTGCCGGTGTTCATCCTGCCCGCGCGGCGGGTCGGCCACCGCCTGGCCGAGATCACCAAGGAGTCGTACGACCTCGGCGCGAAGATGAACGCCACCATGACCGAGCGCTTCGGGGTCGCGGGGGCGCTGCTGGTGAAGCTGTTCGGCCGCCCCGAGACGGAGTCGACGCGCTTCGCCGAGCGGGCCGGGCGGGTCCGCGACATCGGCGTGCAGAGCGCCATGTACTCCCGCACCTTCTTCGCCGCCATGATGCTGGTCGCCTCGCTCGCCCAGGCGCTGGTGTACGGCCTGGGCGGCTGGTACGCCGTGCAGGGCAGCCTCGACGCGGGCGACGTCGTCGCGCTGGCGCTGCTGCTGGTACGCCTCTACGGCCCGATCACCGCGCTGTCCAACGTACGCATCGACGTGATGGGCGCCCTGGTCTCCTTCGACCGGGTCTTCGAGGTGCTCGACCTGCCGCCCGCGATCGCCGAGAAACCCGGCGCCGTCGACGTGCCCAAGGGCGCTTCGAAGATCGAGTTCCGGGACGTGGCCTTCCGCTACCCGACCGCGGCCGAGATCTCGCTGGCCTCCCTGGAGGACGTGGCGACCCTGGAACGCACCGCCACCGCACCGGTGCTGCGCGGCGTCTCGTTCACCGTGGAGCCCGGCCAGATGGTCGCGCTGGTCGGCAGCTCGGGCGCGGGCAAGTCCACCACCTCGATGCTGGTCAGCCGGATGTACGACGTCACCGACGGCACGGTGCTCGTCGGCGACGTCGACGTACGCGACGCCACCCTGCAGTCGCTGCGCGACACCATCGGCGTGGTCACCCAGGACGCCCACCTGTTCCACGAGACCATCGCGGAGAACCTCCGCTACGCCAAGCCCGACGCCACCGACGACGAGCTGTGGGCCGCGCTGGCGGCCGCGCAGATCGACACCCTGGTCCGGGCCACCCCCGACGGGCTGGACACCGTGGTGGGCGAACGGGGCTACCGCTTCTCCGGCGGCGAGAAGCAGCGCATCGCCATCGCCCGGCTGCTGCTGAAGGCCCCGTCGATCGTCATCCTCGACGAGGCCACCGCACACCTGGACTCCGAGAGCGAGGCCGCCGTCCAGCAGGCCCTGTCCACCGCCCTGGCGGGCCGCACCGCCCTGGTCATCGCGCACCGCCTGTCCACCGTCCGCGAGGCCGACCAGATCCTCGTCCTCGACCAGGGCCGCATCGTCCAACGCGGCACCCACGAGCAACTGCTCGCCTCCGGCGGCCTCTACGCCGACCTCTACCGCACCCAGTTCGCCGGAGCGGACTCCCCCCGCCCCCGCCCCACCGACTCCCCCCACCTCGCCGACACCCCCGCCTGACCGCGCCCCGCGCCCCGTCGCGTTGATCATGAACTTATGGGCAGGTTCGACGGCGTGTCGTGGCCCTGGCACCGTGATCACTCTCGAAGCCGATCAGCAAGGACTGGATCTAGATGACTTGTTGTCGCTGGGACGACAACAAGTCATCTAGATCCGCAGCGTGCGGGGCGGGCGCGTCAGCGTAGGCGGAAGGTGTGGGCGCGGCCGCGCCAGCGGAGGAGGAGTTCGCCGGCGTGGAGGCGGGCGGTGGGGCCGCGGCGGGCGCGGGGGGCGGTTTCGCCGTCGTACGCCCAGAGCAGCTCGCGGAGCGCGAGTTCCCGCTGCGCCGCAGTGTCGCGGGGTGGGTTGGCCAGGGCGAAGTCCCACCCGTCGCGCAACGAGCCCTGCGGTGCGCGTCCTGCCGCCCAGGCCGAGAACACCCGGGTCCACTGCCCGGGCCCGGCCGAGGCGGCCAGCCGGGGCCACGTGCGCGCGACGTCCTCGGCCCGCTTGCGCAGCAGCGCGGTCTGCGTCGCGGCCACCGCCGCGACGTCGAAGCCCACCGGCATGGCAGCTCCCGCCACCAGCGCTCGGACCAGCTCCTCCTGCCGCCGCGCGAGCCCGGCACCGACCGCCGGGCTGCTGCCGGATCTGCCGAGGCCGGTCATGTGTGTGCCGCTCCGGTGATCGCCGGGTAGCCGGTGGCCGCGGACAGCGCGTCGAGTTCGGCGCGCAGCGCCGCGGCGGGCGGGTAGTGCCCGTCGCGCTCCAGCAGGATCGCCGGCGGCCGCTGCCGCGCGCACAGCTCGCCCAGCAGTTCCAGCACCTCGCCGGGCACCGGGTCGGTGTGCGTGTCGTGGTAGCGGCCCTCGTGCAGCCGGCCGCCGGCGACATGGACGTACGCCATGCGCTCCAGCGGGAGCCGGGTCAGCAGGTCGGCGGGGTCCTCGCCGCGGTTGAGCGCGTTGGCGTACACGTTGGCGATGTCGAGCAGCAGCAGCGCGTCGGTGCGTTCCAGGATCTCGGTGAGGAACTCGGCCTCGGTCAGCTCGTCGTCGGGCCACTCGAACAGCGCCGCGATCGGCTCCAGCGCCAGCGGCACGTCCAGTTCGGCGGTGGTCCGCGCGACGTTGGCGACGACCGCGTCGACGGCCTCGCGGCTACGGGGCAGCGGCAGCAGGTGACCGGCTTCGACCCCGCCCGCCCGGACGTACGCGATGTGCTCGCTGACCAGCGGCGCGCCGACGGCGCGGGCGGCCTGCGCCAGGTGTTCGACCCGGTGCGGGTCGACCGGTTCGGCCCCGCCGAGGGACAGTTTCACGCCGTGCGGCACCACCGCCACCCCGGCCGCGAGCAGCCGGGCCAGCGCCTCGGGTGGTTCGCCGGAGTGCGGCAGCGATTCGGCGATGACCTCGACGAAGCGCAGTCCGGGCAGCTCGGCGACGAAGCCGGAGATCTCGGGGCGCCAGCCGATGCCGACGCCCCGTCCGGCCAGCGGCGTCATCCGCCGCACCCGCCTCCGCCGCACCCGCCCCCGCCGCCGCACGAGGACCCGCCGCTGCAGGAGGAGCCGCCGCTGTCGCCGCCGCTGCTCGATCCGCCGCCGTCCGAGCCGCCGTAGTAGGGGCCGTACGCGCCGCTGGTGTCGTCGCGTTCGGGGATCTCGGTCTCCCCGGCGAAGGCCGGGTCGGCGGCCCACAGCACGGCGGTGCCGAACAGGCCGACGGCCAGCGCGGTCTGCGCGGGGCCGTAGGTGTTCCAGGCGGGCCGTGACGCCGGGCGCAGGTGGTTGAAGTGGCGCTTGGCCTGGAACAGCGCGCTCTCGGCGGCCTTGGTGCGCCGCGGCTTGCGGGCGAACAGCACCAGGCCGAGGATGCCGACCGGGATGACCAGCAGCACCAGGAACAGCACCGGGCGGTCGTTGCCGATCCCGGCGATGATCCGGACCACGCCCACCGCGAACAGGGCGAGCAGCAGCAGCGGTCCGCGCCGGGCGCGGGAGACGACGTCGGGGCCGACGGTGAGGCCGCCGCGGCGCAGCTCCTCGCCGATCGAGGCCAGCGCTTCGGCCACCGAGCGGTCGGTGTGCAGGTCCTTGACCCGCTGGCCGTTGCCCACGGCGTGCAGCACGGCCGCGTCCAGCGGGGTCGCGCCCGGCGGCAGGCCGCCGGTGCGGGTGAGCCGCCCGGCCTCGTCGGCCGCCACGACGCCGCTCTGGCGCAGGAAGGTCAGCGAGGAGTACACCGCCAGCGCCGCACCGCCGTTGAGGTATGCGGTGTGCTGCGGCGACAGCTGGTCCACGCGGACCTGGCCGGGGCCGGCGAACAGCCGGGACCGGTGGATCAGCGTGCCCACCAGGACGACCGCCGCGGCGAGCGCGAACAGCAGCAGGAAGGTGGGACCGGGGATGCCCCAGGTGTCCGCCATGGGAGCTCCTTCGACGAGGGAGCCCTCATGATGGACCATCGGAGCAATCAGCGGGAGACCAGCACGCTCAGGCAGGTGACGCAGCCTTCGAGCTTCTCGAACTCGCCGATGTCCACCACGACCGGGGTGAACCCCAGATCCCCTAGCATTTCCGCGGTACGCGGCGCGGACGCGGCCAGCAGCACCCGGTCGCCGCCGAGCGGCACGACGTGGCAGCCGCCCTCCTCCTCGACCGGGCGTACCGCCGGGAACAGCCCGGTCGGGACCAGGCGCGGCAGGGCCAGGAAGGTGCCGTCGGGCAGCGCGGTCACCGCGGACTTCAGATGCAGCACCTCGCCCAGCGGCACCGCGACGACGGTACGGCCGAGCGGCGTGAGCAGGTCACGCAGCTGCCGGATGCCCTCGGCGTTGGTGCGCCCACCGCGTCCGACGTAGACGGTCGTGCCGACCTGGAGCACGTCGCCGCCCTCCAGGGTGCCCGGCTCCGTGATATGCGCGGTGCGCAGGCCCAGCTCCAGCACGGCCTGCTCGACCCCGGCGACCTCGCCCCGGCGGGCCGGGGCCCCGGGGTGGGTCAGCACGGCGAGGTCGTCGACGACCACCACCGTGTCCTCGACGAACACCGAGTCGGGGCAGTCGTCGGCGGCCGGGGCGGGGTAGACCGCCCAGCCGGCCGAGGCCAGCGCGTCGGCGTACGCCATGTGCTGGGCGCGGGCCAGGGACAGGTCGATCTCGCTGCGGCCGATGTGGGTCACGATGCCGTCGGCGAGCCGGGAACTCGGCTCGCGGACCAGGGCGGTTCTCATCTCTTACGCATTACCAGGAAGACGACGAGCGCGACCACCACCACGGTGGCGCAGCAGACGGTGCCGCCGAGCAGCACGTGCCAAGGTTTGAGGGCGCCCATGGGCTCGCACTGTAGCGCCCCGGAGGCCCGCCAGAAAATATCTTGTCGATCCCTGGATCTCGTGGCTAATGTCGGCGGTACACGGGAAAGGAGGTGGTCCAGCTTTGAGTAGCTACAGGACACGTGAGGTGGCTGCCCGCTAGGCGGCTGTCATCGACTGCACTTCTGTCGATACCTGAAGGTTCGACTGGAGCGTCGAGGCCGTGTGTCAGCGGCCCTGGCGAATCCAAGGGAGCCACCCGATTCCCGGGGGAATGTCCGGTTTGTCCAGCCGGCCCGCGCACCCGCGCGGAACCCCCGGGTTTCGTCATTTTCTGTGGCGGTCGCGCCGTTTCGCCCGCAGAAGCCGAATCGGGCGCTCGGCGTCGCCTCGGCCGTCGCTACGCCCGCTTCGCTGTCGGGCAGCCCGATTCAGCGGCGGCGGACCGTCTCCTCGATCAGATCCAGCACCGGGCCGAAGTCGTCGGCCGAGCCGCCCATCGCCAGCCGCTTGACCAGCCCGTCGTACGCCAGCTCCAGGAAGTGCGCGAGCACGTCGAGCGGCACGTCCTCACGCAGCACGCCCGCGCCCGCCTGGCGCTGCAGGCGCTCGCGGGTCGCGGTGTCGATGGCCTCGCTGTGCTGGGCCCACCGCTTGGCGAACGCCGGATCCGTCCGCAGCCGCCGGGCCACCTCCAGCTGCGTGCCGAGCCAGCCGGCCGCGTCCGGGTCCTGGGCGTGGGCCAGCAGGTCCCGCATCACCTGCACCAGGCCGTTCGCGGCGACGGTGGCGGCCATCTCGACCGCGTCGTCCTCGGCGACGGCCAGGAACAGCGAGTCCTTGTCGCGGAAGTGGTGGAAGATCGCGCCCCGGGACAATCCGGTCGCCTGCTCCAGGCGGCGCACCGTGGCGCCCTCGTAGCCGTAACGGGCGAAGCAGGCACGGGCCGCGGCGAGGATCTCGTGGCGGCGCGCGTCGAGCTGATCCTGACTCACCCTGGGCACATGCCGATCTTCGCAGGTCGGCCCCGCACATGCAATCCGTACGTACGGCTTGACCACGCGTGACGGATCTACGACGCGATGCGCGCGGAACCCGCGCATGGAAGAATCCTCCGCGGCCCGGCGTGCGTTGAGCGTCGGGGACAGTATGGCGACGCCGTGCGAAACGCCTGCAGGCCAAGGGTCTGCGGCCGCCGGGGAGGGTGCGACCTGTGGACCTGGAGCTGTTGACCACCACCTACGTGGACACGTGGGTGATGGTGCTGGTGGTCTCGATCCTGACGATCTCGCTGCTCATCGGGGTGCCGCTGGCGCGCTCGGCCGGGCGGCGGCGGGGCATGCGGCTGGCCAACCCGGGGGCGTACGCCACCCGCGCGGACAAGGCCAAGGACACCGGCCTGTTCCTGGCCGCGCTGATCCCGACGCTGCTGGTCTGGCTCGCCGTGATGGGCGTGTCCTTCATCGGCCTCACCGGCTTCGCCAACGACGTCATGGGCTGGGACCACTGGACCAACATCCTGGTGCCGCTGAGCCTCGACGGCATCAGCATCTCCTTCGGCGCGTGGGCGTTCGTCGCGGTCAAACGCGGGCGGCACCCCGGCCGGGCGTACAAGATCGTGCTCGCCGCCGCGACCGTGTCGGCGACCCTGAACTTCGTGCACGGCCGCGACAAGTGGTCCATCTGGGCGGGCCTCTACCTGGCGTTCCTGTCCTTCGCGGGCATGGCGATGTTCCACGAGCTGCTCGACCAGTTCATGGCCGGCTACGACGACGAGGTGGCGCTCAAGACCCGCTACCCGCGCTTCGGCCAGCGCTGGTTCTACGCGCCGATCTCCACGTTCGCGGCCCGCCGGGCCTGGATCGTGCACCCGCCCGCCGAGGGGATGCGGCCCAGCGTGCGCAACGCGCTGACGCACCTGGAGGACACCCGCGAGGCCAAGCGCCAGCGCCGCCTGTACGGCGCGCAGCTGGTCCGGGAGGAGCAGCAGGCCAAGCTGGTCGAGGTGCACGCCCGCGCCGAGGTGCGCCGGGCCCGCTCGGCGAGCTGGCGTTCCGGGGCCGCGCCGGGCTCGTCGCCGCAGGTGCCGCACCTGCCCGTGCCCCACCAGTCCGCGCCGCAGCATCAGAACGGGCACCAGCCGAACGGGCACCAGCCGAACGGCTACCAGCCGTACCAGCCGCAATCGGTGTACCAGCCGACGCCCCAGCCGGAGGCCTTCCCCGAGCCGCCCCCCGCGCCCCACCAGGCGGAGCCGGAGCCGGTGTCCCAGGACCTCGTTCCCGAGCGTGACGACCGGGGCACGATCCTGGGCCGGGACCTGCGGGCCACCCTGGAGTCGGCGTGGAGCGCCCCGACGGGCCGCGAGCCGATGGGTCACCGGCCGCTGTCGGACACCAGCGAGATCACCTCACGCGGCATGCTCAACCACCTCCAGGAGCCGGTCCAGCGCATGATCGGCGAGGCGCTGGCGCGCGGCGAGCAGGTCAGCCCGAACTTCGTCCGGGAGTGGACGGCCCAGGAGTACGGGCGCACGCCGAGCGAGAACTGGGCCAGGAACCAGATCAAGGCAGTTCGCCAGCGGGACACCATCGGCGTGGACGCGGATCTGGCGTGAGCAGGCATCGATTTCGTTACCGCGAGGTTTCCCGCACAACGGGGGGCTTCACCAGCGTGTCCTGAGTCACGTAAGGTGCCCGCGTGCCTCTGTTGCTGTTGGACCTCGACAACACACTGGTCGACCGCGAGGGCGCCTTCCGGATGTGGGGTACTCGGTTCCTGTCCGAGATCAGCGCCCCGCCGTACGACATCGACTGGCTGGTGGACGCCGACGCGGACGGCCTGACCTCGCGCTGGGACCTGGCCGACGCGATCCGCGACCGCTATCGACTGCGCAACTCCGTCGTCGACCTGGTGGAGGAGTTGCACGAGGGGCAGATCGAGGCCACTCGGCTGGACCCGATGGTGGGCGCCGCGCTGCGCATCGCCGCCGAGGCCGGCTGGGTGCCGGTGATAGTCACCAACGGCGAGACCCGCCAGCAGGAAGCCAAGATCCGGCGTACCGGCCTGGACCGCTTCGTGGCCGACTGGGTGGTCTCGCAGGAGGTCGACTGCCGCAAACCCAACCCGCGCATCTTCGAGATCGCCGCGGAGCGGGCCCGGATGCGGCTGCGCGGCGCCTGGATGATCGGCGACAGCCCCGAAGCCGACATCGGCGGCGCGACGACGATCGGCATCCCCAGCGTCTGGATCCACCGCGGCCGCCAGTGGACCGAACGCCGCTTCGGCCCCACCCGCATCGTCGAGGGCGCCATCCAAGCCGTAGCCGCCGTCCTGGCCGCCGACCCCCCACACCGCATGGCCCGCTGACCGGCTCCCGCACGTTGATCATGAACTTATGGCACGGCTCGGCGGTGTGTCGCGGCCATAACTTCATGATCGATCAGTGGTGTGCCGGGCCGATGGCGCGCCGGCGGGTGTGATGGGGGTCGCTGCGGAAAATCGGTTGACAGGGGGCGGGGGTCGGCGGAAGACTCGTCCGCGTTGTGCGTGATCCCGGGAACTGCCCGGGTCGAGAGAGAAGGGGGTTGAGCCGAATGGTTGCCGTCGCTGTGCGCTGCGCGCATTCCGCCTCTTTCTTCTTCTCTCCGACCGAGGAGCTTTTCCAGTGCGAGAGCACGACTTTCCGCGCGCCGGCCGCGGCAACCGCCGGAACCGTTTCGACGACGACGAACTGACCTTCGAGAAGTCGTACGCCGAAGAAGTCGAGTGGGACGAAACCCCCGACAAGCCCGAATTCGGTGACCGCTGGTCCACCTGGGACCTGTCGACGCCCACCGAACGCGGACCGGAGCCCCACCCCGACTGGCTCGTCACCGAGCTGGCCGCGGTCGACGTGGAACGCGGAGTGCTGAAGACCGGCAAGGAGGCCGACGTCTTCCTGCTGCACCGCCACGTACCCGGCACCGAACGCGGCTGCCTGCTGGCGGCCAAGCGTTACCGCAGCCACGACCACCGCATGTTCCACCGCGACGCCGGCTACCTCGAAGGACGCCGGGTCAAGGAGTCCCGCGTCAACCGGGCCATGGCCAGCCGCAGCGCCTTCGGCAAGGAGGCCATCGCGGCGACCTGGGCCGCGGCCGAGTTCGGCGCGCTGGCGCGGCTGTGGGAGATCGCGCAGCAGCTCGACGTCGCGCCGTTCACGCCGTACCCGGTGCAGATCCTGGGCACCGAGGTGCTGCAGGAGTTCATCGGCGCGCCCGACGGCACCGCCGCGCCCCGGCTCGCCCAGGTGCGCACCGACGAGGCGGGCCTGGCCGACCTGTGGTCCCAGCTCGTACTCGGCCTGACCGTGCTGGCCCGGGCCGGGTTCGCGCACGGCGACCTGTCGCCGTACAACATCCTGGTCCACGAGGGGCGGCTGGTCATCATCGACCTGCCGCAGATCGTGGACGTGGTGGCCAACCCGCAGGGCAAACGCTTCCTGGCCCGCGACGTGCACAACGTCGCGACCTGGTTCACCGCCCGCGGCCTGTCCGGTGTGGACGAGGCGGCTGTCACCGCCGAACTGATGGCCGAAGCGGGCCTGCGGACCTGACCGCCGCCGTTCCGGCCGCACGGCGCACGGCGCACGGCGCACGGCGCACGGCGCACGGCGCACGGCGCACGGCGCACGGCGCACGGCGCACGGCGCACGG
>NZ_BONI01000131.1 GCF_016862635.1 Catellatospora coxensis | reverse complement strand
GTGGCCGGAGCGGTGCTCCGGCCACGCCGCGTTTCCGGGTTCCATTGGGGAGAATCGATGCCAGAGCTGGCGCTCGCGGACGAGCTGTTCATGATGGGACACGACGAGTACAGCGGCAAGTCCAGACTCAACCACGACGTGCTGTCGGTCGGCCTGGCCGCGGCCGCGCTCGGCGAACTGATGATCGACGAGACGATCACCGTCGACGGCGGCCGCCTCACCGGCTGGACCGCCAAGCAGAACGGCGACCCCGTCACCGACCAGATCGTCGCGCAACTGCAGCAGGTCGGCCCCGGGCACCGCGTGCACCAGTGGGTCGAGCACCTGCGCGGCGACATCAAGGAACTGGTCGCCTACCGGCTGGTCGGGCACGGGGTGGTCCGGCGCGAGACCAGCCGCACGTTCACCGGCCGGGTGCAGGTCCGCTTCCCGGCGACCGACCCGACCGAGGCCACCCGCTCGATGGTGCGGTTGGGCTTCCTGCTCACCCGGCCCGGCGACTTCGACCCGCAGTCGGCGCTGCTGGCCTGCATCGCCACCGCCGTCGACCTGAGCATCGTCGCCCCGACCCTGTCCTCTGCGACGACGCGCCAGCGCCTGGCCGAACTGCCCGGCCGGCTCGTACCCGGCTACCGGGACCTGCTCGCCGCCGTCGACTCCGCCGTGGCCGCGGTCGCCCTGCAGGCCCACGGCTGACGGCATGACCCTCGCGCACAGGACCGACCACTCGTGATCAGGTTGCGTGTTCTCGGTCGTCCCCGGCGTCTCGGTAGCGGGCTGCGGCACGCCGCCTCAACTCACCAGGAGATTCACCGGAGAAGCGGTTTGGATCGAGGACTGCGATCGCCGGGCCCTCGTCGTACATCATCTTCATCAACGCGTCTGCGGCACCCGCCGCGTGGGTCACCCAGATCGCTTCCGCCGACCACATGCCACCGATCCCGCTGATCGGCCCCAGCAGCGGAAGCTTGTCGGGTGTGATCGACAGCAGGCCGGCCTGCCGTCTGCCGGTCTGCCACCGGTGCGGCGGGGGGAGGAGCGCGAGGGCTGCGTCGACCGCGTCGTCGAGGTGTCCGCCGGGCCAGTCGAGCTCGGCGCGATCGCTCGGCGCTGCCACGAGCACCGGACGGTGGTCGGAAGTGCCGAATCCGTCGCGGTCGCCGTGGTCCCTGGCGTAGACCCTGGCCTCGGGCCATCGGACGAGCGGCGTCGGGGGATAGGCGACCGCTCGGGGCGCGCTGTAGGCATACGGATGCAGGATGGGAAACAGCGGCAGGTGCACCCCGGCGTGGGCGGCGATGTCGCCGCCCCAGATGCCGCAGGCGAGCACCACGTCGTCGGCGGGCAGATCCCCGGACCCCGCTCGTATGGACGCGACCCGCCCTGTCCGGACCTCGATGCCGGTGACCTGGGTGCCGAACAGGAAACGGACTCCGGCGGCGGCAGCACGGGCCTGTAGCGCGCAGGTGACGACGGCAGCACGTGCGGCGCCGTCCTCGGGAAGGTGCAAGGCGGCGAGCACCCGGTGCGGATCCGCGAGACGTGGTGCCATCGCCACGGCTTCGGCCGGGTCGAGCAACGTCGCGGAGATACCGGCGGTTGCCGCCGCCGCGACTCGTGCCGTCAACTGGTCTGCCGCCTGCGAGGTGTGGGCGAGTTCGAGCGCGCCGACCGGTTCGAATCCGGGCAGGCCCTGCCACTGCAGCCGGCGGTAGCAGTCGACGCTGCGGCGTGCTAGCTCGATCATCGCAGGCTGGTCTGCGAGGAGTCCGATGAATCCGGGCGCGTGGCCGGTCGATCCTGTCAGCCGGCCGCGGCTCGACTGCTCGACCACCGTGACGCTGCAGTCGCCGCGGGCACCGAGCCGCTCCGCGACCGCTGTGCCGACGATCCCGGCTCCCACCACAATGATTCGCCGCGTCATGCGGCGCGACGATACTCGCTGAAATGATCTGCCTCAACGACTGTCGTCGATCAGCACCTGGTGACGCATGTCACAGAACGTTCGGCCGAGTGGTGATGGCGCTACGTGCCGCGGGAAGGCGGAGGTCATCTGCAGTACGTGGCGTGGCGGAATGTTGACGGCGCGGCCCATCGATGGCGTGATCGCGGCAAGCGACCTTGTAGTGATGCATGGCAACATATACATTCGCGGCTCCGGATCGGCGAGAGTGGAGACTTCTCGCGATTCACTCGGCGTATGAGCACACGGTTTTACGGGGGCACAGGCTTTGCAGCACAACGTTGAACCATGCGTTGATTCAGATGACGACACGCTCTTCGACACCATCGGCGTCGGATTCGGCCCGGCCAACATAGCGCTGGCGGTTGCGCACTCTGAGAGTCAGAGCGGGCGTTCGCTCGCCTTCCTGGAAGCCAACGCAGGCCCGACCTGGCAACCCGGCATGCTGCTGGACGGCTCGGACATCCAGCACAATCCGCTCCGTGACTTCATCACACCGGTCAATCCGTGCAGCCGCTTCGGTTTTCTCAGCTATCTCAAGAGCCAGCAACGGCTGTTCCACTTCCTCAACCTCGACGCACCCTATCCGCCCCGCGCGGATTACGAGCGGTACGTCAGATGGGTAGCGGACCAGTTCGCCGAGCAGGTGCGATATTCAGAGCGCGTCGTCGCGATCTCGCTCTCCGACGATCCCGATCCTGCGACGGGTAAGCGGACCGTGCAGGTCGACACCCAGAACCGAACGCTGCGGGCGCGCTCGCTGTCGTTCGCTCCGGGCAGATCCTGGCACGTGCCCGAACTGTTCCGCCCGGCGCTGGGAGACGCCGTCTTCCACGCCAACGACTATGTCGTGCGGCGGGAGGACTGGAAGAAGAACGGGGCGCCGGCCTCGGTCGCCGTCATCGGGTCGAGCCAGAGCGCGGTGGAGATCATCCTAGATCTGCATGCGAGCCTGCCGGGGACCGTGGTCAACAGCGTCTTCCGCAACTTCAGCTACGTTCTGAAGGACACCAGTCCGTTCACCGAGGACCTGCTGTTTCCCAGCCACACCGACTACTTCTACAGCGCGTCGCCCGTGTCCAAGAAACGGCTCACGGAGCAGGTGCTGCGCAGCAACTACGGATCCGTCGACCACGATGTGATCAAGAAGCTGTACTTCACCCTCTACGAGAACAGCGTGCGTGACGACTCGTCGATCGTGCTGCGGAACAACGCCCACGTCACCGAGGTGGCCCTGGTCGATGGTGGCGTGCTCCTGTCGCTGCTCGACGAGCACGACGGAAGTACCGCGAAGCTGCATGTCGATGCGGTCGTGCTCGCAACCGGGTTCCGAAACTTCGGCACCCGCGAGCACGAGGAGCTCTGTCATCCGCTGCTGGAGCAGGTGGCGGACGCCTACGAGAAGGACGACGACGGGACGCTGCGGGTGACTCGCAGCTATCAGCTCGTGCCTGCTGACGACGGCAGCGCACCCGCCATCTTCCTCAACGGACTGTGCGAGTCCTCGCACGGTCTGGGTGACGCCGGTTCGTTCAGCCTCCTGTCCTACCGCGCGGCCGAGGTCGAACGTGCCTTGGCGGCGTTCCTCACGGGGCCTTGAGCCGGCCGCGCCGACGATCCGACGACGACGAACAATCGGGGGAATTGATGTACATTGCGCAGTTCAACATCTCTAAGGAGCGGTACCCGCTGGAGCACCCTGCCATGCAGGACTTCGTCGATCGCCTGGGTGAGGTCAACGCCGTGGCCGACGAGTGGGAGGGCTTCGTCTGGCGACTGCATGACGACACCGGCAATGCGACGGCGATCCGCACGTTCGACGACCCGACGATCATCTTCAACCTGTCGGTGTGGAAATCGGTGGCCACTCTCAAGGACTTCGTCTATCAGTCCCGGCACGTGGAGGTGCTCAAGAAGCGCCGGACGTGGTTCGAGCACTGGGACAAGCCGAGCTATGTCCTCTGGTGGGTCGAGGAGTCGGCACGGCCTTCGCTCGAGGAGGCGAAGGCGCGCCTGAGGCACATCCAGGACAACGGCCCGAGCGCGCACGCCTTCGACTTCGATCACGTGCCGGATACGGCGAGCATCGATGGATAGGTACCTGACCGCGGGGTATCGAACGAGCGACCCGAGCCGGATCCTGCTCCTGGTCGAGAGCTTCCCGTTCGCCACCATCGTTCCGGAGGGCGGCGCCGGCGCCGGTCTGATGTTCCTGCCGGTGACCGTCGAGCGGTCCGACGGCCGACCTCCGGTCCTGTACGGCCATGCCGACAGCCGGAACCCGTTGCTGGAGCAGTTGGACGGCCGTCTGGTGGAGGCGGTGTTCCACGGCCCGAACGGGTACGTCTCCCCGCTGGACTATGCGTCGGAGCAGTTTCCCACCTGGAACTACGCGGTGGCGCATTTGTCGGGCACGAGTGCGCTCATCGAGGATGCGGCACGCAAGACCGACTGCATGGTGCGGATGGTCGACGTCCTCGAGGCGGCGAACGGGACGGGATACCGCCTCGACACGGCCAGCCGCGCGGCCGAAGCGATGATCCGGAACATCACCTTCTTCCGCATCGAGGTGACGTCGATGTATGGCGTCTTCAAGTTCGGTCAGGAGAAGGCGTTCGTCGACCGGATGAAGGCGCACGCGGGGCTGCTTCACAAGTTGCGGACCAGGCAGGAGGCTCTGCTGCCGCACTTGGCCGACGACATGGGCGGCTTCCGAGAGCAACGGTGAAGTCGGTGGCCGCCGACGGCCGCCGGTCTGCGACCGAGGTCGCACCGCCCAGCAGCACGTGGATCCGGCGCAGCCACGGCTGCGCAAACACCATTCCGCAAACGTGTACCTGGTAGCAGAAGCCTGAGGAAACATGACGCAGATACGAACGAAGCAGCCGGCAGGGGCTGCCCAGGAGGCCGGCCGTCAGCAGGTCTTCGACAACATCCTCGGCGCGATCGGCAACACCCCCATCGTCCGCCTGAACCGGCTGCCGGAGAGCCCGCACACCGAGGTGCTCGCCAAGTTGGAGTTCATGAATCCCGGCGGTTCGATCAAGGATCGGATCGGGTGGTGGCTCCTGGAGGACGCGGAACGGCGCGGCGTGCTCAAGCCGGGCGGCCTGGTGGTGGAAGGCACCGGGGGCAACACCGGCATCGGGCTGGCGATGGCCGCGGCGGTCAAAGGCTACCGGTGCGTTTTCACGGTCGCCGACAAGATGTCCGAAGGCAAGATCAAGGCCCTGCGTGCCTTCGGGGCCCGGGTCGTGGTCACCCCGACGGTCACGCCCGACGATCCGAGGAACTACTGCCGCGTGGCGCGCCGGATCGCCGACGAGGAGCCGAACTCGGTCTACATCGACCAGTACAACAATCTCGCCAACCGCGATTACCACTACCGGCACACTGGTCCGGAGATCCTGCGCCAGCTGCCGGACGTGGACGTGCTCGTGGCCGGACTGGGCACCGGCGGCACGCTATGCGGCACCGGCAGATTCCTCAAGGACCAGAAGCCGTCGCTGAAGGTGATCGGCGTCGATCCGGTGGGGTCGGTCCTCTACAACATGTACAAATTCGGCCAGAGCCCGCCGGTCCAGCCCTTCCTCATCGAAGGCATCGGCAAGGACTGCGTTCCGGCCAACATCGACTTCGATCTGATCGACGACGTGGTCCAAGTCGAGGACAAGGAAGCCTTCCCACTCACCCGCAGGCTGCTCAAGGAGGAAGGCATCTACGCCGGGATCTCCTCCGGCAGTGCCATCGTCGGGGCGCTTCGCTGGATCCGCGAGGCGGGCGAGGAGGCGGTCGGCAAGAAAGTCCTGGTGATTCTTCCCGACACAGGTAGTCGCTACATGTCCAAGGTCTACGACGACGACTGGATGGCGGCCAACGGACTCCTGGACGAGTCGGTCGGCATCCACGACGAGCAGGAGGACGAGCGGTCGTGAGTAGTTGGAAAACGGTGCCTCGCGTAGAAGGCATCGATGGCAAGGAGTTCTTCGGCGAGTTCGTCGACAAGCGCAGACCCGTGGTCATTCGGGGCTTGACCTCCGAGTGGCGGGCACTGGACTGGGGCCTGGAGTACTTCCGCAGATTTGGTGACGAGAAGAATCTGGCGGTCAAGCTGGGCAATGTCGCGGAAGGGCGGCGTGAGCGTGTCTCTCTGGCGGGCTACTCGGGAGCGCTGGAGCAGTATGAAGCCGCGCTCCGCGGCGGGGAGCCGGCCGACATGCCGGGATACCTGCACGATGTGCCGCTGTTCCGCATCTTCCCGTCGCTCATCGCCGACGTCCAGCCGTTCCCGCTTCAGCTGTTCCCCGAGTGGTACCGGGAGAACTGGCAGGAGTACGTGCAGTACTTCATGGGCCCGACGCGAAGCGTCACGCCGCTGCACTTCGACACGCTTCTGACGAACAATCTGTTCTTCCATCTGGCCGGCCGCAAACGGTTCATCCTCGTGCCGGCCGACCAGCGCCGGCTGTGCTACACCCACCGGTGGCGCTGGGCCAAATTCGATCCGGCAGACCCCGACTTCGAAGCGTTCCCGCTGGCCAAAGAGGCCACGGCGGTGTCGGTCGTCCTCGAACCCGGCGAGATCCTCTACCTACCGCCCGGCACGCTCCACCACGTCACGAACCTCACCCTGACGATGTCCTTCAACATCGACTGGCACACGCCCGCCAGCGCCCGCCTCGGCGTGGCCAGCGTCCTGCAGGGTGCGCCGATGAAGAACGCCTACTACAACCTTCTGTCCTACGTCGGCTTGGGGCTGGGTGTGCCGGACCGGTACATCTTCCCCTTCTACCGGTCCTACCTGACGTACGTCAGCTGACCGGCGGGATAGCCGAGCCATGACGACGGCGGGCCGGGCACCCATCCCGGCCCGCCCGCCTAGGAGATGACGACAATGGTCAAGCCGACAGGAATCATCGACCGGCCGGCGGCAGCCGACCGCGACAGTGCCGACCTCGAGTCGGAGGTGCGCGCCTACAGCCGGAGCTGGCCGGTGACCTTCACCAGGGCGGTCGGCAGCCGTATGTACTCGGCCGATGGCAAGCCGTACCTGGACTTCTTCATGGGAGCGGGCGCTCTCAACTACGGTCACGGCAATCCGCTCCTCAGGGACCCTCTGATCGACTACGTCCGGGGCGACGGCGTCGTGCACAGCCTCGATCTGATGACCGAGGCGAAGGCGACGTTCCTACAGGTTTTCGGCGACCTCGTGCTCAAGCCGCGGGCCATGGACTTCAAGGTCCAGTTCACCGGCCCGACGGGCGCCAACGCCGTGGAGGCGGCGCTCAAGCTGGCTCGGAAGGTGACCGGGCGGCCGACGGTCGCCGCCTTCACCCGGTCGTTCCACGGCATGAGCCTGGGCGCCCTCGCCGTCACCGCCAACGCGGCCAAGCGAGCGGGTGCCGGGGTGGCGCTCGATGACGTCTTGCGGATCCCGTACGAGGGGTTCGGACGTAACGGCGTCTGCGGTCTTGGCCTCCTGGAGGACCTCGTCGAGGTGTCCGGCAGCGGTGTCGAGCTGCCGGCGGCGGTCATCGTCGAAACCATCCAGGGCGAGGGCGGGGTCAACACGGCGAGCACGGCGTGGCTGCAGCGGCTCGCCGCGCTGTGTGCCCGGACGGGCATGCTGCTGATAGTCGACGACATCCAGGTGGGCTGCGGCCGGACCGGACCGTTCTTCAGCTTCGACGACGCGGGGATCGTGCCGGACATCGTCTGCCTGTCCAAATCCCTGAGCGGCTACGGCCTGCCGATGGCTCTCACGATTTTCAAACGCGAACTCGACGTGTGGAGCCCGGGAGAGCACAACGGGACCTTCCGCGGCAGCAACCCGGCCTTCGTCACCGCCACGGCCGCGCTGCGCGCCTACTGGTCCGACGACCGGTTGCGTCGTCGCACCGAGGAGTTGGGCGGTGTCGTCGACTCGTTCCTGGGGGCGCTGTGCGCGCGGCACCCGGAACAGGGTGGCACTCACCGCGGCCGGGGGCTCGTCTGGGGGCTCCAGTTCGACGACCCGCAGCTCGCCACGCGGGTGAGCCGGGCCGCGTTCGAACGCGGGCTGCTCGTGGAGACCGCGGGTTCGCGAGATGAGGTCATCAAACTGCTGCCTTCGCTGCTGATCTCATCGGAGGAACTCCTGGAGGGGTTGGAGATCCTCCGCACGGCGGTGGACCATGAGGCAGGTGCGCAGCCGTGAGCAGCCAGGACGTTCCCGGACGGCCGTCCGTGATCGGCCGTGGGGTGGCTCCCGTCGTCTGCTACGCGTTCATGACGGCTGTCGTCAACGTGTACGCCGGACGGGTCTTCCAGTCGCTGGATCCGGCGGCAGTCGCGGCGATCTCGTTCTCGTTGACGGGTGTTCTGTTCGCTGCCCTTGAACTGGGCACCCGCGGCTCGGGCATCGTGGCGATGGTGCGCGCGCGGTGGCGCGACGTCGTGGCGATCAACGTCACGACCGCGATGGCCTGGCTGACAGTGCTGTTCTCGCTGAAGTACATCGAGCCGGCCATCGTCAACGTGCTCAGCCTCGCCGTCGGGCCCGTCTTCGTCGCGCTGGCGGGCCCGATCCTACGTCGCAGCTCGAAGACGGTGGCAGCGGAGATGGGTGCATCAGCCGGCATCTTCGTCCTCATCCTTGCCTTGACCTGGGGATCGCTGACCGGCCGTAGTGCCGTGGGGCAGATCGGCCACCGTGAGGCCGTGCTGGGCGTCGGCCTGGCGGTGGTGTCGGGCCTCGCGTCGGCGGCCAACATCGTCCTGTCGAAGCGGCTGAGCGATTCCGCGTTCTCCCCGAAGTCCGTGCTGGCGGTGCGATTCTTCATCACGATCGCGGCGAGTTGGCTGATGGTCGGTGCCGCGGCCCAGCCACGCCTGGCGCAGTCGCTGCTGCCCGGTCTGGTGCTGACCGCCATCTCGGTCGTCGTGCCGCTTTACCTGCTTCAACTCGGTGTCAAGCACGCCGAGCCGATGACCGTTTCGCTGCTGGTCTGCCTCGGACCGGGCTTCGCGCTCGCCTTCCAGCTGTTCGACCGTCGGCTGACGGTCTCGCCGCTGTCGGTCGGCTGCATCATGGGCATCACCGCCCTGGTCGCCTGGGGGGTCGTGACCCGGCATCGGGCCCAGCGGCACGCGCAGCCCGGACGCGTCGCCATCGTCGACGCCTACTCGACGGGACGCCATCTGCCTGCAGCGCTGCGTGCGTACGGTGCAGAGTGTGTCCATGTCCAGTCGTCCAGCCCGGATCTCCACCTCGTGCCTGCCGAGGAAGGATTCGTGCGTCAACTGAGCCACGACGACGTCGATGCCACCGTCGGCGAGCTGCGCCGGTTGCAGGTCGGGCTGGTCGTCGCCGGAGCCGAGTCGGGCGTGGAACTGGCTGATCAGCTGTCCGCAGCTTTGGGCACGCCGGGCAACGGCATGAGCCGGCCCGGGTCACGCCGCAACAAGTACGAGATGGTCACGGCGCTGCGGGATGCTGGGCTGCCGCATGCGGCGACCATCCTCTCCCGAGACGTCGACGAGATCGTCGGCTGGGTCGAGCGGGTGGCCGGGTGGCCGGTCGTGATGAAGCCGGTGGCCAGCGCGGGCACCGACAACGTGGTCACCTGTGCGACGCCTGAGCAGGTGCGCGCCGCCTTCGACAAGATCGTGGCCGGTGTGGATCGCTATGGGCGGAACAACACAGAGGTCATCGCCCAGGAGTTCCTCGCCGGCGACGAGTACTTCGTCAACACGGTCAGCCGGCACGGCGAGCACCGAACGGCGGAGATCTGGCGCTACTACAAACGTCAGGTCCCGGGTGGTCACATCATCTTCGACCACCATGAGCCGGTTCGCGCCGACGATGCCGACGCCGTGGCGATCGAGCGGTACACCCGCCAGGTGCTGGATGCCTTGGAGATCCGCAACGGGGCGGGCCACAGCGAGGTGATGCTCACCGCGCGTGGACCCGTGCTGGTGGAGTGCGGGGCGCGGCTGGGCGGCGGACAGGTGCCGGAGATCAACATGCGCTGCCTCGGCACGAGCCAGATGCATCTGCTGGCGCTCGCCGCCGCCAGACCGGCGGAGTTCTTGCGGCATCCGCCGGTGGCCTACCGGCTGCTGGAGCATCCGCGCCACGTATCGTTGATCAACGCCGGGGAGGGCGGTGTGGTGCCCACGGCTGAGGCGATGGCCGGAATCCATGCCCTGCCGTCGTATGCGTACACCGTCATGGCGATGCCCGCCGGGCATCCGCTGCCGCGCACCATCGACGTGGTCTCGTCTCCGGGCTTCGTCTACCTGATCTCCGACGACCCCGCACAGATCACCGCGGACTACCGGGAACTGCGACGAATCGAGCAAACCCTCTACGAGCCCCGGTAGCGGCACCGGCCGGCGGCTACGCGTGACGTGGCGAGTTCACGCCGCAGGCTGGGGCCAGTCGCGCGACTCGATCCGGTAGACGAGACTGAGCGAGCCGCTCCCGTCCAGCCTGGTCCCCGCCGGTACGCCACCGATCTTCTGCACCGCCCGCTGTGAGCGCAGGTTTGACGGCCCGACGAGGAAGACGACGGTGTCGACGTACGCGAAGGCGTGCCGGAGCATGAGGTGCTTCAATTCCCTGTTGTACGCACCTCCCCAGTGGGACCGGGCGAGGAAGCTCCATCCGATCTCGATCTCGCTGCGTGCCTCGTCGTAGCCGTGAAAACGGGAGCTGCCGATGAGGCGGCCGTCGACGGCATCGGCGACCGCCAACGCGCCGCCGGAGGAGAGCGCGTCAAGGAAGAAGCGCCCGAAGACGTCCCGCTGGTGGCGATCGGGTTGCGGGTGCTGCTCCCATAGCAGCGGATCGGCGGCGACCGAGTACAGACCGTCGAAGTCCGCCGCCTGCAGCGGCCGTACCTGGACCAACTCGCCCGCCAGGGTGGGCTGGAAGTCGAACATGGCCCGATCGTAGAGTGCGGAAAGCTCGCCGGCGGTGCTTTGCCGCACCTGCTCGGCGCCACTTCGGACTCGACAGCGGACCTGGCTGCGCAGAGGATGTTCGGGTGTCCGTGACTGTCTATGAAAGAGGCGACCACCGATGAGTTCTTCGGCGCTGCACCCGATCTCCCCGCAGCGGCCTGACGCCGTGCATCCGCTGGCCCGCCTGTCCGCCGAGGAGATGCGCCAGGCCCGTTCGGTGCTCAGCGCCGCGGGACTGGTGGGGGAGTCGACCCGGTTCACGTACGTGGGTCTGGAGGAGCCGGCCAAGGGTGAGGTGCTCGACACCGGTGGTGCGGTGGTGCCGCGTCGGGCCCGGGTGATCCTGCTGGACGTCGCGACGGGCGTGGCGACCGACACGGTGGTGTCGCTGTCCAAGGGTGAGGTCGACAGCCGGCGGCGGCTGGACCCGGTCCGCGACGGGCAGCCGGCGATCATGCTGGAGGAGTACATCGCCGCCGACGAGATCGTCAAGGCTGATGAGGGCTGGCGGGCGGCGATGGCCCGGCGCGGCATCACCGACCTGGACCTGGTGTGCCCCTGCCCGCTGTCGGCGGGCGCGGCGACGAAGCCGGACGAGCAGGGCCGGCGCATGGTGCGGGTGCTGTCGTTCGTACGCCACCGCGAGGCCGACCACCCGTGGGCGCACCCGGTCGACGGCGTTGTCGCGTACGTGGATCTGACCGAGCGGCGGGTCATCGAGTTGATCGACGACGTGCTGCTGCCGGTGCCGTCGACCGAGCACAACCACGACGATCCGGAGTACGTGGGGCCGCTGCGCACGACGCTGAAGCCGATCGAGATCACGCAGCCGGAGGGGCCGAGTTTCACCGTCGACGACGACGTGGTGAGCTGGGAGGGCTGGCAGTTCCGGATCGGGTTCGACGCCCGGGAGGGCCTGACCCTGCACCAGTTGTCGCTCAACGGCCGCGACATCGTCTACCGGGCCAGCGTCGCCGAGATGGTGGTGCCGTACGCGGACCCGTCGCCGGCGCGGTGGTGGCAGAACTACTTCGACGCGGGCGAGTACAGCCTGGGCGCTCAGGTCAACGCGTTGCAGCTGGGCTGCGACTGCCTCGGCGAGATCCACTATTTCGACGCGGTGGTCGCCGACGACCTGGGCGAGCCGCAGCCGCGCCCGAACGCGATCTGCATGCACGAGGAGGACTTCGGGGTGCTGTGGAAGCACACCGACCTGTTCACCGGTTCGTCGGAGACGCGGCGGCAGCGGCGGCTGGTGATCTCGTTCTTCGTCACGGTCGGCAACTACGACTACGGTTTCTACTGGTACCTGTACCTGGACGGCACGATCGAGCTGGAGTGCAAGGCGACCGGTGTCATGTTCACCTCGTCGTACGTGCCGGGCAGCCCGTACGCCGACGAGGTCGCGCCGGGGCTGGGCGGGCCGTACCACCAGCACATGTGGTGCGCGCGGCTGGACATGACCGTCGACGGTGTCGCGAACACGGTGAACGAGGTGCAGCTGCAGCGGTTGCCGGTCGGGCCGGACAACCCGCACGGCAACGCGTTCACGAAGCTGGTGACGCCGCTGGAGCGCGAGTCGCAGGGGGCGCGGATGGCCGAGCCGGCTTCCGCCCGTGCCTGGCACGTGGTGAACCCGGGCAGGCTCAACCGGCTGGGCCAGCCGGTCGGCTACGCGCTGTACCCGCAGGGTCAGCCGGTGCTGGCCGCGGACCCGTCGGCGTCGATCTCGCAGCGGGCGGCGTTCGCCACGCACCACCTGTGGGTGACGGCGTACGACCCGGCGGAGCGTTACCCGTCGGGTGACCTGCCGAACCAGCACGCGGGCGGGGCGGGGCTGCCCGCGTGGACGGCCCAGGACCGGGACCTGACGGCCACCGACGTGGTGCTGTGGCACACGTTCGGGTTGACGCACTTCCCGCGTACCGAGGACTGGCCGGTGATGCCGGTGGACCGGGCCGGGTTCACGCTCAAGCCGGTGGGTTTCTTCGACCGCAACCCGACCCTGGACGTGCCCGCGTCGACGGCGTCGCACTGCGCGACGCCCACGGCCGAGGGCGACAGCTGCTGCTCCTGAGCGGGACGAGAGCAGGGGCGGACGCCGTCGCGTCCGCCCCTGCCTCAGATCTGTGGGCCCCCCGTGGGGCGCGGCTCATTCAGCCGGGCCGCCCTTGCCGATCCGCTCGTACACGGCGGGCTGCGACGAGCGCAGCACCAGGCCCCAGGCCGCGCCGAGCACGACGGCGACGCCGACCAGGCCGGGCAGGATGTAGCGCAGCGGCGAGTCGGCCTCGGCGCCCAGCATCGCGTCGGAGTTGACGATCGTCATGACGGTGATCGCGCCGAGGGCGAGGGTGGCCAGGATCGGGGCGACGGTGCGCTGCCAGAGCGTCTCGGCGCCGCGGTGGCGGTTGAGGTAGGCCAGCACGGCGACCGACGTGCCGACCATCAGCACCAGCAGGCCGACCGCGGAGACGTAGGACAGCCAGGTGAACAGTTCCAGCACCGGGTCGCGCTCGAGCGCGGCGAACACGGCCACCACGACGACGGCCAGGATCGTCTGCAGCAGCGAGCCGACGAACGGCGCGGAGGTGCGCCGGCCGGTGCGGGCCAGCGAGGCGGGCAGCACCTTCTCACGTCCGGCGGCGAACAGGTACCGGGCGACGGTGTTGTGGAACGACAGCAGCGCCGCGAACACGCTGGTGAGCAGGAGCAGGTTCGCGACGTTGGCGACGGTGTCGCCGAAGTGCGCGGCCATCAGCGAGAACGGCAGCCCTGCGGCGGGGTCCTGGGCCTGGGCGACGACGTTGTCGGGGCCGGCGCCGACGGTCAGCGCCCACGCCGACAGGGCGTACAGCACGCCGGTGATGGCGATGGCCGTGTACAGGGCGCGGGCCACCGTGCGGCGGGGGTCCTTGGCCTCCTCGGCGTAGTCGCCGGCGCTCTCGAAGCCCGCGAACGCGGCCACGGTGAAGGCGAGCACGCCGCCGATGGCGGGGCCGAACAGGTTGCCCGGGTCGAGGCCGTCGAAGGTGATCGAGCCGCCGGCGGGGTTGGCGAACGAGCCGAGGTCGAACAGGACGACCGCGGCGACCTCGGCGATGAGCAGCACGGCGAGGACCTTGGCGTTGAGGTCGACGCGCAGCAGGCCCAGGATCGCGACCAGGGCGAGCGCGGCCAGTGCCCATACCCACCAGGCGAGCGCGGGGCCGCCGTTGGCCTCGACGAACCCGCCGAGCGCGGCTCCGAACAGGCCGTAGAGGCCGATCTGGATGGCGTTGTACGCCAGCAGGGCCACGAACGAGGCGCCGACCCCCAGCGCCCCGCCCAGCCCCTGCGACACGTACGCGTAGAACACGCCCGCGTTGACGACGTGGCGGCTCATCGCGGCGTAGCCGACGGCGAACAGCGCGAGCGCGGCGGCGACGATCGGGAACGCCAGCGGCACCCCGACCGAGCCGGTGACGGCGAACGTGGCCACGACGCCGCCGGCGAGCACGGTCATCGGCGCGCTGGCCGAGACGGTGAAGAAGACCAGTGAGCTGGTGCTGAGCCGGCGGCGGGCGAGGCCGAGGTCGGCGGGGGCGAGCATGGGCGGCAAGGGCGAGGAGGCGCCCGAGGGGATGGCAGAGCCCCGTGTCTGTTCAGAGGTGGTCATGGGTCCTCTAGTCCTGTGTTCGGGGTGAACGGTCGGTGCATAGTAATGCGTGCAGGTACATGGCTCAATGTGCGTTACACATTGTTAATGAAGTACGTCACCCTCGATGCGTACGCTGTTGAACGGATCGGCCGACTCCACTAGCCTTTCCAATTTGCACAGACGACGGCATGCGCTGTGGCATGCCTGGACACCCTCCGGCGCGCAGTGAATCTGATCTAGGACCCTCATGTCGACTCTCCCCGTCTCCGACCGGTTCGCCGTGGCCGACGAGCTCTTCCTCATCGGCCACCATGAGTACACCGGCAAGAAACACGCGGGGGACGAGCAGTTCGGTCTCGGCCTGGCCGCCGCCGTGCTCATCGAGCTCGGCTGGCAGCGCGCGATCGCCCTGGACGAGGGCGCGGTCGTCGTGCGCACCACGCCCACGTTCACCGGCGACCCGGTCCTCGACCACGTGCTCGGCAAGGTCGCGGCGCAGGAACCCGTGACGCACCCGGCCGCGTCGTGGATCGACTACCTGCGCGAGGACCTGTACGCGCTGGTCGCCGAGCGGCTCAAGCGCCAGGCGGTGATCGAGGAGGTGCAGCGCGGCATGCTCAGCCGGCAGAGCCGCCTGGTGGCCGTCAACCCGTTCGTCGCCGCCCGGCCGCGCTCGCTGATGCTCGGCGTGTTGCGCGACCCGCCCGGCCGCCGCCAGCCGCCGGCCAACGCGCACTACGCGGTGCTGGCGGGGCTGGTCGCGGCGATGGAGATGTGGGAGGCGATCCCGACGGTCGGCCCGGAAGAGGCGGCCTACAACGCGGCGCTGCTGCTGGACCGGATGCATCCGGCCGAGCAGGCGATCATCAAGGGTGTCACCACGACCAAGGCGGCCCTGGCCCGCCGGGTGCGCCGATGACCGGCGCATGTACGCGTCGGGCCGAAGACCAAGGACGCGCTGATCAAGACGTATCGGTTCGGCAGCTGAGGAGATCTTCACCGAATGGCGGCTGCGGTCCGATCGGACCGCAGCCGCCATTCGGCCA
>NZ_BONI01000130.1 GCF_016862635.1 Catellatospora coxensis | reverse complement strand
CTCCTGACCTGTCCGCTGCGCGGCCAGACCGTGCTCCTGACCTGTCCGCTGCGCGGCCAGACCGTGCTCCTGACCTGTCCGCTGCGCGGCCAGGTAGCGGTCCAGCCGCTCGCGCCAGGTGATGCCCGTGATCCGCTCGGCGGCCTGGCTGACCAGGTATGCGGCCAGGTAGCGCTCGGCCGGTTCCACGTCGCACACGCTGAGCAGCTGGTAGAGGATGTTGGTGGCGAAGCGGTACACCACGAACTCCCGGGCGAACGGCACCTTCTCGAAGTCCACCTTGCGCAGCTGCTCGTGGTACGCGCTGAACTCGGTGCGCTGCGCCGGGTCCCACTGGCGCAGGGTGCGCTCGTCGCCGACCTGGCGGGCCCGGTCGGTGTAGGCGGCGCCGGGCACCAGCGGCAGCTCGCCGCGGTCGAAGGCGGGTTCGGCGGCGGCGCGGGCGGCCTGGGTCCAGTCCAGCCAGGCCGCCTCGACCGGTGACTGCGCGCGGCCGTCGGCGACCCGGGTGACCAGGTCGGTGACCGCGGGGGCGTGCCGGTCCCAGTGCCGGGCGTAGGTCTGGCGCAGGGTGCCGTCCGGGTCGTGGAAGAGCAGGAAGTCCTCCAGATGCGACAGGAACGACTGGTGCCCGGCGCCCAGCCCGAGCGGGTAGCGCCCGGCGTGCGCGGCCATCGACACCAGCAGCAGCCACACCCGGGCCCCGGCGACGTCGCCGCGCTGGCCGAGGTGCGCCAGCGACGCCGACACCGCGGGCATGCCCAGGCGCAGCAGCTCGTTACGGCATTCGACGGCGGCGGGCCCGCCCAGCAGCGATTCCAGCGCCGTGGTCTGCGGCAGCACGATGCTGACGGTGTTGTCCGGCCAGATCGGCGTGTACGGCGGCGGGACCAGCTCGACCCGGCCGGCTATCGCGGCCCGGTGCAGCAGCTCGGCGTCGCTGGTCACGGCCTTGGAGCCGCGCGTGACCAGGTGCGTGCGCAGCCGGTCGGCGACCAGCGCGGCGGCGTCTGCCACGGCGGCGGGCTCGCCGCGCAGGCAGACCCGCACGTGCGGGCCGTGCAGCCAGTGCCGTTCCAGGTGCGTCGCGACGCCGGTGGTCTCCGCCAGCGCGGGCAGCACCGCGTCGCGCAGCAGCGGCGCCTTGACGGCGTCGTAGTAGTGGCAGATGACGTCCAGGCCATCGTGCGTGGTCATCGTGTGCTTCCCTTCCGGTAGACCTCGGTGACGAGCTCGACGACCCGCCCGTCGGGATTGCCCGAGCCGGGCACGGGCAACGCCTCCTCGACGCGGACGCCGCGGTCATGCCGCACCAGCAGTTTCGGCAGGTTGCGCAGGTGCAGCGCGTTGCCGAAGTCGACGTACTGCGGCTTGTGCTGGCCCATGTAGCGCTGGAAGTCGTCGGCGCTCTTCATCTCGCCGCCCTCCGGGCCGATGAACAGCTCGGCCGGCAGCCCGTGCCGGGCCAGCCACGCGGCGGCGGCCTCGGCGGGCACGTCGCCCTCGGCGGCCATCGCGGCCTTGAACGCCTCGACGTCGTCGGCGGGCACCCGCCACGACCGGCGGGCCAGGACGATGTCGCGGTGCCGCAGCCGGGGCCGGACCCGCACGTCGCCGACCTTGCGGCTGGGCGCGAGGTGGTTCAGCGACGCCAGGCCGCTGGACAGGTCGAGATACAGCGGCACGAACCGGTCCGGCAGGATGAACGGCACCAGGAAGCCCAGGTAGAGCACGTCGAGCGTGTCGCCGCTGGGCGTGTGGCGCAGGCGCACCTGGTCGGTGGCCGGGTCGTGCCAGATCTCCAGCTGGTCCACCGCGATCGAGCTCCAGGCCGGGTCCTCGGCGATCTCGTCGTCGACGACCAGCGGGTGCAGGTTGGCGTTGAAGCCGCTGACGGGCCGCCACTGCGCCACCCGGGCGCCGGGCCCGAAGCCGCGGCGCACCTGGGCGGCGACCTTGGCCCGCGCCTGCGGCGCGATCAGGTCGAGGAACCGGCTGGTGAACCGGCCCCAGCCGCCGTAGATGTGGTTGAGCACCAGCTCGGTGCGCCCGTTGCCGGCGACCGGCTGCACGAAGAAGCTGTACGACGCCGGCCGTGCCCGCACCCAGCCGGGCAGCGCCTCGGCGGCCAGCCGTACGGCCTCGTCGCTGAGGATCCGTTCGGCCGGGTCACCGGCGTTGTCGGCGTCGATGAGCCGGGTGACCGCGGCCCGCGCCTGCCCCAGCTCGATCAGCTGCGGCGAGACGAGTTCGGCGAAACGCGGATGGTCGCTGACCGTGCCACCGAGCGACACCAGCCCGCCGGCCTGCCAGATCAGGCCCATCTCGTGGGCGAACCCGGCCAGGTCGGTGCACCGCCCGCCCGGCCCGTACAGCTGCACGAAGCGGTCCCGGCTGAGCCGGCGGAAGACGAGGTACTGGTCGAACAGCTCCACGACCGGGCCGATCCCGGCCAGGCCCTCGGCGGCGTCGCGGCCGTGCGCGGCGCCCAGCCGCAGCGTGGCCCGCAGGCTGACGTCCTCGCTGAGCACCGGCGACTCCAGCCACTCGGCCCCGGACGCGGCGAACGCCGCCAGCCAGGTCTCGCGCAGCGACGCCAGCGCCCCGACCCGCTGTTCGACCGGCAGCGCCGGGAACGAGGCGGTGCGCTCGTCGATGTCGCGCAGCAGCGCGGCGAGCTCGCCCAGGCCGTACCCATCGAGCCAGGCCGCCGTGGCGGCCACCGCGTCGACGTCCTGCGGGTCGGCCGGGTGGATCGGCACGAGCAGCCCGCCGTCGATGATCTGGCCCAGGTAGCGCCGGGCCACCTCGACGGCGCGGGCGCGCTCGCCCGGCAGCCGCTCGGCCAGCGCCGCGACCAGTTCGGCGGGCGCCGCCCCGGCCGGGCCCGCCGCGCGGACCAGGCTGAGCACCAGCGCGACCGGGGCGCTGTAGGCGAGGCTGACGTCCTCCTCCCGGGCTGCGACGATGCGGTCGCCGTAGCCGAGCGGGGTGTCCCGCCGGTAGTTGACCTTCCCGTCCACCACCCGGATGCTGGGCGCGAGCCGGTACGGCACCCGGTCGCGCAGCCGGACCAGGGCCGCGGTGGCGACCCTGACCAGCAGCGTGCGGTTGGCGCGGGCGACGGCGACCGGCTCGCCGGCCAGCTGCTCGGGCTCGCCGGGCCCGGCCCACTCGCCCCAGGCGACGTAGGTGAACCAGGACAGCGGGCTGGTCTTGGAGTTGACGCGCAGCGCGTACCGCAGCGCGTTGTGCTCGCCCTTGCGGGCGCGTGAGTCGGGGTTGGCGCCGCCGGCGGCCGAGCGGTCGATGCCGCGCAGCAGGTCGGCGCCGGTGAGGGTGACCGCCCTGCGCAGCGGGTCCGCCGCGCAGGTGGCCGCCAGCGCGGCCCGCTCGGCGGCCAGCGCCGAGGGGGCCGCGGCGGACAGCGCCGCGCGGATCGCGGTCACCTCCGCCATCGCGTCCAGCCACTCCCGCAACAGCGGGACCCGGTCCGGCAGGTCGCCGAGCACGTCGAGGATCGCCGGCCGGGGCAGGCGTCCGTTGTGCACGTCGCGCCGCAGCGGCAGCACGACCTTGCGGTGGAAGTCCGCGTCGTGCCCCTCGGCGCTGGCGTAGAGCGCGTCGGCCAGGTCACCGGCCGTCTCGGTCAGCCGGACACGCAGCCGCACGAGCCGGGCCAGGCAGTCGCGGAACTCCGCACCGCCCTCGGGCACGGCGGGGTACGGCAGCGCGGCCAGCCGCACGAGGGCGTACGGCGCCAGCTCGACGGCCTTCCGGTCGTCGGGCCGCCCGGTGCGGGCGGCGGCATCGGCGATGGCGAGCTCGGTCATCCGTACCGCACCCCCTCGTCGCGCCGGAACGCCAGCCTGGCGAGCAGCGCGAACAGGACGGTCCATGCGACGAGCACGCCGATGGTCCAGGTGGGGGCGGCGATCCGGTCGGCGCGGCCGATGATGGCCAGCACCAGGTGCTGGTACTCATGGGTGGGCAGGAAGACCACGACGTCGCGGATCGCCGCCGGCAGCTGCTTGACCGGCACGAACAGCCCGCCCAGGAACGCCAGCAGCATGAACAGGATGTTGGCGACGGTCATCGCGCCCTGCGGCGGGAACCGGTAGCCGATGGCCATGCCGAGCAGCCCGAACGGGATCGCGCCGAGCAGCACCGCGCCGAGCCAGATCGGCCACTGCGACGGCGGCAGCTGAAGGTCGGTGGTGAACACGGCGAGCAGCAGCAGCGGGATCCAGCTGACCAGGTTGAACCCGAGCACGTAGAGCAGCCGCCCGGCGAAGCGGGACAGCGCCGGCAGCGGCAGCACGCGCAGGCGCTGCTCCCACGGGTTCTCGCGGTCGGCGGCGACGCCGGCCGAGAGGCTGACGATGGTCACGTTGAGCGTGGTGAACAGCAGGAACGGCGTGATGACGTACTCGCTGCCCAGGCCGATCTTGGCCAGGCTGGTGGCGTTGGTGTAGCCGAACAGCCCGAAGAAGACCAGCGGGAACAGCAGCGCGGGCACCCAGTAGACGGGCATCCGGCTGGTGTCGCGCAGGTGCGCGCGGGCGTGCAGGAGGACGTGGCGCATGTCAGGACACCCTCTCGGCGAGCGACGGGACCGCGGGGCTGACCGGCACGACGGAGTCGCCGTCGCCGGCGGTGATCGCCCGGATCGCCTCCTCCAGGCCGACGCGCTCGACGCGGATGCCGCGGAACGGCACCCGGTCCAGCACGAGGGCGCGTACGGTCGCGTCAGGATCGGCGGTGTAGATCTTCGTGCGGTTGCCGAGCTGCTCGATGCGCTCGGCCGGGATGGTGGTGAAGGTCAGCGGCGACGTCCCCGCGGGGACCTCCAGCTCGACCAGGTGCAATCCGACCTCGACGATGACGTCGTCGAGGGAGCCGTCGCGGGCGACCTGCCCGTCGGCGATGACGACGATGCGGCTGGCCAGGTGCTCGGCCTCGGCCATGTCGTGGGTGGTGAGCAGGACGGCGCGGCCGCCGGCCGACACCTCGGCGATGGCGGCCCACAGCTGGTCGCGGCTGTCGGCGTCGAGGCCGGTGGTGGGCTCGTCGAGGAAGAGCAGCTCCGGGTTGCCGATGAGGGCGGCGCCCAGGGCGACGCGGCGGCGCTGGCCACCGGAGAGCGTGCCGTTGCGCTTCTTGAGGAACTTCTCCAGACCCAGTCGCTGCACGACCTCATCGCGCGACAGCGGCTTGGGGTAGTGCGCGGCGATCAGGTCGAGGGTCTCGGTGACCGTGAGCCGCCACGGCAGCGCAGTGCGCTGGGGGGTGATGCCGATGCGGGCCTTCACGGCGATGTCGCCCGGGTCGCCCCCGAGCACCTCGACGCGGCCGCTGCTGGGGTGGCGCAGGCCGGACAGCAGTTCGATCATGGTGGACTTGCCGGCCCCGTTGGGGCCGAGTACGGCGGTCACTCCGCGCGAGACCGTGAGCGACACGGCGTTGAGGGCGACCACCTTGCCGAACGTCTTGGTGACGTGTTCAAGGCGAGCTATGACTTCCACGGGTTCTCCCGGAGATGAAAGAGGGGGCACGATGACTCGTGCCCCCTCGGATCGGTGCTGCGGGGTGGTTCAGACCCCGGTTCGTCCGGAGTGCCGGCAGTCCCTGACGCTGCCGTTCCGGTTCAGGTGCCGGCTCAGGCGGCCTCTTCCGGGCTGTCCCCACAGGAGGAGCAGCACGAGGAGCTGCCGCAGCACGACGACGCGCTGCTGCTGGAGCTGCCCGAGGAGGCACCGGTCTCCGGCAGAGCGGCCGAGTCGCGGATCGAGGTCACGGACAGGTCGTCCAGCTCGAGCTCGTCGACGTTGAAGTCTTCGTTCGACATTTGAATTCACCTCATTTCGATGGTTGGAAGGTCGTGGATCCCCCGCCGCTTGGAGAGGAGGAGGCGGCGGGAAGCTCAGGTCACGTGACGTAGCAGCAGGAGCAGGACGCGTTGCCGCTCGTGTTGATCCACGAGGCCCCGGTCTCCGGGAGCGCCATGGAGTCCCGCATCGCCGTGACCGTCAGCGGCCCCAGGTCCAGGTCATCCAGGTCGAACGCGATGTCGTACTCGGGAATCAGGTCCCAGGTGGTCGATGTCTCGGCCATGGTGTTGCACCTCCTTCGGCACTTCGCCCGGACCGTGGCGGGTCCGGCTAGTCGCTGTAGCTGTGTTTCACGTTCATGTTCTTAACTACGCTTGAGATTATTCAAACGTGTGCGGGAAGTCAAGCGGTCCCGCCGTCGTTTTTGGAAGACGATCGCGTCCACCCCCAGGCCCGGCCCTTCTTTTGGCCCCTGACCTGCGCATCACCGTCCGGAGTAGACGGACTGGATCAACCGGCGAGCTGATACCGTGCATGGATGATCACGGGGCAGACGGTGCTGGGCGCCTACTTCCACGCGGCGGACGAGGACACGCGCCCGATCGACACGCTGCCCGCCGGAGTGCTGACCCACCTCTTCTACGCGTTCGCCACCTGCGAGAACGGGCGCTGGCAGCTGCCGCCGTGGGCGCCCGCGCATCGCGCCGCCCTGGCCGCGCGCAAGCAGGACGACCCCGGCCTGCGCATCGTGCTGTCGATCGGCGGCTGGGGCGCCGACGGCTTCTCCGACGCGGCGCTCACGCCGCAGTCCCGCGCCGACTTCGTCGAGCAGTGCCTGGCACTGGCCGACGGGTTCGACGGCCTGGACCTGGACTGGGAGTTCCCCGTCTCCGGCGGCCCTGCCGAGGTGACCCACCGGCCGGAGGACCAGCACCATGCCACCCTCCTCGCCCGGCAGCTCCGTGCCGGCCTCGGCCCGTCCCGGCTGCTGGTCGCCGCGCTGCCGGCCGGCCGGCTGCAGTCGGCGGGCCCGTACGACCCGGCCGACAGCTACGAGCTCGCGGCCTTCGCCGAAACGCTCGACTTCGTCAACCTGATGACCTACGACTTCGGCACCGGCTTCTCGCCGGTCGCCACGTTCAACGCGCCGCTGGCCGAGGTCGACCAGGACCCGCTCGAAGCCGGCCTGCGCCGGTGGAACAACGTCACCGGGGCCGTCGACTACTACGAGCGCCACGGCGTGCCCCGGGACAAGCTCGTGCTGGGCGTGCCGTTCTACGGCCGCGGCTTCCGCGTCGCCTCCGCCGGCGAGCACGCCGGGCTGTACCAGCCCCAGGTCGAGGCCGTGTACATCGGCGACTGGCGCGACATCAGCCGTGACCTGCTGCCCGATCCGGCCTGGCAGCGCCACCGCCATCCGGTGGCCCGCTCGCCGTGGCTGCACCACCCCGGCACCGGGACGTTCGCCAGCTACGAGGACGCGCAGTCCATCGAGGAGCGGGCCGCGTACGCGGCACGGCACGGGCTGCGGGGCGCGTTCACCTGGCATCTCGGCGGGGACGACGACGAGCACACCCTGCTCACGGCGATGACCCGCCCCTTCCGGCCGCACGCCTGACGCCGCCGTCGAGGGCGCAGTTCGGCTCTGAGCGCTCTTGAACGTTTCGGATCACATTGTGGCGTCAGGTGCTCGATTGCCTTTCCGATGTAACACAGACGACATCAGCCCACGGGATTCACGTCGTCACCAGGACATCGGAGCTAAGGAATGGACACCCCATGACCCGAATCATGTCGTCCGACGGTCGCGCACCGGATCCGTCGCCGAGCACCCGGCCGTTGCGGCGGTGGCTGACCGCGCTCGCGGTGACCGCACTCACCGCGACGGCGGGCCTTGTCGTGTCCGCCGCGCCGGCCAGCGCCGCCACCAGCCAGTTCCGGGGCATGAACTGGGCCGTGCTGGGTGACAACTTCAGCACCGGCACGCTCGTCGTGCAGGGTCTGAGCCAGTCCGACAGCAACGCCACGGTGCGGGCCAAGGCCAACGCCCTCTACGACGACATGGCCGCCACCATGGGCGTCAACACCGTCCGGCTGCCCATCAACACCCACACCGTGGCCAACACGACCTGGTGGAACGCCTACCGCGGCGCCATCGACGCCGCCACCGCCCGCGGCTTCAAGGTCATCCTCGCGTACTGGGAGGACGGCGCGGCCTCCGGCGGCAGGATCACCAACCTCGCCGCGTGGAACACGATGTGGTCCAGCGTGACCAGCACGTACGGCTCGAACAGCAGCGTCTACTTCGAGCCGATGAACGAGCCGCACGGCTACACGTCGGCGGAGTGGCGCGACGTCGCGGCGAACTGGCTCAGTTACCACTACTCGGCCCCGCCCGGCCGGGTACTCATCGGCGGCACCGGCTACAGCCAGGACCTGCGCGACGTCTGCAACGACAGCCGCTTCAACGCCACGCTGCTGTCCTTCCACCACTACGCCTTCTTCTACAGCGCGATGACCTACGACGCGTTCCGCACCCACATCCAGACGCGGCTGGGCAGCTGCGCCGCCCGCGCGGTGGCGACCGAGTTCGGCGCGGCCATGCACACCGGTCTCAACTACGCCGACGCCAACAGCACCGACAACTTCGTCCGCCACATCCGCGCCATGGCCCAGGTCATGCGGGACAACCAGATGGGCGGCACCTACTGGCCCGCCCTCGGCGGCAAACCGACCGGCAGCCTCGGCTACGACGGGTACTCGATGTTCGTCTTCAGCGGCAGCGGCACCGACCTCAACCTGAGCATCCGCAACGCCTCCGGCGCCAACCGCGTCCGGTACGGCTGGGGCGACACGGTCGTCGACCCCTCGCCCACACCGACGACGTTCTACCGGATCAACGTCCGGCACAGCGGCAAGGCCATGGACGTGCAGTCCCCGAACACCGACAACGGTGCGCGGATCGGCCAGTACACCTACAACGGCAACGCCTGGCAGCAGTGGCAGTTCGCCGACGCCGGCAGCGGCTACTGGCGCATCGTCAGCCGGCACAGCGGCAAGTGCCTCGACGTGGTGAACGCCTCGACCGCCGACGGTGCCGAGCTGATCCAGTACACCTGCGGCACCGGGACCAACCAGCAGTTCCAGATGGTCGCCAACGGCAGCTGGTTCCAGCTGCGGGCGCGGCACAGCAACAAGTGCGTGGACGTGCCCGCCTCCTCGACCGCGGACGGCGCGATCCTCAAGCAGTACACGTGCAACACCGGCACCAACCAGCAGTGGTCGCGTACGGCCGTCTGACGGTCCTGGTGTCGCCGGGCGGCTCGCGGACAGCAGGTCCGCGAGCCGCCCGTTCTGCTAAGGCTGGGCCACCAGCCGGAACGACTGCGCGCCGGTGCCGTTGCAGGTGTACTGCACCAGCTGCACGCTGTCGGCGGTGGAGGCGGCCGGGACGTCGAGGCACTTGCCGCTGTGCGCGGACACGAAGTGGTAGTAGCCGCCGCCCTCGGCTACGGGTGTCCACTGCTGATTCGCGCCGCCGACGTAGGCCCACAGGTGCACGACCGCGTTGTCCGCGGCCGACACCCCGCTCACGTCGAGGACCTGCGCGGCGTTGTTGCGGTTGTTGATCCGCACGTTGCCGCCGGCGGTGGGCTGGAACAGGTACTGCTGGGCGTTGGAGTTGTTGCAGGTGTACTGCTGGATCGCGGTGCCGTTGGCGGTGCCCGAGGCACGGGCGTCGACACACTTGCCGCTGGTCTTGTTGACGATGCTGTACCAGGTCGTGGCGGAGATCGGCCCGCCGCTGCCGCCGGGTTCGGGGCAGCTGCCGCCGGTGCCGACGGTGTCCACATGTGTGGTCCCCAGGCCCCGGTAGGCGTTGACCCGGTTGCGGGCGACGTCGCCCGAGATCACCTCGTTGCCCGCGAAGTACAGCCAGTCGACCTGCTGGATGTAGGTGCTGCGGCCGCCCGTGTGACCGGCGCTGTCGATGAACCACAGGTTGTAGTTGATCGACATCGGCGTCTCGGGATAGAACTTGTCGCCGTGGTCGGCGACCAGCGCACCGTCGATGTAGTACTTGACCCGGCCTCCGCCGACCTGTGCCACCAGCTCGTGCCAGCCGTTGTGGCTGCGCCGCTGGACAGCATGGACGTTGTCGGCGATCCACGGGTCGGGCTGGTAGGTCTCCCAGGTCGTCTCGAAGAACGCCGGACCCGTCTCGCCCCATCCCCCGTTCGCCAGGTACTCGAAGTCCATCTCGCCGTAGCTCGGGTCCATCGAGTACGCCAGCGGGGTGATCGTGAAGAAGGTCTCCACGACCCGGTCGCCGTCGTTGCCGGAGACCGGCGTGTCGGTGAAGCGGACCCGGCTGGCGTAGGTGCCCTCGAAGAACTTGCGCTGGTGGTAGATCTCCGTCTGCGCCGTTCCCGCGCCGGTGCCGTCCGTCCAGGACGACAGCTGGAGCACCTTCTGCCCGTCCGCGACGGGGAACGTCACGTTGGACGGCAGCCACGAGGCGCCGGGTATGCCCGGTCCCCCGCCGCCGCCGCGCACCGTCCAGTGCCGGGCCGCCAGCGCCGGATCGGCCGACGAGCTGTACTGGAAGTCGTCGAACAGGACACTGCAGCTGGCGGCGGCCGCGGGCAGCGGCTCGGCGACGCTGACCAGTCCGGCGGCGAGCAGCAGCAGCGCCGCACTGGACACAGCGGGTTTTCGGAACACGAGACCTCCCAGGGACGGCGAGCATAATGTTCGCGAGGACATCGAGACAGTGAAAATTATGACTGCGATGCCCGGCGAGTCAATAGTTTTTAGATGGGGAAACGCTCTCCTGAGCCGTACTTGGCACAGGAAGCAGTTCGGGAAGCGCTCTCCCAGCGGCGACGAAGAGGCCCGGCCACACGTCGTGACCGGGCCAGGTGGACGAGCCGGCGTTATTCGTACCGGATTCCCGAGGTGCTGCAGGGCACGGCGACCTCCGCGACGCCCGCCGGGATGACCGCCTGGTCCCTGTCGCCGCGCACGTGGACGAACCGGTCCGGGACACCCAACCCGGCGGTCTGGATCCAGCCCTTGCCGTGCACATGCCCTGCCGCGGTCAGCCGATCGGCCTGGCCCCACGGCGCGAGCGAGCGCACGTAGCGCTGGGTCAGGCCCTCGCCCGAGTCGGCGAACAGATACCGGTCGGCGTAGACGGCACCCTCGTGCAGCCACTCGTAACGCACGACCGGCTTGCGCAGGACCGCCTCGAACCAGGACGCACAGCGCCCCACCAGCTCCGACGGCCCTCCCGTGCTGTCCACCGCCACGCTGCTCGGCCGCTCCGGCAGGTCGTAGAGCTGAGAGTGCAACCGGTCGCCGCGCATCCGGCCGTCGATCAGGTGCACCCCGAAGATGCCCAGACCCGATCGCGTCTGCGGGTCGGCCAGGCTTACGGCGATCAGGAGCGGCGGCTCGTCCCACAGCCGCCAGACCCAGGTGTCCGCCGGCTCGGCGCGCCAGGCGTCGGCGGCCGCGCGCAACGCCGTGATGAACACCTGCTCGGACTCGCTGAGCACACACGGATACTCGTCATCGGCCATGACCGGGAACCACGGTTGATCAACCATGGCCGCGACGGTAACGCCATCAGCGACCTCCGCGCGTGCCCGACCCGGACCGCGGCGGCGTCACTCCGCTGCCTCAGGCCCCTGTGGCAGGTCGGCCGCGGCCCGCACGGCGGACTGGTGCACGGTTTTGCGTTCATGGCGGGCGCGCCGGTCCCAGGCGTCCCACATGCCGTGGGCGATGGCGGCGCGGACCACCCAATAGAGCACGAACAGCGTGACGAGCCCCAGCAACAGGCTGTTCAATCCTTCCGGCATGACGACAACGTTATTCGCCCCCGTCAACTTCTCGCTGGTGCCAAGGCGGTGCTTCGACGCGGACCGCAGGCAGGACACCGTCGCCGCCGCACGGGCCGGTGTCGACGAGTACACCGCGCTGATCGCGCAGTGGCGGGCCGCCTCGCAGGCGGGCTCGCCCGTCGGCGGACCAGCGGCCGCCGCGACCGTCGAATGAAGTCTCGTCGGCGGCAAAACGGCTGGTCGAGCCGCCGGCGTCGGGCCTGGACCCTATCCTCGGGGACATGACGATTCAGCGAATGGACAACGTCGGCATCGTCGTCGACGACCTCGACGCCGCCGTCGCGTTCTTCACCGAACTCGGCATGGAGCTGGAAGGCAGATCGCTGATCGAGGGAAGCTGGGCGGAGAAGGTCGTCGGGCTCGGCGACATGCGCAGCGAGGTCGCGATGATGCGGGTCCCGGACGGGCCGGGCCGGCTCGAACTGGTGACGTACCACAGCCCGAAGATGGTCACCCCCACCCCGGCGGTCACCCCGCCGAACACGCTGGGCCTGCACCGGGTCATGTTCGCCGTGGACGATCTCGAGGACACCCTCGCCCGGCTGCGCCGGCACGGCGCCGAACCCGTCGGCGAGGTGTCCCGCTTCGAGGACAGCTACCTGCTGTGCTACCTGCGCGGGCCGAGCGGGATCATCCTCGCGCTGGCCCAGCAGCTGAACTGAGCCGGACATCCGGTGAGGTGGCCGCGACGCGGCCACCTCACCGGTCGGTTCACAGAACCGGGGACACGGTGGTGATGTCGCCCGGGACCTCGGCGGCGTTCGCCGCGGTGATGAGCTGGTCGATGTTCATCCGGTGGTGGGTGTCGTCCCACGGGTCCCACACGGTGAAGTTGCTCGTGTACTGGCCCGTCTCACCGGCGCTGCTGTCGCTGGAGCCGTACCCGTAGACCACGACCCAGTGGCGCAGCAGGCCGCTGCCCCCGGACGTGCCCCACGGCAGCAACTGCGGCTTGACCAGCAGGATGCTGGGCTGGCCGTTGTCGATGCCGCGGCGCACCCGGTCCAGTCCGTACTCCAGCGGCAGGCCGCCGTCGCCGAACGAGTACCAGCCGTAGGTCTTCAGCCCGGTGCCCACGATCGGCGTGTACGCCGACATGGTCGAGGCCATCCGGTTCGGCAGGGTGCCGGTCGAGGTGGAGCCGGAGTGGCCGGCCAGGGTGGACTGGCTGGGCAGCGGGCTGGCGTCCATCGCCTCCAGCGCGGACTGCATCGCGGCCGGGCCGCACCAGGTGCCGGTCTCCTGCGCCGACCCGTAGAGGCCCACGTTGCCGACGTGCAGTTCCGGACGCTCGCTGCCGCCGACGGTCACGTCGGCGTCGGCCGTGGAGGGACGCCACTTGCTCGCCGTCTCGTAGCCGCTCTGGCATCTTCGCCAGACCCCTGCCCTCATGTAGTTGGTCTGGCAGGTGAACACTCCCCCGTTGTGGGAGACCATGGCCCGGACCGGCATGTCGCTGTCCGGGCGCACCGCGAGCACGGCCCGGGTGGAGGCGCCCGTGCCCTCCAGGCACAGCAGGTAGGTCACGCCGAGGTGGGTCTTGCTCTCGGTGCAGGTCGCGTCCGAGCCGATCGCGGGGCTGCTCTGCCACACCTGCGAGCCGTCGTTGACCGGGGCGACCACGGCGTAGATGTTCTCGTGCGTCGGGCCGGGGTTGACCGGGTCGTACGGGCCGACGAGCCGGACCGCGTTGTTCCAGTTGCCCTCGATGGTGGTGATCCGGCCGTCGGGATCGACGCCGACCACCACCCCGATGTGGTTGCTCGCCCCGGAGCTGCTGCCGAACAGCACCACGTCACCGGGCCGGATGTTGGTCTTGGACCGGAGCAGGCCGCGGGCCTGGCCCCAGCCGTAGAAGCTGCCGCTGTACGGGAAGAACACGTCGATGCCGGCCTGCCGCCAGGTCCAGCTGGCGAACATGGAGCACCAGGCCCACCCGCACTTGACGCCGCTCTGGCCGTACGGGTTGCAGTTGTCGCCCCACTCGTGCGTACCCAGCTGGCTCTTGGCCGCGTTGACGATCTTGTCCCGCTTCTCCCAGTCGATGAAGCTGCCCGGCGCCGGAGTGTTCGGCACGCTGGGGTTGCCCGGCCCGCCGGTCGGCTTGGGGGTGCTGTCGCAGCGGCTCATGACGATGTCGTCGCTGCCGGTGGAGATGTAGTAGTCGGCGACCCACAGCCCGTCGCTGGTCTTGTCCCACACCGCCGAGCCACCGTAGTTGAACTCGCCGTACGCCTGGCAGACGATGGTGACGTAGCTGCCGCCGGGGTACTTGTCCACGGTCGCGGTCGAGTTCAGGCTCTTGCCCGAGTAGCCGTTGAGCGTCGTCTTGGCGAGGTAGCGGTTGCCGCCGCCGGAGGGCCCGTCGTTGTCGCACTTGTTCATGACGATGCCCGACGAGCCGGTGCGCACGTAGAAGTCGGCGACCCACAGCCCGTCGCTGGTCTTGTCCCAGATCGTCGAGCCGCCGTAGTTCGCCTCGCCGTACGCCTGGCACATCACCGTGATGAAGGTGCCCTCGGCGTACCTGTCCACGACCTTGCTCGCGCTGAGGCTCTTGGCGTGGTAACCATTGAGGGTGGTACGCACCTGGAACTGCCGTCCGCCGTTGGGGTTGGTCGTCACCCCGGGCGAGATGCCCAGCGAGGTGCAGGTCGGCACCCCGGGGATGCGACCCGACGTGCCGGTCTGCACGTAGACGTCAGGGATCCAGTAGCCGTCGTAGGTGTAGTCCCACAGCGTGCTGCCTTCCACGGCGATGCCGTAGTCCTGGCACTTGAGGTAGAGCAGGCTGCCGGCCAGGTAGGCGTCGACCCGCACCGTGTCGGCCGGGTTGGCGCTGCCCCGGCCGTTGACGTCGACCTTGGCCGCGTACGGTCCGTGCGGCGAGCCCGCCGAGGCGTGGCCGTCGATGCCCAGCGAGAGGCACCGCGGCACGCCGCTGACGAAACCGCTGGTGCCGGTCTTGACGTACGCGTCGGGAATCCAGTAGCCCTCGCGGGTGTAGTCCCAGATCCCGCTGCCGCCGACCGACGGGCCCGAGTCCTGGCACCGCAGGTAGATCTGCGCGCCCGTCAGGTACGCGTCGATCCGGGTGCGGTCCTCGGGGTTCATGCTGCCTCGGCCGTCGATGGCGGTGGAGGCCGGGTAGGGGCCGTACAGCGGGAAGGTGGGATCCGCGCTGGCCGGCGTGGCTGTCGCCAGGACGGTGACGCCGGTCGACAGCAACATCGACACGACACCTCCCAGCATGATTTTTCGCAGGCGCAAGTGAGGTGCTCCTCGCCGAAGGGATGAGTGCGATCACCGCAACGTCGCAAGATGATCACCGGTGGGCCACCCTAGCAGCGTCCGATCGGTGGAGGTGACCCCTCAACGCCACATCGCTCGGCGAGGACCGAGCCGGTCGCGCAGGCTGGCCGCCTGGTACGGATCCATATTGGAGCCAGCGTCATCAATCTTGTGTGATATATCGCAATATCGGCAAGGATAAGGCTCTGCCACATGCCGCTGCGAGATGGGGGGAAATGCCTTAGCCTGGGCGCCGTGGGTTACTTGGTGCATCCTTCCGGCCGTCTGAACCTCCCCGCAGCCCAGGACGCCGCCGCCGTGGCCGCGGTCAAAGCGGCCTGGCGTGACCGGCGCGGCTGGTACGACCCGCGATCCGAGCACGCCTACCCGCCGAGCGACACGCTGGCCGACATCGCGGAGTTCGCCGCGGCCGCGGTCACCCGCGACGGGGACTGGATCGAGTTCGACCACGACGACGGCAACGACCCCAAGTGGTCGGAGCAGGCCACGGCCTTCTACGTCGCGATCGCGCCGTTCGTGCGCTCCGGGGTCGTCACCATCGAAGGCGAGGACGGCGCCGGCTGGTCCTACACGTACGCCGACGGGCAGATCACCCAGCAGGGCTGGAACGGCTGGGACGGGACGATCGAACCGTTCGGCGAGCAAGTCGACCACCCCGCCGCGTGACCCCCCGGCCGCCGGCGCGGTCAGGTTAAG
>NZ_BONI01000129.1 GCF_016862635.1 Catellatospora coxensis | reverse complement strand
ATCGGCGGCACCACCGCGTTGACCCGGCTGCCGTCGGGCAGCCGGGCGTCGACCATCGGCGAGGACTCGTCGACGCGGCGGCCGATCCGCGACACGATCTTGTCGATCACCCGGCGCAGGTGGGTCTCATCCATGAACGCGGCGTCGACCGCGTGGATGTGCCCGAAGCGCTCGACGAAGATGCGGTCCCAGGCGTTCACCATGATCTCGGTGATCTCCGGGTCGCGCAGCAGCGGCTCGATCGGGCCGTGGCCCAGGATCTCGTCGAGGATCTGCCGGTACGCCGTGGCGCGGTCGCCCGCGGTGAGGTGGGCCTCCTCGCGGGCCAGCACCTCGGGCAGCGCCTCGCGGACCCGGCGCTCCAGTTCGGCGTCGTCGGCGACGGTGTCGTAGAGCTGGGGGCCGAGCAGCTCCAGCAGTGCCTGGTGGGCGCGTTTGCGTACGGCCGCCAGCGGGTCGTACGCCCGGCGGGTGTTGCGCCGGCCGAACTGCACCGCGCTGACCGGCACCGACGACACGGGCACGGCATGGCCGCCGACCGCGCCGGAGGCCTCGTTGACGCTGCCGATGCGCTCGCTGAGCACGCCGGGCGTGGGAGCGGGTGTGCTGCGCACGCCGAGTCGGTCCTGCAGGGACATCGGGATCAGCCCTTCTTCCGGGTGAACATGCCGCGCTTGGCGGGTGCGGGCGCGCCCAGGAACCGCTTGACCGCCAGCTCCCGGATCGCGCTGCTGACCGGGTGCTGCGGCTGTCCGGCGGCCAGCGGCACGCCGCGGTTGGCCGACACCGGCACGTCCCGGCTGCTCGGGATGAACCCGCTGATGGGAACCCGGATCACCTTCTCGACCTCGGTCATGGTGATGCCGACCTTGGAGTCGGCCCGGTTCAGCACCACGGTCCGGGCCTCGCGCCGGTAGTCGAGCAGGTCGAACATGTCGAGGGTGACCCGCAGGTTCTTCAGCGAGGGCAGCTCCGGCGTGCCGACCAGCACGTACTGGTGGGTGGCGTCCAGCGCCGCCAGCATCTGCTCGGTGAAGGCGCTGGCGGTGTCGATGACCACGAAGTCGTACATCGACCGGGCCAGGTGCACGACCTCGGTGACGAGGTCACGGGTGATCTCCTCGGCGACGGCCGGCTGGACCGGGGCCAGCAGCACGTCCACCGCCGCGCCGCCGGACTCGTACCGGGTCAGCATCGTGCGCAGCCCGGTCTCGTCGATCCGGTCCGCGACCGGGATGGCGTCGGCGATGGTCCGCTGCGGCGACAGCTGCATCATGATGGCGACGTCGCCGAACGCGAGGTCCAGGTCGAGCAGGCAGACCCGGCGGGGGCCGGTCGCCTTGACGCCCTGGGCCAGCGTGACGGCCAGGTTGGTCGCGATCGTGCTCTTGCCGCACCCGCCCTTGGCCGCGAACACCGTGATCACCTGGCCGTCGGTCGGCTCCTCCGGCCCACCCGGCTGCGGCCGCGGGGGCGAACCGGGCACCGCGGCCCGTCCGCTGGCTCGATTGGCCCCGGCCAGCTGCCGCGACAGGTCGCGGGAGCGGGCGCTGGCGGCCAGCACGGCCGCGTGATTCGACGGATCGACCACTTCGCGTATACCTGCTTTCAGCGCATCGGCCAGCACGTCGACCCCGAGTTCCGGGCGGAGCAGAACGACCCCGAGTTCCGGGCGGCGCAGCCGGCACTGCCCGGCGAACGCCACCGCGTCGGCCAGCGGCACGCTCGGCCCGAACAGCACCAGGTGCTCGTCCCGGTCGGTGTTCACCTGCTCGACCAGCTGCGGCGCCGAATCCACCACCACCGCGTCGCCCAGCAGCGTGGCCAGGTGATGGGCGAAGCGCGGATCGAACTCGTAGATGATCGTCATCAGATCGTCCTCAGCGGCCCACGGTGCGGTTGTCCACCGCGACGCCGGGCTTGACCCGGGTCTCCGAGGTGTCCGTCAGCAGGGCGAGGTAGATCTGGGCGATGCGCACCGAGTGCACCAGCTGCTCCGCCTGCTCCTGGGTGACCGCGACGGTGACCAGCAGGGTCACCTTGCCGTCCTCGGTCACCGCGACCTCTTCACGCTGGGCCGAGGTCACCCCGTCCTCGCCGTACGCGCCGACGGCCAGCACCTCGACCCGGGGCAGCAGCAGCTTGGTGCCCTTGTTGTTCTCCCCGGTGATCTTCTTGTACGCCTCGTCGACCAGCGTGTACGTGGCGAACACCGCGATCTGCGAGCCCGGCCGGACGAACCCGCCGACCTCCTCCTCGACCGCCATCTTGAGGCTGACCGCCATCATCTTCTCGGGCACCGCGACGCCGCCCGACAGCTTCGTCGCGGCCCCGAACATGCCCTTGAGCAGCAGCTGGCGCGGCTGCACGTCGTGCGTCAGCACCAGCTCGTCCAGCTCGCCGGGCAGCGCGGTGAGCGCGTCCGGCGGCAGCGCGCCGGCGGGCATCACGACCTCCTCGGTCAGCCCGCGCGCCTTCACCGACGCGCCGCTGGTGCCGGCCGGGATGCGCTGCGCCGCCACGACGACGGTCACCGCCTTCTGCCCCGCGGCCACCGAGTCGCGGGCCTTGCTGACGTAGAGGAGCACCGCCGCGGTGCCGAGCACCGCCAGGACGATCGCGAGCACCACGCCGAGAATGCGCCGGGTCATGAAACTTCCTTAGGGGTACGGGGTCAGCCGATGGTCTTGACGACCGTCGCGCCGAGACTGGACGAGGTGCCGAACGAGCCGGTCCACTCGACGACCGCGTTCGTGAAGTAGCCGTAGACGCAGTCGTCGTTGCCGTTGCACGGGGTGCCGCCGCTGAGCCAGGACTCGCGGTCGCGCGGGCTCATGCCGGACAGCCGGTAGCCGGTGACCACGAAGGCGGCGAACCCGCGGAGGGTGTAGACGCCGTTGTTGCCGTTGTTCGTGACGTACTCGAAGATCGGGATGCCGACCGGGCGGCGCTCGTCGATCAGCGTGGTGAGGTCGTCCTTGCAGTCGTTGGGCGTGCCGTTGCCCGGGTCCGACCCGTACGTGCCGCCGGTGATCGTGGTCAGGCAGGACGAGTTGTGATCCGTCCAGCCGAACCCGCCGGGCAGGTTGGACCCGGACGGGCCGGAGTTGCACGGGTTGGCGTCCGGATGGCCGTGCACGTGCAGCACCCGCTCGTCACCGGCCGTGGGCACCCCGGTGACGAAGTCGCCCGCGCCGACGGCGTCCTGGTACTCGCACAGCGAGAAGGTCAGCGCGAAGCCGCCTGCGGGCGGGCCCCAGCCCACCCGGGCGCACGCCTCGACGGTGGTGCCGTTGTATCCGCCGGCCAGCGACTGGGCGAACACCGGCGGCAGGATGAGGCTGCCGCCGGGCACCTCGGTGCGGGTGCGCACCTCCGCCCAGGAGACGTCCGTGGGGCGCTCGCCCAGGCAGTCGGTCAGGTTGCCCTGCCCGGCGCCGGTGCAGGTGGGCAGGCGGGAGTCCGAGCCGCAGACGTAGCGGTAGCTGCTGACCCCGTCGGCGGCGTTGCTGTTCGCGTACGTCGACGTGGTGCCGGCCGCGGCGCGGCATTCGGCGTCGCGGGCCGGGTCGTTGCGGCGGGCGCAGTCGAGGGCGACCGCCATGGCCGCGGCGTCCGCGCCGGACTGCAGGTCCTCGCGCTCGACGTAGAGCCGCCCGACGTCCACGACCAGCGCGGTCATGCCGAGCAGCACGCCGCCGGCCAGCAGGATGGTGACGATCGTGGTGGCGGCGCCCCGGTCACGCCGGTTCAGGAGCGGCATGGCATGACTCCCGTCGCGTCCAGCCGCACCGTTCCGTAACCCGTGCCGCCGAACAGCGCCGCCAGGCCGGAGATCGGGGTGACGAAGGTGAACGCGTGTTCCACCCGGACGCGGGCGTCGGCGGTGGAGCCGGCGCTGCCGCACGGGTTCGTGATGCCGACCGAGACCGGGGTGGACCCGAGCACCGCGGTGACCCGCGGGGCCGCGGCGGCGTTGGAGTTCGTGATGGTGACCGCCCGCGCGCCTTCCCGGGCCGCCTCGGTGAGCCTGATCTGGGTGTTCAGCATCCGGCCGAAGTCGATGATGCCGAACACGAGCAGCAGCAGCAGGGGCAGCATGAGAGCCATCTCCACCGCCGCCGCGCCTCGGTCGCGCCTTGTCATGGCTGCCTCGCACCTCTCCCAGGGCGTGGTGGCAGGGCCCGCGTCGCGCCGGCCCTGCCACGGCGCGGACCTAGATGGCGTTGACGACGGTCGTGAAGGCGGTCCGGATGTCGGTGCCGAGAGTCGTGACGATGCCGACGATGATGGCGGCGATCAGGGCCACGATCAGTCCGTACTCGACGGCGGTGGCGCCACGGTCACGGTTCGCCCAGGCGGCCTGGGTCTTGGTGATGAGCTTGAGCATGTGCGAGTGCACCCCCAGCAACGGCCGATCCGCGCCAGGCGGCCGGTCCACGTCAGCTGCCGGCCGAGCGGCCGACTGCTGGGAAGCCTGCCCAGTGAGCTACAGCCCGTCACTCCTATGTCACGTCAGCGCCACGCCGCGATCGAGGCACCCGCCGATGGCGATCAGTTGAACACTCAACGTGATCGTGAGATCGGCATCCGCCGAGCAGCGACGACCCGACCGTGACACGGGTCACATGATCGGCCCATGCCATAGCACCTCTAGAAGGAGCAAAACGGACCGTGCTCGGCACCGTCGTGGCAGGAACACCGGACAGCCGTCCGGCAAGCCGGACAACACAGTCAGGTTGCCGACAACCAGCGGGCGATTCGCTCGTTCGGGTGAGACTTCGGCCTGCTCAGGACACCTGCGCCAGCCCACCGGCCGCGACCACGGCCAGCAGGACGCCGCCCAGCAGGGCGGGGCCCATGGGCAGCGAGCCGCGCCAGGTCACCCGCCGCAGGGCCAGCAGCACGACGGCGACGACCCCGTTCAGCAGCAGGGCCAGCAGGCCGCCGAACAGCACCGCGCCCCAGCCGAGCCAGCCGAGCAGCAGGCCCGCCACCCCCGCGACCTTCGCGTCGCCGAGCCCGATCTGGCCGCCGGTCAGCAGTGCCAGCAGGCCGAACGCGCCCAGCAGCGCCGCGCCGCCGGCCAGCGCGCGGCCGTACGCCGGCCAGCCGCCGCCGGTCGCGGCCGCGACCGCCAGCAGCACCGCGACGGCCACCGCCAGCCGCCACACGATGGGGTCGGGCAGCCGCTGCACCGCCAGGTCGATCGCCACCAGCAGCACCCCGGCGACGCTCAGCAGGAGCCCGGCGGCCAGCACCCAGCCCCGACCCGCGAGGCTCGCCGCGATCGCCCCCGCCGCCAGCGCCCCGACCGGCACGGTCCACCACGGACTCGGCCCCTGGCGCACCCCGCAGGCCGCGCACCGGGCCGCGAACCGCCACCAGCCGGCCGGCCCGGCGGCGAACGCCCGCCCGCATCCCGCGCAGCCCGGCAGCGCCGGCTCGCCCCAGGCCACCGACAACCGGTATGCCATCCGTGGCGTCACCGCGCCGAAGAATGCACCCGCGGCCAATGACAACATCGTGACGGAGGAATCGAGGGGCATGTCGCGCACGGTACCTTGGCACGCACCCCGATCTCGTCCCCGCGGAGCCATGCTTTGCACACCCCCGACCGATACCCGCCCGAGCCCCTGGCGCAGCCGACCGAGCTGCTGCCGATCGTGCAGGCCCCACCCCGGCCGCGCATGGGCGGCCGAGGCCCAGCGATCATCGGCATCGCGCTGCTGACAGCGTCCTTGGTGATCTTCGTAGGCGTGCTCGTCGCGCTCAAGATCGTTCCGAACCCGCTGGGCCCCGACGCCCCGCCGATCCCCGTCGCCACCGCGACGCCGTCCGGCCCGCCGCGCACCGCGCGATTCGCCCAACCGGGTGACTGCGTGGCCAACCAGGGCACCGAGCAGGACCCTGAGCTGGTGCTGACCGAATGCGCGCCGGGCGCGCTGGAGGTGCTGGCGCGGTTCGACGCGACCAGCGACACCGGCGCGTGCGCCGACGTGAAGGACTACCGCTACCACTACTTCTTCGACAGTGAGCTGGAGGGTTTGGATTTCGTCCTGTGCATGGGCGAACGTCCTTGATAATGGCGGTATGAGACCAGTACGAGGGGTCGCTCGGGCGCTGCTCGGCGGGCTGTTCATCGCGGCCGGCGCGCAGGCGCTGCTGAAACCCGACCGGTACGCCGTCAAGGCGGAGCCCCTCGCCGAGCAGGTCGTGCCGCTGCTGGAGGCCGTCGACCCGCGGCTGCCCACCGAGACCAGATCGCTGGTCCGGATGAACGCCGGCGTCCAGGTGGTCGCCGGGGCGATGCTGGCCACCGGCACCGCACCCCGCCCCGCCGCGGCCCTGCTGGCGGGCACGCTCATCCCCGCCACGCTGGTGGGCCACCCGTTCTGGCGCATCGAGAACCCCGAGAAGCGCAACGACGAGATGGTGCATTTCGCGAAGAATCTCGGACTGCTGGCCGGGCTGCTGCTGGCCGCCGTGGACACCGCCGGTTCGCCCAGCCTGGGCTGGCGGGGCCGCAAGGCCGTGCACGAGGCGCAGAAGTCGGCGAAGAAGTCGCTGCAGAAGGCGTCGACGCAGTTACATCTCGGCTGATCCCGGGTAGACGCCGGGTGAGCCGCCCGGACATCGGCGTTTCTTCGTTCCGGTCCGTGCCGTTGCGACATACAGAGCGTGCGTTTTCGCAGCCAGAGGTACCAGTGTGACGCCAATCACCTTATCTTCGCAGGCTGCGTTAACCAGCTAGAAATGTCGCAAAGTCGTGTGGGATCGGACACGGTCGGGTAACACGGGAGGTACTGGAGTGGTGCGCCGTTCTAGGCTGCTCAGCAGACACGAACGGGCTACCGAGACCCGACCCCTAAAAGGAGGTGGCGACGCCATGCCGGCACGCGGCGTGCGCAGTCTGCCCCGCCTCACCAGGACCCCCCGAATCATCCGTGACTGGAGATCCCCCCAGTGGGATCGTCGCACGCTCGTCCGGGTCGGCATCGTCGCCGCCATCTGCTACGCCGCCTGGGTGACGGAGCAGAACTTCGGACGGTGGTACGACTTCTTCGACATGAAGATCTATCACGGCGCGGTGGTGTGGTGGAGCGGCGGCGGAGAGCTGTACGAGTTCATCGCACCTGACACGACCCTCGGGTTCACCTACCCGCCGTTCGCGGCGCTGCTGATGCTGCCCATGGCGGCGCTGACGCCCGCCGCCGCGGGACTGTTCAACATGGTCTTCGGTCTGGTCGCGCTGGGAGTCGTGCTCGCCGCGCTGCTGATCCCCGTCGCCGACCGGTGCGGCTGGCCGCGCTGGCTGACCGTCGCCGTCGCGCTGCCGCTGTTCGCCGCGATCGAGCCGGTGCGCGAGACGCTCGGCTTCGGCCAGGTGAACCTGCTGCTGTTCGCGCTGATCATGGCGGACCTGGTGGCGCTGCGCAAGGGCTGGCGGTGGGCCGGCGCCGGTGTCGGCATCGCCATGGCGATCAAGCTGACGCCCGCGCTGTTCATCGTCTACTTCCTGGTCAGCAAGCAGTGGCGGGCCGCGCTCACGGCCACCCTGTCGGGCCTGGCCGCCACCGCCGCCGCCTGGGTGATCGTCCCGCACGAGTCCGCCCTGTACTGGGGACACGTGATCTTCCAGACCGAGCGGGTCGGCGTCGCGGACATGACCCCGAACCAGTCCCTGGCCGGGCTGCTGTCACGGCTGTACGACACCGCGACCGCGCCCAGCGTGCTCTGGATCGCGTTCGCGCTGGTGCTGCTGGCCGTCGGGTTGACCCGCGCCGCCGCGGCGCACGCCGAGGGCGACGAGCTGATCGCGTTCACCCTGGTCGGCCTGACCGCCAACGTGGTCAGCCCGATCTCCTGGACGCACCACCTGGTCTGGGTCGTGCCGGCCGTCGTCGCGCTCGCCGACCAGGCGCTGCGCCGCCGCGCGGCCAGCCGGGGACTGGCGGCACGCGGGCGGTCCACGCCGGGGCTGCGGGAGCCGATCTGGTTCCCGGCGCTGGTCGGCGCACGGCACGCGGGCGCGGCGATCGCGCTCTACCTGCTGTTCCTGATCTCGCCCATCTGGCCGTACGAGCACCAGCTCCCGGGCGTCTCGCACTACGCCGACGGCCTGTTCGGCATGCTGGCCGAGAACTCGCTCGCCATCGCGCTGATCGTGCTGGTCGCGGCCCTGCCGTCGCGGCCCGGCGCCGAGCCGGCGTTCGGCGGCAACACCGGCCCGCGCGTACCCGCCACCCGCCCGGCCCCCGTCCCGACCCGCAAGGAGCCGGCCACCGCGGGCGCGCCGTCCGAGCGCTGACGCAGTCACACGGAAACTGCCGCCTCCAGCATCACGGAGGCGGCAGTTTCCCTGTTTTCGCGCCCACTCGGCCCGCACCACGCGGCGTCAGGGGCAGTTGACCCACTCGTCGGTGCCGTCGGTGAAGGTCTGGTGCTTCCAGATGGGCAGGCGCTGCTTGACCAGGTCCACCAGGCGCGCGCAGGCGGTGAAGGCCGCGGCGCGGTGCGCGGTGGAGACCGCGCAGGCGAGCGCGACGTCACCGATCTTCAGCGGGCCGTACCGGTGGGACACCGCCACGGCGTACACGTCGGGGTCGTCGGCGAGCTCCTGGGCGACCTCGCGCAGCACCTCGGCCGCGCTCGGGTGCGACTCGTAGGTGAGCGTCGCCACGGACCGGCCGTGGTCGTGGTCGCGGACCACACCCGCGAAGCTGACCACCGCCCCCGCCCGGGGGTCCGCCACGGCGGCCTCGTGCTCCGCCACGTCCAGCGGCTCGGTGGTCAGCGCGGCGAGCACGACCCGGTTCACGGGACCTCCACCAGTTCGACGGTGTCACCGGCGCGACCGGTGGCGCCGGGCGGGATCACGGCGAAGCCCTGCGCGCCGGCCAGGCCGCGCAGCATCGCCGAGCCCACGTGGGACACCGGCCGGGCGAGCCCGTCGACCGGGTCGATCCGTACCAGCGCCAGATGGGTGTAGTCGCCCCGGCCCGGCACCGGCTCGCCGAGGGTGACCTGCGGCAGCGCCGGCTCGGGCCGGCCGGCCAGCCCGGCCAGCAGCGGAACCACCAGCGACACCAGCGCGACCACGGCCGACTGCGGGTTGCCGGGCAGCCCGGCGACGAACCGGGTCCGCCCGCCGTGCGGCACCGCCGCGATCAGCATCGGGAAACCGGGGCGCACCGCCACCGTGTTCACCACGTACGACGCGCCCAGCTCGGCCAGCGCCGGATGCAGGTGGTCCACCGGTCCGTGCATGGTGCCGCCGGTGGTGCAGACCAGGTCGACGCCGCTCTCCAGGGCCGCCCGCAGCGCCTCGACGTGCGCGTCGAGCGTGTCCTTGATCGGCGCGGCGGCGGGCTCGCAGGCCACGCCCAGCCGGCGCAGGTAGGCCGGCACGGCCGGGCCCAGCGCGTCGCGGATGCGGCCGTCGGCGGGCGGGCCGGAGGTGAGCAGCTCGTCGCCGAAGACCAGCATGGCGGCCCGGGGAGCCGGGCGCACCGGGAGCATGTCGTGGCCGCAGGACGCCGCCAGGCCGATCACCGCCGGGGTGACCGGCGTGCCCGCGGGCAGCAGCGGCTCGCCGGCGCGGGCCTCCTCGCCCGGCATCCGCCATTCCCGCTCGGTCTTCGGCGTCCCGTCGACCAGATCGCCGCTGCGTGTGGAGTGCTCGACGCGCAGGATGGCCTCGGTGCCCTGTGGCACCATGGCCCCGGTGGCGATCTCGACCGCGACCCCGTCGCCGGACAGCGGCTCGGGCACGTTGCCGGCAAGCACCCGGCCGGTGATCCGCCACGGGCCGCGCCCGCGCAGCGCCCAGCCGTCGACGCTCGACGTGGGGAACGCCGGCAGGTCGCTGCGCGGCGCCAGGGCGGTGGCCAGGGTCAGCCCGTCGGCCTCGGCCAGCGGCACGGTGACCGGGGCGAGCTGCGCCCGCCAGCCCGCGGCGTGTACACCCCGTCGCGCCGACACCCAGTCCTCAGGAGCGGTCATGCTTTGACCCTAGACCTGTGTACCGGTGCCGGCTGAGGCCGGATGGTCCGCGCCGCGGAGCTGTTCCACGGCGTGTGGCAGCACCTGCGCCAGCACGGCGAGCCCGTCGCGCACGCCGCCGGTGGAGCCGGGCAGGTTGACCACCAGGGTCCGCCCGGCCACGCCGGTGACGCCGCGGGAGAGCGCCGCGAGCGGGGTCGCGCCGCTGCCGCGGACCGCGTCGGCGATGCCGGGGACCTCGTAGTCGACGAGTTCGCGGGTGATGTCGGGGGTGCGGTCGGTCGGGCTGATCCCGGTGCCGCCCGTGGTGACGATCGCGTCGGGCCGCTCGGCCAGGGCCGCGCGCAGCGCCTGGCGCACCGGTTCGCCGTCGGGCACGACCACGACGTCGGCCACCTCGCAGCCGAAGGCCCGCAGGCCGTCCGCGAGCAGCGGGCCGCCCCGGTCCTCGTACACCCCGGTCGCCGCCCTGGTCGAGGCGACGATGACCCGGACCTTCGGCGCGCCGATGTTTGGCGTGGTGGCCGGGCGGGAAACCGCGGGCATGGCTCCGCGCTCCCAGAGGCCGGTCTTGCCGCCCTCCTTGCGCAGCACCCGCACGCCGTCGATCGCCGCCGCGGGATCGACCGCTTTGATCATGTCGATGAGCGCCAGCCCTGCCGCTGCGACGCTGGTCAGAGCTTCCATCTCGACACCGGTACGGTCAGCGGTGCGGACCGTCGCCTGGATGTCCACACCGTCGTCAGTGACGGTGAGGTCCACGGTGACGCCGTGGATGGCAATGGGATGGCAGAGCGGAATGAGGTCAGGGGTGCGCTTGGCGGCCATGATGCCGGCGAGCCGGGCCACGCCGAGCGCGTCGCCCTTCGGCACGCCCCGCCCGCGCAGGAGATCGAGCACGTCACGCGTGGTGACGACGCGTCCCGCCGCAACGGCGACACGCAGCGTGATCTCCTTGCCTGCGACGTCGACCATCCTGGCCTCCCCGCGGGAGTCCACATGAGTCAGCTGAGGTGAGGAGGGAGCTGTTCCTTCTGTCACGACATGAGCCTAGTTGCTTCCTGGGCGAACACTGGAAGCGAACACAATGCGTAGGCGACTCACCACTAACTGTGATAAATCGCCATAGTTATTTGAAATGTGAATGCACCACTAGAAATCGACCGTGCAGAAACTACGCTCTGCATCAGACGTTGGCAAGCACAGGGGTCGAGCGGGAGGGAGCCGGAGATGCGCACCTACGACTGGCACTGACAATCGCTTAGGCTGTCCACACTCACGACCATCTGTCTCTGACGGAAGAGGTCCGACGTGGCCAGCCAGACCCCTGCTCCGCAGCAGGCCGATCGGCAGCTCAAGCTGCTCGTTCGCATCGTCGCGCTCATCGCCGGTGCCGTGGTGCTCGTCGCCGCCGGCACCGCGACGAGCAGCGGGATCGACGCTGGCACGGCCCTGCAGGCGGTCGCGCTGACCGCGCTGATCACTTTCGCTTCACTGACCTCGGTGCGGGTGCGGGTGGGGTCCAACAACCTGGACGTCACCTGGGCCGACTCGGCGCTGCTGATCGCAGCGGTGCTGCTGCCCCCGCAATGGGCGGTGCTCTGCGCCGCCATCGGCGTCGGCATCGAGAAGTCCACCCGCAAGCTGCCGCCGATCAAGTTCGTTTTCGGTGTCGCCAAGGGCACCGTCGACTGCGCCGTCGCCGCCGTTACCCTGGCCCTGCTCGGCGGCACCACTCAGCCGCCACTGGAGCACCTGGGCCCGCTGGCGCTGGCCTACCTCGCCGCGCTGATCACCGACGAGATGGCGATCATCCCGGTGATCGCGCTCGCGACCGGCACGAGCATGCGTGACCGCTTCCTCGCCGACCTGGACCTGCGCCTCGGCTCCGCGTTCGTGCGGTTCGCCGTGGCCGTGCTAGCGCTCGCCGTGCTCGCGGCGGAGCCGCAGCTGCTGATCGGCATCCCGGCGATCGTGTTCAGCCTTCACCTGACCTATCGCGGCCGGCTGCGCGCCCGCGCCGAGCGGCTGGCCTGGCAGCAACTGGCCGAGGCGACCGACGCCATGAACGTCGTGCAGATGGAGACCGTGCTACAGACCGCCGTCCGCAACGGCGCGCGGCTGTTCTCCGCCGACCGCGTCGAGATCGAGGTATGCCTCGACGGCGCGCAGCAGTCGGTCCGCGGCACCCAGAGCTCCATCACCTACCACGGCGAGCCCGACCAGCGCCCCGTCGACGAGGCGACCACCGCGGTCGTCGCGCTGATCGGCGACAATGACGGCGAGCGCGTCGGTGAGCTGCGGCTGTGCTTCCAGGTCCCGGTCGCCCTGTCCGAACGGGAGCAGTTCACCCTGCGGGCGTTCGCCGGTGCGCTGTGCACGGCGATCCGCAACGCGGCCTCGTACGCCCAGCTGGAGCAGATGGCCGGGCAGCACCAGCACGACGCCACCCACGACCTGCTCACCGGGTTGCCCAACCGGCGGCGGCTGCAGCTGGACACCGAGGACGCCCTCGACCGCAAGCGCGGCGGGCGCGGTGTGACCGCGCTGCTGGTGCTCGATCTCAACCACTTCAAGGACGTCAACGACGCCCTCGGCCACGGCGCCGGCGACCAGGTGCTGATCGCGGTCGCGCAGCGGCTGTCGGCCGCCGCCGGGGACGAGGCACTGGTGACCCGGCTCGGCGGGGACGAGTTCGCGGTGCTGCTGCGCAACCTGCCCGCCCCCGCGCTCGCCCTCTACCAGGCCGAGCATCTGCTCTCCACGCTGCACGAGCCGGTCGACGTCGACGGCATGCCGCTGGTCGTGTCGGCCAGCGCCGGGGTGGCCACCGGCCCGTGCGAGGGCGGTTTCGTGGAACTGCTGCGCCGAGCCGACATTGCGATGTACCAGGCCAAGCGCACCGGGTGCTCGGTGGCCGCGTACGCCCCCGACAACGACACCGCCGACCGGGGCCGGCTCGTCGTCGGCGGCATGCTGCCCCGGGCGGTGGCGCAGAAGGAGTTCATCCTCCAGTTCCAGCCCATCGTCGACCTGGCCAGCGGCGAGCCGATCAGCGCCGAGGCGCTGGCCCGCTGGCAGCACCCGGACAAGGGCATGGTCGACCCGCGCAGCTTCCTCGGCTCCATCGAGCGGTCCGGCCTGCTCACCGCGTTCACCGACGCCGTGCTCGACCAGGCGCTGGCCGGGGCGGCACGCTGGCGGGCGCTGGGCTGCCGGTGGCCGGTCGCGGTGAACATCTCCCCGCGCAGCCTGCTCGACCGCCGGCTGCCCGCACTGGTGACCCGCCGGCTGGACGACCACGGCCTGCCCGGCGACGCGCTGGTGCTGGAGCTGACCGAGTCGCACACCGTCAGCCAGCTGGACATCGTGGACAAGGTGCTGGCCGAGCTGGCCGAGCTGGGCTGCATGATCGCGCTGGACGACTTCGGCACCGGATACTCCTCGCTTTCGGTGCTGTCCCGGGTGCCCGCCAAGGAACTGAAGATCGACCGCTCGTTCGTGACGCAGATGGAGAACACGCCCAGCGCCGCCGCCGTGGTCCGCTCCCACCTGGAGCTGGGCCGCCACCTCGATCTGCTGGTGGTCGCCGAGGGCGTCGAGCGCGACAGCCAGCGGCACATGCTCTGGGACCTGGGCTGCACCGCCGGGCAGGGCCACCTGTTCGCCAAGCCGATGCCGATCGAAGAGGTCCTCGCGCTGATCACCGCCGACGACGGCCCGGTCCGGCTGGCACCGCCGCTGCACGACCCCGCCGCCGTGGTGCGGATGCCCGCCAAGCGCGCGCCCGGCCGGATCTCCCGGGCCACGGGCACCACCGGCGCGAACGGCGGCGAGCGGGTGTAACACTCGTCCGCATGAGCGAGCGGATCACCGGCCCGGTGCCCCCTGTCCAAGCCGCGCACCCGGGGGTCCCGGCGTGAGTCCGGCCCCGGAGACGGGCAGCCGGCCGGGCCGGATCTGGCGGTCGGTCGACCGCGCCGCGGACGGGCTCGCCGCCGACCTGGGCCTCTACGCCCTGTCGGCGCTGTTCGCCTGGTCCACCGCGACCGGCTCCACGCTCACCTCCCACCGCGCCTGGGGCGCGCTCGCCGTCTGGGGCTACGCCGCCGCGACCCTCGCCGTCCTCGTCCAGCTGCTGCTCCGCCGCCGTCCCGGCCCACCCTCCCATGATCACTCGACTTGCCAGGCAGGTGGGGGAAGGGGCGGCCAAGATACGCACGAGTGCCAGGCAAGTCCGGCGATCTTGGCTGGCGCGGATCGGCGCGGGGTGGTTTCACGAGGGTGGGTGACCGCTGGGGCCTGGGTCTCGGTGGTGCTGGTGCCGCTCGTCGCGCAGGCCGCCGCGCGGGCGGGCGGGATGAACGGGCGCGCGCAGGAGGAGGTGCTGGTCGTCGAGGAGTCGGCGCGGCGCCTGCTCGACACCGGCACGCCCTACCTCGGCCGGGACGGCATCGCCGCGCTGCCCGAACCGCTGCTCGGCTACACGCCGTACCAGCCGGGTATGGCCGTGTTCGGGCTGCCCCGCGCGGTCTTCGGCGACAGCTGGTGGACCGACGCCCGGATCTGGTTCGCGCTGGTCACCGTGCTCGTCGTGGCGCTGGCGGCACGGCTGCTGCGCGACGGCAGCGCGGCCCGCGACACGCTGCTGGTGCGCGCCGTGCAGGCCGCGACCGTACTCCCGCTGTGCGCGCTGACCCTGGCCACCGGCGGCGACGACCTGCCGGTGCTGGCGCTGTGCCTGCTGGCGTTCGCGCTCGCCGCCCGGGACCGCTTCGGCTGGGCGGGCGTGGCGATCGGCGCGGCGGCGGCCATGAAACTGCTGGCCTGGCCCGTCGTGCTGGTGCTCGGCGCGTACGCCCTGGTCCGCAGGTCGGGCCTCCGCTACGCGGTGGGCGCGGCCGGGCTGCCGCTGCTCGCGCTGATCCCGGCCCTGCTGGTGGAACCGGCCGCCTTCGTGGAGAACGTGATCCGCTTCCCGACCGGCCACGGCCTGGTCACCAGTCCCGCCGCGTCACCCCTGCTCGGCTACCTGATCGCCCAGCACGTCCCCGGCGGACGGCTCGTCGCCCTGTCCCTGCTGGCGCTCGGCGCCCTGGCCGTCGGCCTGTGGCTCCTCCGCCGCCCACCCCGCGACGCCGGCGCCGCGGCCCTCATCACCGCCACCGGCCTTCTCACGGCCATCATCCTGATGCCCGCCACCCGCTTCGGCTACCTCCTCTACCCCGCCGCCCTGGCCCTCTGGTCCCTCCCCCTCCGCCCACCCCCTCCCGTTGATCATGAACCTATGGCACGGCTCGACGGCGTGTCGCCGGAACAACTTCATGATCACCCTGGTCGGAGCTGACGGTCTGGCCGAACCGGCCGCGCGGGGTGGCGGCAGGCCGGGTCTGAGCGCGCCGAAGGGCGGGATCAGGCGGTCAGGGTGTACCCGACGGTGGCGGCGACCAGGCCGGCGGTGACGCTGACGGCGACGTTGGCGAACGCCTGGCCGAAGCTGCCCGTCTCGACGAGCTTGACCGTCTCGTACCCGAAGGTGGAGTAGGTCGTCAACGCCCCGCACAGCCCGGTGCCCAGCAGCGCCATCACGCTGCCCGGCACCGCTCCCGCCAGCGCGGCACCGGTCAGCAGGCCGAGGATCAGTGAACCGGTCACGTTCACGGTCAGCGTGCCCCACGGGAAGACGGCGTCGTGCCGCGCCTGCACGGCCCGATCCACCAGGTAGCGCAGCGGCGCACCCACGGCCGCGCCGAGCGCCACCAACAGCACGGTCACCGTTCCTCCTCGCTCCGCTCGTCACCACGGCGCACCCCAGCCCACCAGGTTCGCTCGCAAGACTCGCTCACCGCGCCTCCTCGCTCCGCTCGTCACCACGGCGCA
>NZ_BONI01000128.1 GCF_016862635.1 Catellatospora coxensis | reverse complement strand
GACTGGAGTAAGTGCAGGTCAGGGCGGGTCTTCCCTCACGGGAGACCCGCCCTGATGCGTTTCAAGATCTGATCTGGGAGAGATCTGGGAGAAGATCTTGAAAATCGGGGATCAGCGCGCCCCGCTCCGCTCCCTCAGCAAGCGGTCCAACACGGCGACCGGTGACCCTGGGCTCATGGCATGGCGGGCGACCAGCGCGGAATGCCAGAGGTCGGTTAAGGCCTCCATGAGCCGGTCTCGCATCGTTCGCGTGATGTGTGAGTAGCGCGCCTGCACAGACCCGTCCAGGTGTCCCATCCGCTCGTCCTTGAGCTGAGACGGCGTGCCCAGCTCATCCATGAGCGTCTTATGGGAGTGCCGGGTGCCGTGCGGGGTGAGCCGCTCGGCGATCGGCACCCAACAGCCGTCAGCCCGCTGTGACGCGCCTCTCCCCCGCGCCGGAACGCCCGGCCACGGGTCGGACAGGATCGGCACCGGGTGCCCGGCCTCTCCGGCCCGCTTCGGATATCGGCCCGTGGCCGCCGGGTGGAACAGCCACGTTGCGAAGCCCGAGCGCCGCCAGTGCGCCGCCAACTCCCCGCCGGCCAGCCCGCGCACGTATCCGAGGTCGGCAATAGCCGCCTCCACCCGCATCCGCGTGCGCTCCGGCACCGTGTCGGGCCGGTTGAGCACGTTGGAGACCGTGCCCGTGGACACGTCGGCCCGGCGCGCAACGTCGATGAGCTTCGGCCCCGCCTGCCGGGCGGCCTGGTTGGCTGGCCGGTGACCTCGGAACGCGTACTTGCGCCCGTGGCACTGACACGGCGCGGGCTGGCTGGCGGCCAGGTGGTCGAGCAGCAACCGCCCGTGCCAGTCCGGCAGGTCGATGGTTCGCCGGGAATCGTCCTTAGGCGGGCAGCGGTGAAGCTCGCCGGTGTCCAGCTCGTAGAGCTGCCACTCCACGCGCAGCTCGCGCGCACGGACGAACTCCGACTCCAGGCCCACCATCTCGCCCCATCGCATGCCGGTCCATCCCATGGTCACGATCGCCACGAACTCGTCATCGCGGCCGGAAAGCATCGCGGCGCGCTCGGCGATCAGGAGAATGCCCAGCGCGTCTGTGACGGCCTTCTCCGGCCCCCGCCGAGTGGACCGGCCGACCCGCCTTCCTCGGCCGCGTCGTTTGGCGGCTGGGTTGAAGTCGCGTAGCCCTTCGTCGACCGCGTCGGACAGGATCAGGTGCAGAGTCGCGCGCCAGGTCTTGACACTCGACGGGGCGTAGCCCCGGGCTCGTTCGGCCTTCTCCCATGCGGCGACGTCGGCCGCTTTGATGTCGGCTATGGCGACGTTCTCAAAGGTCGGCATCAGATGCTCTTCGATGTGCCGCCGGTAGTTCTGCATGGTTGACGCGGCCAGGTCTTGAACGGCATACCACCTGCTGACGAAAGCGCCGAACGTCTCGCGTCCGGCGGCCACGTTGCGCCACCTACCGCGGCGAACGTTGGCTTCCTCCTCCTCGGCCGCCTGCTCTGCCTCGCGCTTCGTGCGGAATCGAACGGTTGCGCCGCTCGCGTCCTTCACGGTGTCGTACTTGCCCGGGGCGGTCTTGTAGCGGCCTCGCCAATAGCTGCCACGATTCTCTGCGAATGCCAATGTTTCACCTCCAAAGGAAGCGCCGCACGGCAGTTGCCGTGCGGCGCTGATCGATCAGGCTGCGAGTTGACTCAGCCCCGCCACCGTGCGGGCACGGCGCGGCACCCGTGCCCTGAGAGGAGTCACGACAGCCACGCTGGTCGGGTGCTGCACCAACGGCGCGGCGGACTGTGCCGTCCGGTGGACGCTGGGCTGAATTGGCTCCACCTCGAAAAGGCGAATGATCTCCTTGACGTGCTCTTCCGTGAACCGGTAGCTGCCACCGATCCACGAATAAGGGATACGGCGCTTGCGCGCCTGCTCCTTGATCCACCACTCCGAGCATCGGAGGCGCTTGGCGACCTCACCCGGTCGGTACAGATCCGGACGGGTGGCATCGATCGGGCGATGTGTTGCGGAGGGTCGAGTGGGCATGATGTGACTGCTCCTCTTCCTGGCAAGGGGTTGGGAGTGGTCTCGGCGCGCGTTGGAGCGCGCGCCGAGACGATTGATTGAGCCGAGCGCGGACGGTGGTGGCATGCCCGGCCCGCCAAGACAGCCGCTGAGCCAAGATCTGACTCCGCCCGGTGTCTACACATGACTCAAACTTCAGTCGCACCGTCCATCCAATGTGGAGGTGCAACAAGGGGTCGCTCACTCGGTCCCGGTGGCGCTGTCGCCAGAGCGGATCAGGCGCAAACGACCATGCGCGGTGGACGACTCATGTCCTGGAGGGAGGGGGGTATCCGTACCATCCGTACCATCCGTAACACTGCTGGTCAGCCCCGGTACGGAATCTTGGGTGGTACGGATCGATCCGTACCAGTCAAGATTCCGTACCGCCTCTGAGCTGGGCTGGGACGGATGGTACGGATGGTACGGCTCCCCCTCGGTTTCCGGACCGTCCGGCTCGCAGTAGCGGTCCCAGGCGTCAGCGAACGACGTCTTCGTGTAGCCCTTCGCCTGTCCGGTGGGGAACCGCGCCGTAGTCGGCCGGACCTCGAACTCTCGCAGCAGCGCGCCGAGCCGGTACGGGTTGAGGTCCGACCACGGCGACTCTTCTAGCCCGCGCAACCGTTCGAGCAGGAGCGCGGTCGGCAGCGCGTCCGCACCGGTCTCGGCGAAGATCGTGCGGCAGTCGATGAGCAGCCGCACGCGGTCACTGGTCGCCGCGTTCTCCTCCTTTGCCCCAGTCAGAGTGACGGCGGCTGTGCGGGCACGGATCGGCCAGTCACCTCCGGCGAGGTCGGCAACCGCGATGAGGGGTTCCCACGTGTCGGCGGCCCGGTCCTCAACGGGCATGACCGGCTCGGCGACGCGCAGCGCATCGAGGTCACCGAGCAGCCATTCGCTCAACTCCGCGCCGATCGCAGCGACTGCGGGTCGGTCGCGCATGATGCGCCACGGCTTGACCTTCTCGCGTCCGGCGCGTCGGCGCATGTGCACGACTACGGCCCGGTCCTCGATGGTGTCGGGGGCCGCGCCGATGCCCGCCATGGCAGCCATGGCGAACGTCGAGATGATCTGGTTGCACTGCGCGTTGTTGTCGTAGCGGATGGCGGGCCGGTTGCGCTGGTGGCCTGCGTTGAGCAGGCCGCGTAGGTCGTCGTTGTCGCCGAGGTTGCGAAAGATCGTGTCGTACTCGTCGATGAGCAGGGTGGGCGGGTTGTCGGTGCCGATGGCCCGGTAAACCGCCGCAGGCGACGCGTTGACCGTGATGAGCGGGTTGTGGCAGGCGGCCTCGATCAGGTCGAGCAGCCGGGACTTTCCGCAGCGCTTCTCCGGTGCCCGGATGACCAGGCGGGGCGCGCACGCCCATGCTGGCAGCGCGTAGGTGGCGGCGATCCACAGGACTACGGCGTCCAGGGATTCGGTGCTGGGCAGAATCACGTACAGCTTGATCGCGGCACGCAACCGATCCAGCAGGTCAGCGCCGTCGATGGCGGGTCGATTCGTCTTCGGTCGGGTCACAATGTCACTCCTTCTGCGGCGAACCCGTCTCGGATCGCGTTGGGGGTGGACTTGGCCCACGGCCAGCCTGCGGCGTCGCAGGCCGACACGAGGGTGTCGTAGGCGTCGATGCTGGTCAGGTGGCCTGCGGCGATGATGAGTGCGGCGCCGCGTGCGCAGCCGTACAGCGTCACGCGCCGCCTGCCCTCCGGGGCCGCGCTGATGCGGGCGACCAGCGCAGACATGAGCCGGTCGGGATGGGATATGGCCCCCCCGCTGCGCGGGGTGAGGGGTTGGCCGGCGGGACGGACGGGCGCGCGCCGCCGTACCTCGGCGACACACGCGGCCACCAGCGCGGGGGCCATATCCCTGATCTGCGCCCCGTCGTCGGCCCACCGGTAAGGACGACCGGTGTCGGGATGGCGTGAGGGCGGCGCGACCACGTACCCGCCGTCGGCTTTGACGTCGATGCCGGGGCCGAGCCGTATGCCCTCGTCGCAGGGCACCGGCTGGCCGGGATGGCCGTAGTACAGGTGCAGGCCGCCACCGCCGGTGTGGACGTAGCGGGTGGGCGGGGTGAGTCCGCGGTCGATGAGGGCGCGCAGCGAGGTCGTGCCGCAGTGGCGGGGGTCGACGTCGATGACGACCAGGACGGAGGGCGCGCCCGTCCGGATGGCGAGGATCCCGCGCGGGACTGCGGCCGTCATGGCTGCGATCCGGTCGGGGTCGGTGCTGGCCGCGTAGAACCCGTGGCAGGTCAGGCACGCACACGCCTGCGGGTCGTGAGGTGTCTTGGTCTTGCGTGCCGTATCGCAGGGCGGACACAGCGCTACGGGCCGTTTGGACCGGCCGAGCATGAACACCGGCCAGCCGTTGGCGGCGTAGCGCAGCGCAGCCGCCAACAAGGGGTGAGCCGCCGCAGGCGGCCTTTCTGCTCTCAGGGTTGTGCTGCTCATCTGCCCTCCGGGGTGGCGGTGGGGACCGGCCGCCTGTTCGGCCGGCCGGTCCTGGTGGCGGTCACTGGTGGGCGAGGGCGCGCGGCGCGGTACGGCGCTGCTGGTCGGCGCGAAGCCTGTGGCCTGTGGAGATGGCCTCGTCGGGGGTCATCCGCATCAGTTCGAGGTCGGTGAACGCGTCCAGTTCGGGGAAGCGGGCACGGATGGTCGGGCCGACGTCGGTGGTCACGTCGAGGGTGGTGGTCACCCAGGGCTTGCCGGTGAGGGCTTGGTAGATGCGCGGGATCACGGCTGTCTCCTTCGGTCGGATTAGGCGGCGGCGCGGGAGTCGAGTGCGGTCATGACGCGGTTGCCGAGCCATTGGGCGACGGTGCAGGTGACGGCGTTTCCGGCCTGCATGGTCTGTTCGGCGACGTTGCCGGTGACGCGGTAGGTGTCGGGGAACGTCTGGGCGCGGAGCTGCTCGCGGGGCTTCAACATGCGGAAGCGGCAGTCCTCCACGGCGACCGCTGGGCGCACGAGCGCGCCGGAATCGCGGGTGGCCATGGTGTGCAGCGGCTCGTCGGTGCTGGTGGTGCGGTTGTTGCGGCGGTAGGGCACGACCAGGGCGTGGTGTCCGCCTCCGGCGGCCATGGTCTGGAACGGCTGGCGGATGCTGTGCGCGGTGCCGTGGTTGCGCAGCACGGCCACGAACGGTTCCGGGGTCAGCAGCGCTTCGGACTCGCTGCCGGTGCGGGTGCGGAACGGCCTGGTGGTGGGGCTGGCGGTGGTGTTCCAGCTCCCGCCGGCCGGGACCAGCAGCGGCGGGGTGAGCACCCCTTCGCCGATCTTCACGGTGCGGGTGGGCAGCGGCGCGCCGTGCAGCGGCAGGGCGCGGGCGGCGCGGCCGGTGCCGCCGTCGCCGTGGTTGACGGTGATCAGTGACTGCTCGCCGCTGAACTGCTTGAGCCCTTGGCGGATGCGGCTGATGGTGTTCGGTGCGAGGGGGTCGGATGGGTCGCGGTCGCCGATGCGCTGGCCGAGGTCGGTCCAGTCGATGACCGAGCCCGCAGGGCTGACGTAGGGCTCTACGACGGTGTTCATGCAGGCGACGTTGGGGCAGATGTAGAGGTACTGCTGGCCGTACTTGCCGATCTTCCGTAGGCGGGTGAGCGGGGTGTCCTTCCACCACTGCACGGCGTGCACGTCGACCTCGCAGCCGGGGCACCAGGCCAGGGGGCGGGGTGCGACGTCGGGCAGCGGGATGCCCTCGCGGGTGAACACGAGGTAGAGCCGGTTGCGCCACTGGGCGGCCTGGTCGTAGCCGTCGCCGCCGATGTGCGCCGAGGACACCGACACCGGCTGCATGTTGTAGCCGAGCAGGCGCATGCCCTGGCACCACCAGTCGAACAGCTCCCAGCGCCACGACACGTCCGGGACGTTCTCCACGATGACGAAGTCGTAGCGGTGCAGCTCGGCGGCGCGGATGATGTCGCCGAACGTGGCGCGGGTGCGCTCGAATCCGGCCTGTTCGACATGGCCGTTCTGCTCGAAAAGGTCGAGCTGCCCGCGCGGTCGGACCTTCTGGCGCGGGCGGGCCGCGCCGCCGGAGGGTGAGGCTTCGGTGCAGATCGGCGAGCCCCACAGTCCGTCGGTGCGGGGCAGGCTGCGCATGTCGACCTTGTTGATGTCTTCGCACTCGTGGCGGGCGTGGGGGAAGTTCGCGGCGTGGGTCTCGATCGCGACGCGCCAGTGGTTGACGGCGGTCACCAGGTGCATCCCGGCGGCGGTCAGGCCGTAGGAGGAGCCGCCCGCGCCGCACAGCAGGTCGGTGAAGGTCAGGGTCACGACGGTGCTCCGTTCGGTGTCAGTGGTTGATGTCGCGGGACAGGCGGCGCAGGTGGTTGTAGACGCGCACGCCGCGCCGGGCGCGGTAGCCGGTCATCTTGCAGCGGCGGCAGTCCTTGCGGCGGCGCAGCACGGCGGTGCGTCGCCAGCCGGTGGCCTGGCAGCGTTCGCAGCGCGCGAACGGCTGGACGGCGCACAGTCCGGCGTAACCGAGCGTCACGGCGGATGCGGCGGCGCATCCGATCATGGCTAGAGTCGCGGAGGGGTCCACGGAAGTGCCTCCAGAGGTGGTTTCAGGGTGCGCGGGGCCAGGCGTCTAGAGCGTCTAGACGCCTGGCCAGGGTGTTCGGGTGTGCTCTAGGGCGTGCTCTAGGTCTAGAGCGCGGTTGCTCTAGACCTAGAGCGATCAGCCAAGACGGTTCGCCCGGATTCGCGGCTTTCCTGGTCGGGTCACTTCCCGCGCTTGCGGTCACGCTCCGCTACTGCCGACAGGATGTCGTCGCGCTTGATCCCGAACAGGTTCTTCTTCTTGCCGGTGTCGGGATCGACAGCCCAGACCTGCCCGGTGGTGATGCCGTAGGGCTTGAGCGCCGCCGAGACGTTGCCGGTGTCCCAGCCGTCGTAGACCTCCGGGTGCAGCTCGGCCAGCCGCGCGGCGACCGCGACGGACGCGGCGTTGCGCTCGTCGGGACCGATGACGGTCAGCACGTCAGCGAGGACGTCATGCGACGGGCGGACCGGCGCGTCGTCGACCACGCCCAGGGCGTAGCCCGTCAGCGTGCCGGCCGCTTCACGTGCCGCGCGGGCGCGGGCCACGACCGTTTCCGCCTGCGGGTTGTCGACCTTGTGCGTGCGGGTGATCTGCGGTTCATCGCCCTCACCGACCAGCCAGCCGATGCCCCTGTCGGAGCGGGCGAACATCGTTGCCGAGATCCCGGAGGTGTGCATGCCCGATCCGAGGATCATGTCGTTCGGGGTGTGGTGGACGACCTTGAGCGCGTACCGCAGCACGACGTTGGCCGAGATCTTCGCGGGGATGGAGTCCTTGTCGGGGCGCTGGGTGCCGAACAGCAGCATGATGCCCAGCGCCGGGCCGCGCCGCACGATGTCCTCGCAGATCTCGCGCAGCTCCTCGCCGTACTCGGGGTGCTCGAACCAGCGCTGGCACTCGTCGACCCCGACCACGATCGGGAACAGCCCGTACGAGCGCTGCGAGGCAAGTTCGTCGGTGACCTTCGACTCCGGGACCAGGTGCGGCGGCAGTTCCCGCAGCACCTTGGTCCGGCGTCGCTGCTCGGCGTGGAGCTCGCGCATCGCCTCCAGGCCGTATTCGATGTCGTCGTGGTCGTCGCCTGCCCGGTAGCGGTGCGCGACCGGTTCCAGGCACCGGAAGTCGCCGGTGCCTTTCAGGTCGAACGGCCACACCTGGGCGCGCGTGTCGAGTGCTGCTGCCAGCAGGCACAGCCGCAGCGTGAACGTCTTGCCCATGCGCGGGATCGACCCGATCAGCATCGAGGCGAACATGAGCGTGATCTCCACGGCGCGCCCGCGCGGGTCGGTGCCCAGCGGGAACGCCTTGAACAGGTTCACCGTTCCGGCGCGCAGCAGCGGCCACTCGGGATTCGGTGACTCGCTCATCTGCTGGTCACCGACCCACACGACCAGCCGTCCGGGGTGAACCTTGGGCTGGCCCTCCGGCCACACGCAGCCCAGCGGGCGGCTCAGCGCGGACGCGAGGGATTCGCGCTTGGCGATGACCTCGGTGGCGGTCACGCCGGGCGGCAGGTCGATGTCAGCGCGCCAGCCCGCGCCCTCACGGCCGATCCGGGCGGGCCAGCCGATCGCGTGCGGGTCCTTGGCCACCGCCCGGTTGATCCCGGCGATGCCCAGCGCCAGCAGGGCGCGTTCGATCGCGTCGCCGGTCAGCTTCGAGATCCGCTGCGACACGACCGCGGTGCCCAGCAGCGGCGCGTCGGGGTTCCCGCCAACCAGGCCGAGCCCGGCTACGGCCGTGGCCAGGGCGGCGGCCTGCCAGCCCAGCGGCGCGGCGGTCAGCGCGGCCGCGCCGCCGCAGGTGGCCAGCATCGTGAACGCGCCGACCCACACCCGCAGCCGTACGCGCTGGTCGCGCTTGTTGGCGAGCTTCATGTACTCGGCGGAGTTCTCGTCGCGCACCATCGCGCGGCGAAGCTGCTCGGCTTCCCAGTCGAACATCCACCGCACCCCGCCGACCACGACGCGGCCCAGGCCGCGCGGGGAACGCAGTGCAAGCTTGCCGCCGTAGAACGGCAGGCGGATCAGGTGGTACGCCGCGACGTGGCTGCTGTGGTCCAGCGCCCACCGCATCTGGTCACGTGCGGCGTCGGCCGAGCGCAGCCAGCGCGGCAGCACCGGCCGGCGGGTGCCCGGACCGGGCGGCGGCCCGGCCTGGTCGGGGTCATCGACCGGCACGACCGGAGCGTCGTCGGTGAACAGTTCGTGCTCGTAGGCGTCCCAGTCGAAACGCGTCTCGTCGGTTGACATGATGACGTGCACCTTCCTGTCGGATGGAGGGGTGCGCGGGGCGTGGCCTGCGGTTTGGCGGCCAGTCGGGCCACGCCCCGGCGCGGTTACGGGCGCTCGGCGGTGAGCAGTGCCTCGCAGCGCTGCTCGGTCTGCTCGATGAGGACTTCCAGGCCCTCCATCGCGCCGCCGCACAGCGCGCTCAGCAGGAACACACCGGCGGCGGTCCAGCCGTGGCCGGTGAACGCGAGGGCCACCGCGCCGACCAGGCATGCGACCCCGGTCAGGCTGCTGGCCAGCCAGGCAGCCCGCAGGCGCTTGGCCCAGGTGATGAGCGAGTCCAGGTCGGCGGGGTAGTTGATGACGATCGTGAACAAGAGACGATCCCCTCTCTGGCCTGCCACGGTGGCGGCCACCGCACGCGCCGAGCAGGTTCGCTCGGCGTGCACGGTCACTGCCCGGTCGGTCAGAACGGCGGTTCGTCGTTGCTGTTGCTCTCCCACGGGTTCGCCTCACCAGCGGCGGCCGGCGCGCCGCCACCGGTGCGGGTCAGCTTCTTGACCTGCGCCGTTGCGTAGCGCAGCGACGGGCCGACCTCCTCCACGTCCAGCTGCATCGCCTGGCGGTTCTCGCCTTCCGGGGTCTTCCACCGGTTGAGCTTCAAACGGCCGGTGACCACGACGCGCGAGCCCTTGTGCAGGGATTCGGCGATGTTCTCGGCCATCTCGCGCCAGGCCGAGCAGTTCATGAACAGCGGGTCGCCGTCCTTCCACTCGCTGGTGGCCTTGTCGAACGTGCGCGGGGTGGACGCGATCGTGAACTTGCACAGCGCCGCCCCGGCGGGGGTGTAGCGCAGTTCGGGGTCGGCGGTTAGGTTGCCGACCAGGGTCAGGGTGGTCTCGTTAGCCACGAGCAGGCTCCCTTCACGGGCTGGTCCGCCGATCTGGCGGCCACCGCGACGGGCCAGGACCGGTCAGCCCTGGCCCGCACGGTGGTCGCCGGTCAGGCGGCCGTGTGCGCCAGCAGCGCCGCGACCCGCGAGGCCTTGCCCTTGTCGCCCCGTCCACCCATGACGTGCTTGTGGATCGCGTAGGCGCTCGGCGCGGGGGTCAGCGTGCCGTCAGCCACGGCGGCGCGGGTGTCGTCCAGCAGCGTCCGGACGTCGCCGGTTAGCACGTGGCTGCGGGGGTGTTCGGGGCGGTTGATGGCATCCGGACGACCGCCCAGCACCGCGCTCATGTCGAGATCCATGTCGGCCAGCCGGGGCGCGCCGTGCCACGGCCGGGCCGCTGATACATAGCCGTCGAACAGGCCGATCAGGAACGCCGTGCCGGCCGCGCCGATCGGGCCGACCGAGTGCGCCAGCAGCGGCCCGATCTGCTCGCCGAACGCCAGGTCGGTGTTCCACCCGCCGACGATGTTCAGCGCGAGGGACGTGCTCAGCGCGGTCCACTCGATGGCGTCGGCGCGCCAGTCGGTGTCACCACCGGCCGAGCGCAGCACCGCCCGCCCGATGATGATCAGGCCGACGATCGCGATCAGCGCGGGCTCCATCGCCCACGCCGCCCACCAGCCCGGCGACCCGGCATCGATGCCGAGCAGCCGCGCGACACCGGCCTGAACGCCGGTCGTGGACCAGGCGGCGAACGCGGCCAGGACCGGCACACCAGCGGCCAGGGTCACCGACCGCACGCGGGCCACGCGCAGCGCCCGCATCTCCGCCGACCCCTGGATCTGCGCCCGCAGCCGCGCCCTGGTGCCGGAGCGCTGCGCCCGTCGGTACAGCGCCGACAGCGCCGCCGCGTCGGCCGCGTCGCGCGCCCGCTCCCGGCGTGCCCGCTTGGCGGCGCGGGCCTGCTCGCGCACGTCGCCCATCGCGATACGGTGCTCGGCTTCCATCGCCCGGCGGGCGAGGGTGTCCTCACGCTGCACGATCAGCCGCGCCCGCTCGCTGTCCAGCTTCGCGGCGACCTCGTCCACCGGCCAGCCGTCGTCCGGCGCGGCAGCCTCGGCCGGAACCGGCGCGGCCGGCAGGACCCGCGCGGGGCCGATCTCCGGACCTGGGTCCACGTCCACCGCAGCCAGCGGCGACGGCTCCGCCGCGACCGGCGCGGCGGTGACCTCCGGCTCCGGGGCCGGGCCGGTGGGCTCGTCCTGCGGCGGGGTGGCCGGGCCGGAGGTCAGGCGCTCGTCGGGGGCGGGCGCGGTCAGGGTCGCCAGCAGGGCGTTGGCCTTGTCGTTGCCGATCCGGAACCGCTTGCGGGTCGCGTTGGCGGATGGGGTGGTGCCCAGCTCGGCAGCCCAGAGCTTGAAGTCGTCTACCAGGTCGGCGACCGACGCCGGGTAGGTGGTGGGTGTGGTCATTTCGAACCTCCAGAAAGTGGGTGGCGGCGCTCGGCGGTCGCGTACACGCGCACCACGCCGGGCCGGGAAGTCGGGTAGGGGTCGGACACGCCGGTCAAGGTCGTGGCGTCGTCCAGGACGGTCAGCAGGTTGGCCACGTCGCCGGTACGGCCGATCAGCCACACCTGCACCGGTTCGCCGGGCGCGGCCAGGGTGTCCAGGGCGGCGCGGTAGAGCGCGTCACGCTGGCCGGAGCGAATCCGGGCGGTGAGTGCGGCGGCCTGGTCGGCGGTCAGCTCACCGCGGGCGGCGCGGCGGGCGATGTCGCCGATGGCGCGGCCGGCACGAGTGCGCGGCATCAGACCTCGACCTCCTTGTCCGTGGACTGGCGGTCGAGCTTGTGCGGCTCGCACAGGTACGCCTTTGCGCTGGTGGCGGTCTCGCGGGTACTGCTGGCCCGGCGCCGCATCGGCACTTGCGTGCCCGCCGCGTGCGCGTCGGCCTGGGCCTGCCAGCAGTCGTCACAGTCACGCTCGCCACCGAACTTGGCGTAGCGGACCTGCCCCGGCTCCAGCGGCGGGCGGACCGCCCGCCGCACCGGCACCACCGGCGCGGCCTGGTGCTCGGTGACCGCGCCGGTGAACAGGTCGATCTGGCCGTTCACCGCTCGGCCCGCCGTACAGCGGCAGCGCGGGAGCACACGAACCGGTAGGGCCGGTTGCGGCGGGTGCGGATGGCGGCCAGGCGGCGCTTGACCTCCGCGCGCTCCAGCTCGGTCAGCTCCAGCCGCTCACCGCGCAGGTTCAGTTCCTCAGCGCGCACGGCGCGCCGCACCGCGACCTCATCGACGTAGAACGGGTCCGGCTCGATCTCCAGCGGGAGACCGCACTCCAGGGCGAACAGCAGGTCATCGGTCAGGGCCTTGGCCCACGCGGACCCGCAGGCGACCTCTCCGACCAGGTCGGCCGGATCGATGTGGACGTGGCCGGCACAGTTGCGGGCCGCCACACCGGCGAGGGGGTGTTCGGTGGTCAGCCAGGCAGCGCCCGGCTCGTCGGCAGGTGCCGACGCGATAGCCTGAACAGGCATCGCTCTCTTCCCTTCAGCAGGTGGAGTGGGTGCGAAAGGCCCCAGCGGGCGGCAATCCCGCTGGGGCCGTCTTTCTGCGCGTCAACCGCGCGCCGCCACCCTGGCGGCCACCGCGCGGGCCGGGCACCGCCCAGTCCGCACGGAAGCTGTCAGCGCGCCGAGCGGCGCGCACGGGTGGAGCGGTGAGGGCAGCGGCCGTCGTCCTCGGGCAGCGAGGTCACACGGCCGCAGCGGCACTCACGCCACGCGGCAGACGAACGGATCGAGACACGGACAGATGCGGCGAGGGTCATCACGTCCACCTCTTCCAGATCAGATGGGTTAGAGACAGTTGTCAGCCGGGGCGCGGTCAACGTCGACCGCGCCCCGGGCAGCAAAACGCTCGGCCGACAAGCGGCCAAATATGTAAATCAGCGCCCTTTGCTTGCTTTCACTATGAAATTCACCAAGGAACAAGTGCGCGGGGCCGTAGCGCACGACGCAGCCGAAGCCACATCGCCGCCCGCCACCTACCGGCGTTGCGTGCGGGCACCCGAAGCGCCCAAGAGAATCCTTGTTGCGCTTCTCGGTTGCGCAACAGAGTAGCGTTACGCAGACGAGTTGCGCAAGAGGGTTCCGCTACCCTCATGCAGTGACTGATGTAAGAGCCGAACTTGCCGCAGCTACGAGGCGCTACCGCAAGACGGAGGCGGACCACGACGAGGCACGACGCGGTGCCATTTCCGCCGCGCTCGCGGCCTTACGCGCTGGGGTGGGGCCAGCCGAGGTTGAACGGCTCTCGCCGTTCACTGGTGCTTACCTCCGCAAGCTCGCTCGGGAGGAGGGAATCCCCCCGGCTGCCCCAGGGCCGAAGCGTTCAGCCTGACTGGACGTCCAAGTACTCATGCTGTCGGTCATGCATCGATCAAACGCCAGACATCACGGGCGTTCCCACCACGCGGGTTTCCCATCCTGGTGCATTTGACGGATCATGTTCATGTCCCCGAATGCCCCTCACGAGGATGGCCGTGTCCAATGGCGAATGAGCGTCTACGTAGCGTCATGCAGACTGCCGGGCTCACCACCCAGAAGTTGGCCGGTGAACTTGGCGTCGATCCCAAGACGGTCGAACGCTGGATCACCCGAGACACGGTCCCGCACCGGACGACAGCTCTCAGCGCTGCTCGGCTGCTCGGCAGTCAGGCGGCTTACCTGTGGCCGGCACTGGAGGACAGCCGCACGGCAGCATCGGAAGCCGAGGTAGTCGGGTTCTATCCACACCGGCACCTGGTGCCGAAGTCCATGTGGTTGGACCTTCTACGCGGCGCACAGCGGGAGATCGTGCTCATGGCGTACGCCAGCCTGTTCCTGCCCGAGGACAACCCTGAGTCCATCCGGCTGCTGCGGGAGAAGGCAGCAGCAGGGGTACGCATCCGCATCGCGTTGGGCGACCCGGAGACGCCCGAGATTGCCCTCCGGGGGGCCGAAGAGCGGCTCTATGACGGCCTGGTCGGACGGGTGCGTATGGCGATCGCCTACTACCGCCCGCTGCTCGGCGTGCCGAACATCGACTTCCGCCTGCACCGGACGACGCTCTACAACTCCGTATTCATGTACGACGAAGAAATGCTGGTCAACCAGCACGCCTACGGGGTGTACGGCTACCGGGCTCCGATCCTGCATCTTCGACGGTGCGAGGGAGGCGACCTCTTCGACATGTACGCCGAGTCATTCGAGCGCGTCTGGGAGACCGCCTACCCCCATCAGGCTGCCGAGCCGCTGTCAGCGAGCGTCCAGCAGTCCGCGGACCGAGAGGACCGCCTCGACAAGACGGGCCGTGTCGCGTAGGTCAGGCAGGACCACATCGGCCCCGAGCCCGGCCAGGGTCTCCGCGTCGAACTTCCCGGTCGCGACGGCGACCACGTACGCGCCTCCGACCCGGCCGGCCTCGACATCACGTGGAGTGTCGCCAATGAGCACGGTTGTAGCTGGCGTGAACTCGATCCCGTACTTCCTCGCCGCCTTCGCGCGGGCGGCGGGCACCAACTCCGCACGCACCTCATGATCCGAACCGTAGCCGCCCACCTCGAAGTCGAGGCCACTATGCAGGCCGAACGTCGCAACCTTGGTGTACGCGTTGGGCGCGATGTTCCCGGTCAACACAGACTGCGTAATGCCCGCTTCCTCACCCAGGGCGTCAATCGCAGCGCGAGCACCCGGCATGGCATGACCGCGCTCGCGCAGCTGCGGCACGAGTGAGCCCAAGGCAGTGGGCATGACCTCGTGCGCCTGGGCGGCCAGCTCGGGCGTGAGGACCAGGCCATGTCGCTCGAAGAGCGATCGCATGATGCCCGTGTCGGTCATGCCGTCTGTGATCACCTTCTCTACGGGGCTCTTGCCCGTGAGGAGCTTGAAGCCCAGCGCGTACGCCTCCTTGCTCACGCCCCCGTTGTAGATCAGCGTGTCGTCAACGTCCCAAAGAACCAGCAGCGGCACAGCGGCAGCGGTGTCAGTCATGACGTAGACGGTAGGCGTCGGACGGCTAACAGAACACCGCATGTAGGGGACGACGGTGGACCCAGAACCTAGGCACGGTGTCTCGAAAACGTCCCCCAATGCCCCTACAGATGGGAACAAACGGGGTCGTCAGGGGCTCGCCGCGCCGGGTTGTGCGCTCTGGGCCTTGGCTATGTGCCAAGGCCCAGAGCCGTACTACTACCCGAGATAGGTGTAGACGCCGAGCACGCATACCAGCGTGCCCCCGAAGGCCGCTCCGGCTCGGAGAAGAGCACTCGACATGTGCTTATGCTCAGCGTAGGCAACGAGGCCCGTCGCCATCGCCACGATCAGGGCGGCCAAGACGGCAATCGCGACCCAGACCATGCGCCAAGACCGGTCAACGTTCACCGGGATCACCACCGTGCCCATCAGGCAAAGTTGACCCGGGGGAGGGGTTGGTGCGTAAAGTCAAGCCATGCTCCTGTCTCTTTGACCGGCCAGGAGGCGTAGACGGCTCTCTGTTACCGCAGAGGGCCGTTCGCCGTTGAACGACCTGCGTCTTACGCCCTACGAAGACGTTAGTTCAGCTATAACGTTCGGCGCACCGCACAAAAATAGATCCTGCTCAGGCTCGGTTATGTAGGAGGCGCTGCTCATGTGGACACGCCACCCGGCGGTACGGGCGTATTTATGAGCGCGACAATATGCGCCTTTTGCCTGTATGAGTTCGATTCCGGCCGTCGTGGGCCTGGGCGACCACCTGCATATTGCGGTCCATCTTGCCGCGTGGCTGCACATAAGCTCCGGAGAGCGAGGGACCGCCAACGCCTGCTGTTCTGCGAGTTACAGGTAGGTCCGGACAGATGCCGCAACGTGCCATTTGGTGCCGTGCTCGTTGCGCCCTTCCCGCGCCGGACAGGCACATGGTTCAACACCACGGAGACGGCCGTCTGCGCGCTCGTGTGTGAGAGCTGCCAGCACATCGGCGAGGAGTTCTTCATTAATAGGGCAGGTGATTATGCGGTACGGCTCGTGCCGCTAGTCGAACCTGCATCCCACAAGGCTCCTGACTGAAGTGAAAGCGGCTTGACTGTTCGATCTGGAGACAGGCTGACCAGACGCTGTCGACGTAGCGCGTGGACTACATGATCAGGCGTGATCCACAAGCACGGAGTTGCCCACAGAGTGCCGCGCGTCGGTGGTGACTCAGGCCCTCTGGGTGCTTCGGCCTTTCACAGTCGTACCATCACCTGGATTGTGAGGGAGAGACACTTGGACACCGCTCAGGGATTATCGATCATCATGTCGGCGGGTGCCGTAGTTATTGCTGCGGTGGCTGCGTTCTACGCAGCATGGCAGGCATTCGTTGCCCACGGTTCCATGCAACAAGCGAAGGATCTTTATCGCGACCAAAACCAGGCATATGTCTTCGCCGACATACGGGCTGATGAGCACGAGCCACAACTAGCCGTTCTTGTGGTGAAGAATGAGGGGCCAACCGTCGCCACAAATATCACGGTCTCGTTCGAACCGCCGATATCAGCGAATCTCCATCGTGGCAGCATCAATATCGATCAGTGGCTAATTCCCTCTCTTCCACCAGGTGCGCGCCTAGTTAGAGGGCTCGGTGTCGGCTTCGAGTTCTTCCCAGCCAATGAGTTCGTCTGCGTCATCACGGTGACAGGTACCGGACGCCACGGCGCACTAGATCGCCTGGCGTACGCGATCGATCTTCCCGCGATCGGGAACACCCTTGCAGCCCACAAGACCACATCGCACATAGCCGGAACGCTGGAGAAGATTGCCAAGACGCTGTTAGCGACCGATAAGAAGCTGGGCGAAATCTCGACTCATCTCAAGCCTCCGCCCCAGGCAGACTCAGGCCCTCTCGCTCCGTCTAGCGTCGGGGCCGATGAGGCTGTCCCGCTATGAACGTGGTGCGCTTGCTGTGACCAAATGAGCGCCACATAGGCCCAACGGGCGATTGAAAAGGACACTCAGCCAGAACTTGAGCTGCGGATCGGTGGACGCCGCCCGATCTACCCAGGGCTATCGTTACTGGACATGACCGAGGTTCAGGAAGTTGAAGAGGTGGGCGGCGACCACCTACTCCGCATCCTCGCGGGTGCTGCGCAGGAGCTCAGCTTCAAAATGAGCATGACCGTAAACATCGGCGGGGCGACGGTCCTGGGCGTCCTCATCGGCCGCGACGTCTGGGTTGAGGAACTCACGGCGGTGGCAGCGAAGGCCGGACCAGGCGGGCAAAGTCTCGGTGAGTCGTTTCAAGGGCTCTTCCAGTCAGTGGACCTCAACCGGCCGGCAGACGAAGAACCGGTTTATGGGTACCTACACCTTCGGGATGCTCGGTACCTGTCGGGAGGCGCGGTCAGCCCGCAGTATCCGAATGCCGGATTCTTGTGGCGAGGAAGGATCTCTGAGATCAACGGGTGGACATTGGGAAGTCTTTCGCAGCATCTTGACACCTAGGTGTGCGACGGCAGCACTACGGACGTAGGTTCGGACGGCTATTCCGGAATGCCGACATTCCCTACATGATCAGCACTCGCATGCCTGCTCGGACCTGAGCAGCTCCTGGCGCGGGTTATCCGTAGGCCACATTTGGAGTGTTCCGCATTCCCAGCTCGGGGCGCACGCCCTGCTTAGTCCTGAGAAGGTCCCGCTGGGAGAAATCCGGGAGAGGATCTTGCCCAGGACCACCCCAACGGTCAACTTGAACCAATGACTACCGAAGCCCTGAGCTGCCGCTGTGATGATCGGTGCAGCTGTCGGACTCGGTCGGGCCTAA
>NZ_BONI01000127.1 GCF_016862635.1 Catellatospora coxensis | reverse complement strand
ACCGGGCGTATCCGTGGTCAAGATACGCACGGGTGCCAGGCAAGTCCGTTGATCGTGCGGCGGGCTCAGGGCAGGGCGGGCTCAGGGCAGCAGGTGGGCGGCGGCGCGGAGCTGGGTGGCGTGCCGGTGCAGGTCGGCGACGATGTCGGCGACCGTGGTGTCGCGCAGGCGGGCCAGCGGGACGGAGACGCTGATCGCGTCGACGGCCGGGGTACGCAGCGGCACGGCGACGGCCAGGCACATGATGCCCTCGGTGTTCTCCTCGCGGTCCTCGGCGTGGCCGGCCTCGCGTACCCGCGCCAGCTCGGCGTGCAGGGCCTCGGGCGTGGTGAGGGTGTGCGGGGTGAGCGCGGCCAGGGGCCAGTCGAGCAGCCGGTCGACCTCGTCGTCGGCCCGCGCGGCCAGCAGCGCCTTGCCCAGCGCGGTGGCGTGGGCGGGCAGCCGCCGGCCGATCGCGCTGAACAGCCGCAGCGGATGCGCCGACTCCCGTTTCGCTATGTAAACGACGTTCGGCCCGTCGAGCCGGCCCAGGTGCACGGTCTCGCCGAAGCGGGCCGACAGGGCGTCCAGGGTGGCGTTGACCAGCCCGACCGAGTCGTCGCTGTCCAGATAGGCCGCGCCGACCTGCAGCGCGCGTACGCCGAGCCCGAAGCGCGTGCCCGTGGCGTCGGCCTCGACCCAGCCGCGCTGGCTCATCGTGCGCAGCAGCCCGTGCAGGCTGCTCTTGGGGATGTCCAGCTCGCGGGACAGCTCGACCAGCCCGCGCGGGCCGCCCGAGGCGAGTGCCTCCAGCAGTTCGAGGGTGCGGTCGGCGGACTTGACCGGCGGGCGGTCGGCCCCCTGCTGGTTCATTGCCAATCCCTTCGTCCGCCACTATGGTCACATACGTGACTGCTGTTCACCAACATGAACGTTCATCTGACATCGTCCGGCTGCTCGCCGGTGACCGGCTGCTGCCGGTGGTCATCCTCCCCGACGCCTCCGCCGCCGAGCCGCTGGCCGCCGCGATCACCGCGGGCGGGCTGCGCTCGATCGAGGTCACCCTGCGCACGCCCGCCGCGCTCGACGCGATCAAGCGGCTCGCCGCCTCGTCCGACCTGCTGGTCGGCGCGGGCACCGTGCTGAACCCCGAGCAGGCCGAGCGGGCCGTCGAAGCCGGCGCCCGCTACGTGGTCTGCCCCGGGTTCAGCGCCGCGGTGGTACGCCGCTGCCAGGACCTCGGCGTGCCGGTGTTCCCCGGCGTGGCCACCCCGACCGAGATCCAGATGGCCCTCGAAGCGGGCCTGGAGGCGGTGAAGTTCTTCCCGGCCGAGCAACTCGGCGGCGCTCCGATGGTCAAGGCGCTGTCCGCGCCGTTCCCCGGGGTGCGCTTCGTGCCCACCGGCGGGGTGACGACCGCCAACCTGGCCGCATACCTGGCCGTGCCGGCGGTGCTCGCGGTCGGCGGGACCTGGATGGTCGCCGCCGACCTGCTGGCCGCCGGGGACTACGCCGAGATCACCCGGCGCACCGCCGCGGCCGTCGCGGCGACCCGGCCCGACGAGACCGACCTGGGAGGAGAGTCCGATGCCCGTTGAGGTCCTGCCCGCCGAGGACTGCCGCTACGACCTGGTGTCGCTCGGCGAGGTGATGCTGCGGCTGGACCCGGGCGAGGGCCGGGTGCGCACCGCGCGCTCGTTCCGCGCCTGGGAGGGCGGCGGGGAGTACAACGTCGCGCGCGGGCTGCGCCGGTGCTTCGGCATGCGTACCGCGCTGGTCAGCGCGTTCGCCGACAACGAGGTGGGCCGGCTGCTGGAGGACCTGATCCTCACCGGCGGCGTGGACGCCTCGCTGGTGAAGTGGCTGCCGTACGACGGTATCGGCCGCACCGTGCGCAACGGGCTCAACTTCACCGAGCGCGGCTTCGGCGTACGCGGCGCGGTCGGCGTCTCCGACCGGGGCCACACCGCGGCCGGGCAGTTGCGCCCGGAGGACGTGGACTGGGAGCACCTGTTCGGCACGCTGGGCGTGCGCTGGTTCCACACCGGCGGCATCTACGCGGCCCTGTCCGACACCACGCCCGACGTGATCGAGGCGGCGATGGCGGCCGCCCGCCGGCACGGCACGATCATCTCGTACGACCTCAACTACCGGCCCAGCCTGTGGAAGGCGATCGGCGGCAAGGCACGCGCCCAGGAGGTCAACCGGCGGCTGGCCCGCTACGTCGACGTCATGATCGGCAATGAGGAGGACTTCACCGCCAGCCTCGGCTTCGAGGTGCCCGGCACCGCCGAGGACCTGTCGGACCTCGCGGCCGAGAACTTCGAGAAGATGATCGGGCAGGTCGTGCAGGAGTACGACAACTTCAAGGTCGTCGCCACGACCCTGCGTACCGTGCGCAGCGCGACGGTCAACGACTGGGGCGCGGTGGCCTGGAGCCGCGACGGCTTCGCGCACGCCACGCACCGCCCCGGGCTGGAGATCCTGGACCGGGTCGGCGGCGGCGACAGCTTCGCCAGCGGCCTGATCTTCGGCCTGCTCACCACCGGCGACCTGGGCCGCGCGGTCGAGTACGGCGCCGCCCACGGTGCGCTGGCGATGACCACTCCCGGCGACACCTCGATGGCGACCCGCGCCGAGGTCGAAGCCCTGATGGCGGGCGCCGGCGCCCGCGTCCAGCGCTGACCGTCGGAAGCCGCTGGTCAAGACCTTGAAATGATAGGAAGGGCACCTTCTACATCGCATAGCGATGTGAAGGTGCCCTTCCTTCGTTCAGGCAGCGGGCAGTGGGTGGTAGAGGTCGCGGGCGTGGTCGGCGACGGCCGCGCCGGTGATGGTGGCCTCCAGCGGCAGCATGTCCAGGCAGAGGCGGATGGCGTCGGTCATCTTGACCAGCGGCACGCGCATGGACAGCGTGCAGTGCGGCACCCAGGCCCCGGGCTGGTAGAACGAGCCGGTCTCGATGCCCGCCGCCGTCAGCCGCCCGTGCACCGCCGCGTGGTGGGCGAGCAGCTCCACGGTCGGCACCGGGCCGAGCCAGAGCACCCGGCCCAGGAACTGCCCGATGTGGTCGAACGTGAGCTTGATCGGCGGTGCGATCGCCAGCCCCCGCAGCGCCGCCTCGACCGCGGGCCCGTCGAGCACGTCCGCGCTGGTGATGGACAGGTGCGGCCGGTGCTTGCGGTGCGTGAGATCGCGCAGGGTCGGCACCCCCTCGGCCTCCAGCGCATTCCAGAGGGTACGCAGGCGCGCAGTCGCGACAGGGTCGAGATAAAGCTCCAGGGCAGCGGCCACGGTCGGGAAGAGTACCCCCATGATCCCCCCCAAACGACCGAGATTCCCTCGATCACGACGATCTTGCGTGGACTGTGGGTACGACACGCCTACAACGGGCGTATCGCCAACAGTTCGCGCAAGATCGTCGTGGGGGTCAGGACGGGTGGGCGGCGAGGAGGGCGGCGACCATGCGGGGGAGGGCTTGGCCGATGGGGTCGCGGATCACCTCGTCGGCTACGGGGTCGTAGGGGGTGGGCTGGGCGTTGACGATGGTGGTCTTTGCGCCTTCGGTCATGGCGATGGCGCAGAGGGAGGCGGCGGGCTGGACCATGAGAGAGGTGCCTACCGCCCAGAAGATGCGGCAGGCCTTGGCGATGGTGCCGGCCTGGGCGAGCGTCTCGCCGTCCAGGTTCTCGCCGAACATGACGGTGCCGGCCTTGAGGATGCCGCCGCAGGACAGGCAGGCCGGGTCCGGGTCGCCGGCCTCGACCCGGTCCAGGGCGTCGCGCATGGTGCCGTGCTCGCCGCAGCCCATGCAGCGCACCGTGAACATGGTGCCGTGCAACTCCAGCACCTTGCGCGGGGTCGAGCCCGCCTTCTGGTGCAGGCCGTCGATGTTCTGGGTGATGATGCGCACCGGGAAGCCCGCCCGCTCCAGCTCGACCAGGGCCAGGTGCGCGGGGTTCGGCTGGGCGGTCCACGCCGCGTTGTCGGCGCGGGCCCGCCACGAGGCGCGGCGCACGGCCGGGTCGGACATGTAGTACTCGTAGGTGAACATCTTCTCGGCGGCCGGATCCCGGGTCCACACACCCTGCGGGCCCCGGAAGTCCGGGATGCCGGAGTCGGTGGAGATTCCGGCGCCGGTGAGCACGGCGATCATCGGCTTGCGCTCGGTCATCGCACCATGATGGCAGCGTGGGCAAATGCTTTCCCCGACGGCGAAGCCCTAGCAGGGGAGCGGGCGGGATCTAGGCGTCCCAAGCAGATTCTCCCGGCGTGGACGGGCATGGCCGCCCGGCCTCCGGCGGCTCACCGCACAGGTAGCACCAGTCGGATTCTCCCGGCTGGAGCGAGCCGAACGCGGGCACGTCCCGCACGTCCGGGACGTCGGCGGCCCGCCGGGCGAACGCCCACAGGTTCCACCGGTCCATGCCCTCGTGGATCCAGCTGAACAGCTCCGCGAAGAAGGCCCGCTCGTCGTCGACCCACCAGAGACGTCCCACACCGCTGGCCTCCCGGCACACCGGCGGAAGCCCGGCCCCGGTGGCCGAGGGCGCGACGCCGTTCGGGACCCTGAACTCGAAGCTCCGGTGCGGCCGATGGCGCAGCTCCGACAGCAACGCGTCGTTCTGGAGCCGCTGCTCGACACCGCGGCACAGCACCCGGTAGGGCACGGTGTCGCCGTAGTCGACGGCGACCCGGCCGTCGACCAGCACATCCAGGCCCCGGGTCAGATCCCCGTCGACGATCCCCTTGACCGCTCAGCCTTCCTGAGTGACGCGGGCCGTCGGCCTGCGCCGCAGCCCGTACGTGATGGGATTGCCGACGATGAGCTTGTAGGCGATGCCCCCGAAACGGTGCTCGAACCGGACCATCGCCTCGACTGCCTCCGCCGGGGCGTCGCCCACCCGGCCGGCGGCGTCCACGGCCCGAGCCTCGGCACGGATCGTCTCCTCGGGCATCGGGTCCAGCCGCTCCGCCCGGGCGAGGAACCGCCGCAGCCGCCGGCCCACCGCCGGGTCGTCGAGGATGTGCACGCCGCACAGGCTAGCCCCGCGACGGGCGGCCATGGGGGCACGGCGGCGCCGGTCAGCGGGGGTCGGCAGTGTTCGAGGCGTGGTCGAACCAGCCCGGTCGCAGGTCCCAGTCCGCCAGCACGGCGACCAGCGCGGTCTCGTCGGCGGCCGCCGTCTCCCGGACGAGCACGGCCCCCACGTCGCGGTCGTCGGTGGACAGCAGTTGCTCGTCGTACTCCCGATGCGTGATCCGGAACGACCGGTACCTGCTTTTCACCGTCCAGCCGCGGCCGATGAAGGACTCGTCCTGCTCCGTCAGGTCGGGGGTGATGTCGACGAACGCGCGGCGACCCGGCGTCGATGTGCTGACCTCGGTGACCAGCCGCCGCCCGGACCGCAGCGCGGCCAGCCGGCCGGGGGCGAAGTCAACGATCCCGCCGCCCGGCCCACCGACGGACGTGCGCCGCCAGATCTCCCGCCATCCGTACGACGCCTCGACCTCGCTGCGGCGGACCGGGAAGGTCGGCGGGCCGCACGGTTCGATGCCGCACCGGCGGCAGAGCCGCTGCTCGAAGCGCGACCCGCAGAGCGGGCACGTCTGCGACCAGTCCTCGCCGGAGCGGTAGGCGGCGATGAGGCGCGCGACGACCACGGGCAGCCGGTCTGTCGGGTGCCGTTCGGGATCCGGGCAGTGGGCGAGCCGGACCTGGCTCCAGGTGTGCCAGGTGTCGGCCTTGCGCACCGTTCGCCGCCCGGCTGCCTTCTCCGCGAGGCGCCGGGCCGAGTACGCCGACTGCTCGGCCGTCCAGAGCGCACGCGCCTCGGACAGTTCGTCCACCGCGCGGACCAGCGAGTTCGGGTCGTCCGGGAGCCGCCGCGGCATGTCAGCGCTGACCAGCAGGTGGTGCCAGGTCGCGCGGAAGCCGTACGGCGCGAACCTGAGGACGCATTCGCGCAGCATGTGCATCCGCCGCAGCAGGTCGAGATCCGCCGTCCGTACCCGGCGCGCCGCGGCAGGGAAGCTGGTCACGGCTCGACAGTAGCGACCGTGCGGACCGGGCGCCGCCGGGTTTCGCGCGGGCTACCGGGGGCGGCGGTGGTAGCCGGGACCGCCGGGTTTGTCCATCTCCCCGCGGTACACGCCGTGCAGGATCTCCGCCTCGTATCCGGTGTACTCGGGCATCCCCATCTCCCGGGCCACCGCGAGCTCGGCCTGCACGTCGTAGGGCACGCGCACGAACTGGATCGAGAACGGCGCCTCGGCGTCGGATCCGAAGACGCCCTCCAGGATCACGTACACGGGGGTGGGGTCGTCCATCGCGTTGCCGACGCTGCCCGTGTTGAACAGCGTGCGCCGGGCGCGGTCGACCTCGTAGTACGGGTCGTGGGTGTCGCCGTATCCGACGACCGTGGGCTCGGGTCCGTCGCCGGTCGCCGGGGTGTTGGCGAACATCGACAGGAACTCCGCCTCGTCGTGGTCGAACCGTACGCGGTGGTGCACCGAGTCCGACGACGCGTGATACAGCCGCACCCGCCGCCCGCTCATCAGGAAGTCGTGGCTGAACGGCAGCGCCCGCAGCCAGTCGCCCTGCCCCGGGGCGAGCTGCGCCAGCCACCACGCCAGGGCCGGGCTGTCGTAGGTCCGATCAGGATCGGGTAGGGCATCGTCCCAGTTGCCGAGGATGTTGACCTCGCACCGCGTACGGCAGATCTCGATGACCTCGCGCCCGCGCGGCCCCTTGCCGACGTAGTCGCCGAGGTTGAAGATCCGCGTGATGCCGCGGGCGTCGATGTCGTCGAGCACGGCCGCCAGGGCGGTGAGGTTGCCGTGCACGTCGGAGATCAGGGCGATGCGGTCGAGGGGTGGGCGCATCCCATGATCCTAAATGCGGGACGGCCACGCTGCCGTCCCGTGCGGTGACCGGTCAGCGGGCGGCCAGCGGTTTGACCCAGCGGGACCACTGCGGCTGCGGCCGGTATCCGGCGGCGGTCCAGGCCGGGGCGGCGAGCTCGTTGTCGTCGAGCACCATCGCGTCGGCCCGCCGCCCGCCCAGGGCGGCGAAACGCTGCTCGGCGGCGTCGAGCAAGGCCCGCCCGATGCCCTGGCGGCGGCGGCCCGGGTGCACCGCGTACCGGTAGAGGTGGCAGCGCCACCCGTCCCAGCCGGCGATCAGCGAGCCGACGATCTCGTCGCCGTCTACGGCCAGCAGCAGCGCCTCGGGGTCGCGGGCCAGCAGCGCGGCCACCACCTGGGCGGCGTCGTCACGGTCGGTGTTCTCGGCGGCGGTCTTCCAGAAGGCGAGCAGCGGCTCGATGTCGGCGGCGTCGGCGGTGCGCAGGGCGAAAGGCATGCCGGGATTCTCCCTGCCGCAGTGGCGCGGGGTGCGCTCGCCTAAGCCGACCAGGGGAGGAACATCACGCCGGTACGGCCCGGCAATACCATGGGGGCGCTGCGAGCGTCGAGGGCTGCGCAGCGGCATCGCGGGGGGCGGATGGAGCGCAGGCGGACAGCATTGCGGGTACGGGTGCACGCGCTGCCCGGGGGGACCGGGCTGCGCCGGGTCGTGGTGCCGGACCCGGCGCTGCGCGACACTTACCAGACCCTGCTGCTGTGGCAGCACACGGGTGCGCTGACGGCGTCCCGCGCGGACCTGTGGCGGCTCGGCGCGCTGTTCCGGTTCGCCGCGGTGAGCCCGCACTCGGCGGTGTACGTGCCGCTGCGGCGCAACCCGCGCGACAAGCACGCCGAGTACTGGTCGAACGAGCAGGGCCTCGGCGACCTGGTGATCATGCGCAGGGACGTGGCCCTGCGGCCCGCGCACTGGACGGCGGTGCGCGCTCGGCTCGGGCGCGGCCCGCGTCCCGGCCGGGCCGCACTGGTGAGCGTGCCGTCGCCGCGGCCGCCCTGTCCGGAGCCGGGCTGGGACTGGCGCGAACACGCGCTCGCCGTGGCCGAGCATGGCAACACGCTGTTCTGGTCGGGCACGGCGCGCGCCCTGTACGCCGCCGGCGACGACCTGGCCTGGTGCTCCGGCCAGGTGTCACGGCACGTCGACATCCGCCGGTACGGCGGCCCGGCGCTGCTCAGCCAGTGGACCGGCCCCGGCTGGCCGTTCGGATCCATCGACCGCCGGGACGAGACCTGGGAGTGCATGATCCTGGCGGTGGACCCTCGGCGTCAGCGCTGACCGTTGACCGCTGTCGGGGACGCCGGTCGCCCCGGTGGTCCGCGTGGCACCCGCCCGCACCGCTGCGGTACCCGCGAGCAGCGCCAGCGCCGCGAACAGCATCACCCGCACGGCCTGGTCGCCCACGAGCCGCACCGGGTGCATCGGCAGCGAGACCAGGCCGAGCGCGAACACGACGGTCACCGCGGCCCAGAACAGGGCCGGCCGTGGCGCGTCCGTCGCCGGTCCCGGCCCGTACCAGCGCCGCAGCAGGCGGGTCCGGCCGATGTGGACGAGCAGCGCCGTGGCGACCGCGAACCCCGCCAGGTTGGAGCCGATGGACAGCAGCTCCCACCACGGCATGCCCGGCCACGCCGGGCGGTGCAGCGACGGGAGGAGGACCCGGCCGCCGTCGACGGTCGGATGGGTCAGCGCGTCCCAGCCGATGTGGCAGGCCGCACCGATGAGCGCCGAGGTCGCGGTGACCGACCAGTGGTGCCGTGCCAGGCCCAGCAACCCGTAGTCGCGCAGCGCCAGAGGTCCGCCCGTGGGCAGGTGTGCGGCGATCGTCGGCGCGGCCCACCGGACCAGGCGGGTGCCGACGACGGCCAATGGCAGCGCCCACCACAGGGGCGCGTGCCACGCGTGGCTGTGGATTGTCACACCGTAGCCGTCGGCGGCGAAGGCGAGGTCGGGCGCGACGGTGCCGATCACCAGCGCGACGCCGTCGAACCAGCGGGGACGCCACAGCTTGAGCGGGACGACGGCGACGGGATGGGTCGGCAGCGTCAACGGCATGATCCGATCCTAGAGATCGGCCGTCGTCCCGCATCACCGTCAGCCCTGACGGGTGTACGCCCTGAGGAACGCCAGCTCGTCCGCGTACAGGTCCAGGGTCCGGGACACCGACCGGCTGCCGTGCCCGACGTCGCCCTCGCGGCGCAGCAGCACCGGCCGTCCGCTGGTGGTGGCGTGCTGCAGCGCGGCCGCGAGCTTGCGGGCGTGCAGCGGGTCCACCCGGCTGTCGCCGTCGAACACGGTGAACAGCACCGCCGGGTAGTCCGTGCCCTCGTGCACGTGGTGGTACGGCGAGTAGGACAGCAGCCAGCCGAGCTGCTCCGGGTCTGCGGCGGTGCCGTACTCCCCGGCCCAGGTCGAGCCGAGCCCGAACAGCTCGTAGCGGACCATGTCCAGCAGCGGAGCGGAGCAGACCACGGCGGCGTACGCCCGTGGCCGCTGGGTCAGCGCCGCCCCGACGAGCAGGCCGCCGTTGGAGCCGCCCATGACCGCCAGCTGCCCCGGCGTGGTCGTGCCCGAGGCCACCAGCCAGTCCGCGGCAGAGTGGAAGTCGTCGAAGACGTTCTGCTTGTGGGCGAGCATGCCGTCGCGGTGCCACTGCTCGCCCTCCTCGCCGCCGCCGCGCAGGTTCGCCACCGCCCACACCCCGCCGGCCTCCGCCCAGGCGATGGCCATCGGCGAGTACCACGGGGTCAGCGAGATGTTGAAGCCGCCGTACCCGTACAGCAGCGTGGGCCGCGGTCCGGTGGCGGGCGCGCCGGGCGCGACCACGAACATGCGCACGTCGGTGCCGTCGGTCGAGGTGTAGGTGACCTGCTCGGTGACCACGTCGCCGACCGCGGCCGCGCCGGGCGGGCGGGCCCACAGGCCGACCGTGTTGTCCCGGGCGTCGAAGCGGTGCACGGTGCCGGGCGTGGTGTGGTCGCCGTAGCTGAACCAGGCCTCGTGGCCGCCGTCCCGCCGGGCGGTGAGCGGGCCGAGGCTGCCCACGCCGGGCAGCGCCACCTTGGCGACCTCCTCGCCGCTGTGCAGCTCGTGCACGGTCAGCTCGCTGAGCGCGTGCCGGGTCGTGGCCACCAGCAGCACCGGCGTGTCCAGCGCGGGGCCGTCGAGGATCTCGTAGTCCTCCAGCACCGCCCCGGGGTCCTCGGCGATCAGCTCGCGCCAGTTCGGGTACGCGAGGTCGGCCGGGTCGGCCACGCACAGCCGCCACCGTGGCGCGTCGCGGTTGGTCTGCAGGTAGACCAGGCCGTCGTGGAAGTGCGGGTAGGTCATCGCGTCGACGCCCTGCTGCACGGCGCGCAGCGCGGGCGCGTCCGGCGGGCTCGCCGACAGGTCGGCCAGCCACAGGTCGTTGCGCGGATCGGTGCCCTGGTTCTCGCTGATGGTGAGCCAGCGGCCGTCCCGGGACACCCGCGGCATGAAGTAGCGGCCGCGGGGCGAACCGTCGCCGAGGATCAGCGGATCGGTGTCCGGGTCGGTGCCGAGCCGGTGCAGGTACACCCGGCGGTGCAGCTTCGGGTCGTCGCCCTCGACCGCGCCCGGCGCGAGGAAGCGCGAGTAGTAGAACGCCTCGCCACCGGGCAGCCAGGCGATCGAGGTGTGCCGCATCCGGTCGATCGGCCCGTCCACGACCGCGCCGGTGGCCACGTCGAGCACCCGCGGCAGCGGTTCCTCGGTGCCGCCCACCGACATCGCGTACGCCAGCAGCGTGCCCTCCGGCGACGGGTAGTACCAGTCCAGGGTCGTCGCGCCGGTCGGGTCGGCGGCGTTCGGGTCGAGCAGCACCCGCTCCGCGCCGTCCGGCTCGATGACCAGCAGCACCGCGTGGTCCTGCTCGGGGGCACGCCGCTGGAAGAAGCCGCGCTCGCCGTACCAGACGGGGGCCGTGACCGCGCCGACGGCGAGCAGCTGCGCCAGCCGGTCGCGCAGCGCGGCCCGCTCGGGCCAGCCGGCCCGGTGCTCGGCCAGCAGCTCGTCCTGCGCCTGTGACCAGGCCGTGGTGTCCGGATCGGCGGGGTCCTCCAGCCAGCGGTAGGGGTCGGCGATCCGGTGGCCGTGGATCTGCTCGACGAGGTTCATCCGGGCGGCGGGCGGGTAGGCGAAGGGGGCGCGGTCCGTGGACATGCCGTAAAGGATGCACTACACGCGGTGTGCCGGCACGTTCCGGCAGTGGTGTATGCCGCTGGCCGATAGTCCCGGCAAGCCGGGCATCGGGGACACCGGCCGGGCCGGCGGGCGAAAGCCTGCCGTATGGGGACCAACGAGCCTAGGGTGACGGCTATGCGAGGTTTGATCGTCGAGGCGGGACGCCCGGACTCGGCTCGGTACGTCGACGACCTGCCCGAACCGGACGAGTCCGAGGGGCAGGTGCTGGTCCAGGCGCTCGCCGTGGGCGTGTGCGGCACCGACCGTGAGATCGTCGCGGCGGAGTACGGCACCGCGCCCGGCCCGGACAACCGCCTGGTGATCGGGCACGAATCGCTGGGCCGGGTCATCTCCGACGACTCCGGCCGCTGGCAGCCCGGGGACCTGGTGGCCGGCATCGTGCGCCGGCCCGACCCGGTGCCCTGCGTCAACTGCCTGGTCGGCGAGTGGGACATGTGCCGCAATGGCCAGTACGTCGAATGCGGCATCAAGGAGCGGCACGGCTTCGCCCGGGAGCGCTGGCGCGTCGAGCCCGACTTCGCCGTCGGCCTGGACGCCTCCCTGCAGGAGGTGGGCATGCTGCTGGAGCCGACCAGCGTGGTCGCCAAGGCCTGGGAGCACATCGAGCGCATCGGCCTGCGTGCCCGGTACGAGCCGCGAACGGTGCTGGTCACCGGGGCCGGCCCGATCGGCCTGCTGGCGGCGCTGCTGGGCCGCCAGCGCGACCTGGAGGTGCACGTCCTCGACCGCTCCACCGACGGCCCCAAACCCGACCTGGTGGCCGGCCTCGGCGCGACCTACCACACCGGCCAGGTCTGCGACCTGGACTTCGAACCGGACCTGGTCCTGGAGTGCACCGGCGCGCCGCCCGTCATCGCGCAGGTCATCGACCAGGTCGGCCCGAACGGCACGGTCTGCCTCACCGGCGTCTCCAGCGGCGGCCGCAAGCTCTCCCTGGACCTGGGCGGCCTCAACCGCGACATGGTTCTGGAGAACAACGTCGTCTTCGGTTCCGTCAACGCCAACCTGCGCCACTGGCAGGAGGCCGCCCACGCTCTCGGCTCCGCCGACCCGGTCTGGCTGTCCGCCCTGATCACCCGCCGTGTCCCCGCCGCCGACTACGCCACCGCCCTGGAAAACCAACCCGACGACATCAAAGTCGTCCTCGACTTCGCCCCCTGACCACCAAGGGAAAGGAAGGGCACCTTGCCATCGCCATACGTAGAGGAAGGTGCCCTTCTTAACGCCAGAGCACGGCTGAGCAGGGTGCGAACGTGGCGGATCTGCAGCGGGTCAGGCGCTGCGCGCGGCGGTGGTGGCGAGGATGACCTCGGCGAGCAGGGCCGGGTCGTCGCTCATCGGCACGTGGCCGCAGCCGGGTAGGGTCACATGCCGGGCCTGCGGCAGCCGCTCGCGGGCGGTCCCGGCCTGGCGCGGCAGCAGGATCCGGTCGCGGTCGCCCCAGGCCACGGTGACCGGCACGGACGGCACGCCCCGGAACTCGTAGCCGCGCGCGGCGGCTCGCGCGACCGGCCGGAATCCGGCGGCGCCGCGCAGCGCGAGGGCGTCGGATACCGCGCGTTCGGCGTCGAGCCGGCCGGGATGGCGCATCAGCATGGCGAACGCGAGCGCCCGGGTGCGGGAGGGCCGCATGTTGGCCCGTACCACCGGCTGCGGCAGCAGCGTGCCCCAGCGCATCGCGGTCAGCACGATGAGGGCGTACCGCATGTGCCGGCGCGTCCAGAAACCCGCCGGGGAGATCGCCGTCGCCGAGGCGACCACGCCGGCCGCGGCCAGTTCGAGGGCGATCGCGCCGCCGAGGCTGTTGCCGGCCACGTGCGGGCGGTGCAGTCCCTGCTCGTCGAGCCACTGCGCGACGGCGGCGACGGTCTGCGGCATGCCGTCCGGCATCCCGCCGGGCGGCACCGGCGAGCGCCCGAAGCCCGGCAGGTCGATCGCGATCACGTCGTGGTGTTCGGCCAGCCGGTCGAGCACCGGCTCCCAGGCCCGCCAGTGGTGGCCGATGCCGTGGATCAGCACGAGGGGCTCGCCCGCGCCGCGCCTTTCGTACGCCACCTCGATGGTCATGCCCGCTCCTGCCCTGCCCCGCCGCACGGACGCCCGCACCCGGTCATCGCGCGTCCCCTCCTGCGGTCTCCGCGCTGTGCGCGCCGAAGGACCGGCCCAGCGCAGCTACCTCCTGCTCCAGCTGCGGCACCAGCGACCGCGACCGACGCCGCACCAGCCGGTCGCTGAACCCGCTGTTCACGACCGTGCGCAGCAGCTGCACCCCGGCGATGGCCCGCGGCACGTAGACGCGCCTGCGCCGGTGCTCGACGCCGCGCACGAACGCGTGCGCGCACTGCTCGACGGAGCTGGTCGACCCGACCGGCCAGGGCAGGCTGCCGAATGCGGCCCGGAACGACGGCAGGTCGTCCTTGGCGTCGCGGACCAGGTCGGTGTCGACCCAGCCCGGGTGGGCCGTGCCGACGGCGACGCCGTGATGGGCCAGCTCCAGCCGGAGCGCGTTGCCGAAGTGCTCGACCCCGGCCTTCGCGGCGCAGTACGCCGACATGCCCGGCAGCGCGGTGAACGCCGCCGTCGAGGAGACCAGCAGGTAGTAGCCGCAGGCGGCGATGACCGGCGCGGCGGTCGCGGCGGCCGTGCGCATCACCCCGATCAGGTTCACCTCGACGGTGCGGGCCAGCGCCTCGACGTCGCCGGTCGCGACGGTGCCCAGACCCGCGACGCCCGCGTTGGCGATCACGCAGTCGATCCGCCCGAACTGGCGCAGTGTCCCGGCGACGGCCGCTTCGAGCGCAGCCGAGTCGGTGACGTCGGCTTCGAAGCAGGCCGCTCCGTCGAGTTCGCCGGCCAGCCCGCGCAGCCGGTCCGGTTCGAGCCCGACCAGGGACAGCCGGGCCCCGCGGGCGGCGGCCAGCCGGGCGGTGTGCTCGCCGATGCCCCGGGCCGCGCCGGTGATCAGTACGACCTGGTCGCGCAGCAGTCGTTTCATGCGCCCTCCTCGCTCCGCTCGCGAAGCTCGCTCATCGCGCCTCCTCGGCGACGGGGGTGCGGGCCGGCACGGCCCGGTACGCGGCGGCGTCGAAGCGGCGCGTGCGCAGCCAGTACGACCAGGTGTAGCCGGGCCACAGGGTGGAGTTGCGGCCGCTGGCGTCGAGATACCAGCTGCGGCAGCCGCCGCTGGTCCACACCGTGCCGTCCATCGCGCGGTCCAGCGCGGCGTTGTAGGCCCGCTGCGCGTCCGGCCGGGGTTCGATCGCGGTGACGCCCGCGGTGTCGAGGTGGCGCAGCGCGCCCAGCAGGTACGTGAGCTGGCACTCGATCATGAAGACGACGGAGTTGTGGCCGAGCCCGGTGTTCGGGCCGAGCAGCAGGAACAGGTTCGGGAAGCCGGTGACCGCGACGCCGCGGAAGGCGTGCATGCCGCCCGCCCAGTGCTCGGCCAGCGTGCGCCCGTCCGCGCCCCGGATCGTCCGCGCCATCGGCAGGTCGGTGACGTGGAACCCGGTGCCGAACACGAGCGTGTCGGCGGGATGCTCACGCCCGTCGGCGGTGACGACGCCGCCCGCGGTGACCCGGGTGATCGGCTCGGTCACCAGGTCCACATTGGCGCGGTCCAGCGCCGGATAGAAGTCGTTCGACAGCAGGACCCGCTTGCAACCCATGGTGTACGAGGGCGTCAGCCGCTCGCGCAGCACCGGGTCGGCGACCGACCGGCGCAGGTGGCGGCGTGCCATGGCCTGGCCGAAGCGCATCAGCGCCGGGCGCAGGAACGCGGTGGCCTGCAACTCGCGGCCCCAGTACACCCCGGCCCGCAGCAGCCAGTGGGTGAACGGCGCGGAGCGGAACAGCCGGCGCTCGGCGGCGCTGATGCGCCGGTCGCGGCGCGGCAGCACCCAGGCGGGGGTGCGCTGGAACAGCGTCAGCGCGCCGACCCGGGGCGCGATCTGCGGCACGAACTGGATCGCCGAGGCTCCGGTGCCGATGACGGCGACCCGCCGGCCGGTCAGGTCGAGGTCGTGCCGCCAGCGCGCCGAGTGGAACGTCTCGCCGCGGAAGTCCGGCAGGCCCGGCAGGTCCGGGATGGACGGTTCGGTGAGCGGCCCGCCCGCCGCGACGAGGATCTGCGCGGTGTACGCCCCGTGCGAGGTGTCGATCCGCCACAGCCGCGCCTCGGGGTCCCAGGCGGCGGCGCGCACCTCGTGCCCGAGCCGCAGGTGCGGGCGTACGCCGTCGGCGCAGCGGCGCAGGTAGGCCCAGATCTCCGGCTGCGGGGAGAAGCTGCGGCTCCAGCCCGGGTTGCGGGCGAAGGAGAAGGAGTACATATGCGAGGGCACGTCGCAGGCGCAGCCGGGATAGGAGTTGTCCCGCCAGGTCCCGCCGACCTCGTCGCCCCGGTCGAAGACCAGGAAGTCGCGGTGGCCCGCGCCGCGCAGCCGGATCGCGGCGCCGATCCCGCCGAACCCGGCCCCGATGATCGCGATGCGGGTATGGCGATCCGCGCTGCTCACGGGTGACCTCCTCAGTGGTACCGATGGGTACCAGCCCTTGCCCGAGAAATTACCACCGGGTAACAGGGCGGGGAAGGCCCGAATCCGTCACGAGCCACCGGTACAGTCTGCACCCATTCGACCCTGACGCTTCCGACCAGCGGAGGAGCCGTGGCCGCCCCCACCCGCACACCCGAGTCGGTCCGCCGTGACCTGACCACGGCGCTGGCCGCCTGCGTCGCCGAGAAGGGCTACGCCTCGACCACCATCGCCGACATCGTGGCGCTGGCCAAGGTCTCCAAGCGCACCTTCTACGAGCACTTCGCCGCCAAGGAGGAGTGCCTGATGGCGCTCTACGAGCACGTCTGCGACCGGCTGATGCTGATCATCCGCGCGGCGGCCTCCGGCGACCAGTCCTGGCCGGAGCGGATCAGCGACGGCGCGGCGGCGTATCTCGGCGCTCTGGAGACGATGCCCGCGTTCACCCGGACCATGCTGATCGAGGTGCAGGCGGCCGGGCACCGCGCGTTCACGCTGCGCCAGCTGACCCTGCAGCGCTTCGCGGGCACCCTGGTGGACCTCGTCGAGGTGGGCCGGCTCAGCGACCCGGACCTGCGGCCGCTGTCGCAGGGGCAGGCGCTGGCCATCGTCGGCGGCATCAACGAACTGCTGCTGCACGCGATCGACCCGTACACCGGGTCGGCCGGCGCGGACGTCGAGGGCCGGTTCGCGGCGCTGCACACCGATGTCGTACGCCTGATCTCCGCCGTGCTGAACTACCGCGATTGAAACTTTCACCGCTGGTCAACGCATAGACACATGGTGTTGTGTCGTGCTTGTTTCGTGTGCGACGATGGCCGCACTCGCGTAGGGAGCACACGCGATTTCATCGCCGAGGGCACCCGGTGTCACACCGGGACGGCGTTGTCACGGACCGCGTTCCGGTCGTCTGCGTTCACCTCCAGTTTCCGCCCGCCGGGCCGGGCAATCCGCACCACCTTCGTGGCGCCTCGGCGCGGCCCGTTTCCCGGCCGTCTCCTGGGCGTCCACACCGGACCCCTGCCCGGGGATCCGGACACGGCCCAAGGAGAAGCAATGAGATTCCCGATCAGGCTGTCCGGAAGGCGCAAGGTAGTCGCGCTGACCGGTGCGAGCGCCCTCGTGGTCGCCGGCCTCGTCACGCTCCCCGCGGCGATCGCGCACGCCGCGCCCGGTTGTGACATCACGTACACCACCAACGACTGGACCGAGGCGCCCGGCAGCGGCGGCTTCACCGCGTCCATCACCGTCAAGAACACCGGTGACCCGATCACCAGCTGGTCGCTGAAGTTCGCGTTCCCGGCCGGGCAGACGTACACCCAGGGCTGGTCGGCGAACTGGACCGCCTCCGGCGCGAACGTGACCGGCACCAACCTGTCGCACAACGGCACGCTGGGCACCGGCGCGTCGACCAGCATCGGCTTCAACGGCCGGTGGACCGGCAGCAACCCGAAGCCGACCGCGTTCACCCTGAACAACGTCGCGTGCACCACCGGCGGGGTGACCCCGTCGCCGAGCACCAGCCCGAGCACCCAGCCGAGCCCGAGCACCAGCCCGAGCCCGCAGGCCCGCTCGATCATCATCACCCCGTCGTCGGTGAGCGTCGCCGAGGGCGGCAGCTCGACGGTGAACGTGAAGCTGAGCGCCGCGCCGACCGCGAACGTGACGGTGGCCCTGGCCCGCAGCGGCGACACCAGCATCACCGCCCCGTCGTCGGTCACGCTGACCCCGTCGAACGCGGTCGCCGGGGTGAGCGTCGCCATCGCGGCGGCCGAGGACAGCGACCAGACCCACGGCACCGCGACCGTGGCGGCGTCCGCCTCGGGTTACACCGGCGCCTCGCTGGCCGTGACCGAGATCGACAACGACGTCACGCAGAGCGGCAAGGCCGACAACCCGTACGCGGGCGCTCGCGGCTACGTCAACCCGGAGTGGAGCGCGAAGGCGGCGTCGGTGTCCGGCGGCAACCGGGTGTCGAACATCTCGACCGCCGTCTGGCTGGACCGGATCGCGGCGATCGCGGGCACGTCGGGCAGCAGCTCGAACGGGTCGATGGGCCTGGCCAACCACCTCGACGAGGCGCTGCGCCAGTACAACGCGGGCAGCGGCCCGCTGACGGTCCAGTTCGTGATCTACAACCTGCCCGG
>NZ_BONI01000126.1 GCF_016862635.1 Catellatospora coxensis | reverse complement strand
ACCGCAGGCCGCGGTGCCGAGCACGAGAGCGGTCGCGAGCAGCGGGCCCGCGATCGTGAGGAGACGGCGACGGGCGCCGGGTGTTGCTGCACTCATGGACTTCCTCCAGAGCTGGGATATGTGGGTGGTGCCTGGTTGCCGGTGCTGTCAGGCCCGGCCGTCCGGGCTGCTCCGGACGGCCGGGTTGTTGCTTCGTCCTCAGCCCTACGGGCCGCTGACGAGGTTGACGACGTTGTTGCCGGAGTTGGCCGTCCCGCCGGTGTTGTTGATGACGCGGTTGATGGTCCCGGTGCCGCCGAGCGAGACGGTCACCATGTTGTGGAATCGCGTGCCCGAGGTGGGCACCTCGAACGCCCGCTCGGCCACCACGGCCGGGTTGACGTTGAAGTAGCAGTAACTGCCCAGGCCCCAGGCTTCGTGGCTGGTGACCGTGTTGGCCACCTTGTACGCCGCGTAGCCGCGGGTGGAGCCGTTCATCCAGGCCGCCTGGTTCGGCGGGTCGTAGGGCAGCTCGTTCTGGAAGAAGTAGGTCCGCCCGCCGTTGCCGTTCCAGATCACCTGGTACTTCTGGTAGTGCTCGACGAACAGGCCGTAGAACGTGATGTTGTCGCCGTTGACGACCAGGCCCGTGTCGGCGGTGTTGGTGTTCCACCCGACGCCGGAGCCGTGGTCGGCCCGCCAGATCCAGGTGTGGTCGCCGATCACGTGGTGGCTGTTGATGACCAGGCTGGTGGTGGCCTTGCCGACGCCCGCGCCGCCGATGCGGAAGAAGACGTCGTGCAGCGAGGTCGGGTTGGCGGCGTGGCTCGCGCTGGAGCCGGCCGGGCCGACCTGCATGAGCGTGGCCGAGTTGGTGCTGCCGGCGTCGATGAGGATGCCGGCGAGCTTGACGCCGTCCACGTCGGCGACCGACATCGCCATGACCCCGTTGTCCGGGATGATGGTGGCCAGGCCCAGGCCCAGCACGACGGTGTCGGGCCGGGTGATCCGGATGGTGTCGTTGACGTGGTAGACACCGGGCGTGAACAGCAGGTTCTGCCCGGCGGCCAGGGCCGCGTTGATGGAGGCCGCGGTCGCGCCGGCCTTCACGATGTGGAACTGGCTGATCGGCAGGGACGTGCCGGCGGGGGTGCCGTTCGCCCAGGTGGTGCCGGTGCTGTTGCTGCGCAGGCCGGGCACGAAGACCTGGTACGCGCCCGCGCTGTCGACGTACAGGAAGGGCTTCTCCCGCACGACCGGGGTCGCGCCGACGTTGGTGTAGGGCGGGCTCGGGAACGTGTTGCCGGGCGCGCCCTGCGTGCCGACGAACACCATGTTCCAGTTGGACCCGGCCCAGCTGCCGAACTGCGAGTTGCGCGAGATCCACTGCTGCTGGCTGCCCGAGTTCACCTGTCCGTCGATCTTGACGTCGGAGAACCAGCCGCCGCTGGCCCAGCCGCCGTCGTCGAGCAGCAGGTTGCCGCGCACGTGCATGCGGCGGTACGGGGCGGCCTGCGACACGGCCCAGCGGTCGGTGCCGCCGGTCGGGGTCACCGACAGGTTCTCGGCCCCGCGCCAGAAGTTCTGGGTCGCGTTGTTCGGCGGGAACCAGTCGGCCTCCACGTGCACCGAGCCGTTGATGTTCACCGCGTCCGGCGAGAAGCCCAGACCCAGGACCTGGGTGTAGAAGCCGACGTTGACGTTGACGTTGTAGTTGCCCGGCTTGAACATCAGCGCGTACCGCTGGGTGCCGAACTGGTTGGTCTCCTGGCCGGAGAACACGCTGTTCAGCTGGGACTGGATGGTGGACGCCGACATCGACGGGTCGAAGATGCGCACGTTCGGGCCGAGGTCGGGGTTGTTCGGGTTAGGCGGCACGGTGCTCGGCGAGGGCTGCGGGCCGCCGACCGGGTTCAGGAAGAATGACTGCGCTCCCGTTCCGTTGCAGGTGTACTGCACGAGCTGCACGCTGTCGGCGGTCGAGGCCGCCGGCACGTCCAGGCACTTGCCGCTGTGCCGGCTGACGAAGTGGTATGCCCCGTCGGCCTCCTGCACCGCCTGCCACTGCTGGTTGTTGCCGCCGCCGTAGAGCCACAGGTGGATCGCGGCGTTGTCGGCCGTCGAGACGTTGGAGACGTCCCAGACCTGGTTGACGGCCGGCGCGGTGCCGACCTTGAAGTAGCCGCCGCTGGTGGAGTCGAAGCGCCACTGCTGCGCGGCGGTGCCGTTGCAGGCGTACTGCTGCACCGCGGTGCCGTTGGCGCTCGCCGCGGCCCGCGCGTCGACGCACTTGCCGTTGGCCTTGTTGACCACCGTGTACGTCGTCCCGGAGGTCACCGCGGCCTGCGCCGTGGTGCTGCCGAGCACGACCACGGCCGCCGCGCCGACGCCGGCGAGCAGGGACGCGGTCAGCGTCGTGATGATCAGCCGCCGCCTCATGAGAACGTCCACTTCTGGTTCGCGCCGGTGGTGCAGGACCAGATCTGCAGGCGGGCGCCGTCCGCGGAGCTGTTGTCCTTCACGTCCAGGCAGGTGCCGGAGAACTGGTTGACGAACTGCTGGGTGGAGCTGTTGTAGGTCCACTTCTGGGAGGTGCCGGTGTGGCAGTCCCACAGGTGGGTCAGCGTGCCGTTGGCCGCGTTCGGGCCGGCGATGTCGAGGCACTTGCCCAGCGAGCTGAGCCGGCCGCTGGAGTCACGCGTCCAGGACTGCGCGCCGGTGCCGTTGCAGGTGTAGAGCTGGATCGCGGTGCCGTTGGCGGTCGCCGCGCCCGCCACGTCGATGCACTTGCCGGCCAGGCCGGTGATCGGGCTGGTGCCGGTGCCGCCACCACCACCGCTGCCGGGCGTGCCCGACCAGGTGAAGGTCGCGGTGGTACGCGCCGGGAGCGTGTACACGAAGGACTGGTTGCCCCAGTTGACCCGCACCGACTGCGACGACGTGCCGCCGTTGTGGGCGATCAGGGCCTTGGACCCGTCGGGGTTCTTCCACGCGACGTTCTGGATGGTGCCGTTGGCCGTCGAGTCGATGCGGTACGCGCCCGGCTTGACGAACTTGGTCAGGTGGCCGGTGGTGTAGTACTCGATGGTGTAGTCGACCTGGCCGGCCCGGGAGCCGCCCTCCTGCACGGTGATCAGGCCGGTGCAGACGTCGCAGCCACCGTTGTGCGGGCCCATGAACTGGTTGAGCGCCAGGCTCCACTTGACCAGGCTGCCGCTCCAGTTACGGGCGTAGTTGACGATGTCGGCCATGTCCTCGTTGTGCTGGTTGCCGATCCAGGTCCCGCCCGAGTGCTCGGTGCTGAACTGCTTGACCGCCGGGTACTGGTTGTGCACCTGGGTGCCGACCGCCGGGTCGCCGAAGTAGCCGTGCCAGGCGATGCCGCCGAACAGCGGGTCGTTGCGGATGCCCGCGTCGGCCAGCGTGCCGGAGCTCATGCTCGCGTAGTCGCCGTAGTTCCAGTCGTGGATGAGCACCTTGGTGGTGATGCCCGCGGCCCGGAACGCCGGGTAGACGTGGTTCTTGGTGAACTCGGTCAGCCCGGAGGTGTTCCAGCTCATGCCCGGGTAGTTCATCGCGGTCGGGTTGCCCGACTGGCAGCAGTTGGGCTCGTTCTGCACCGAGATGTAGTTCACCGGCACGCCGATGGCCTGGTAGCTCTGGATGTACTTGACCAGGTACTGGGCGTACATCGGGTAGTACTCGGCCTTGAGCCAGCCCATCTGGTCCATCCGGCCGTTGTCCTTCATCCAGCCCGGCGCGCTCCACGGCACGCCCTTGATCCGCAGGGCCGGGTTCAGGTTCTTCGCCTGCTGGGTGAGCAGGCGGACGTTGGTGTCGTAGCCGTTGCTGCCGAAGTCGTTGAGGTTGCAGCAGGTGTCGTCGAGCGAGACGTTGCCCGGCCGGGACAGGTCGGACGCGCCGATCGGGTTGCGCACGAACGACAGGCCGATGCCGTCGGTCGGCGAGAACAGCTTGCTCATCACCTGGTCGCGGGTGGCCGCGCTGATCGGGCCGCCGCGGAGCAGGTAGGCGGTGGTGTCGGTGATGGACGCGCCGCCGCCCTCGAACTGCTGGTAGGTGGTGCCCTCGTTGACGGTGATGGTGTGGTTGGCGCTGCCGCCGGCGGGGCCGAAGGCGATGTTGCCCTGCTGCTGCAGGCCGCGGGTGACCGTGCGGCCACCGGAGTCGGACGTGGTGGTGAGCCAGACGCTGACGCTCTCGCCGGCCGCGTAGGCCGAGGGGGCGATCATCGAGCCGGTCACCAGGAAGGCGGTGGCCGCCGTGGCGGTGAGCGCCACGGCGGTGGTCCAGCCTGACCGGGGACGGAACACGCGGGACCCTCCTTTCGACATAGCCATGGCGAGCCATGACAGGACAGGGGCGCGGGATTCGCCGGGCGCGCCGCGTGAGAGGTGGCGCGTCGCGACGAGTCGCGTGGGGCGGTGGAGGACCGGGCGGCGGTGGGGCTGCCGCCGACCCGGCCCGGGCTGTTCCTCTTGCCCAGGAGCGTCGATGTAACTGATGTAACAGAATGATCGACGTCCTGTTGACAGCACTGAAACATAAGGCATTCCGGCCTGTCAAGGGTTAGGTATGTCCGGGAAAGGCAGCAGGATTCGACGGCATTCTCGTGGAACAAAATGAAACTGCCGCTGCCAGCGGAGAAAAGGAAGGACGCCTTCCTATAACGTTCGACGATCGGCGGAACCGTCAGCGCCTCGGCGCGGCCGCCGTCGAGTCGCGGATGACCAGCTCGGTGCCGAGCGACACGTGCACGGCCTCCAGGGTGTGCCGGTCCAGCAGTCGCATCAGCATGGTCACCGCCATCCGGCCCATCTCCTGCAGCGGCTGGCGCACCGTGGTCAGCATCGGCGTCGTCGCCCGGCTCACGTCGATGTCGTCGAAACCGGCGATCGACAGGTCCTGCGGCACCCGCAGCCCGCGCTCGTGCGCCGCGGCCAGCGCGCCGACGGCCATCTTGTCGTTGAACGCCACCAGCGCCGTCGGCCGGTCCGGCAGGTCCAGCAGCTCCCCCGCCGCCCGGTAGCCGTTGTCGGTGTTCGGCTCGTTGACGTGGCGCACCAGCTCCGGCGTGGGCAGCACCCCGGCGTCGGCCAGCGGCGCGACGTACCCGGCCATGCGGGCGTCGTTGGCCAGCCACTCCGGCGGGCCGCCGATGATGCCGACCCGGCGGTGGCCCAGCTCCACCAGGTGCGACATGAGCCGCCGCGCCCCGGCGAAGTGCGCCGCGGACACCGTCACGATGTCCTTCGGGGCGAGCGTCCGCGGATCGATCACCACGAACGGGAACTGCTGGTCACGCAGCCGCACCAGGTCGTCCGGCGACTCGGGTGGCAGGATCAGGATCGCCCCGGCCACGTCCGGCCGGTCGGCCAGCGTCGGCAGCACCGCCGCCGTCTGCGCGGCCTCGCCCGCGTTGAGCAGCATCTGTCGCCCGTGCAGCTCGATGGTCTCCGCGATCGAGCTGACGATCAGCCCGAAGTAGTCGGTGAGCACGTACGGGCAGCGCACGTAGACCGCGCCGGTGGCCGGGGGCAGCTCGCCGCGGCGCAGCGGGGCCTTGTCACCGCGCCGGTGCACAGCCTGCAGCACCAGGTCACGCGTGTGCGGCGCGACGTTGGCCGCGCCGTTGAGCACCCGGGACACCGTCGCGATGGACAGGCCCGTCTCCGCCGCGATGTCACGCACCGTGGCGCGTACGCCGACCGTTCTAGGCATGGGCGCACACGATACCCGACACCCAGCGTGATGAACCGTCACTCAACACGCGGCCATCATGGCGGCAGACCCGGCCCGTTGGCCAGCCCCGCCGCACCGCGCCAGCTCATGATCATCCGACGTGCCTGGCAGTCGTGCGAAAGCGGCCTCAAGATACGCCCCGATGCCTGGCAAGTCGGATGATCGTGCATTGGCTGGGCGACGCGAGGACGCGGGGTCGCATAGGGTCCGGGGGTGCTTGAGCCGTCCATGCCCCAGACCTCGACCGGCGAGCGGTGGTCCTGGGCGTATCCGGCACCGCCGCGCTGGCTGCTGTGGGACGAGTACAGCGACGGCGGCGAACGCGCGGTCGCCGTCTGCCACGACATCGACGGCCTGTTCGCCGACTCGCCGCCACCGGCGTACGAGCGGCTGACCCTGCTCGGCTGCCGCCCCGAGGGGCCGTTGGCGGCCGCGCTGCACGGTGACCCGTGGCTGGGTGACCTGGTGCTCGAACCGGTCGACCACCAGCACCCCGCGAAGTACGGCGATCGGGTGACCCCGCCCTACTGCTGCGCGGCGTACCTGTGCGACGTGACCGTCACCGGGGCGAGGCCGTCGGCGGCCGGTGGCGGGCTGCTCGACGTCGACCTGTCGGGCGTGGTCGACCGCCGCGACGAGGAGCCGCCGGCCGACCGCCCCACCGGCACCGGGTTCCGCCTCACCCACCGTGAAACGCCGCTGGGGGTCTGCCAGGACGTCGCAGGCGTCCACCGCGCGCGCCCCGACCTCTCGTCGGCCCCGGTCACCCTGGTCGGGTGCCGTCCGGAACCTCCGCTGCGCGACGCGCTGGCCGCCCTGGCCCGGCCCGGCGCGGCGGCCCGCCGTCGCCGGATCACCGCGACGGTGCGGGCCGTCAAGGCGGACGGCACGACGGTGTCGGCGGTGTCGACGGGCCTCTTCGCGTCGGTGACCGGCGTGCGCCCTTCGGCCGTCGGCGACGGTCTGCTCGACGTCACCTTCGACGGCGGGATCGGCGACCCGTTCCCCACCGGTGCCAGGCAGATCTGGGACCGCTGGTACGCGGGTCGGCCTGCCGAGCCGGGCGAGTGGACCGGCTACGACCGCGCGCTGCGGCACGAGTGGGCCGGCGCGGCCCTGGCTCACCACGGCTTCGGCCTGCCGGACCGGCCCGCCGGGCGGACCTACCACCTCGACGGCCGCTTCGTGACCGACGTCGAGGGGTTCTACTGCGCGATCGGCGAAGCGGTCAACGGCCCCGGCGGCTACTTCGGCTGGAACCTGGACGCGCTGGTCGACTGCCTGCGCGGTCGCTGGGGGGCCGAAACTCCACTCAGCCTGGTCTGGCACGACTCCGCGGTCGCCCGGCAGCACCTCATGCCCGGCTACGACCGCCACCGGTGGGGTCTCGCCATCACCTTCGACTACCTGCTCGGACTGCTCGCCGAACACCGCGTCCGGGTCGAGCTGCGCTGACCCGCCGCTGTGAGCGACACGGCACAGGCGATTCGCTGCGTTCTCCCAGGATTCACCCAGCCCTCATGGATAGAGTCCCCAGACAGCTGGGCCGCCCCCACCAGCGGTGATCTACGAATCCCCCACATCATTCCTGTGGAAAGGTGACGCGATGCCCGCGACGACCCGACCCGCCTCGCGGCGGCCGGACAAGACCGGCGGCAAGGGACGCAAGAATCTCAAGGCGCCGGTCAGCGGCGGTATGAGCACCAACCTGAAGTTCACGCTCGGCGTGCTGGCGGCGGTCGCGCTGATCGTCGGCGGGGCCGTGTTCTTCGCCATGAAGGGCGGCTCCGAGCCCAGCGCCGCCGCGGCGAACCTGGTGCGCGCCGACTCGCACCGGATCTCCACGGCCGCTGACGGCAAGGTGACCATCGTCGAGTTCCTGGACTTCGAGTGCCCGTCCTGCGGCCGGGCCTACCCTGCCGTCGAGCAGCTGCGCAAGGAGTACGCCGGGAAGATCACGTACGTGGTGCGGGAATTCCCGCTCGAGATGCACCCCAACGCGATGAACGCGGCCGCCGCCGCGGAGGCCGCCGCCAACCAGGGCAAGTTCGAGGCGATGTACACCAAGCTGTTCAGCACCCAGCAGACCTGGGGCGGGCAGCAGGCCGACCACGCCAAGACCTTCGACGGCTACGCGGAGGAACTCGGGCTGGACATGGCGAAGTTCCGCGCGGACGTCGCGTCGCAGCAGGTGCGGGACCGGATCGCGACCGACCAGGCCGACGGCGCGGCCGCGGGGGCGCGGGGCACGCCGACGTTCTTCGTCAACGGCGAGCTGTTCGAGCCGGCGGCCACGTACGACAACCTGAAGGCCGCGATCGACGCGGCGCTGGCGGGATGAGCATGACCACGATCGAGCGGCGCGGCCACGCCGAGCAGACCGGCGTCGAGGAGCACCTGGCCCCGCGCCGGACCACCGTCGACCGGGCCATCGGCTGGATCCTGACCGTGACCGGCGTGCTGGGCACGGCGGCGGCGTTCACCCTGGCCGTGGAGAAGATCCATCTGCTGACCGACCCGTCGTACACGCCCTCGTGCAGCATCAACCCGGTGCTGTCCTGTGGTTCGGTGATGATCACCGAGCAGGCGTCGGCGTTCGGCTTCCCGAACCCGCTGCTGGGGCTGGGCACGTTCCCCGTGGTCGTGACGCTGGGTGTGCTGGTGCTGGCCGGGGTGCGGCTGCCGCGCTTCGTCTGGCTCGGGCTGCAGGCGGGGGCGACGTTCGCGCTGGGCTTCGTGTTCTGGCTGATGTTCCAGTCGATGTACCGCATCGGCGCGCTGTGCCCGTACTGCATGGTGGTGTGGGTCGCGGTGGTGGTGCTGTTCTGGTACACGACGCTGTACAACCTGCACCACGGGCACCTGCGCGTGCCGGCCCGGCTGCGCGGCGCGGTGGACCTGGCCGTGGACGTGCACGCGGTCGGGCCGGCGCTGTGGCTGCTGGTCACGGTGGTGCTGATCGCGCAGGCGTTCTGGAGCCAGTGGCAGATCATGCTGGCCTGAGCATCCCGGTCGCCGCGATCTCTCCTCCCCGTCGCGGCGGCCGGTTCTTCCCGTACCCCCGCCCCTCCCCACCCGCGCCGACCCCGCCCCCGAACGTCGCGCCCCACCCGTCCTTTCATAAACGTTGGCCTATCTCGTCGAAAACGATCGCGATTCTTTCGACGAGATAGGCCAACGTTTATGGAAATCGGGTGGGTGCGGGAGTGGACGGCGGCGTCGATGTGCGCAGGTGCGGACCGCTTCAGCAGATGCGTGGGAGCGGGTCGCCGACCAGCAGGTCCATGATGCGGGTGCCGCCGAAGCGGGTGCGCAGCAGCACCAGGTGGCCGGGGTCGTCGTCGACGCGGCCGATGACCGCCGCCTGCTCGCCCAGCGGGTGCGCGCGCAGTGCGGCCAGCGCCGCGTCGGCCGCCTCCGAGGCGACGACCGCCACGAAGCGGCCCTCGCAGGCGACGTAGAGCGGGTCGATGCCGAGCAGCTCGGCCGCGCCGCGTACGCCGGGGCGCACCGGCACCGCCTCCTCGTCGACCACGATGCCGACCTCGGCGGCGCGGGCGATCTCGTTGAGGACCGTGGCGACGCCGCCCCGGGTCGCGTCGCGCATGGCGCGCACGCCCGCCCCGCACGCGTCGAGCAGCGCCGCGGTCGCCCCGTGCAGCGGCGCGGTGTCCGAGCGCAGGTCCACCTCCAGGTCCAGATCGCCGCGGGCGATCAGGACGGTCATGCCGTGGTCGCCGACAGGCCCGGACACCAGCACCACGTCCCCGGGCCGGGCCCGGTCGACGCCCAGCTCGTGGTCCCGCTCGCGCAGCCCGACCCCGGCCGTGGTGATGTAGCAGCCGTCGGCCTGCCCGCGCTGCACGACCTTGGTGTCCCCGGCGACGATGCGCACGTCGGCCCTGCGGGCGGCGGCCGCCATCGAGGTGACGATGCGGGTGAGGTCGGCGACCGGAAAGCCTTCCTCCAGGATGAACCCGGCCGACAGGAACAGCGGGCGGGCGCCGGCGACCGCCAGGTCGTTGACGGTGCCGTTGACGGCCAGCTCGCCGATGTCGCCGCCGGGGAAGAACAGCGGCGAGACGACGTACGAGTCGGTGGTGAAGGCCAGCCGGGTGCCCGCGATGGTCAGCGCCGCCGCGTCGTCGAGCGCGGCCAGCTGCGGGTTGTGGAACGCCTCCAGGAACACCGCCTCGACCAGGCTCTGCGTGGCCTTGCCGCCCGCGCCGTGCGCCATGGTGAGGCGTTCCTCGCGGACCCGGGCGCGGGCCCGGCGGGCGCGGGCGACCCGCTCCATGACGGCCTGCTCGCTGACCCCGGCGACCGCCTTCGCCCCGGCCTCGGTGACCGGGCCGTCGAGCGTGACGTCGCCGCTCACCGGGCCGTCACCTGCAGCAGGCGCTGGCGGCGGAAACGGCCGAAGTTGTAGTACGCCGCGCAGGCGCCCTCGGGCGACACCATGCAGGTGCCGATCGGGGTCTCCGGCGTGCACGCGGTGCCGAACACCTTGCACTCCCACGGCTTGAGCACGCCCTTGAGCACCTCGCCGCACTGGCACGACTGCGGGTCGGCGACCCGTACGCCGGGCACGTCGAAGCGGCGCTCGGCGTCGAAGTCGGCGTACGCCTCGGTCAGCCGCAGCGCGCTGTGCGAGATGAAGCCCAGGCCGCGCCACTCGAAGAACGGGCGCAGTTCGAGCACGTCGCCGAGCACCTTCAGGGCGGTCGGGTTGCCGTCCCAGGGGACGACCCGGCTGTACTGGTTCTCGATCTCGCAGCGGCCCTCGGCGAGCTGGGCGAGCAGCATGTCGATCGAGTGCAGGATGTCCAGCGGCTCGAACCCGGCGACGACCAGCGGCTTGGCGTACTGCTCCGCGATGAACCGGTACGGCTCGCAGCCGATCACCGTGGACACGTGCCCGGGGCCGAGGAAGCCGTCGAGGCGCTGGTCGGGCGAGTCCAGGATGGCCTTGATCGCCGGGAGGATGGTGACGTGGTTGCAGAAGACGGAGAAGTTGGTGAGCCCCTCCGCCTTGGCCCGCAGCACGGTGACAGCGGTCGACGGCGCGGTCGTCTCGAAGCCGATGGCCATGAAGACGACCTGGCGGTCCGGGTGCTGCCGGGCGATCTTCAGCGCGTCCAGCGGCGAGTACACCATCCGGATGTCGGCCCCGGCGGCCTTGGCGTCCAGGAACGACCCGTCGCCGCCGGGGACCCGCATCATGTCGCCGAACGACGTGAGGATGACCTCGGGGCGTCTGGCGATCGCGATCGCGTCGTCGACACGGCCCATCGGGATGACGCAGACCGGGCAGCCCGGCCCGTGCACCAGCTCGACCCGCTCGGGCAGGTAGTCCTCCAGGCCGTGCTGGTAGATGGTGTGCGTGTGTCCGCCGCACACCTCCATGAACTTGTACGTGCGGCCCGGCTCGCACCGGGCGGCGATCCGGGCCGCCAGTGCTCGGGCCTGTTCGGCGTCGCGGAACTCGTCCACAAAACGCATCGTCGCCTCGCTCAGTCGATGGTGGAGCTTCGCAGGGCGGTCAGCTCGTCGGCGTACGCGTCCCCGAGGCTCTTCAGGAAGTCCATCGCGGCCGTCGCCTCGGCCTCGTCGATCTTGGATAGCGCGAAGCCGACATGGATCAGCACCCAGTCACCTTCGTTGATCTCACCGGGCTCGAACAGCCCGATGTTGATGGCGCGTCGTACGCCGCTGACGTCGACCTGCGCCAGGTCCGGCCGGTCGGCCATGATCTCGACGACCTCGCCGGGGATGCCCAGGCACATGCGCTCAGGCCCGCAGGTCGACGAGGTGGAGTTCCTCGAGGATGAGGTCGTCGCCGCCGGTTACCACCACGTCGGCGCTGCCGCAGAAGGCGCAGACGGGCAGCATGTCCATGGACTGCTCGGCCCGGCCGCAGGCCGAGCAGGTCACGTGCGCGGGCACGGCGACCATGTCGATCTCCGCCCCGTCGGCGGTGGTGCCGGTGGCGACCAGCGCGAAGCCCTGCTTGAGGGCGGGCTCGGCGACGCCGTGGCGTACGCCGATGCGCACCTTCACCCGGTTGACCCGGCGGCCCTCGGCGCGCTGGGTCACCGCACCGAGGATGCTCTCACAAAGTCCGATTTCGTGCATTTTATCTCCTTTATTCCCGAATGCCCAACGTCCGTCAGGCCGCCGGGGAAACGGACCCACTTGACTGTGCCAAGGTTGAGGAAAGTACTTTCCCCGATGGAAAGTTGAGCGTACTTTCCTTTTAGGAAACTACTTCCTCAAGGAGGTCGCCGTGACCGAGCAGATCCGCCCCGACGAGGCGGCGCAGGCGCTCACCCGGATACGGGAGCAGCAGGAACACGTCGTCGACACACTGTCCATCCCCGACTGGTACTGGTGGCTGCTCGGCGGGCTCGTGCTCGGGTTCACCGCCGCCGTCGAATCCGCGAACCCCACCGTGATCGGCGTCGGCGTGACGGTGTTCGTCCTCGGCCTGGTCGCCGGCACCGCGTGGGCCGTACGCGGCTCGCTGCGCGCCCGGCTGAGCAACGCCCTGCTGGGCCCGCGTGGCATCGGGCTCGTCCTCGGCTTCGTCGCGCTGACCGTCGCCGTCTCGCTCGGGCTGGCCTTCGGCCTCCAGGCGGCGGCGATCGGCCACCCGGCGACCTGGGGCACCCTGGCCGCCGCGGTGCTGCTGGTCGTCGGCGGGCCACTGCTCACCCGGGCGCTGCGGCACATCATGCTCGCCCGCGGGTCGCGATGACCGCCCCCCGGTTCGACGAGCTCATCCACGCCCCGACCCGGCTGGCCATCGTCGCCCTGCTGGCGGCGTCGCAGTGGGCCGAGTTCAAGTTCGTCCGCGACAGTGTCGGACTGTCCGACTCGGCACTGTCCAAGCAGCTCACCACGCTGGAAGAGGCCGGCTACGTCGAGATCCGCAAAGGCTTCGTCGGCAAGCGGCCGCGCACCTCGGCGGCGCTGACCCCGGCCGGGCGGGCCGCGTTCGCCCAGCACGTGGCGGCGCTGGAGGAGATCGTGGCGCGGGCGGGCGCGACGATCCTGCCCCACGGCTGAGCCGCGTGCACCCCGGCCGGGGTGCACGCGGCTTCGCGGATCAGGCTTCGAGAGGCAGCGCAGCGGCCAGGCGGCGCCACTGCTCGCGGGGCAGGCCCGGGTCGGCGGTCACCACCTGCACCGCCAGGTGATCGGCCCCCGCGTCCAGGTAGGCGGCCGCGCGGCGGGCGATGGCCGTCTCGTCGCCCATGGCGAACACCGCGTCCAGCAGCCGGTCGCTGCCGCCCGCTCGGAAGTCGTCCTCCGTGAAGCCCCACCGCAGCAGGTTGTTGGTGTAGTTGGGCAGCTGGAGGTACAGGGCCAGGTGGCCGCGGGCCGCCGCGCGGGCGCGGTCGAGGTCGGTGTCGAGCACCGCCTTGAACTCGGGCGCGAGCACGGCCTGCGTGCCGAGGATCTCCCGGGCCTGGGCGGTGTGCTCGGGCGTGACGAGATAGGGATGCGCACCCGCGGCCCGGTCGCGGGCCAGCGCCAGCATGCGCGGGCCGAGCGCCGCCAGCACGCGGTCGCGCACCGGCACCGGTTCGGCGGCGGAGTCCAGCGCGGTGAGGTACTCCGTCATCGCCGTGTACGGCTGCGCGTAGCGGTCGGTGAGCCGGCTGTGGCTCACCCCGAGCCCGAGCACGAAGCGGCCGGGGAAGGCGCGTTCGAGCTCGGCCCGCTGCGCGGCGACCTCCGCCGCCTCGTGCTGCCAGATGCTCAGGATGCCGGTGGCCACGGTCATCCGGGACGTCGCCGCCAGCAGCGGGCGGGCGTACCCGACCGCCGGTCCGCTGCCGAGCCAGAGCGTGCCGTAGCCCAGCTCGTCCAGCTCGGCCGCCGCGTCGGTGAACTCGCCTGTCAGCGTCCCGCCGCCGGAGCGCAACGCCTCGGTCCAGGCCGCGCTCCAGACCCCGATCCGGCCCCATCGATCGTGCCGCGACACGGCACCCCCCTCCGCTGATTGCCCGTGGTCACATGCTGCGCATCTTGAGGTACCGCTTCACGTCCGGGAACGTACGCACCAGCACCGCCGTCACACCGGCCAGCACCAGCCCGGCCATCACCTTCTTGAGCGTCACACCCGTACTCCTGTCTCTCGATCCTCTTGCGCCGGCGCGGCGGCGATCAGCCCCGCCGGCAACGGCAGCGCGCCGGTCAGCGCGGCCGGGCCCAGCTCCCACAACTGCCGTACCAGCGCGACCGCGGGCTCCACGGCGGCCTCGACCGGCGGGCTCAGCCCCATGCGCTCGGTCAGATCGGCCGGCTCGCAGCCGACCAGCAGCACCCGCCCGGGGGCGCTGCCGCAGCTGTCCAGCAGGTCCAGCACCCGCTGCGGCTGCATGCCGTGCGGGTCGACCAGCACCGGGCCGTCGTCGGCCCGCCCGGCCGCCCGGTCGGCCGCGCCGATCTCCAGCAGCCGCACCGTGCCCGGGGCGTCACCGCGGCAGTCGACGTCGATCAGGACGGTCGCGTCGTAGCCGGCCATCAGGTCGTACGCCAGATGCACGCCGCGGATGCCGTAGTCGGCCACCCGCAGCCAGGTCGGGCACGGCCCGGCCAGCAGCCGCGACGCCACCGCGACGCCGAACCCGTCGTCGCCCAGGAAGATGTTGCCCAGCCCGGCGACCAGCACCTTGCGCCGTGCGCTCATGCCCGCTCCTCGCTGCGCTCGTCGCCGGCATGAGCCGCCGGCCCCATGAATCGCTCGCCATGCTCGCTCACGCCCGCTCCACCTCGCTCGTGCTCACGCCGGACACCACCGTGACCTCCTCGGGGGCGAAGTAGCGGAACCGGCCCTGCAGGATCTGCAGGTCGGCGGCGGGGTCGTCGTCCAGGGTCACGGCCAGGTGCGTCGAGCCGTCCACGTCGAGCAGCACCGCCTGCACGGTGGCGACCCGGTCGACCAGGAACATGTCCTGCGCGTCGCTGCGCCGCCCGCCCGGGTGCAGGCGCACCCGGCTCCCCCGCCCGACGGCGGTGCCGTCGATGACCACGGTGTCGGTCGCGGGATCGACGGAGGAGTCCGCGCCCGGGTCCCACCACGGACCGTCAGTGCCGAACACGTCGGGCGGCCCGGCGGCGGGCACCGGGCGCAGCTGCCGGATCGCCCCGTGGAGCCGCTCGAACACCTCCGGCGGCAGCGTCTCGGCCCGGCCCAGCAGCGCCTCACCGCGCGGGTCGGTGGCCCGCACCAGGCGCTTCTCCTCGTCGGTGAGGGTGAGCGTACGCAGCACCAGCAGCTCGTCGATCTCCAGCGCGTCGAACATGTCGCCGGGGCTCTCCGGCGCGACCACCGGGTGGTCGTACAGGATCACCGGCGCGGACAGCATCGCCTCGCGGCTGCCCTCCGGGCCCAGCATCACCGGCCACGTCCTGACGTTGCGGCACTCCCGCACCGCCGCCTTCGCCCACTCCGGCGGGTCGAGCAGCGACACGAAGCCGCCCGAGGTCAGCGCGAACACGCTGTGCGCCGCGATCAGCGAGTACCGCAACGCCTCCGGCCGCTCCAGCGAGCCGACGATGGACTTCCTTTCGGTTCGGTTGGTGACGGTGGCGGTGAGGCGCAGGAGGCCGTAGGGGCCGGGGAGGAGGTCGGCGTGGAGGCGGAGTTCGGCGTGCAGGGGATGCCGCACGCGATGGAGGCGGACGGTCGGGGAGAGTTGATCGGTTTCGGTGGTGCCTGGGATGTCGAAGGGTTGTATGTGGTCGGAGGCGTTGACCAGGTCGGAGAGAGTTACGACGAGGTCGGTGGATTGTTCGACGGTCTCGTCGAAGGGCAGGTGGATCACGCCGTCGATCTCTGCGGAGGGCACCGGGTGGTAGCCGTCGCCGAAGTCGGTTTCGACGGTGCGGCGCTGGGCCTGGAGGAAGCGCAGGCGCCAGTGCAGGCGGGTGTCGGGGCGGGGCTCGACCAGCAGCTGGGTCTGGGACCAGGTGTACTCGCCCAGGGCGTCGTTCGCGTAGGCGGGGGGAACCAGGACGCCGAACTGCCAGCGCAGCTGGTTCTTGGCAGCGTCGGCGCGGTACGGGTAGAGCAGGCAGCCCTCGTAGAGCACCGCGTCGGCGACCGCGCGGGCCTGCTGGAACGCGTCGCTCAGCGCGGTGTCGGGCACAGTCCGTCCTCCTTCGCCGCGAGCAGGGCCGTGAGCGCCTCGTCGGCCGTCGGCACGGCGTGCCGGGCCTGGTGGCGCAGCAGCGCGTCGACGGTGTCGCGGCGCAGCCGCAGCCAGGCCGTGTCCGGGAAGTACAGGTCCATCAGCTCGCGCCACACGGCCACCGGCAGCGCGTACGCCGCCTCCCGGTCCCACGGCACCCGCCCGACCTGCACGCCGCCGGGTCCGGCCTCGAACAGCGTGCCGCTGAACAGGAACGTCATCGGCACCGTGCCCTCGGCGAGCGCGTGCAGATACTTGCCCAGCCCGGGTTCGAGGTCGTACGTGCAGGGCACCATCAGGTCGAACTCGGTCTCGCCGGTGAACCCGGGCACGGTCGCGCCGACGGTCGCGAAGTGCAGCGCCTGCATGCTGGTCGCCCAGCGCGCGGGCGCGCCGAACACGTAGTCCAGGCCCTGCGCCTCGGACTCGGCGTAGGTGCGGGCGCGCGGGTCGATGCGCAGCTGGCAGCTGAGCACGAGCGCGTGCACGCGGACGTCCGCCGGGGCGGTGATCCGCAGCCGGAAGCGCAGCGTCGGCCCGGCGGCCCACGGCAGCGCCTGCACGTCCACGCAGGCGAACGACAGCTCAGCCATGCGCCGCTCCCACGGACACCCGGGTCGTGGCGTTCTCCCGCACCTGGGCGAGCCAGCCGTCGATCGCCGTCCACGCCTCCTGGCCGCCGTCGAAGCCGCGCCAGTGCAGCCGCACCAGGCCGACCAGGCGGTAGCAGACGTCGATCGGCACCACGTACGCCTCCGGGCCGTCCGGGGACCGGTGCAGCAGCAGCGCCAGCACGTCCGGTGGCAGCTGCGCCGTGTACGGGTGCCGGGCCAGCACCTTCGCCCAGACCTCGGACGGCAGCTGCGACTCGGCGGCCCCGGCCGGGCTCGGGTAGAGCGCCACCGGCTGGCCGAGGGAGCTGTTGACGAACACGAACGCCAGCCGCACCGGCACGTCCAGGGCCGTCCAGTCCAGGTCGGACAGCGCGAAGTCCGGCAGCGCGGTGTGCTCGCGCGGCACCGCCGCGAACCGGTGCGCGCCCGCCGCCGCTCGGGCCGGCGGTTCGTCAGCCGAGGTGAACAGCAGGTGGCAGGGCCGGCAGGCGCACGGCATCGACCTGTTCGCCAGGTCGACGAGGTGGTCGTGCTCGGCCGGGATCACTGCCGAGCACAGCTCGCAGCGTTCCGGCACGGCCGGCGCGACGGTGGCGGGCGGCGCGGGCGCGGTCAGGTAACGCCGCAGGCCGGCGGTCATGCGGGCGCGCCGGTCGGCGCCTTGGGCCGGTGGCCGATCTGCAGCAGCTTCTGCGGGGCCGGGGCCTCCTCCAGCACCACCTCGACGATCTCGGGCGCGGCCTGCTGCACCAGCCGGGACACCAGCTCGCCCGCCGACTCGCCGGTGCTGCCGCAGCCGCTGCCGCAACCGCCCGCGGTGGTGATCCGGGCGGTGCCCGCGGCGTCGATGTCGACCAGGGTGAACTCGCGGCCGAGCCTCCTGCGGGCCCGGTCCAGCGCCACCAGGACCCGTTCCTCGATCGGCACCGGGTGCAGGCCGTACAGCGCCAGCAGGCCGCCGACCAGCTCGTCCTCAGCCAGCACGCGCAGCTCCTCGGTGACGCCGGGCACGGTGACCAGGCCGTCGAGCAGCCGGGCCAGCCCGGCCTCGTTGAGGTGCAGCAGTTCGCGGACCACCCCGTCGGCGGCGGTCCGGGCGGCCTGCCCACCCGCGCTCTCGACCTCCCCGAGCAGCCCTTCCACGCGTACGCCGACGGTGTGCGGGTCTAGCGCCAATACGCGGTCCATGTGCTGGTCGCTCATGCCGCCGCCTCCGGCGTCGCCATGAGCCGGACTGTGCCCATGATTCCCTCGCTCCGCTCGCTCATGCCGCCGCCTCCGGCGTCGCCATGAGCCGGACTGTGCCCATGATTCCCTCGCTCC
>NZ_BONI01000125.1 GCF_016862635.1 Catellatospora coxensis | reverse complement strand
GTCGTGCGTATCTTGAAGCGGCTTTCGCACAGTTGCCTGGCAAGTCGAACGATCAACGGCCGGCGAGCCCGGGGACCGGAAGCCGCTGTCGACGGCGGCAACCCGGCGGGCGGGTCAGCAATTCCCGCGCGGGATGTACAGGGGGCGGTCGGTGTCCTCGGTGACGTTCTGGGCGGACACCGCCGCGCCGACGAGCGTGGCCTCCGCGTGGCTCGCCGCGGCAGGCGACGGAACCACGGGAGCGGCAGCCGCCTCGGGCGCAGCGTGGATCTCGGGCCCGGCCTGGGCCGCCGACTCGGCATGGAGCTCGGACCCGGTCTGCGTCCCGGAACTCGCGTCGGCCCCGGAAGCGGACTCCGCCGTCGCCACGGTGCGGGTCTCGGTCACCGCGTGGGTTTCGGTCACCGGGTGGGTCTCGGTCGCCGCGGGCGTCTCGGACGCGGTCGCGGCAGGGGAGGCGGCCGGTTCCGCCGGAGCGGCCGCGGCCATCATCGCGGCGAACTCGTCGGCGTCGGAGGGCCCGGCGGGCTGGGCGCCGACCAGCGCGGCACCGTACGCGTCGGCGCTCAGGATCCCGGTGGGCTTCGGGGCGAGCAGGCCGATGGCCAGGCCGGTGATCACGGGCATCACCGAGTACGAGGAGGCGACGTCGGTGAAGTAGACGTCGAGGCCGATGTTGAACGCGCCGCCCAGGTAGAGGCCCAGGTCGCCGGCCGTGGTGACGGCGGCCCAGACGAGGCCGACGAGCACGCCCTCGGAGCCGGTGGCCATCGGACGCCTGCGCAGGTAACGGATGGCGAGGCCGAGCACCAGCGCGACCATGGTGGTCAGCTTGACCGACTCGTACAGGGCCTCGTGCTTGCCCTCGGCGGGCAGCAGGATCAGCGAGATGCCGACCATGCCGAGCCACACTGCCAGCCCGTACCCGAGCACGCGCGACGACCTCATGGGCGATTCCTCCTCGAAAGCGGGGTTCCTACCCTGCTAACCGTGCGGAGCGTGTCGAGGTCGCTACCACCGAGCCCGCGGCCAGCAATGTCGTCTCGGCCAGCGCTGTCCACATGGCGCCGGGACCGGTGGTGAGCAGCCAGTGAGCACCGCCGGGGCGAGCGCCATGCCGATGCCGGTGGACAGCTGGAAACGCGACAGCGCCCGGCCGAGGGACCGCCCCGGCACCCCAGAACCCGAGGTACGCCACTCCCCGTCGGCGTTCGGCCGCCCGCACCTGGTGGCGGTGTACGCGCCGGGCTGGCGGCCGGTGGTGCAGTATCCGGCCACCGAACCCGGCGTGCCCGAGACCGTGCCGCTGGACCTGGTGCAGCGGCGGCTGGAGGCGCTCGCCCACCCGGTGCGCCAGCGGCTGGCCCGTAACCTGTCTCGGGGCGATCACACCACCACGGAACTGGCCCGCGCGTGGCAGCTCACCGACCCGGAGGTGTCCCGGCACCTGGCGGTGCTGCGCAAGGCCGGCCTCGTCGAGGTGAGCCGCCGCGGCCGGTACGTGCTCTACCGGCTCAACCTCGCCGCCTGCGCCCGCCTCGGGGCCGACTTCGTCGAGGCGATGCTCCGCTGAGGCCGCCTACGGCGCCGGCTCCGCCGAGCGGGCCGCTACCGCGCCGCCGACCAGGGCGAGCGCCTCGGCGTACGGCATCGGCGGCAGTTGCCGCCCGTCGCGCAGCCGCAGCGACACCTCGCCCGCGTCGGCCTCGCGGGACCCGATGACGGCCAGGTATGGCACCCGCCGCTGCGACGCCTCCCGGATGCGCAGCCCCAGCGACCCGTCCAGGCTCAGCGACGCCCGCAGCCCGGCGCGCAGCGCCTGCTCGGCGAACTGCCGTGCCGCCGCGTCCTGGGCCTCGCCGACCGGGGCGACGGCCAGCTGTACGGGGGCGTACCAGGCCGGGAACGCGCCCTGGTGCACCTCCAGCAGGTGCGCCATCAGCCGCTCCATGCTGCCGACGATGCTGCGGTGCACCATCACCGGCCGGGCCGGGCTGCCGTCGCGGTCGGTGTACGACAGGTCGAAGCGCTCCGGCTGCGCGAAGTCCACCTGCACGGTCGCCAGGGTCGACTCCCGCCCGGCCAGGTCGCGTACCTGGATATCGATCTTCGGCCCGTAGAACGCGGCCTCACCCGGCGCCTCCTCGAACGGCACCCCGGCCTGCACCAGCGCGTCACGCAGCAGCGCCTCCGCCCGCGCCCAGTCGGCGTCTGAGCCGAGGTAGGCCGCCCCCGCCCCGCGCAGCGACAGCCGGTAACCGTCGGCGGCGAAGCCCAGCGCCGGGTGGATCCGCTTGCACATCGCCAGCACCAGCGCGACCTCAGCGCCGACCTGGTCGAGGGAGCAGAACACGTGCGCGTCGTTGAGCGAGATCGCCCGCACCCGGCTCAGCCCGCCGACGACGCCGGAGCGCTCGGCGCGGTACATGCCGCCCAGCTCGGCGATGCGTACCGGCAGCTCGCGGTAGGAGCGGCCGCGCGAGCCGAACACCATCGCGTGGTGCGGGCACAGGCTCGGGCGCAGCATCAGCGCCTCGGGGTCGTCGGCGGCGGCGCCGGGGTCGTCGGACATCGCCGGGAACATGTCGTCGGCGAACTTCGCCAGGTGCCCCGACCTGTGGAACATCTGGCGTTTGGCGAGCGGGGGTGAGTAGACGTGCTGGTATCCGGCGAGGCGCTCCTCCTCGCGTACGTACTCCTCGATGGCGTGGCGGGCGGCGGCGCCGGCGGGCAGCCACAGCGGCAGCCCCGCGCCGATCATCGGGTCGGAGTGGTAGATCTCGAGGTCGCGGCCGAGGCGGCGGTGGTCCTTCACGGTGTGCTCCTGGATTCATACGGCCGGGGCACACGTGGGGCGGATCCGCGCCGGCCCGGGGCGTGTGCCCCGGGGCCGACGGTCGACTGAAAGATCAGCAGGTCAACGCGTACGAGCGCCGGGACGTCCCGGCGTCGTCGTGCTGACGGAATGCTGCTGCATGACGAGCACGATAGCGCCCGCACGCCGCCCGGGGGCAAGCGATTTCCGTCACCGAGCTACATTCGCCGGTAGGAGTCGATCATCCGGAGGTGGGCGATGGCGCACTGGTACGAGTCGAGCATCGACCGGCAGATCCGCGAGGCGGCCGAGCGCGGCGAGTTCGACGACCTGCCCGGCACGGGCAAGCCGCTGCCCGGGGCGGGCGAGACCCTGCCCGACGACTGGTGGCTGCGCGACCTGGTCCAGCGCGAGAACCTGTCCGCCGCGATCCCGGCCACCCTGCTGCTGCGCCGCGACGTCGAGGACCTCCCCGAGGCCGTCGCCAAGAAGACCTCCGAGCAGGCCGTCCGCGCCTACGTCGCCGACCTCAACACCCGCATCGCCCGCGCCCACCGCGGCGAGCTCGCCGGCCCCGCCATAGCCCTGGCCCTCGTCGACGCCGACGACACCGTCCGCCGCTGGCGCGCCCACCGCACCCGCTGACCCGAGGAAAGGAAGGGCACCTTCTACAACACATAGCGATGTGAAGGTGCCCTTCCTAACCGCTGCCGGGCGTCGGGGCTGGTCAGCCGAAGGGTTGCCGGTCGGGTTCGCAGATGGTGCCGGGCGGCGGCGTGACCAGGTCGACGAGGTAGCGGACGCGGGCCTTGTCGAGGCACGCGCTGGGGACCTGGTAGCTGGGGTGGCCGTAGCCGTTCAGGGTGAGCAGCACGGCGTCGCCGAGCCGGCGCTGCGCGGCCTGCGCGTTGCGGTACGGGGTGCCCGCGTCGTACCGCGCGCCGACCAGCAGGACCGGCGTCTCGGTCGGGGCGTTCCACGGCCCGGCGTAGCGGCCGGCGGGGTCGGCGGGCCAGTTCGCGGCGCACGGCGCCCACAGCCACCAGCCGAGCACGGTGCCCCACAGCCTGCCCGCGTCGGTGAAGCGGGCCATCTGCTCGGGCCACCGCGCCACCGGCACCCGGGCCGGGCCGTCCACGCAGCTGATCGCCGCCGACGTGGTCGCCCCGCTGAAACCGGCCGGGCTCTGCAGCTGCCGCGCCGAGGTGAGCAGCGCCGACGCGTCTCCCTCGGCGGCGGCGTCGAGGTCCGCCGCGAACTGCGGCCAGGTCAGCGGCAGCCGCAGCGGGGTGAACGTGGCCGCCTGCAGGTCGCCGTAGCTGAGCGTGCCGGGCGGGTCCGCGTGCGGGGCCGGGATCGGCGCGCGCCGGGCCCTGGCGAACAGCGTCTCGACGCGTTCGGTGACCGGCTCGCCGTGCCCGGCCAGCGCGCACCGGCCGGGCGCGGCCTGCTGGCACAGCTTGAGGAACTGCGCGAAGACCTCGTCGGCCGAGGACACGTTGTTGGCGGTGCGCGTCTCGGCGCTGGTGGTGTAGTCGACCGCGTCGACGATGCCGTCGAGCATCATCGCCCGGGTCCGGCCCGGGAACAGGTTGAGGTAGGTCTGGCCGATCATCGAGCCGTACGACAGGCCGGTGTAGGTGAGCAGCCGGTCGCCGACCAGCTCGCGCAGCGCGTCGAGGTCGCGGGCGGTGTCGGCGGTGGAGATGTGCGACAGCAGCCTGCCGCTGACCTCGCCGCACCGCCGGGCCAGCTCGGTGGCCTTGACCTGGTACGCCGCCGACTCGGCCTGGGTGGACGGGAACGTCACGCCCTGCCAGAACCGGGCCTCGTCGGCTTCGCTCGGGAAGCACCTGACGGGAGAGCTGCCGTTGGTGCCACGCGGGTCCCAGCCCACGACGTCGAAGCGCCCGCCGCCCCAGGCGTCGAAGTCCGCGCCGCCGCCGCGGACCAGCTCGACGCCGCTCTGGCCGGGGCCGCCCGGGTTCATGAACATCGAGCCGATGCGCTGCTGCGGGCGGCTCGCCAGGTGGCGGATCACCGCCAGCTCGATGCGCTGCCCGTCCGGCTCGGCCCAGTCCAGCGGCACCGGCACCTTGGCGCACTCGAAGCTCCTGTCCAGCCCTTCGCAGGCGGTCCAGGCGATGCCGGGCTGGGCGCGTCCGGGGCCGGGCGTCGGCGCCGCCACCTGCTGCGTCGTGGCGCATGCGGCGGACAGGCAGACCGCCGCGACGGCCGCCGCCGCGCGAAGGCGCAGCCGGGCGGACCCACCCCTGGCCATCGTGATCCCCGTTCGCCGAAGACGTGGCCGCGCGCGGCGGCTCGGACCGGTCAGGCGTCGCGCAGCAGCGGGCAGGTCATGCAGTGGCCGCCGCCTCGCCCCTTGCCGATCTCGAACCCGTCGATCTCGACGACCTCGATGCCCGCCTCGCGGTACCTGCGGTTGCTGTAGACGTTCTTCGAGTACGCCACGACCACGCCGGGCGACAGCGCGACCACGTTGTTGGCGCAGTCCCACTGCTCGCGCTCCTGCTGGGCCTCGTCGCCGCCGGTCGTGATGACCCGCAGGTCCTTCTCGTGGGACAGCCCGATGGCGTGCGCGACGGCGCCGAGGAAGCTGTCCTCGGCGGTGACGTCGAGCGTGCCGGCCTTGTCGCCGGGCCGGATGCTGTACGCCGTGGTCCCGTCGATCACCTTCGGGTAGACGGTGACGGTGTCCCGGTCCATGAAGGTGAACACGACGTCCAGGTGCATGAACTGGCGCTTGCGTTCCAGCTGCACCGCGATGATGCGCTCGGCCCCGCCGCGGGCGAACAGCCGCTGCGCCAGTATCTCCACCATCTGCGGGGTCGTGCGCTCGCTGATCCCGATCAGGACGGTGCGGTTGCCGACCGGCATCACGTCGCCGCCCTCGATCGAGGAGCGCCCGAAGGACTGCGTGTCGAACTCGTCGTGCTCGTCGCGGCCCGCGTCCGGGAACCAGAAATTGATCTTCTCCTGCCGGAACATCGGGTGGAAGCGGTACACCGTGCCCAGGTTGACGGTCTCCAGCTGGCGCGAGGGCCAGTACATCGGGTTCAGCGAGACGCCCTCGTAGATCCAGCACGAGGTGTCGCGGGTGAACAGGTGGTTGGGCAGCGGCGGCAGGATGAACGACGAGCCGACGGTGGTCGCCACGGCCAGCGAGCGCGCGGCGAGCCGGTCGTCGTCGGCGAAGCGCATCAGCTCGGCCCGGGTCACCCCGCCGGTGAGGTGCGTGGCCAGGGTCTTGGGGTCCATGCCGGCCAGCGCCTCACGCACCGCGTCCACCATGGCCGGACCGACGGTGTACGGGCTGACGGTGTGCCCGATGACCCACTCCCGCGCCTCAGGCGAGGCCAGCGCCTCGGTGAGCAGGTCGTGCAGCAGGAACACCTCGATGTCGCGAGCCCGCAGCTCGGCGACGAACTGGTCGTGCTCCTGCTGCGCCCGTTCCACCCACAGCACGTCGTCGAACAGCAGCTCGCCCCGGTTGGACGGGGTGAGCCGGCGCAGCGCCAGGTCGGGCCGGTGCACCAGCACCTTGCGCAGCCTGCCGACCTCCGAGTGGACTCCGAATCCGGTCATCGCGCGCTCCTCCGCCGCAGCCCTCCTGCCGCCCTGCCGCAGCCCGCCCCAGCAGCCCTGCCGCAGCCGTCACGCCGCCTGGCCGCTGTCCCGAATGCTACGTCCGTTTCACGTCCTTCGTGCCCGATCGCCGATTCGCGAAACCCGGCCCGGCCCGCCCGGGCCGACCGAACGAAGGAAGGGCACCTTCACAACGCTCTGCGCTGTAGAAGGTGCCCTTCCCATCAGGAAGTGCCGAGGGCCAGGGCTAAGGCCGAGGTCCGGTGCGGGCGGTGGCCGGGTGGTGCCCGGTCGGCTTCGGCGTCGCGGCCGGGCGGCTCACCGACGGGCTGGGCGCGGCGACCGGGGCGAGGCTCGGCGCGTGGCTCACGGCCGGTGTGGCGGCCGGGGTACGGCCGGCCGACGGGCTCGGCGCGGCCGACGGGGTGCGGCTGGGCGACGCGGACGGGCGGGCGGCCGCGGCCGCGTCCGACGGCGACGGTGACACGCTCGGCGAGGCGCCGGGCTGCGGTGTCGCGGTCGGGGCCGGGTTCGCGGCCGGTGCGGCGGGTACTGCCGCGGTCCCGCCGTACGTGAAGGTCACCTCGACCGCCGAGCCGCCGGTCAGGCTGTTGGTCAGCTGCCAGACCAGCCCGGCGTCACCGGAGGCGTCGATCGCGCCCGGGGTGAAGACCTTGTCGCCGTTCCAGTCGCCGACCAGCGGCACCGTGTACACCGCGCCGAAGCCGACGTGCACCTGCGTCGGCCCGCCTGTGGTCACGTTGCTCAGGTAGTAGTCGTGGCGCTCGCCGTCCATGTCGACGGTGCCGGGCGTGAAGGTGCGGTTGCCGTCCCAGTCGCCGACGATCGGCGTCTTCGCCGCGTCGCCGTACTCGAACTCGACCTCGGTCACCGGCTTGGCGAACGTGTTGGTGAGCTTCCACTCGTGCAGCTTGCCGCTGCTGTCCACCGCGCCCGGGGTGAACGTGCCGTTGCCGTCCCAGTCGCCGACCACCGGGATGTCCTCGATGTCGCCGAAGCCGGTGTGGATGTCGGCGGGCCCGCTGCGGAAGCCGTTGGCCAGGTAGAAGTCCCGTCGCTTGCCCTCGGCGTCGACCGTGCCCGGCGTGTATGTGCCGTTGCCGTCCCAGTCGCCGACGATCGGGGCCTTCTCCGCGTCGCCGTACGTGAAGTCCAGCGCGGGATCGGGGGTGCCGTCGAGGGTGTTGGACAGCCGCCAGCGCCAGGTGTCGCCCTCGGCGCTGACCAGGCCCGGCGTCATGGTGCCGTTGCCGTCCCAGTCGCCGACCACGGGGCGGGGCAGCGGCCCGGCCGGGTTGGCGGCCAGCGCGTTGAGGTCGGCCATGGTGCCGTTGAAGACGTTCTGGTCGCCGGGGAGCTTGCCGTGGTTGGCGTACTGCCACAGGGTCCACCGGTCCCAGCCGGCGGGCAGCCCGCGCACCTTGTCGGTGTAGCTGGAGATGAACAGGTAGTGGTCGCCGAAGTCGGCGTTCTTCCCGGTGCACGGGTTCCACCAGTTCGGATTCGTGTAGATCATCGTGGCGCTGCCGGTGCGCTCGCGTACCCGCTGGGTGAAGTCGCGGATGAAGCGGACCAGCTCGCTCTTGGACTTGCCCCAGCACGGCCCGGGGGCGACGAGCTTGCCGCCCAGCTTGTACGGCCACTCGATGTCCAGCATCGGCGGCAGCGAGCGCCCGTCGTTGCGGTACTGCGCCCGGTCGAGGAAGAAGTCGGCCTGGGTGCGCCCGTTGGTCTTGTCCGGCCGGGCGAAGTGGTATGCCCCGAACAGGATGCCGTTCTTGCGCGCGCCGCTGTGGTTGTCCTTGAACGAGGCGTCGACGTAGTGCACGCCCTCGGTCACCTTGGCGTACACGAACTTCGCGCCCTTGTCGGCGACCTTGTCCCAGTTGATCGTGCCCTGGTGGTGCGACACGTCGATGCCGGTCACCGGGTAGCCGCCCGGCGCGGCCGCCAGCACCCGGGCCGCCGCGGGCGGAGCCGCCAGCTCCGCGGGCATGCCCGCGCCCGCCCAGCCGTCGGTGATCGGTCTGCCGTCGGGTCCGAGCGGATCGCCGGGCGGCGCGGCCCCGGCCGGCAGCGCGGTCAACGTCAGGAACAGCCCGGCCGCGGCCAGGACGGCGCGGCGGGCTGCGGCGGTGCGGTGACGGTTCACGGCTCTCCTCAGTGCAGAACGGTGGGCTGGTCCAGCAGGGGCCCGCCGGGCGGCGGCGCGAGTTCGGCCGCCGGGCTCGCCGACGGCTCCGGCGACGCGCCGGGCACGGACCCGGCGACTCCGCCCGGGGCCGCCGGGGTCGCACTTGGGCCGGACGCCGTCGGCGCGGGAGCGGAGCCGGGCACGGGTCCCGCGGGCACGATCGCGCCGGGCGGCAGTGAGCCGGGCAGGGGCGAGGCGGGCGGAGTGGTGCCCGGCGGGACGGCGCCGGGCGGCGAGGAGCCGGGCAGGCCGACGCCCGGCAGGCCGGGGGACGGGCTCACGTCGGGCCGGGGCCTGGGCACCACGCTCGGCGAGGGCGCCGGCCCGGCCGCGCCGCCCGGGGCCGCCGGCTCTCCCGCGTACGCGAAGACGGTGTCGGCGATCCCGCCGGCCAGCGCGTTGGACAGCCGCCACTCGTGGCCCGCGCCGGGGTCGGCGACACCCGGCGTGACGAACCCGTCGCCGTCCCAGTCGCCGGTCACCGGCAGTTGCGCCACCTCGCCGAACGACACCTCGGTGTCGGTCGCCGGGTCGTCGAGGCTGTTGGTGAACTCCCAGTTCCGGTGCTCGCCGCCGGTGTCGACGACGCCGGGCGTGCTGACCCGGTCACCGTTCCAGTCGCCGACCACCGGCAGCTTGTCCACGTCGCCGAACCCGACGTGCACGTCGTGGTCGCCGCCGGTCAGGCTGTTGGCGAGATACCAGTCGCGCACGTCGCCCTCGGCGTCGACCACGCCCGGCGTGTACGTGCCGTTGCCGTCCCAGTCGCCGACGACCGGGGCCTTCTCGACGTCGCCGTAGCCGACGCGTACGTCCGGCTCGCCGCCGCGCAGCGAGTTGGACAGGTACCAGTCGTGGTGGTCGCCGGTCAGGTCGACGGTGCCGGGGGTCCACCGGCCGTCGCCGTCCCAGTCGCCGACGATGGGCAGTTTGCGCACGTCGCCGTAGAGGAAGTCGGCGTCGGTCGTCGCGCCCCGCGGGTCGTCGGACAGCCGCCAGCGCCACGTCTCGCCCTCCGGCCGGGCGGCCCCGGCGGTGGCCCGGCCGTCGCCGTCCCAGTCCCCGGCCACCGGATACCAGACCGCCTCGTTCTCGATGACGTTGCGGTAGCGGTAGGAGCGGTACCTCTTCTCGTTGTAGCCGGACTCTGACCAGGTGCGGTGCTTGACCGAGGGCGGGGTCTGCTCGTACATGACGAAGTCGCCGCCGGGCTCGCCGACCCAGCGCTCGAACAGCACCACGTGCGAGCCGTCCCGCGGCCGCGACCTGTTGTGGTAGAGCAGCATGTCGCCGGGGCGCATGTCGGCGAAGTCGACGCGCTCGCCGACCTGGTGCAGGTCGCCGGTCCAGTGGTTGCGGCCCAGTTCCCAGGCCATCGAGACGTATCCGGAGCAGTCGGTGCGCCACCCCTTGCGGAACTTCAGCTGGCTGTAGCCGACCTGCGCGTCGGCCCAGATCGCGGCGCGGGCGAGGATCTGCATGCGGGTGATCGGGCGGCCGAGCCCGCGGGCCGGGCCGGCCAGGCCGTCGGGCTGCAGCGGCAGGCCCTGCGCGTCGACGCCCTGCGGGCGCAGCATGTCGGGGTCGTCGGCGCCGTCGGGAATCGCCGCCGCGGGTCCGGCCAGGGTCAGGGCGGCGACGGCCGCGAGCAGGCCGGCGGCGGCCCGGTGCAGTGGACCGCGCTGGCGTGAGGTGCGCCGTTGCCGCGCCCCGGCCGGCGGTGCCTCGCGTTCCGCGGCGGACGGCGCGACCGCACCCTGCGGCAGGCACCGGTCGGTCGTGGCGCCCGCGTGCTCCGTGCATGATCCGCAATCCCGCATGCCGTGTCAACGAGCGGTGCCGGACGGCCGTTGCGCCTGCTCCGGCGTGCCGTGGAGCGATCTTCAAGCGGTGCCCGACGTTTCGGTCCGCAGAGCTGCGGGCATGCGTACAGCAGCGTGAAAGGAGAGCGACCATGCCGCAGCAAGCCTGGAGCGCCAAGCGGGAGCGCCAGTACAAGCACATCAAGGCCAGCGCGGAGGAGCGCGGCAAGTCCGAGGACGTCGCCGAGGAGATCGCCGCGCGCACCGTCAACAAGGAGCGGGCCCGGGCCGGTGAGGCCAAGCAGGCCAGCGCGCTGTCGAAGAAGGACATCTCCTCCGGCCGGCGCGGCGGGCTGCGCTCGCACCGGGGCGAGGGCGGCCGCACCCGCGACCAGCTCTACGAGGAGGCCAAGAAGAAGAACGTCAAGGGTCGCTCGACCATGACCAAGGCCGAGCTGCAGCGCGCCGTCGACCGCTGAGGGTCGGGCCGGCGGCTCAGGACGAGGGCGGGGTGATCACGGCGTGCGTGTGCAGCGCGTCGAGCACCTCGTCCTGGGCGTACTCGCCCTCGGGCAGGGTGTCGATGGACAGGTGCACGTCCGAGGGCATGTCCTCGGCCATGGCGCGGCGGCGCAGCTCGGCGACGCTGAGCCGCTCCTCCCCGATGAACAGCGTGTCCAGCAGCGTCTCCAGCATCTCGCCGGACGTTTGCTCGGTCATCGCCCCGCCTCCTCCCGTGAACGATCCGGCGGCAGTCCTACCCAGTGTCCGCCTCGTCGAACCCTCGCGAGGCTTATCCGTCGGGACAAATCGGGTGAAGACGTTTCAGTTCCCCGGCCTGCGGGAATCGGGGCGGTATGACGCACACACCGTATGGCAGCAGGCAAGCCGTCGACCCGGTCGAGGACGACCTCGACGCGCGGTCCTGGGACACGCCGGGCCGCGACGGCGTCGTGGGCGACGACGAGCGCGATCCCGACCGCCGCGAGCTGCGCGCCGACATCGGCCGGCACGTGTCGCTGGCGACCTTCCCCGCCACCGCCGAGCAGCTGGTCGAGGTCGCGCGCCGCGGCGACGCCCCCGACGCGGTGCTCGACGAGCTGGGCACGCTGGAGCCGGGACGCAGCTTCGCGAACGCCCGGGAGCTGTGGCAGGCCCTCGATCTGGAGGTCGAGGTCCGCTTCTGAGACAACCCGCGAACGCCCGCGCGGAGGCGGTCCGGCGTGGTGAGGTCATGACATGGCCGAGCAGGACGGCACGGGGCTGGTGCCCGGGATCGACGATCCCGGGCCGATCGGCGCGGTGCGCGAGGGTATGCACGTCGTCGACAGCACCGGGGCCGGGCTGGGCACCGTGCAGGACGTCAAGATCGGTGACGGGGCCGCGATCACCTCGGACGGCCAGCGGATGAGCGAATCGGTGAGCCTGTTCGGGCGGATCGTGCGCGAGGCGGCCGGCCCGGAGCCGGACGTCGAGCAGGAACTCGCCGAGCTGCTGCTGCGCGAGGGATACGTGAAGATCAAGAGTCGGATGCCGCTGCGGCGTGCGCACTACGCCGGCGCCGCCCAGATCGCCGGTGTGCGCGACGGTGTGGTGACTCTGAACGTGCCGGCCGACCACCTCGCCGCCGAGGTGTGAGCCGGCCCGGCCCGCGGGGCCCGCGGGCGGACGCTGATCGAAGGGAGTCGGTTCGGGTGGACAGGATCGCCGCGAAGTTCGTGCACGGCGCCGCCGAGGTGACCCGGGAGATCGAGGTGGACTCGGCCGTCGATCCGCCGGAGACGTACTCGATCTGGTTGCCGGTCGGGCTGGAGCCGGGCCGTGACCGCTGGGCCGGGGACGACCCGTGGGAGGCCGTGTACGTGCGCGAGGCCAATCCCGCCGGGGAACCGGCCTGGATCTACCGGTTCCGGGCGCTGGTCGACCCGGAGGAGTGAGACGCGCCGCTCACGGACTGCGCCGGGCCAGCAGTTCCACGGCCGCGACGACCTCGGCGGGGTCGATCTCGCCCAGGCAGGGATGGCCGGGCTGGGCGCAGGTGAGCGCGCGGGTGTCGCGGCACGGCGCGTCGGGATCGCCCAGCCGCACGTGTGGGACGCCGTGCGGGCCCCACCGGGCGAACGGCACCGTCGGCGCGAACATGCTCACCACCGGCGTGCCGACCGCCGCGGCCAGTTGCGCCGGTCCCGTGTTGCCCACGACCAGGCACGCCGAGCCTGCCAGCAGCCGGCCCAGCGTGGCCAGGTCGGTCTGCCCGCCCAGGTCGCCCGCCACGTCACCGGCCACCTCCGCGGTCAGCTCGGTCTCGGCGGGCCCTCCGGTGACCAGCACCTCCCGCCCGGAGCGGGCCAGCTCCCGCACGATCTCGACGGCGACCTTGCGCGGCAGCCCGCGGGCCGAGGCGCTCGCGCCGGGATGCACGACGACCCGGCCGGTGCGGGTCCCGCTCGCCGGCAGCACGGTACGCAGCCGGCCGTCGTCGCCGCCGGGCAGCGGATAACCGGCCGCGGCGGCCAGCGACAGCGCCCGGTGCGCCTCGGGCAGGTCGTCCGGCGCCCGGTGGCGTACGTCGAGCAGCGCGCCCGGATAGTCGTCGCAGATCGCGCTGATCCGGCCGACCCCGGCCAGCCGCAGCAGCAGCGCGGTGGGCAGCGGCGACTGGGCCGAGGAGGTGAAGATGACGGCCTCGTCGATCTGCCAGCAGCGCACCGTGTCGATGAGGCCGTCGACGGCCGACCGGTCGACCGGAGCCGGGTCGCGTTCGGCCCACGGGATGCCCCACTCCAGGACCCGGGTCACGCCGGGCAGCAGCCGTCCCGCGGGGGCGCCGGGCGGCCCGGTGAGCAGGGACACCGAGTGCGCCCGCGCGGCCAGCGCCCGCAGCGCGGGGCCGGTGAGCAGCACGTCTCCGGCCGAGCCGGCGCGCACCGCGAGCACGTTGCCGGGCTCGTCGGCTCCGGCCGGGCCGGGGCGCAGCAGCTGCCGCCGGGCGAGGATCCACTCGGCGGCGGCGAGCAGGCTCGGCGCGCGGTGCGGGGCCGCGGCGGCTTCGGCGACGCAGGTCTGCCCGGTCGGCACCAGCAGGCCGGTCGCCCCGGCCGCGGCGGCGGCCTGCAGGTCGGTGCCGAGGTCGCCGACCATGACGCAGCGGTGCGGGCTGATCCCGAGGTCGCGGGCCGCGGCGGTGATCAGGCCGGGGGCCGGCTTGCGGCAGGCGCACCCGTCGGCGGGGGTGTGCCAGCAGGTCTGCCAGGTGTCGAACGGGCCCAGCAGCTGCTCGATGCGGGCGTCGACCGCCTCGGCCTGAGCCCGGGTGACGAACCCGAAGCCGACGGCGGACTGGTGCGACACGACGCCGATCCGCAGGCCGGACTCGCGTAGCAGGTCCAGCGCGGCGCGTACGCCGGGCATCGGCACGACCAGGTCGGGGTCGCTGATCCGGGGCACCTCGCGGATCAGGGTGTTGTCGCGGTCGAACAGGACCGCGTCGAACATTCCGGTGAAGCCGCCGTCGATCTCAGCTCTGCGCACCCCGCGGCCTTACCCTGTCCTGCTTGCCCGAAACATCCAGCAGCGTGGTTTCCATCATGTATGCCGTAACCATCCTTTTCCCGGCAGGGAGACCCTGGTCTAGCAGCCTAGGATGATCTAGCGGTGGTGACCGCCGTCGCGCACGTGCTGCCAGGGGGCGGCAGGGCCGTGGGCGGCGGTCAGGCGTTGAGGCCGAGGCGGACCGTGCAGCCGTCGGGTGTCGCGTCGACGGTCAGGTCGTCGCTCATCTGGCGGGCCAGCCACAGGCCCATGCCACCCGAGCCGACCGCCCGGTCCGTCGGCACGTAGCCGCTGTACGCGCTGAAGCAGTGCCCGCCGTCGGACACCGAGCACAGCGCCCGCTTGCCGTCGGACCACAGCCGCACCCGCACCGGGGGCGCGCCGTGCAGGATCGCGTTGGTGGCGACCTCGCTGACCGCCAGCACGAACCCCTGCACCGCGTACGCGGACACGCCGTCGCCGAGCAGCACCTGCTCCACGGCGGCCCGCAGCGCGGCCAGGTCGCGGGGGGCGTCGACGTCCAGCCGGGCCGGGCCGTCCTCCAGCGGGTCGCGCCAGCGCATGCTGGCGTCGCCGAGCAGGGTCGCCGCGTCGAGGTAGCCCGCGCTGGGCACCCGGCCGCCGCCGGCGAGCAGGTGGGAGTGGCTGCTCTCGCCGGCGCGCAGGATCTCCGGCGGGACCCGGCGGCGGTCGTACAGGCACAGGTTCCAGACCGGGTAGTCGGCCAGCGCCTGCCCGAGCGCCGCGTCGAACCGCGCCCACTCCCACTGCCCGCTGGGCCGGGGCCCGAAGTCGATCTCGGTGACCACGCGGATGCGGCCGGTGCCGCGCTGCCGCTGGCGTTCGGCGAGTTCGCGGTAGGCGGTCAGGGCCGCCACGGTGCCGCCGTACACGTCCTCGCGGCGCAGTTCGGTGACCTGGTGCTCGCCGAGCGCGGCGCGCAGCCGGGCGGCGTTGTCGGGGCGGCAGATCAGCACCACGCTGTCCTCGGCGGACACGCCCTCGCGCAGGTAGGGCACGACCGCGTCGAGCAGCTGGTCGTCGTCGTGGTACTGCAGGGCGTCGTGACGGCTGACCGCGTCGGGGTGCCCTGCGAGCGCCGTTGCGTCCACCGTGGTCCTTCCCGAGCCCGTGCCGGACTCGTCGCCTTGCTCCACCAAGCCGGAGATTAATGCTATTCCGCCGCGACCGCGATGCCGGAGGCCGCCACCAGGTCGCCCGTGCGTGCTGCGTGCACCTGCGCGAACGGTGCCGTCTCAGCGCTCCGCGTCGTTGCGTACCGCCATGATGGCCATGTCGTCGCGGGGCGGGTCGACCGAGAAGTCCACCGCCGCGGTGCGCAGCCGGGCGGCGATGACGTCGGCGGGATGGCCGGCCAGGTAGGTGAGCCGCTGCGCGAGCCGCTGGGTGCCGAAGAACTCGTGGCCGTTGCGGCGTTCGGTGACGCCGTCGGTGAAGAACACCAGGGTCTCGCCGGGTTTCAGCACGAGCCGGGCCGGCGGGCAGGTCACCGGGGAGACCAGGCCGAGCGCGGTGCCCCAGCGGCCGGCCGAGGAGACGCGGCCGTCGGCGTGCAGCACCAGCGGCCGGTCGTGGCCGGCCAGGTGCAGCGAGACCTCGACGTCGGAGCCGCCGCCGCGGGTGTCGAACGCGGCCAGGGCCAGCGTGCAGTAGCGCTCGGAGCGCTCGCTGAGGGTCTCGTTGAGGGTGGCGAGCACGGACTGCAGCGGCCGGCCGTCCTTGACCAGGACCCGGATGACCTCGCGGATGAGCCCGGTGACGGCGGCGGCGTGCACGCCCTTGCCGGACACGTCGCCGACCATCACCAGCCAGCGGCCGTCGGGCATGGCCATGATGTCGTACAGGTCGCCGCCGACCTCGACGCCGCGGCCCGCGGGCACGTACTCGGCGCCGATGCCCAGGCCCTGGATGGTCGGCAGTTTCGCCGGCAGCAGCGCCTGCTGCAGGGTGTGCGAGACGGTCTGGCGTTCCTCGTGGATGCGGGCGTTGTCCATGGCCAGCGCGCAGCGCCGGGCGACCTCCTCGGCGACGGGGATCTCGTCGGGGTCGCGGGGGGAGTCGGTGTCGCGGCCGATGCTGAGCACGCCGAGCCATTCGCCGCGGGCGAACAGCGGCACGGCGATTCCGGACAGGGAGGTCGGCAGGGGGACGTTCTTGCCGGCCAGCAGCGCGTCGGCGACCGGTGGGGCGAGCAGCGAGCGGGTGAGGTCGTCGCTGACGGCGTCGAGCCAGGCGCTCATGGCTTCGTCGGCGTGGGCGGCGGCGGCGGGTTCGAGGCGGCGGCCGGGGGTGGCGCGGTGCAGGGTGCACCAGGTGCCGAGGCGGGGCACGACGAGGCGGGGGATCAGCGCCAGGGTGAGGGTGAGGTCGAGGGACTGGGCGAGCAGTTCGCTGACCTCGGCGAGGAAGGCCAGGGAGGTCTGCCGGCGGCGGTCGCTGTCGCGCAGGCGCTGGTGTTCCAGGGTCATGCCGAGCCGCTGTACGGCCAGCTGGGTGAGGGTCTGTGCCTGTGGGGTGTCGGGTGCGTCCAGGCGCAGCTCGGCCGACCAGGGCAGGCTCACCGGCACGGTGATGCGGCGGGCGGCCGAGGCCGGGGGCAGGCGTTTGCCCTGGGCGGCCAGCAGCTGGGGGCCGGTGCCGTCGCCGCGGTCGAGCCAGACGGCGCTGCCGGTGGCGGCGGTGTGCTCGGCGAGGGTGCGCAGCAGGTCGCCGGCGAAGCCGTGGGCGGTGCCCGTCTCGTCGGCGGTGGTGGCCACGCCGAGCAGGGCATCGACGGCTTTCAGGGGCGCTGCGGCGGGGTGGGGGGAGTGCTCCTGGTCCGGAGCGCGGTTCGGCACCCTTGTAGTGTCCGCCGTTCTGCGTCGGGTTTCCAGCGCGGGGGCCGCTGCCGCGTGCCGCTGGCTCGCATCCGGGGGCGGTACGGACGATGATGAAGCGTGCGCCGCGACGGTGTGGCGCGGCGATGCGCCATGAGGCGAGAGTCGGCCATCGAGGGGAGTGGGTCCTGGTGACGGCGAATCGGACGACCGCACAGCGTGCGCGGGTGGATGACGACGCGCGGTGGCACGAGGTCGCGGCGGCGCTGCGGGCGGTGCGCAACGGTGACTTCAAGGTGCGGCTGTCGCGGGGCTCCGGGATCGTCGGCGAGGTCGCGGACGCCTTCAACGAGGTCGTGATGATGCAGGAGCAGCGCAACCGCGAGTTCCTGCGCATCTCGCGGGTCGTCGGCCGGGAGGGCCGGGTCACCGAGCGCCTGGACGAGGAGGCGTACGAGGGGGCGTGGGCTGACGGCGTACGCGCGGTCAACAGCCTGATGGACGACCTGGGCCGGCCGACCGCCGAGATCGCGCGTGTGATCGTGGCCGTGGCCGAGGGTGACCTGAGCCAGCACATGACGCTCGACATCGACGGGCGGCCGCTGCGGGGCGAGTTCCTCACCATCGGCCGGACCGTGAACCGGATGGTCGATCAGCTGTCGTCGTTCGCCGACGAGGTGACGCGGGTGGCGCGTGAGGTCGGCACGGAGGGCAAGCTGGGCGGCCAGGCCGACGTGCGGGGTGTGTCGGGCACCTGGCGCGACCTGACCGACAACGTGAACTTCATGGCGTCGAACCTGACCGCGCAGGTGCGGTCGATCTCGCAGGTGACCACGGCGATCGCGCAGGGCGACCTGTCGCAGAAGATCGCGATCTCGGCGCAGGGCGAGGTGGCCGACCTCGCCGACACGATCAACTCGCTGACGGACACGCTGCGGGTGTTCGCTGAGCAGGTGACGCGGGTGGCGCGTGAGGTCGGCACGGAGGGCAAGCTCGGCGGCCAGGCCGAGGTGCCGAACGTGGCCGGCACGTGGAAGGACCTCACCGACGCCGTGAACTACATGGCGTCGAACCTGACGGCGCAGGTCCGCAACATCGCGCAGGTCGCCACCGCGGTGGCCCGGGGCGACCTGTCGCAGAAGATCGCGGTGGCGGCGCAGGGCGAGATCCTGGAGCTCAAGGACGTCGTCAACACGATGGTGGATCAGCTGTCGTCGTTCGCCGACGAGGTGACGCGTGTCG
>NZ_BONI01000124.1 GCF_016862635.1 Catellatospora coxensis | reverse complement strand
GGGCACGCCGGTGGCGGGCCGCGACACGGTCGCGGCCCGCCACTCGGGGCACGTCAGCGCTTGGGCTGGTTGTGCTTGGGCTGGTTGCCCTTCTTGGACTTCATGGAGGTCGGCGAGTTGCCCGCCTGCTCCTTCTTCTGCGCCATCGTCGCGGTGGCCGCATGTTCATGGTCGGCTTCGGCGTGGTTCGGGGAATGCGCGTTCATGCCGCCGGCCGCTTGACTCTGCTGGCTGCCCGCGTGCTGGGCGTCCTCGTGCCGGGCGGTGCGCGGGTCGCGGTCGGGTCGGTTGTTCTTCGCCATGCTGACGTGCCTCCTCGGGCCTGGGCCTCAGCTCCCTGCTGACACCCACGGCCCACGCTAGAAGAGCAGCTGTCGGGCATGCGGCGGAATGGACAATCTCGGCATACCGGCCGGTAGCAAAGGTCAGCCTGCGTCCCGGCCCAGGTACGCGGCCAGCCGGTCGGCTTCGGTGGCGCCCGCCGGGGCCGGGCGCTCGGCGCCGAACGGGCCGCCGTCGCGGGGCATGCCGTCCAGAAAGGACCGCCAGCTCGCCAGCACCCGGCGGGCCAGCTCGGGCGCGACGTCGGTGCTCGTGCCGAGCGCGCGGGCCAGATCCCAGCCGTGCGTGGTCAGCTCGTTGACGACGTGCTGCACGGTGACCGCGCCCGGCTGCGGCCCGATCGGCGTCGGCGCGACCTCGGCCAGGTAACCCGGCCGCCGGAATGCGGCCCGGGCCCGCGCGGCGTGCTCGCCGAACGCGGCCACCGGGTCGGCGTAGTCGGGCTCGTCCTCGGGTATCGGCGTGCCCTCGGCCAGCGTGGCGTAGCGGTCGTTGACGAACGCCAGGTGGCGCAGCAGCCGCCGCACCGTCCAGCCCTCGCACGGGGTCGGGTCGCCCAGCTGCCGTGGGGTGACCGTGCGTGCCAGCGCCCCGACCTCGGCGGTGATGGCGTCGTACGCGGCCAGGGGGTGGTCCAGCGTCAGATAACCGTCCATGCCCCGATCGTGCCCCGGCCCGGTGGCATTCACGCCTGGGCGGGGCGCAGCGTGCCCGGCGCGGGCGCGTGCTGCCAGCGGGTCTCCTTGGCGGCGCCGTCCAGGGCGCACGTCCACAGCCGCCCGTCCGCGCCGACGACCGCCGCGTACGCCCGCCCGCGCGAGTCGACGGTCACCGCGGGCGCGCCGGTGAACAGCGCCGCCGACGCCGACCACACCGGCGTGTCGCCGGGCCGGTGCGCCTCGGTGATGCCGACCCGGCCCGCGTCGTCGCGGCGCAGCAGCCGCAGGCGGCCGTCGCGGAACAGCCCGGCCGGCGCGCCGGTGCCCCCGCCCGCCGGAACCGTCGTCGCGACCCCGTCCAGCAGCACGGTCAGCGTCGCCCCGTCGGCGTGCCCGACCAGCACCGGTCCGTGGCCGCCCGCGGCGGTGCGGGCCGCCGACAGGGTGCCGTCCATCGCCTCGCGCAGCAGCACCCGCGGCTCGCCGAAGCGCCCCGCCGGGCTGTCCCGGCTCCAGCACAGCAGCTCGTCGTCGGTCACCGCGTACAGATCGGTGCGCGGGCCGGCCGACACCGCGACCAGCGCGTCGCGGATGCCCTTGCCGCCCAGCCGGATCCACGGGCCCCAGGACCCGCCCGCGGCCCGCGCGCGCATCGCGGCCCCGCGGTCGAAGTCGCGGGTGAACACGCTCAGGCCGCCGTCGGCGTCGGCGACCGCGACCGGCATGCCGACCTCCCTGGCCCGCGCCGGGTCGCCGCCCGCGTCCGGGTTGCCCAGCTCCGCCCAGACGACCGGACCGCCGGGCACGGCCTGCTCGCCGTGCACCACGGCCAGCCGCGGACCGGCGAGGGCCAGGTCCTGGCGTACCCCGAACAGGTGCACCCGGCCGTCCGGGGTGGACACCACCGACAGGCAGGGCAGCAGGTTCTCCCCGCCGACCGGCTCCGGAGCGGACCACGCGCCGGGGTCCGTGCCGCGCCGCCACATCAGCGCCGTGCCGCCGAACACCGCGAACGCCGCCAGCCCGTCCGGGTACGCGACCAGCCACGTGGTGCCGCCCGGGTGCCGGTAGGTCTGGCTGCGGCCGTAGCGCTTGGCCCGCGAGCGGGTGCCGACCTGCAGGTCGCCGCAGCCGTACGGGACCGCGCAGGGATGCCCGTCGGCCCAGCCGTAGATGTCCAGGTAGGAGAACTTGCGCTCGTACACGGCCGGGCTGAGGTTGCGCGGCCAGTACTTGTTGAAGTAGCCGCGGTAGCTCTGCACCTGCACCGCCTCGCCGGCCCGCCGGTGGCGGCGCACCGCCTCGACCGCGAACCACGCCGCGTACAGGTGGTCGGTGTGGTCGGAGTACTCGACGTCGTCCTCGCTGTACTTCAGGTGCTCCGGGGCGGGGTCCAGGGTGCGCACCACCGTCGGCTCGGCCGTGTCGAGCAGCGAGGCCAGGATGGCGAACACCTCGTCGCGGGTCAGCCGGCCGGCCGCGGGCAGCGGGCTGTCGGTGGGCCGCAGGTAGGGCTGGGCGTCGCGGCGGCCGTCCCACAGCCACTCCAGCCGGTTGGCGCCGGGGCCGTCGACAGGTGCGCGCAGGTTGAGGAAGGCCAGCGTGACGTGCGGGGCGGCGGCGAGCGTCGCGGTCTCGTACACCGCGTCCCCGACGTGGCGGACCTCGCGCCGCCAGGCGCTGTCGGGGTTTCCCGTGGCCATCGCCGCGTACGCCGCCCGGATGCCGTACTGCCGCGCCGCGGCGTACCCCTCGAAGTCGGGTTTGGGTTTGCGGCCCTCGCCCAGCTGCGCGTTGACGCCGTTGGCCTCGCCTGCGGTGAGGTAGACGCTGGTCACCGCGTTCCCGCCGTCGAGGGCCTGCATCACGTCGGGGTTGAGGAAGTACAGGTCGTCGTCGGGGTGCGCGCAGATGTTGAGGAACGCGGCCGGGCGGGGCGGCGCGCCGGCCGACCAGACCCGCTCCCAGGGCCGGGTCAGGCCCAGTCCGATCACCCCGCCGCCGGCCAGCAGCAGGGCGCTGAGCGCCGTGCGCCGGTGCAAGTCAGCCGTCCTGTCGCGCGGCGTCCGGCTCCGGCAGCTCCCACGGCGCCGCCACCGGGTAGTACGCCGTCAGGAAGTCGCGCAGCAGCTGCTGGCGGCCCTGCCGCTGCTCGGGCGTGCCGTCCTCGTCGTTGACGCAGAACACGTCCTGATCACGCCGGGCGAGCACCTGCGCGAGCTGCCGGTTCTTGTCGGATGCGGCGAGGCTCACGTACGTGCTGGTGATCCGGTCGATGGCGGCCCGGCCGGTGGCCAGCGCGTAGTAGTGGTAGGCCGAGGACACCAGCGAGACGTCCGAGGCGTCCCGGAACCGGTTGCCCGCGGTGCGTTCCAGCTCCTGGGCGTACCGGTCGGACATCTCGGCGAGCACGTCGCGGCGCAGCGCGTGCGGGACGTGCTTCATCTTGTAGGTCAGGTGCCGGCCGAAGTCGCGGGCGATCAGCACGCGGTTGTTCTTGCCCGCCACGGTCGGGGCCAGGTCGGTGGCGTCCGCCGCGCCCGGGGCGACCTTGCCCTTCGACGGGAACAGTTTCGACAGCCCGTTGGGCTGGAAGAACTTCAGCGCGTTGACCGGCCGGCCGACGAACACGTCGTCGTTGAAGTAGACGAAGTGCTCGCTGAGCCCGTCGATGTGGTGCAGGCGGCTCTCGATGGCGTGGGAGTTGAACGTCGGCAGGCGGCCGTGCTCGCCGAACAGCTCCTTGTGCGCGACCACGCGTACCCGGTCGTGGCAGGTGTCCAGCCACGACGGCACCTGATCGTCGGTGACCAGCCAGATCCGGCGCACCCACGGCGCGTACAGGTGCAGCGAGCGCATCGAGTAGCGCAGCTCGTCGTGGTTGGCGAACCGGGACAGCCCGGTGGCGTGGGCTGCCGGCGGCCGGTCGTGCGCGGCCAGGGCGGCGTCGCGGCGGGCCTGCCAGGCCGGGTCGTCGTCGTCGACCCAGGTGTAGACGACGTCGACGGGGAAGGTGATGTCGTCGAGCAGGGTGCCGGCGAACTCCGGCCGGGTGGGGCGCTGCGCCTGGCCGGGCACGTGCGCCGACGTCATCCGGGTGAAGTCGGCCTCGTCCAGCTGCACCGCGGAACCGGTGGCGGACACGAAGTCGGCGGCCCGGTTGGGCCGGGGCGCGTGCAGCGACCCCTGCGGGGTACGCGACCACACCTCCAGGTCGCAGCCGTGCGCCACGCCCAGCAGCAGCGACCCCGACGGGTCGCAGACGTACTGGATCAGCCGGATCACCCGGTGCCCGGCCAGCGTGCGCCAGGCGTGGTGGGACGTGGCCGGCATCGGCGTCTGCACACCCTGGTCGGTGACGGCGGCGACGAACAGCGGCCGGCGCAGCGCCTCACGCCGCAGCGCCTTCCACGCCTCACGCCGCCCGCCCGATCCGATCGCGACCGCCGACGCCTTGTCGTCGTAGCCGCGCACGCAGAAGTGGTCGACTCCCGCGTCGCGCAGCACGGTCAGCACCGTCTCCAGGTTGAGCCGCCGCGCGGCCAGCGGCGTCGCCCCGGCCAGCGGCCGCGCCAGCGCCGGCCCGTGGGGCGTCGGCACCAGTCGCAGCTCGCTGGTGTCATACCGGCTGGTCAGATGCCACCGGACCGCTGAACGCGCCCACCGCTCAGCGGGCCCGCCGGCCCGTCTGACTCGCGGCAGCAGCAGGTCCACCGACCTGCGAGACAACGCGGCCATCGCAGCCGACCGCCCCGGCACCTGGAAGATCACGCCGTAATAACGATCCAGCCCCCGAAAAGGCGACGCCCTGGTGTGGTGGCAGGCTGGGGGCGTGCTTGACGCGACAGAGGTGGCCGAGGTCGAGCGCGCGGTACGCCGCGTCGCCGAGGAGCAGATCCTGCCCAGGTTCGGCCGGCTGGCCGCGGCCGACATCGGCTACAAGACCTCCGAGACCGACTACGTGACCGTCGCCGACCGGGCCGCCGAGGAGGAGCTGGCCAAGCACCTGACCGCGCTGGTGCCCGGCTCGGTCATGGTCGGCGAGGAGGCGGTCGCCGCCGACCCGGGGCTGCTGGCCGCGATCGACGGCGAAGCCCCGGTGTGGATCGTCGACCCGATCGACGGCACGCACAACTTCGTCAGTGGCAGCCCCCGGTTCACCACCCTGGTCGCGCTGGCCCACCGCGGGCGGCTGCTCGCGTCGTGGACGTACGCGCCGGTGATGGACCTGATGGCGGTGGCGACCGCGGGCGGTGGGGCGTACGTCGACGGGCAGCGGGTGAAGGTCCGGCCCGTCGAGCCGACCCTGCGCCACCTGGACGTGAGCGTCTCGCCGCCGATCTGGTGGAAGCCGTCGGAGCGCGCCGGCTTCCACGAGCTCAGCCGGCACGGGGTGGCGCTGTCCTTCTTCGACACCTCGGGCCTGGAGTACATCCAGCTCGCCAGCGGGCGGCGCACCGCGATGGTGCTGACCTGGGAGCTGCCCTGGGACCACGCGGCCGGGCTGCTGCTGCACGCCGAGGCCGGAGGAGTGGCGATGGCCGCCGACGGCAGCCCGTTCCGCCTCGCCGGCGGCAACCCCATGCCCTTCCTGGTCGCCCCCGACCCCGAAACCGCCCACCTCATCCTCTCCGCCCTCCACCACCCCTGACCCCCCGCCGCCCCTCCGGGCCGCAGGTTCGCGTGCACCCGCCGGCTTCAGGTGGCCGCGAGGGCGGCGGTGACCAGGCCCACCGTGGTCCAGTCGACGTTCGGGTCGGTGAGGAGGCGGGCGTAGGTGGTGAACTCCAGGACCGTGTGCTCGCCGTCTGCGGTGACGCCGTGCCGCTGCGGGCCGGACTCCAGGGCGTCCAGTTCCGCCTCGGTCAGTTCCAGGCTGAACAGGTGCACGCGGTGCGCCGAGACGGTCGCGGCGGGCTGGCGCACGCCGTGCGGGCGCAGCCGCGCCGCGTCCACCCGCAGGCCCGTCTCCTCGGCCAGCTCCGCCAGCGCCACGTGCCGCGGGTCGGCCGTGCCGGGCTGCGACCCGCCGGGCAGCTCGTGCACGTACCCGTCGGTGGTGACGGCGCTGGACCGGAACTCGCGCACCAGCACGATCCGGGTCTCCGGCAGGCTGCCGCCGGGCAGGTAGGCGACCACCGCGCTGACATCCGGGCGGCCGATGACCACCTCGTTGTCCTTGACCCGGCCCTCGGCGGCGACCTCCACGCCGACGTGCGCAGCCCACCAGAACGCCCGCCCGTCCGGGCCCGGCCAGGTCCAGGCCACTCGCGCCGAGCGCAGCCGGTTCCCGGCGGCCTCCTGCCCGGCCAGCCACGTCCGCACGCCTTCGTCGTGCCACAGGGCCAGGGGCAGCTCGCGGTGCGCGCCCGCCCGCAGGGCACCGCCGCCGAGCAGCGCCAGGGCCGCGGACAGGGTGCCGTCGAGGGTGTCGGCGACCGGCGCGCCGTGCAGCTGCGCGTAGTGGGACAGGTAGCGCAGGCCCGGCGCGTCCGGCGGCGCGCCGAGCACCACCCGGCCGCTGGACTCCCAGCGTCCCCACTCGACGTTGGTGGTGAAGCCGGGCAGGGTGGCCAGGTCGCGCGGCACCCAGAAGACGACCGCGTCCGACAGGTGCAGGCAGGTGTCCTCCCACTGGACCTGGCGCAGCCAGCCGTGCGGCATCCCGCCCTCGGGCCGCTCGGGCACGAACACCACCAGCCGGCCCGGGCCGGTCCAGAGCTGTGCGAGCAGGTCCACGGCCTGCGGTCGCCAGGACGCGACCTCGGGCGTACGCGGCGTCGGACCGGCCAGGAACAGGGCCGCGTCCCAGGAGTCCGGGGGCTGCTCGCCGGCGTACACGGTGACGACCTCGCGCGGGCTCTCCATGCCGATGATCGTCGCACGCGTTCCCGCGCCCACGGCGGCCGTCGGTAGGGTGGGCGGATGCGAGTGCGGCCGGTGACGCCCGGGGGACTGGTGAGCGAGCTGGTCGAGCGGATCGGCAAGGTCGCGGACCCGGACGGGTGGGTCCGCGTGGCGCTGGACGGCGCGCCCGCCGCCGGACCGGACCGGCTCGCCGAGGCGCTGGTCGACCCGCTGCGGGCGCTGGGCCACCAGGTGCTGCACGTACGGACCGTGGACTTCCTGCGCCCGAAGTCGGTGCGCTGGGAGTTCGGCCGGACCAATCCTGACGCGTACTACGAGGGCTGGCTCGACGAGGCCGGGCTGCGCCGGGAGGTGCTCGACCCGCTCGGGCCGGGCGGCACCGGCCGGGTGCTGCCGACGCTGCGCGACCCGGTGCGCGACCGGGCCACCCGGGCCGCCTACCTTTCCCTGCCGCCGGGTGCGGTGCTGCTGGTCAGCGGGGATCTGCTGCTCGGCTCCGGGCTGCCGTTCGAGCTGGCCGTGCACCTGGTGATGTCCCCGGCGGCGCTGGCCCGGCACACCCCGCCGGAGGAGGCCTGGGCGCTGCCCGCGTACGCCCGCTACGCCGACGAGGTGGCCCCGCAGACGTTCGCCGACCTGGTGGTGAAGGTCGACGACTCCCGCCACCCGGCGATCATGTCTGTCGATTAACGCGCGCCGCCGGCGGGCGGAGGCGCACGATGGCCCCAGGGGACTGGCTACAGGGGGGTTGATCATGACAACGGCCAAGCAGATCATGCACCTGGGCGCGCAGTGCGTGCCCGAGAACGAGACACTGGCCCGCGCCGCGCAGCTGATGCGCGACATGGGCGTCGGCTCGCTGCCGATCTGCGGCAGCGACGACAAGCTGCGCGGCATCATCACCGACCGCGACATCGTCATCAAGTGCATCGCGGCGGGCGGCGACCCGAACACGACGACCTGCATGGAGATGGCCAAGGGCACGCCGATCTGGGTCGACGCGAAGGCCGACGAGGACGAGGTGCTCAAGACCATGGAGCAGCACAAGATCCGCCGGGTGCCGGTGATCGAGGACCACCAGATCATCGGCATGATCAGCGAGGCGGACCTGGCCCAGCACCTGTCGAACGAGAAGCTGGCGCACTTCGTCTCCACGATCACGGCCGCTCCGCCGACGCGGGGCTGACCGCGACGAAAAGGGGCGCCCCGGCCGGGACGCCCCTTTTCTCGTGCCGGGGTCAGTGCGCGCCGACACCCGTCAGCGAGCGGACCTCCAGCTCGGCGTACTTCTGCGGGTCCGCAGGCTCGCGGGACAGGATCGTGCCCAGCCAGCCGCAGAGGAATCCGACCGGGATCGAGATGATGCCCGGGTTCGACAGCGGGAACCAGTGCCAGTCGGAGCTCGGGAACATCGCGGTCGGGCTGCCCGACACCACCGGTGAGAAGAACACCAGCACCACGGCGGTGATGAGGCCGCCGTAGATCGCCGCCGTCGCGCCGGCGGTGGTGAACCGCTTCCAGAACAGGGAGTACAGGATCGCGGGCAGGTTGCCCGAGGCCGCGACCGCGAACGCCAGCGCGACGAGGAACGCCACGTTGAGGCTCTGCGCGAAGATGGCCAGCACGATCGCGACCGCGCCGATCGCGAACGCCGAGATGCGGGCCACCCGCACCTCGCTGCCCTCGCTGACCTGGCCCTTGCGGATGACGCTGGCGTAGATGTCGTGCGCCAGCGAACTCGACGAGGCCAGGGTGAGACCGGCGACCACCGCCAGGATCGTGGCGAACGCGACTGCCGCGATGATCGCCAGCATCGCCGCACCGCCGTTCGCGCCGCCGAGGAACTTCTCGCCGAGCACCTGGGCCAGCTGCGGCGCGGCGGTGTTGCCGCCCTTGTCCTGGGCGGTGATCGCCTCGCTGCCGACCAGCGCCGCCGCGCCGAAGCCCAGCGCCAGCGTCATCAGGTAGAACGTGCCGATGATGCCGATCGCCCACAGCACGCTCTTGCGGGCGGCCTTGGAGTTGGGCACGGTGTAGAAGCGGATCAGGATGTGCGGCAGGCCGGCGGTGCCCAGCACCAGGGCGATGCCCAGCGACAGCAGGTCCATCTTGTTGTAGAAGGTCTGCGCCGCGTCCCCGGCCACTTCCTTGCCGTAGCGCAGGCCCGGTTCGAGGAACGCAGCGCCCTTGCCTGACTTCGCCGCGGCCTCGCCGAGCAGCCCGGACAGGTTGAACTTGAACGCCGCCAGCACCAGCAGGGTCATCACCGCGGCGCCGACCATCAGCAGGAACGCCTTGACGATCTGGACGTACGTGGTGCCCTTCATGCCGCCGACGGTCACGTACACGATCATCAGGATGCCGATGAAGATGATCGTGGCGATCTTCGCGGTGTCGGCGTCCATGCCCAGGAAGTGCGCCCCGGGCTTGATGCCCAGCAGCAGCGCCACCAGCGCGCCCGCGCCGACCATCTGCGCCAGCAGGTAGAAGATCGACACCACGATGGTGGAGATCGAGGCCGCCACGCGGACCGGCGTCTGGCGCATCCGGAACGCCAGCACGTCGGCCATCGTGTACTTGCCCGAGTTGCGCAGCAGCTCCGCGACCAGCAGCAGGGCCACCAGCCAGGCGACCAGGAAGCCGATCGAGTACAGGAAGCCGTCGTAGCCCGACAGCGCGATGATGCCGGCGATGCCGAGGAAGCTCGCCGCCGACATGTAGTCGCCGCCGATCGCCATGCCGTTGGAGAAGCCGGAGAACGACCGGCCGCCGGCGTAGAAGTCCGTCGCGGTCTTCGTCTGCCGGCTCGCCCAGATCGTGATCGCCAGCGTGAACAGCACGAAGACCACGAACAATACGATTGTCAATGTGCGTGCGCTCATGCCACGACCTCCTTCGGCTGCTCGTCGGCGTCGAACTCGCCGGCCTGGATACGCGCGTTGAGGTCCTCGGCGACCGGGTCGAGCTTGCGGTCGGCGTAGCGGGCGTACAGCCAGGCGATCAGGAACGTCGTCACGAACTGCAGCAGCCCGAAGACCAGCGCCACGTTGATGTTGCCGAACAGGACCGTGCCCATGAAGTCACGCGCGTACGCGGACAGGATCACGTACAGGGCGTACCAGCTGAAGAACGCGATCGTCATCGGGAACACGAATCGCCGCAGCGCGCGGCGCAGCCCCGCGAACTCGGGGTTGTCCGCGATGCGCTCGTAGCGGTCCGGAGCGTCGGTGCTCATGAATCACCAGCCTCGGTTGGGAGAGGAAGCAACGTGGCACGTCGCCGTGTGTGCGACGGGTCACAGTGCGGTTGCCCGCAGGCTAGGGACCGGCGTGTCGATCTGTGAACCGGCCGAAGCGGACATGCGCGGCGTTCGCGCCGAGCGGTCGCCAGTACGCGCCCAGCGGCGCATGCCCGCGCGCCGAACGGCAGCGCTCCCACTCGCCGGCGCGTGATCCTCCTGCCGGTCTCGGCGGTTCGTGAACGCCGCCGGTGTCAGCCCAAGCCCTGCCGACCAGGCCTTATAGCATTGCGGTGTGAGCCGAGAGGTCGAGGAGCTGAACCGGCGGCTGCTCCGCGCCCGCGACGCGATGGACCGCGCCTACGCCCAGCCGCTCGACGTCCGGGCCGTCGCGGCGGTGGCCCACCTTTCCCCGGCGCACTTCAGCCGCTGCTTCCGCGTCACGTTCGGGGAGACGCCGCACCGCTACCTGCAGCGGCGACGGGTGGAGCGCTCGATGTTCCTGCTGCGGGAGACCGGCCGCACCGTCACCGACATCTGTTTCGATGTCGGCTTCGCCAGTCTGGGGACGTTCAGCCGGACCTTCCGGGACATCGTCGGGCAGACGCCGTCGGACTACCGCGGCAGCCACCCGCCGGTGGGCGTGCCCCACTGCGCCCTGATGGCCAACACCCGACCGCGCACGGTAGCCGCGCTCTGATCGAGCAGTTCTGGATAAGCCGAGGCCGTGGCGGTTCGCCTAGCGTGGCGAACGTCCGATCACCGTGCAGAGGAGAGAACATGATCACGAAGCTGAACGTCGCGTCCATCTATGTCCTGGACAAGGACGAGGCGCTGGACTTCTACGTCGGCAAGCTCGGGCTCGAGAAGGGCAACGACGTCCAGCAGGGCTCCTACCGCTGGGTGACCGTCCGGGTGCCCGGCGCCGCGGGCACTGAGATCGCCCTGGAGCAGCCGGGTGCCCCGCTGCACGACGAGGCCACGGCCGAGCAGCTTCGCGAGCTGGTCACGAAGGGCGCGCTGACCGGGCTCGTGCTCAGCACCGACGACGTCCGGGGACTGTACGAAAGCCTGAAGGCGGGCGGCTTCACCGACTTCACCCAGGAGCCCACCGACCACTTCTACGGCACCGACATGGGCATCCGCGACCCGTTCGGCAACCCGGTCCGGATCCTCCAGCAGGGCGATCCCTCCTGAGACGCGTATGGCCGGCGGCACCCGGCCCTCACTGGCGCTGCAGCACTGTTCCGACGCTGTCGGCCGCCGCATCGCGTTCCCGCCGCCGCGCACGCGACCCCAGCACGATGAGCACCGCCGCGACCGCGCCGAGCACCGCGGCGGCGATGAGGGCTTCCAGCAGATGTGAGGTCGTCTCCTCCACGGCGGCCGCGTGTGCCGCGGCCACGGCCGCAGGTGCGTCCTGCGGCGGGATGGACGTGCCGGCGTGATCGGCGAAAGCGGCCACGACCAGCGCCAGCCCGGTGAGGTCCAGCCCGACGGCTGCGGCGAAGAAGAGGTGAAAGCGGCGCACGCCGTGAGTGTGTCAGCCGCCGCCCTGCCGCGCCACGGCACGGCGGTGAGCGACGCGGCAACGTCGCGGATCAAAGCGCTGTTCACCTGGTGAGATGCGGCGGATCCGGGGTGTTTATCGGCCGGCGACCGGGTACGGCATCGCTTACACGCACATACGGGGGGTGGAGTCATGAGCGCCGATTATGAGGCCGGGCCCGCGCGCGGCGGGCCGGTCGGTGATCAGCGGCCGGCGGAGACCATCGAGACATACCGGGTCGGCGAGCAGCGCGAGTTGGTGGTCACCCGCGAAGGAGATCGTTTCGGCGGGATGAAGTTCGGCTCGGCCTTCTTCGGCTGGCTGACCGCGATGGGCACCGCGGTGCTGCTGACGGCGCTGCTGGCCGCGGCCGGAACGGCGCTCGGGCTGGCGGCCGCGGACAACGCCGTCGTGCGGGACGCCACCGGCGCGGTCACCGACACCGCCGCGACGATCGGGACAGCCGGCATCGTCGCGCTGCTGGTGATCTTGTTCGTGTCGTACTACTGCGGCGGCTACGTCGCCGGCCGGATGGCCCGCTTCGACGGCACGAAGCAGGGCGTCGCGGTGTGGCTGTGGTCGATCCTGATCGCCGTCCTGGTGGCGGTGACCGGGGCGGTCCTCGGCGACCAGTACGACGTCCTGTCGCGGCTGAACGGCTTCCCACGGCTGCCGGTCAACGAGGGCGACCTCACCGCGGCCGGGATCGTGACGGCGATCGTGCTGGCGGGTGTCGGGCTGGCCGGCGCGGTCCTCGGCGGGCGCGCCGGGATGCGCTACCACCGCAGGATCGACCACGCCGGGCTCGCCCGCTGACGAGAGCGAAACGTCGCCCGACGGGGCCTGCCCGGCTGGGTGACAGCCGGGCAGGCCCGCTGGTCAGCGCGGACTCACGGCACCTGGAACGGCTCGCCGCAGACAACGTCCTGCGGGCTGGCGGGCGGGTAGAGGCCGTCGGCCGCGGACGGGTTGGCGGCGGTCACCTCGGCGAACCCGACGCAGAAGACCACCGTCCGCCCGGCCAGCGTGATGGGCTTGCCCTGGGCCGACGCCGGATGATCGGGTTCCACCTGGAGCGGCACCCGGAAACCGTCCGACCGGTCGGCACCGGGTTCGAGCACGGAGCCGCGCATCCGCACGGTGGGCACGCGTACGCCGCCGCAGTCGCTGGTGTCCGGGGTCTGGCAGGGATGGATGATGCGTTTCGACAGCTCGATCACCCCGTCCTCGCGGACGCTGACCTCCACCGGCCCCCGCGACCAGCCGGGCCGCTCGGGATCGGTCCAACCCCCGTCGTAGACCACCATCGGCGCACCGGACCGGTTGGCCAGCGTGTACTCGACCGCGACGTCGCCGCCTACGACAGAGGTCCGCGCCGTCAGCTCCAGGTCCGGGTCGCCCGAGCACGCGGCCAGCAGCGCCATGACGAGCAGCAGCCCGGCGGCGCGGCGCGGTCCCGTCACCAGCCGTCCCCGGAGTAGGTGGCGTAGGTGTCGCGTTCGCGCATGCCCATCTCCCGGCGCAGCCCGTTCTCGGTGTACTGGATCGGGTGGTCGGGATCGACCTGGTCCGGCGTCGAGGAGTCGTCGTCGTGGTCGAAGGGCAGCCCCGTCGCCTGCCGCTCGCCCTTCTTGATCCCGTCGTCGGGCCCGCCGGAGATCAGGTCGGACTCGAAGGTGTCGTTCCAGTAGTCGTAGACGTGCCCGAGCTCGTGGTAGAGCACCACCGACGGCCGGCCGCGCTCGGAGTCGAAGGTGAAGGCGGGGTTGTACTGGATGACCGAGTCGGAGTTGGCGAGCTTGTGGCCCTCGCTGGCATAGCCGTTCTCGTCGTCGAGCTCCTTGATGGTCAGCGTGTTCTCGCCGAGCCAGAAGTTCGGGTCGCGCTTGTCCTGGAGGTTCTCCAGCATCTGCTGGCCGGTCGGCGAGGCCCGGTACATGTCGAGGTCGGCGAGCACCCGCTCCTTGAACTCGTCGGAGCCCTCGATCTTGATGAACTGCGCCTTGTCGCTGATCTCGACCTTGACGTCGGAGGCGACGCCGTCGACGGTGTCCTCGTCCTGCCGGTACGCGGTGTCCCGGCCGCCGCCCGCGGTGATGCTGTCCTTGCCGTGCCCGCCGTAGTAGACGTCGTCGCCCGTGCCGCCGGCGAGCTTGTCGTCGCCGTGGCCGCCGGACACGACGTCGTTGCCGGCGCCGCCGTGCAGCGAGTCGTTGCCCTTCGCGCCTTCGAGGTAGTCGTCGTCCTCGCCGCCGGACAGCTGGTCGTCGCCGCCCAGCCCGTACAGCGTGTCCTGTCCCGCGCCGCCGGACAGCACGTCGTTGCCGTCCTGGCCGTCGATGTAGTCGATGCCGGAGCCGCCGGAGACGTAGTCGTCGTTGCGGCCGCCGTAGAGGTCGTCGGTCCCGCGCCCGCCGAAGATCTGCTCGGCGCCGTCGCCGCCGCGGATGGTGTCGTTGCCCGCGCCGCCGAGCAGCGTCACGCTGATGTTGGAGCCCTTCGGCACCTCGATGGTGTCGTTGCCCTCGCCGCCGCGGATGGTGACCGGGGTGCCCGGCGGGTAGTAGTAGTCCGCGCCGTTGACGCTGACGATGACGTCGCCGGTCTTCGGGTCGATCCGGACCTTGACGTCGTCGTCGCCGGTGCCGGTGTTCACCACCGCCCGGCCGTCCACCATGATCACCGAAACGCCGTCGGTCGCCTCCGCGGGAAGCGTGAACGGGTCGGTGTTGCCCGTGGCGATCGCGCCCCAGTCGGCGGCGATGGTGTCCCAGCCCGCCTTGTCGAAGCCGCTGAGCTGCTGGGCGAGCGCCTGCTCCAGCTCCTTGCGCAGGGTCGCGGCCTCGGCGACGGCGTCGCTGATCAGCTTCTGCTCTTCCGTGCTGCGCGGATAGAACGTGCCGCCGACGTCGCGGAACCGCACCTTGTCGTATTCGGCGTCGAGCAGCCCCTGGTAGCGGTGGAGCAGATCGGCCACGCCCTCCAGGTGCCCGGCCAGCTTGTCCGCGTTGCCCTGCACCGCGTCCACGCTGGAGACCAGCTTCGTCTTGTGGTTCACGTAGCTGTCCCGGGCCGGGCCCGACCACTGGGAGCCCACCAGCTTCTTGGCGTCCGCGTCGATGTCGTCGCCCAGCGTCGTGGCCGACTTGGCGAACCGCCGCCACGCCGACGCGGCGCTGTTGATCCGCCCCGGGTTCGCGTGCAACTGCCAGGTCGACTCGGCCGCCGTGATCGGCGGGAAGTGCTCCTGGTCCTCCGGTGGGATCCCCATCGGCGGCCTCCCCGTGGTCAGATCGGAATGTTGCGGTGCTTCTGCCGCAGCTTGCGCTCGGCTTCCTCGTCGGCCTGCTGGTAGGCGAAGGCCACCCGGAGCAGGCTCTCGTTGTCCACCTCGAGCACGGTGACCAGACGTTCCGTCGCCGTGCCGGCGCTGCCCTCCACGCCGTGGTAGGCGTCGGTCTGCCTGCCCGCGTTCGACACGTTGCCGAAGTCGGCTGTGGACAGCACCGCGTCGGCCCTGACGGCGCGCAGCGCCGCCGCGAGATCCTGCGAGCCGTCCAGACAGGACTGCGCGACCCGCGCCAGCTCGACGGGATCGGCCCGTACCTCCCCGCTCATGCAAGGCACCCTACAACGCCGCCGCGCCGCGCTCCACCGAAGCTTCGATCTCCCGGTGGCGAACGACTAGCCCCAGTGCTGCTTGGCGGGGCGGATGAGGCGGTCCTTGAGCACGCGGGTGTGGCGGCGCGCCACCGGCAGCTGGTGCCCGCCGACCGACACCACGTACCCGGAGCCGGTCAGGCGCAGCTCGGTGACCAGGTCCAGGCGTACCAGGTAGGAGCGGTGGATGCGGAGGAAACCGGCATCGGTCCAGCGCTCCTCCAGCTGGGTCAGCGACACGCGCACCAGGTGCGAGCCGTCGGTGGTGTGCAGGCGGGCGTAGTCGCCCTGCGCCTCCACCCAGCACACCGACGAGCGGGGCAGCAGCCGTACCACGCCGCCCAGCTCCACCGGGATCATCGGATCCCCGCCCGGCGGGGCGGCCTCCGGCGGGGCCGTGGGCCGGTCCTCGACGGCGGCGCGCTCGGTCAGCACCCGGCGCAGCGATTCGGCGATGCGCTCGGCACGCACCGGTTTGCGCACGTAGTCGACGACGCCGAGGTCGAAGGCGTCGGCGGCCCGGTCGTCGTACGCGGTGACGAAGACGACGGCGGGGGAGCGGGCGAAGCGCTGCAGCACCCGGGCCAGGTCCATGCCGTCCAGGCCGGGCATGCGGATGTCGAGGAACGCCACGTCGACGTCGTTCTCGTGCAGCACCCGCAGGGCTTCGGCGGCGTCGGCGGCGCTGTGCACGTACTCGACGCGCGGGTCGTTGCGCAGCAGGTAGAGCAGCTCGTCGAGGGCCGGGGGCTCGTCGTCGACAGCGAGCACCCGCAGCCGCGGCGGGGTCGCGGGGCGGCCGGTCATGCCCGCCTCCCGTCGCGCCCGGCGGCGGGCCGGCCGCCCGGCGCGATCGTCGGCTCGCTGAGCACGGTGCCGCGGAACTTGGGGATGCGCAGGCTGACCCGGGTGCCGGCCTGCGGGGCGGTCTCGACGACCAGGCCGTACGCGTCGCCGAACACCGCGCGCAGCCGGTCGTCCACGTTGCCGAGCCCGACGTGCTGCCCGCCGTCGCCGTCCGCGGTGCCGTCTCCGTCGAGCAGCACCGCCGGGTCCATGCCCACGCCGTCGTCCTCCACGATGATCTCGCAGTCCGCGCCCGCGTCCGCGGCGATGATCCGGATCGTGCCCACCCCGGGTTTGGGGTGCAGCCCGTGCCGGACCGCGTTCTCCACCAAGGGTTGCAGGCACAGGAACGGCACCTCCACCGGCAGCACCTCGGGCGCGACCCGCAGCCGCACCTGGAGGCGCTCGCCGAAGCGGGCGCGTTCGATGGTCAGGTAGCGGTCGATCGAGCGCAGCTCCTCGGCGAGGGTGGTGAACTCGCCGTGCGCGCGGAAGGAGTACCGGGTGAACTCGGCGAATTCGAGGATCAGCTCGCGGGCGCGCTCGGGGTCGGTGCGGACGAACGAGGCGATCGCGGTCAGCGCGTTGTAGACGAAGTGCGGGCTGATCTGCGCGCGCAGCGCCCGCACCTCGGCGCGGGCCGACCGGGCCCGTTCCTCCTGCAGCTCGGCCAGCTCCAGTTGCAGGCCGACCCAGTGCGCGGTCTCCAGGACCACCCGGACCAGGCCGGGCGTCGGTCGCGCCTCGGTGACGGCGACCAGGGCGGCACCCGTACCCCCGTCGGGTTTGGAGACCGGGGCGGCGACCGCACCGCGCACCGGGCAGTCCAGGCGCACGCACGTCAGCTCCTGGGGCCGCAGCAGCACCGGCCGGCCGCTGGACTGCGCCCGCTGCGCCGCGGCCAGCAGCGCCTCCCGGTGGTGGCCGCCCGCGCCGTCGTGGGCCAGGAATCCGGTGCCGTCGGCCAGCGCCAGCCCGGCCGCGCCGACCAGCGTGCGCAGGTGCCGCAGCGCGGCGGCCGCGGTCTCGTCACGCAGGCCCTGCCGCAGCGGCTCGCTGGCCAGCGTCGCCAGGTGCAGCACCTGGTATGTCGCCCGCTCCTCAGGGGTGACGACCCGGCGCCGCCCGCGCATCATCACCACCGCGGTCGCGGCGATGACGGCCGCCACGGCGGCGGCGCCCAGCGCTGGGTACATGGCAGCGATCGTGCCACGCCCCGCCGCCGCACTCCACCCCGTCCACCGCCAAGCCCCCGAGTACACCCGGATCAAGGCCGAGCTGGGCGTCCCCGACACGTGCGGCGCCTCGCAGGTCGCGGCGCGTATGTCGGTCGATCCGGCCGCGCTGGGCGCCCACACCCGGCTCGAGGGGCGTGCCGTGCTGGCGCTGACCGAGTGCGGCCGACGGTACGGCTACCCGCCGAGCGGGCTCGACATCTGATCACGCCCGCGCGGCGGACGTCCGTGACGAGGCACCGGCTTGCCCGTCCCGCCGTCGATCGGCCCCTCGACCGGGTGAAATGGGGCTGCGGCGGGGTGCGCGCCGGTGCGACGATCCTGCGTTGACATCCTCCCCGCCCTAAGGACGGGGATTCCCTTGGTCGCCCTCGGGTTTTCCTGTTTCGCCGACGACCGCCCCGTCCGAGAGGATCCTCGTTGAGGTCTTACACCGTCTCCGCAGGCTGTCACCGCCAGTCCGGCGGCCAGAATGTTGCGGGCCGCGTTCACGTCGCGGTCGTGGATGCTGCCGCACGGGCACGTCCACTCCCGTACGTCCAGCGGCATCCGTTCAGCGAGAGCGCCGCACGCCGAGCACAGGCGGGTCGAGGGGAACCAGCGGTCCACGACGACCAGATCCCGGCCATGCCAGGCGGCCTTGTACTCCAGCATGGTGCGCAGCTGCCGCCAGGCCGCGTCGCTGATCGCGCGGGCCAGACGATGGTTCTTGACCATGTTGCGTACGGCCAGGTCCTCGATAACGATCG
>NZ_BONI01000123.1 GCF_016862635.1 Catellatospora coxensis | reverse complement strand
GCTAAGCGAGAAATCCATGTCACGTCCGCGGCGACCGCTTCTTGGGCGGCCAGAGTTCCGAAGTAATATCCAGCGCCGTCAGGTAGGTCGACTCCCGGACGTCCGCTTTCGAGATTTGTCCAGCGGACAGAGCTTCGCGAAGGAGATCAATCGCCTGCTTTCGCTGACCTATCACGAGGCATGCGACGGCACGCTGAATAACCGGACCATCACTCTCGATAAACCGAATGGCCTCCTCGGCTACCCCGTCGTTATCGCCTTCGGCGATGCGGTGTGCCCACTCGCGCAGGCCGCATGCGAATCGCACATCCGCAGAAGCCGTTTGATTGCGAATATACCGGTAAATTCGAATCTGAGCATTCTGCAATTTTGCTGGCTCTGCCACATCAGCGGCGATGTGCCAGGCTTCCATCAATGCGTGTTCAGATGGCTTTTGGAAGAACAAAAGAGTCCCGACTGCCATCAGTGATCCCGCAGTAAGCAACTCCTCCAGTGCGCGACGCAGGTATTCCGGAGAAGCTTGAAGAAGCGTACCGATCGCAGGCGAACCGGCAACAGTCTGTGCGTAATCTTGGTTGACGGCACCAGAGGTATGCACGATTGCATTCCGTCGCTTGAACACCTCCTGGAAGGCGGCCCAGTCTAGCGCAAGGCTTGACAAGTCCAGCCGACAGCCACCTTTGTCTTTGAGCCAAATGTGCCAAGCGCTAAGGTCTTCACGCAAGAGCGCATCAACGCGGCGGCCTACAGCCTCCGCAATTAACGAATCAAGGGAGCCGTACTCCAGGATGTCGCCAATAGAGAAGTCTTTGCCTGACGACAATCTTTTAGGCTGCCAAGTAAGTTGTGTGCGGATCACCACCGCGAGAAGATTTTCGAATGCGCTTACTGCTGCAACCAGTGCAGCGTTGATAATAAGAGTTTCCGGCTCTGGTCGCATCACGAAGCGGCGCATAATCCTGCGAACATGAGGCCACTCGTTTAGCAGTAGGCCCCCTTCGAAGATCTTTTCGAAGTCCTTTTGGGCTTGGGCTATCTGTCGAGAGGCACGATCTTGCGCAATGTCCTTCAGGGCCGCACCGGTGACGAGTGCCTGCGCAATGACCTCATCGTCGTAAGCCGTGTCACCACGAAGCACCGCAAGCAGCCGGTCTCTTTCTGGCGACGCCGGAATATTGCTAATCGCCTTAGATATCGCAGCCGCGGTCTTTCTTGCATTTTCCATCGCGGCAGTTTGCGGTGTTACTGCGGCTATCATCATCAGCGTATCGATGGTTTCACTGAACACCAGCACGGCAGTCGAAAGATCATTTAGGCTCTGGATCTGCATGGATGTCGGCTCAGCGGTGGGCATTAAGGCAGATTAAGGAGCGACCGGGCGCTGCGCTATCCGATTTTTGTCTTGATTGAGCCGCTTCGGGTACATGAGGCTGCGCTGCGCGTGGTCGTACAGCGGCAAGTCGACCACTGACCAACGGGTGGCCGGTGTTTCTGGCCAAGTTACTGCTGCCGGCCTTGCCATTGGGATTCAGTCGTGGAGTGCTCCACCTTGACCACGGCCAGATCATGACCATGGGGTGCGGCCGACGGCAGACGGGAGCTAAGCGCAGTCTGGGCGATCAGAAATGACGTAACGCGATGTAGTCAACCACGGCGACGGGTTGGGAGCGGAGAAGTCTCTGAGCGGCGAGTGCGCCACACTATTGCGCGAAGTCGTCGGCGTCGGTGCTTTTTATCGCTTGGATAATGCGCCATACACCCGATGACGGGTTGTTGTCGGGGTCAGGGCCCAGTCTCTCAGCTCGTCGAGCTGCTTCAAAAACGCCATTTCGAAAGTCGCCGAACCGAAGGTTAGCCTTGTCCCAGTGTGGCAAGCACCTTTTTAGTAGCGCCTCAGCCCTCCGCGCGTCCTCGACGTACGCCGTGCAGTTGTCGAAGTGCATCGTTAGCCACACCTCGAAGCAGGGGTTTGACCAAACGAGCGCGACACCTTCCTCGCGTGCAACCCGCGCGGCGTCTGTTACCGAGAATGAGTCCACATCGCAAACTGCCCAGGCAGCGTCGTAATCGTCGCGACGCATTCTCCGGGAGACTTCTTTAATAAGGTCTACCGGAGAGCCATTTATGCACACGACCGCGATACGTCCGGGCCTAACCCAAGACTCTTGTCGGAGCGAATCGAAGTACTGTACCTCGGTCCTGGTTCCGTTTGTAGCCACCAATACGGTTTGGCGTTGTTCAAGACCACGAGACCGTCGTGCTAGATCCGTGTCTCGGCCCTGCCCAATCCTGATCGGACCTCGCCGCTGGCTACTGCGTGGCACCATCGTCGTCCCAGATACCGCGAGCTGCTAGTGCTTGCTCGAACAGGTCCGATGATAGGTCTGGAATTCCGCCGTAATTTCCATTTAGATAACGTCGCTGCCTGTTCTCGTCCTTTCGCGGCTTGAAATCGGAAAGCGGGTAAAGCAGCGACGCGCCGTGATCGTCCTTTTCCGCGAACCATATTTGGTCGCGTTCTAGCACCTCGTCCCCATCGAAGCTGCCCAGCAAGGTTGCGTCGTGGCTCGTGAATATGAGCTGGGCGCACTTGGGGTTAGTGCGAGGGTTCTGGAACAAGTTGATGAGCTTTGCAGTCAACATGGGGTGAAGACTTGAGTCGATCTCATCGACAGTAATTACGGCACCGCTTCGGATGACATAAGCCGTATCGATTGCAAGCTCCAGCAGTTGCTGAGTTCCCGTTGATTCTTGGTCGAACTCGAAGAGCACCGATCCGTTGGCACCACGATGCGCGAACTGAAGGCGTTGCCGATTGCGGGCATCGGTGTCCCGAAAGCTCGCGCGGCGTCGGATTACCGTTTCATTGGTATCCGCAGGGATTAGTGATTCTGGAAAGAGGCTGTCTTGAGTAGGCGGCTTCAGACGTACGTCCTCGATGCCAATATCGGCCGCGCGAAGAAGATCTATTACGATGCCACGATCAAGTTCATGATCAGGCCAAGGCGAGGGTACTACGCGGTAGGTGAGAGTGTATGCGTTGATCTTCTGCCGCATGCGTAGGCCGAGGAACCACCGATAGATGTCATGCAGCGGGTCGTTTTGTCGCTCGTACGGCTCGCGGCGCTTGCTGAAGCGTGCCGCGACGGAGAGGAAGAGGGCGGTAGGAGCGGTGATCTCTGAGATGCGCGCGAGTTCTGGCCTGTCACTGGACTCTTCGCCCCATTTATAACTGTCACCACGCCTGTCGAAGACCACACGCCGGCGTCCAAGCGGCCAGTAGTGCGCCCACTCTTCAAGGACGCGTGTCCCGTCGATGGTGAATCCATATGCGTGCCGAACCCCGCCGATGGAGAGATCGACTACGTAGCGTGATGGAAGCTTTGGGGTGTCCGGGTCCAGGAGGAATGGTTCGCGGCTAAGGCCGTAGCCCGGTTCGACCTCTCGATCGGAGCGAACTGCGAGCAACCGCATGTAGCTCAGCGCATGGAGGAGATTGGACTTTCCGGATGCATTTGCACCGAAAACGCCCACCACTGGCAACGCCTGACGCTCGTCGCCCGCGTCATAGACGGGCGTCAAGTTCAGGTGCTGTTCGTCGCGGAAGGAGCGGTGGTTGCCGAACCGAAAACTTAGCAGCATACGACCCCAACCTCCCTCGGGCGACGGTTACACGCGCTTACGTGTGAGTAAACCACGCGACAGACGACGACGCACTACGGTTACATGAACAACTACCCACCGTTCTGATGACTTAACGCTCCACGTGTCGTTAATGACGCGGTATGTCAGCTCGTCAGGCTCAGGGGCCAAACGGTAAGGCTGCCGGCCCGGGTTCGGCTGCATCTCCAGCTGCCGTGCGGATTGAGCGAGGCAACCTTGACTAGGGCAGACGATGGGTAAGACATGCGAGTTCGTCCATGCCAGGTTGACCTCAGTCAGGCCGTGCTGAGGCCGTCAGGCGGGTACCCAGGCCGTCTCGGGGCCGTCAAACGATGACCACCAACGACAGATGGCAACCGGGACTACTCAACGTTGACGCAGGCCAGAAGTTGGTTCGCTCTGCGTAGCAGTACAGGGACGGACGAGTCGGCCTGTACGCCGGATTCTGTGCCGCGCTCGCGCGCGGCGGCGGCCATCCATCTAGGCCTGCCGTCGCCGGCAGGCTCGAGCAACCTACCCGCGGACATCGGGCGGGCCACCCTCGAACGTCCGCGCGGCCACCCGCCCGCCGAAGCGGATCGAGCGGCCTTTCTTGGTCTTGCTCCGGGTGGGGTTTACCTAGCCACCCCGGTCACCCGGGGTGCTGGTGAGCTCTTACCTCACCGTTTCACCCTTACCCGCTGCCCCGAGGGGCGGCGGGCGGTCTGTTCTCTGTGGCACTGTCCCGCGGGTCGCCCCGGGTTGCCGTTAACAACCACCCTGCCCTGTGGAGTCCGGACGTTCCTCGGCACCGCCGGGCCGGAGCCCGTGGTGACGCGACCGCCCGGCCGACTCGTCCGTCGCGTTGACCATGATACGTCTCGCCGGGGCTGCCGGTCGCGGGCCGCCGGCCCGGGGTGATGATCGCTGTTTCAGGGCAGGATCCGTGGCCGGACCGCGCTTCCTGACCGTAGACAGCGATCATGCTCGCAGGCCGCCGGGCCGCGGGGCTCGCAGCGCCGCCGGGTGCGGGTGGTTAGCCTCCGGGGGTGATGGATCTCGGGGCGTTGCTGGTGCTCGGCGCCGCAGGTGTGGCGGCCGGGGGTGTGAACGCCGTGGCCGGGGGCGGGTCGCTGATCATGCTGCCGGTGCTGCTGGCGCTCGGGGTGCCGCCGATCCAGGCCACGGTCACCAACTCGATCTCGGTGACCGGGGGCTACTCCGCCAGCGTGCTGGGCACCTGGCCCGACCTGCATGGGCAGCGGGCCCGGCTGCGGCTGCTCGCGCCCACCGTGCTGCTGGGCGCGGTCACCGGCTGCGTGCTGCTGCTGCACACGCCGCCGGGCGTGTTCGCCAAGCTGATGCCGCTGCTGGTGCTGGCGGCGTCGCTGTTGCTGGCGTTCCAGACGCGGGTGAGCCGCCTGGTGGGCGAGCCGCACGCGCAGCCGGTCTGGTTGCGGTTCGTGCTGCTCTTCGGTGTCGGGGTGTACGGCGGTTACTTCAACTCGGTGCTCGGCGTCATCCTGATCGCGGTGCTGAGCGTGGTCGTGGTCGAGTCGATGAACCGCATCGTGGCCCTCAAGAACCTCCTCCAGCTGGTGGTGGGCGTGGTCGCCACCACGATGTACACGCTGTTCGGGCCGGTGTACTGGCCGGCGGTGGCGGTGCTGGTGCCCGCGACGCTGCTGGGCGGGTTCGTCGGCGCGCGGGTCGGGCGGCGGCTGCCGGCCGGTACGCTGCGCGCGGTGATCGTGGCGTTCGGGGTGACCGTGGCGGGTGTGCTGTTCGTGCGAGCCATGTCATAGCGCGATGAACGCTCGTTCGGTGCGAGGATCAGGCATGGCATTGGACCTGGCTTCCCTTCCCGACGTCGGCGCGCTGACGGTCGGCATCCTCGGCGGCACCGGCGATCAGGGCCGCGGCCTGGCATACCGGCTGGCCCTGGCCGGGCAGCGCGTGCTGATCGGCTCCCGGAGCGCGGACCGGGCGGCGGCCTCGGCGGCGGAGCTGGCGGAGCTGTCCGGCGGGGACGTCAGCGGGGGCGACAACGCGGACGTGGCCGGGCGCTCGGACGTGCTGATCGTGGCGGTGCCGTACGCGGGGCACGCCGAGACGCTGGCCGGGCTGGCCGACGCGCTGGTCGGCAAGATCGTGGTGGACTGCGTGAACCCGCTGGGCTTCGACAAGCAGGGGCCGTACGCGCTCAAGGTCGACGAGGGCAGCGCCGCGCAGCAGGCGGCGGCGATCCTGCCCGAGTCCCGGGTGACCGCGGCGTTCCACCATGTCAGCGCGGAGCTGCTGGCCGACCCGACGGTGACCCGGATGGACCTGGACATCCTGGTGCTCGGCGACGACCGCGAGGCGGTGGCCGTGGTGCAGGCGCTGGCCGGCCGCATCCCCGGCATGCGCGGCATCCACGCCGGCCGCCTGCGCAACGCCGGCCAGGTCGAAGCCCTCACCGCAAACCTGATCGCCATGAACAAGCGCTACAAGGCCCACTCCGGCATCCGCATCACCGACGTCTGACCAGCTCAGGAGCGGTCGGACGTTAAGAAGGGCACCTTCTACAACGCATAGCGTTGTGAAGGTGCCCTTCCTTTCAGAAGGTGTGGTCGGCGGTGGGGAAGGCGCCGTCGTGGACGTCGGCGGCGAATTCGGCTGCCGCTCGGGCCAGGACGCTGTGCAGGTCGGCGTACTTCTTGACGAAGCGGGGGGTGGGGCCGGCGGAGGCGGGGCGCAGGCCGGCCATGTCCTGCCAGACGAGGACCTGGGCGTCGGTGTCGGGGCCCGCGCCGATGCCCACGGTGGGTACGCCGATCTCGGCGGTGACCTGCTTGGCGACGTCGCCGGGGACCATCTCGAGGACGACCGCGAACGCGCCCGCGGCGGCGACCTCGCGGGCCTGGTGCAGCAGCGTCGCGGCGGCGTCGTCACCGCGGCCCTGGACCCGGTAGCCGCCGAGCTGGTGCTCGGACTGCGGGGTGAAGCCCAGGTGGGCCATGACGGGGATGCCCGCGCCGGTGATCATCTGGATCTGGGCGGGGCGGAAGCCCTCCAGCTTGACCGCGTGGCAGCGGGCTTCCTTCATGAAGCGCACGGCGGTGCGCAGGGCGACCTCGGGGGACTCCTCGTACGTGCCGAACGGCAGGTCGCCCACGACCAGCGCCCGCTTGGTGGCGCCGACCACGGCGCGGACCAGGGGCAGCATCTCCTCGACGGTCACCGGCAGGGTCGACTCGTAGCCGAACACGTTGTTGGCCGCCGAGTCGCCGACCAGCAGCACCGCGATGCCCGCCTCGTCGAAGATCTGGGCGGTGTACTGGTCGTACGAGGTGAGCATGGCCCACTTCTCGCCGCGCTCCTTGGCCAGCTGCAGGTGGCGGGTGCGCACCCGCGAGCCGGCCGGCCCGCCGTAGAGGGAGGGCACACTGTCGGACATCGCTGTCTCCTCTCGCCTCGAGGCCGCGTCCGCGGTCCCCGGGTCTCAGGAGAATGTTTCCACCTGTTGAACACCCGATGTCAGGGTTCAGTGCACTAATTCACTTGCTCTCGCGCCAGCGGTTCGTGATCGGCAGGCGGCGGTCGCGGCCGAAGGCCTTGAAGGAGATCTTGGTGCCCGGGGCGGACTGGCGGCGCTTGTACTCCGCGCCGTCGACCAGGCGCAGGATGCGGTCCACCAGGGCCGGGTCGTGGCCGTCGGCGACCAGTTCGTCGCGGCCCTGGTCGCCGTCGACGTAGCCGGCCAGGATCGCGTCCAGCTGGTCGTACGGCGGCAGCGAGTCGGTGTCCAGCTGCCCCGGGCGCAGCTCGGCGCTCGGCGGCTTGGTGATGGAGCTCTCCGGGATGACCTCGCCGACCGTGTTGCGCCAGTGCGCCAGCTTCCACACCAGCGTCTTCGGCACGTCCTTGAGCGGGTTGAACGCGCCCACCGAGTCGCCGTACAGCGTCGAGTAGCCGACGGCAAGCTCGCTCTTGTTGCCGGTGGTGAGGACCAGGTGCCCTTCCTGGTTGGAGAGCGCCATCAGGATCACCGCGCGCACCCGGGCCTGCAGGTTCTCCACGGCCAGGCCGGACAGGTTCAGGTTGGACAGGAACGAGTCCACCATGTGCTGGATCGGCTCGACCCGGTAGTCGAGGCCGGTCAGCCGGGCCAGCTCGGCGGCGTCGTCGCGGGAGTGCTGCGAGGAGTGGCCGCTGGGCATCGAGACGCCGACGACGTGCTCGGCCCCGAGCGCGTCCACCGCTATCGCGGCGACGACCGACGAGTCGATGCCGCCGGACAGGCCCAGCAGCACCGACTTCGCTCCGTTCTTGCGTACGTAGTCGCGCAGGCCCAGCACCAGGGCGTTCCACACCTCGGCCTCGTCGCTGAGCCGGTCGGCGATCCCGGCGTCGGCGGCGGGGCCCTCGGGCGCGGCCCAGGAGGTGGTCAGCGGGACCCGGGCCACGCGCATGGTGCCCAGGTGCCCGGCGGGCGCGTCCGGGTCGGCCTCGGGCAGCTGCAGGTCGTGCACGAGCAGCTGCTGGTGGAACTGCGGGCCGCGGGCGAGCAGCGTGCCGTCGGCCGCCACGAGCAGCGAGTCGCCGTCGAAGGTCAGCTCGTCCTGGCCGCCGATCATGTTGACGTACGCCACGGTCGCCCCGGCCTCGGCGGCCCGGCGCCGCACCAGCGGCAGCCGCAGGTCGTCCTTGTTCAGCTCGTACGGCGAGCCGTTGATGTTGATGACCAGCCCGACCCGCGCCGACGCCGCCACCGCGAACGGGCCGCCCGCCTGCCAGATGTCCTCGCAGATGGTGAGCGCCAGGTCGGCCTGGCTGCCGTCGGCCCACTGCGCCCGCACCACGGTCAGCGTGTCCCCGGGCACGAAGTAGCGGTCCTCGTCGAACACGCCGTAGTTGGGCAGGTGGTGCTTGTCGTAGCGGGCGGCGACCACACCGCGGTGCAGCAGCGCCAGCGAGTCGCGGGGGCCGACCGGGGAGGTGGAGTCCGCGCCGAGCCGCGCCGGGCCGTCGGCGTCCAGGTAACCCACGATGACGGCCAGCTCGCCCAGCCCGTCGCCGGCCAGGTCCTCGGCCAGCCTCACCAGCGCCTGCTGGGACGCCTCGACGAAGGACTGCCGGAACACCAGATCCTCGACCGGGTATCCGGTCAGCATCATCTCCGGGAAGGCGACCAGGTGGGCACCGGCCTCGGCGGCCCGCGCGGACCACTCGCGGACGATGGCGGCGTTGCCGGCGAGGTCGCCGACCGTCGGGTTCACCTGGGCGAGAGCGAGACGCAGCGTGGCGGTCATGCCCTCATCTTCCCGCACACCCCACCCGCCGCGCGTTTCCCACCAGGCGTGTGCCCTGCCACAGTCCCGCCGCGCCGCCCTCAGGCGGAGGCGCGCACGCGGGCGCGGCGGTCGAGGAGGTGGTTGGCGGCGTGGTGGGTGAGGTTGGTGACCAGGATGGCGGGGGCGACGACGGCGACGACGCCGGCGAACTGGGACTCCAGGCGCAGCGCGAGGATGATCGCGGTGATGCCGTTCTGCTGGGCGAAGGCCAGGTGCAGCCGGTCGGCGGCGGGCATGTTCCGGGTGAGCAGCCAGCCGACCAGGATCTGCGCGGCGAACGCGGCCAGACCCAGGGTCACCCCCCGCGGCAGCGCGACGCCGCCGATGAGCAGCAGGCCGAGCAGCACCGTGGCGGCGTACAGCGCGCCCTGGGTGATGCGGGGGAGCAGCCGGTCCAGCCAGGCCGGGCGCAGGAACAGGCCGATCAGCGCCAGGCCGAGCATCCAGAACTGCCACACGGCGACGGCGACCGCGGCCGCGAGCAGAATGCTCGCCCACCGGGGCCGATCCCGGACGCCGTGCCGCCACAGCAGCCACACCACCGCGGCGAAGGCGAGATTCAAACCCAGATCCGCGGCGTACGCGAGCAGCCCGTCGGCGACGTGCACCCCCTGCTCGCCCCGGCCGCTCAGGCCGAGCGCGCCGGTGGTGACGGCGGCGGCGTAGACGGTCAGCACCACCGTGATCGGGTCGTCGAACGAGGACCACGCGGCCAGGACGGTGCGCGCGCGGGGGGAGAGCCGGTCTTCGCCGAGCAGCGCGGCGACCGACAGCGGGTCGATCTGCGCCACCACGATGCCCAGCAGCAGGAACAGCGGGTCCTGCCAGGCCAGCGCGAGGGATCCGCCGATGACGGCCGCCTTGACCACGACACCGACGGTGACCGCGGTGACGATGAGCCGACGGTCCTGCCGGGCCGCCGCGAGGTCGATGCCGTAGGTGCTGCCGTACAGCCCGATCGCCAGCAGAGCCGCGGTGGCGAGCAGGTAGGGCGTGGAGTCGGTGGCGTCGGCGATCCGGACGCCGGTGACGGCGGCGGTGCCGAGGCCGATCAGGACGGCCAGGGCGAGCCAGGCCAGGCGGCGCACTGCGTACCCCCTAGGTGTTCTGCTGGGTGATGGGCAGGCGGCCGGACCGCCGCCGCAGCTCCACGGAGAGCTTCTCCAGCGCGTCGTCGGCGGTGTGGATCTGGGCCTGGTCCAGGGTGACCCCGATGACGTGCACGGCCGGGTTGCTGTTGATCATGTAGTAGTAGATCGCGCCCTGCTCGACGTCGAACACCATGCGGATCAGCGGCCCGGTCTCCAGCACGCTGAACCGCCCGTCCAGCTCCGCCATCAGGTCGATGAGCTGCGGCCCGTGCTCGTGGTACTTCTCCCGCCGCTGCGCCTGGGTGGCCTCGACCGGCTGGAAGTCCTCCAGGCGGTCGAACACGTCGATCGCGAAGACCTGGTGGCGGCCCTCGTAGTAGGCGACATAGTGCAGCACCTCCAGGCTCAGCGCGGCCCGGCAGGCGTCGAAGTACTTGGTGTGCTTCGTGGCGTCGTAGCGGCCCTGGGCGCGGACGAAGGAGACCGTCTCGATCGGCAGCGGCTCGCGCGGCGCGGGGATCGCGGCCGCCTCGGCCACCGGGGCCTCGACCCGGAAGTAGAACCAGCCCATCGCGAACACGGACAGGCCCAGGATCAGGGTGATCATGCCGACGACGCCTTCGATCGGGTCGCCGCGCAGCCACTCGGGCCGGGCCGCCTGCAGGAAGCCCTGGGTCGCCGTGGCGAACCCGGCGACGATGAGGAAGCCGGCCCGTGCCCGCTGGAACACGATCCGGCCGACCTGCGAGGCGTACAGGATCGCCGCGCCGACGCCCAGCACCATCGCCGTGATGGCGGTGCGCAGGTAGTCGAAGTCCTCGTTGTTCAGCACCGCGAGCAGGATCTCGCCGAGCAGCGGGATCGCGAACGAACCGGCGAGGATGCCGGCGAAACGCTCCGCCCAGACGGCTTTCGGCTGCGCGGGGGCGTTGTCGGACGGAGGCATGGACGCACCTTGGGGGAGGGGTGGGGCCGATCAGGCCACGACTCCCGCCATCCTAAACGGACGCCTCAATGATGATCAATGTTCTGGGTCAGCTCCGGGGCGTCGGCTGCGCTCCGCCGAGGGTGATGGGCAGCAGCTTCTTCGCCGCCTGCTCCAGCAGCCCGGTGAACCGGCCCAGGTCGGCGACCGCGCCCTGCCGCTCGCCGGAGTCCATCTCGCGCAGCATCGACAGCAGCCCGCCCACCCGGCCCAGCGCCAGGTAGCCGGTCATGGTCCGCTCCTTGCCGGTCAGCGTGAAGCGCAGCGCGTACGCGTCGCCCTCCAGCTTCAGCAGGTCCGCCGGGAGCCGGTCGCGCGGCACGTCCTCGACGCGTACCCGGACCGCGGTGCCGTCGTCGAGCACCGCGTTGAAGTCCCGGCAGCGCTGGCCCATCCGGCGCAGCTCGTTCAGCGTGCCGAGCGCCCCGTCCCCGGTGAACGTGCTCAGCACCTGGGTGATCAGCGTGGGCCCGCGGTGCCCGGAGACCGCCTGGGCGGTGGGCTGCAGGCGGGCCTTCGGGTGCGTCGTCGCCACGGTCGCCGCAGCGGTGCGGATCAGCTCGTCGGGCGCGCCGAGCAGCGCCGCGCAGCGCTCCGGGCGGGGCGTGCGCACCCGGGGCGACGGGCTGGGCGGCTGCGGGGCGTAACTGGCCGGCAGGTCGACCTCGGCCAGCAGCGCCGCCTGCAGCTCCGGCTGGGTGGCGGTGAGCGGCAGCGTCTTGCGGGTCGTCTCGGTCGCCTGGGCCTGCTGCTGGCGGTGTGTCGCGCCGAGCACCCCGGCCAGGGTGAGCGCGCCGATCAGCAGCCCACCGAGGGCGATACCGCCCGCGATGGTCCGGTGGCGCACCGGGAAGAGGGAGTCCAGGCGGTTCATGGGCGCTCCTTGCGCATCGAGGGGAGCTCCGTGTCACTGACCGTCTCAACGGGGTGAAGGGCGTCGAAGTTGCGGCATCACCGTGCTCCGGCGTACAGCTGGAGGATGGCGTAACGTGCGCGTAATGAGGCCGCGCCAGACTGGCCCGGAGATCTCGTCTAGGAAGGCTTGCCGTGGATCGTCAGCAGGAGTTCGTGCTGCGTACGCTTGAGGAGCGCGACATCCGCTTCGTGCGCCTCTGGTTCACCGACGTGCTCGGCACCCTGAAGTCGGTCAGTGTCGCCCCGGCGGAGCTGGAGGCGGCCTTCGAGGAGGGCATCGGCTTCGACGGATCGGCCATCGAGGGCTTCGCCCGGGTGTACGAGTCCGACATGATCGCCATGCCGGACCCGACGACGTTCCAGGTCTTCCCGTTCGAGGGCGGCGGCTCCGGTGAGAGCGCCCGCATGTTCTGCGACATCCTCATGCCCGACGGCACGCCGAGCTGGGCCGACCCGCGCCACGTGCTGCGCCGGGCGCTGTCGAAGGCGGCCGACAAGGGCTTCACCTTCTACACCCACCCCGAGGTCGAGTTCTTCCTGCTCGCCGACGCGCCCGCGGACGGCGGCGTGCCGACCCCGGTCGACTCGGGCGGCTACTTCGACCACACCACGCACGCCATCGCGCGCGACTTCCGCCGCCAGGCCGTGCTGGCGCTGGAGCGCATCGGCATCTCGGTGGAGTTCAGCCACCACGAGGTCGCCCCCGGCCAGCAGGAGATCGACCTGCGGTACGCGGACGCGCTGACCACCGCCGACAACATCATGACGTTCCGGCACGTGATGCGGGAGGTGGCGCTGTCGCACGGGGTGCGGGCCACCTTCATGCCCAAGCCGTTCACCGACCAGCCCGGCAGCGGCATGCACACGCACCTGTCGCTGTTCGAGGGCGAGCGCAACGCCTTCCACGACCCGGCCGACCCGCACAAGCTGTCCAAGACGGCGAAGGCGTTCATCGCCGGGGTGCTCACCCACGCGCGGGAGTTCACCGCGGTCACCAACCAGTGGGTCAACTCGTACAAGCGGCTGTTCCCGCAGATGATCCCGGACCGGATCAGCGAGGCCCCGGCGTACGTCTGCTGGGGTCACCTGAACCGCTCCGCCCTGGTCCGCGTCCCCGCGTACGGCAAGCCGAACTCGGCCCGGGTCGAGGTGCGCTCGCTGGACTCGGCCTGCAATCCGTACCTGGCCTTCGCGGTGCTGCTCGGGGCCGGCATGAAGGGCATCGAGGAGGGGTACGAGCTGCCCCCGGGCGCCGAGGACGACGTGTGGGCGCTGTCGAACGCCGAGCGGCGCGCGATGGGCTACTCGGCCCTGCCGGAGAACCTGTCCGAGGCGATCGACGTGATGGCCGGCTCCGAGCTGGTCGCCGACGTGCTCGGCGAGCACGTGTTCGACTTCTTCCTGCGCAACAAGCGCGCCGAGTGGGAGGAGTACCGGCGCGAGGTGACGCCGTACGAGCGGATCAAGTACCTCGGTGCGCTGTAAGTAACCTGGTCAGCCCCGTGCGGGCGCCCCTGTTGCGGGCGTCCGCTAGCCTCCCGAGCGACATTCGGATGCAGTGGAGGCGTACATGGTGCAGGACCTGGTCACAGGTGCGTGGCAGAGCGTGGTGTTCGGGGTGGCCGGGATCTGCCTGATGGCGGTCGGCTTCGTGGTGGTGGACCTGCTGACGCCGGGCCGCCTGCGGGAGCTGATCTGGCACCAGCGCAGCAGCAACGCCGCGCTCCTGCTGGCCGCGAACCAGCTCGGCATCGCGCTGATCGTGTTCACCGCGATCTTCACCAGCTACGAGGACTTCGGCAAGGGCCTGGCCTCCACGGTGATCTTCGGCCTGCTCGGCATCGGCCTGATGGCGCTGGCGTTCATGGCGCTGGACTGGCTGACCCCAGGCCGCCTGGGCGAGATGATCGCCGAGATCGAGCCGCACCCCGCCGCCAAGGTCACCGCGGCCACCCACTTCGGCGCGGCCCTCATCGTCTGCGCCTGCATCGCCTGACCCGGCCCGCGCCCGCTCCCTGCGCCGGAGGCGTGTTGCGTCCGTGGGTGCAGAGCAAGCTTTTGGGTGCAGAGCAAAGTCTGCGCCACCGATCACCGCCCGGCTCGTCTGCCCGGCGGTGATCGCCGTTCCGCCCCGCGATGCCGCCTGCCCGGTCGCAGGTTAGGCGGATCTAGAAGATTTGTGGTCGTCCCGGCGACAACAAATCATCTAGATCTGGTCGAGGCCGCCGTGGGTGGGAGGAGGTGGTCGCAGGCGGTGAGGAGTGCGTTGCGGAGGGGGGCGGCGCGGTCGGCGAAGGAGCGCTGGGCGGCGGCGTACTCGGCGCGGCCCTCGGGGGTCTCGATGCGGACCGGGGGGAAGCCCAGGTCGGCGAGGTCGTACGGGCTGGCGCGCATGTCGAGTTCGCGGATCTCGCGGGACAGCGCGAAGCAGGCGGTGACCAGCTCGCTGGGGACCAGCGGGGACAGCTTGTAGGCCCACTTGTAGAGGTCCATGTTCGCGTGCAGGCAGCCGGGCTGTTCGAGGGCGGGCTGCAGCTCGCGGGTGGGCTGGTGCACGTTGAGGGGGCGGGCGGGCGCGGTGAAGAAGCGGAACGCGTCGAAGTGGGTGCAGCGTACGCCCCGGTCCTGGACGACCTCGGCGGTCGCGGCGGGGGACAGGCGCAGCGGCCAGGAGTTGTGCCGGACCTCCTGCTGGGTCTGGCGGTAGACCATCGCCCACTCGTGCATGCCGAAGCAGCCGAGCTGGGCGGGCCGGGACGCGGTGGCGGCGAGCAGGTCGCGGATCCAGCGCACCGAATCGGCCCGCTTGGCCAGGAGCGCGGGGTCGAGGAGGACGCCACCGTCGACGGCGAGGTAGTCGCGGTCGGGAGCGCCGTCGCGCAGCAGCACGCCGTGGCCGGGGTGCCAGCGGCGCAGCTGGGCGGGCCGGTGCGAGTAGTACGTGAACAGGAAGTCGTGCACGGGGTGCTTCACCCCATCGCGGCGGCGCGCCAGATGGTGCGCCAGCCAGCCGTCCACCAGCTCCTCGTGCGCCTGCCGGCGGGCACGCCAGACGTCGCGGTCAAGGACCTCGGCGGCGGGGGCGGCGATTTGCACCTGGCCAGAGTACCGGTGTCGCCGACTAGGTAGCGACACCAACTAGCTTGCTGTGCTACGGTCTCGCGCCATGGAGTTGGAGCGGCGCACTCAATGGCTGCGGGGAGTGCTCGACCTGTGCGTGCTCGGCGTGCTCGCCCACCGCGAGTCCTACGGCTACGAGCTGATCCAGTCGCTGCACGCGGCGGGGCTGGACGGCATCCAGGGCGGCACCCTCTACCCGGTGCTGCTGCGGTTGCAGCGGGGCGGCCAGGTCGCCGCGCACTGGCGCGAGGGCGGGTCCGGCCCGGCCCGCAAGTACTACCGGATCACCCCGGAGGGCGCCGAGACGCTGCGGCGGTCCGCGGCCGACTGGGAGTCCTTCGCGGGCGGGGTGAGCGCGATTCTGCGAGAGGTGGCGGCACGGTGAGACACGACACCTGGCTCGATGCCCTCGCCGGCGAGCTGCGCCGGCACGGGGTGGCCGCGGACACGGCGGGCAATGTGCTCGCCGAGACGGCCGCCCACCTGTGGGAGAGCGGGGACGATCCGTTGCGGGCGTTCGGCCCGCCCCAGGCGTACGCCGCGACCGTCGCCGACAGCGTGCGCCTGGCGCCGCCGCGGCGCGCGCCCGGCGGGCCGGTGCGGCTGGAGGTCCTCGGCATCAGCAAGCGGTACGGCCGCCGGACGGTGCTGCGCGAGGTGAACCTGACGGTACGCGCGGGCGAGGTCGCCGCCGTGGTCGGCGCGAACGGCTCCGGCAAGAGCACGTTCCTGGGCATCTGCGCGGGCCTGGTCAGCCCGGACCGGGGCGAGGTGCGGGTGCACGGCGCCCTCGGCTACTGCCCGCAGGGCGGCGGCACCAGCGACTTCCTCGTGCCCGACGAGCACTTCCTGCTGGTGGGCGCGGGCCGTGGCATGTCGCGGACGGAAGCCCGGGACGGCGGACGGGCGGGCGCGGCGGCGCTGGACTGGGATCCGCGCGGCCGCACGCAGGCCCGCCACCTGTCCGGCGGCACCCGGCAGAAGCTCAACCTGGTGATGGCCGGGCTCGGCGACCCGGACGTGCTGCTGCTGGACGAGCCGTACCAGGGCTTCGACCAGGGCTCTTATCTGGACTTCTGGCAGCAGGTGCACCGCTGGCGCGACGCGGGCAAGGCGATCGTGGTGGTGACCCACCTGCTGAACACCCGTGACGGCGTCGACACCGTGCTGGACCTGACACCGCGGGAGGCCCTCCGATGACCAAGACGTTTGTCGTCGCCGAGATGGCGTTGCGGGAGATCGCGCGCCGGCGCGGGGTGCTGGCCATCCTGCTGATCTTCCCGTTGGCGTTCTACCTGAGCCGGCGCGACTCCCACGCGGGGCAGTCGATCCGGTTCGTGTGCCTGGGGATCGGCTGGGCGATGAGCACCGCGGCGCTGTTCGCGGGCAGCGCGGCACGCGCCGTCGAACCCCGGCTGCGGCTGTCCGGATACCGCGGCAGCCACCTGTACCTGGGCCGGCTGGCCGCGCTGTGGACGGTCGGCCTGCTGCTGTCCGCGCCCTACTACGTGCTGATCCGGATCGACCAGGAGCACGTCCGGTACGGGGCGATCGGGCTCATCATGCTGCTGACCGTGGCGGTCGCCGCCCCGTTCGGGCTCGCCCTCAGCGCGGCCCTGCCGCGGGAGCTGGAAGGCATGCTGGTGCTGCTCATCGTCGTGGGGCTGCAGATGATGATGGACCCGGCCGACTCGGCCTCGCGGCTGCTGCCGTTCTGGTTCAGCCGCGAGATCGGCACCTACGCGGTGGACCACACCGACGGCGGTTACCTCACCCGCGGTCTGATCCACGCGGCGGTGTGCCTGGCGGCCCTGCTGGCGGTGGTGGCGGCGGCGTCGGGATATCGGCTGCGACAGCGGTCACATCTGCGGTTCGTCGCCCGGCGCTGAGCCGGTCGCGGGTGGAGCGAGCGAGGTCACACCGGGCCTACGGCGTAAGTTGAAGCGGGAAATCGATTCTTCAGCTGGGGGCTGTGGTGCGCATCGCTCGCTTTGTTCATCCGGGTGGCATGTCGTTCGGCGTGGTGGAGGGGGATCCGGACGCCGGGGCCGAGGCGCTGACGGTACGCGCGATCAGCGGCCACCCCTTCGGTGAGCTGGATCTCACCGAGCAGCGCTTCGCGCTGGCCGACGTACGCCTGCTCTCCCCGATCCTGCCCAGCAAGGTGGTCGGCGTGGGGCGCAACTACGCCGACCATGCCGCCGAGCACGGGGTGCCGGTGCCCAAGGAGCCGATGCTGTTCCTCAAGCCGTCCACATCGGTGATCGGGCCGCACGACATCATCCGGCTGCCCGAACAGTCGCACCAGGTCGAGCACGAGGCCGAGCTGGCCGTGGTGATCGGCGCCACGGGCGCGCGCCGGGTGGACCGGGCCGGGGCCGAGAAGGCGATCTTCGGGTACACCATCGCCAACGACGTCACCGCGCGCGACCTGCAGAAGATCGACGGCCAGTGGACCCGGGCCAAGGGTTTCGACTCGTTCTGCCCGATCGGCCCGTGGATCGACACCGCCGTCGACGTCTCCGACGCCGAGGTGCGCTGCGAGGTCAACGAGGAGGTGCGCCAGCTCGGCCGCACCTCGCAGATGGTCTTCGACGTGCCCACGCTGGTGTCGTACGTGTCCCACGTGATGACGCTGCTGCCCGGCGACGTCATCCTCACCGGCACGCCGGCGGGGGTGTCGCCGCTGGCCGCGAAGGACGTGGTGAGCGTGCGTATCCAGGGTCTGGGCGAGCTGCGCAACCCGGTCGCCGCGCGGTAGGGGATACCGATTTGGCGCTGCCGGGGAGGTCAGGTAAAGTTCAGTCCCGGCAGCGGCAACGGTGCCAATGGGGTATGGGGTAATTGGCAGCCCAACTGATTCTGGTTCAGTTAGTCTAGGTTCGAGTCCTGGTACCCCAGCAACCAAGCAAGATCGGGTGAAGCCCGATTCGCGCGAGGCTGCTGGACCTGCTAAAGTTCAGCGGGCCGCCGAGCTGAGAAGTCAGCTAGGCGGTCGAAAAATGAATAAGGTGTTCTCCGGAACATCGACCTGGCCCCGTCGTCTAGCGGCCTAGGACGCC
>NZ_BONI01000122.1 GCF_016862635.1 Catellatospora coxensis | reverse complement strand
GGGTGGTGGTGACCAACCCCGATGGTCACCACCACCCGCCGCCGGGTGGGGAGGAGGCACAGATCCTGTGCGCTGCTATTAGGACGCTTCGCCGAGCGTGACAGTTGCCGTCTTTGCCTCGCCGTTTCGGGTGAACTCGACGGTCACCTGCTGCCCGACGGTGCCCGATTGGACGGCAGACACCAGGTCATCGCTGTCGTTGATGATTTTCCCGTTGAACTTGCTGATGATGTCGCCCTTCTGCAGCCCCGCCTTGTTGGCCGGGCTGTTCTCGGTCACCGCGCTGATGGCGGCGCCGCCGGTGTCCGAGGCGGTCACGGAGACGCCCAGGTACGGGTGGCTGACCGGCTTGCCGTTCATGATCTGCTCGGCGATGCCCTTGGCCTTGTTGCTCGGGATGGCGAATCCGACGCCGATGTTGCCGTCGCTGCTGCCGTTGGTGGCGATGGCGGTGTTGACGCCGATCACCTCGCCCTTGGTGTTGACCAGCGCGCCGCCGGAGTTGCCCGGGTTGATCGGGGCGTCGGTCTGCAGCAGGCCGGACAGCGAGGTGGAGCGGCCCTCGCCGACCGAGATGGTGCGGTCGCGGGCGCTGATGATGCCGGCGGTCACCGAGCCGCGCAGGCCCAGCGGGCTGCCGATGGCCAGCGCGGTGTCACCGACGGTGACCTGGTCGCTGTTGCCGAACGGGGCGGGCTTGAGGCCGGTCGCGCTGGCCTTCACCACACCGAGGTCGGTGCGCGGGTCGGTGCCCACGATCTTGGCCGGCACCTTCTTGCCGCTGGACAGGGTGACCGTGACGTCACGGCCTTCGGCCCCGGCGACCACGTGGTTGTTGGTCAGGATGTAGCCGTCCTCGGTGAGGATGATGCCCGAGCCCTCACCCGAGCCGGTGCTGATGTTCACCACGCTGGGCTGGATCGCCGCGGCGACGCCGGACAGCGAGGACCGGTCGACCACGGGCGCGGCGGCGGTGCTGCCGGACGACACCGTGATCTTGCCGTCCTGGGCGTAGTTCGTCGCGATGACGGCGCCGGCCACCCCGGACCCGAGCGCGAGCAGCACCGCGGCGACCGAGCCGAGGGCCACCTTGGCGATGGTCCCGCCGACGCTCTTGCCGGGCGTGCCGGGCGGGGTCCACGCGGGCTGGCCGGCGGTCGGGTAGGAACCCGTCGGGTAGCCCGCGGCGGGATGGCCCGACGCCGGGTAACCGGAGGCGGGGTATCCCGAGCCGGGGTAACCGGATGTCGGGTAGGTCGACGGGGTACCCGGGTAGGCGGAGCTGGGCTGCGCGGAGGCCGGGGCGGACTGCGGGTATCCCTGCTGCTGGTATCCGGCCTGCGCGGCGCCCGGGTAGGCGGCCGCGGGCGGCTGCGGTCCAGCCGGGGGCTGGGGTCCGGTCGGCTGCGCGGACGCCGGGGCCGCCGCCGCGGCCGGCTGCGCCCACGTCGCCGGGGCGGGCTCGACCGGCAGGCCGGGCGCCGGAGCGGCCGGCTGGGGCGGGGTGACCACGGTGTCGTCGGGTGCCGCGTGAGCAGGAGTGGCCGGCACGGAGCCGGCCGTCGCCTCCGGACGCGGGGGTACGGCGGCAGGCTCGGCCGGCTGCGCTGCGGTCTGGGGCTTGTCGTACTCGCTCATGTCCTCAGTCTTCCGTGCGACGCTGCGTCTGTTCTGGGTTGGATCTGGAAAATGTCTGTGAGTCGGGCCCGGTCACGGGTCGAACACGGGGTCGAAGGCGCGCTTCATCAGGCGTCCACCTGCTGCGACGGGCTGTCGAACTGATCATCTGCATCGTCGGTGATCTCAACGAGCGGCACCCGTACCCGGAACACGGCGCCCTTGCCGGGCTCGCTGTCGACCTCGATCGTGCCGTGGTGCGCCTCCACCAGCGCGGCCACGATGGCCAGGCCCAGTCCGGTGCTGACGTGGCCGTTCGCCCGGCGGGTCCGGGCGGCGTCCGCGCGGAAGAACCGCTCGAACACCCGGTCCCGCTGGGCCGGGTCGAGGCCGGGGCCTTCGTCGGCCACCTCCAGCACAGCCTGCCCCGCCTCGGAGCGCAGCCGCAACTCGACGCGGGTGCCCGGGGGCGTGTGTGCCAGGGCGTTGCTCATGAGGTTGCCGATGACCTGCCGCAGCCGGGCGTCGTCCCCGGCGACCACCAGCGGGCCGGCGTCCGGTGCGACGGACAGGTCCACCACCCGGTCCGGGCCCATCACCCGCGCGGCCTGCACCGCCTCCACCGCCAGCACCCGCAGCTCGACCGGGGCGGGGTGCACCTGGCGCTCCTGGTCCATCCGGGCCAGCAGCAGCAGGTCGTCCACGAGCAGCCCCATCCGGCGGGACTCGTCCTCGATCCGCTTCACCAGTGCGGCGGTCTCCTCCGGCTCGCGCGCCGCGCCCTGCCGGTACAGCTCGGCGAAGCCGCGGATGGTCGTCAGCGGCGTACGCAGCTCGTGCGAGGCGTCGGCGACGAAGCGCCGCATCTTCTCCTCCGACCGGCGCGCCCGTCCCTCGGAGACCTGCGCGGCCACGGCGGCGTCGCGGGCCGCGGACTCGGCGGAACGGGCCGACGTCTCGGAGGCGGCGCGGGCCGTGAACGCGGTCTCGATCTGCGCCAGCATCGCGTTGAGCGCGCGGGCCAGCGAGCCGACCTCGGTGCGGGGCGTCACGCACCCCTCCTCGGGGTCGGGCACGCGCTGGGTCAGGTCGCCGCCGGCGATCGCCCGCGCTGTCTTCTCGATCGCGGCGAGCGGCCGCAGGCTGCGCCGTACCAGTTCGGTGCCGATCATCGCGGCCAGGATGAGCACGGCCGCGCCGCCGTAGATGTTGATCCACAACAGGCGCTGGACCGCGGCGTCGATGGTGGTGGTCCGCTCCGCGACCAGGAACACGTCGGTGCGGTTACCCAGCTTCAGGTCTCCCACGAGGACCCGCCAGTTGGGCGCGCCGTCGCGCGCGTGGACTGTGAGGTACTCACCGACCCGGCCGCGCAGCGCGTCCGGCGGCGGCAGGTTGGGCAGGTCCTGCTTGGTCACGTTGGAGGGCGCGTAGAAGCCCCAGGGATCCTCGCCCGGCGCGAGCTCGCCCTCCTTCTCCCCGCCGATGATGAAATCGCTGGGCAGCAGGACGGTGGTGCTGTTGCCGGGCCGGAAGGAGACCTTGGACACCTCGTCCTTCAGCACCGTCATGGCGCCGTCGAGGTCGCCGTCGAGGCGGTCGGTGAGGTAGCGGCGCATCGCCATGTGGCTGGCCACGCCGATCAGCACGATCGCCAGGACCAGCAGCAGCATGGTGTACGCGACGAGCTTTACCCGAAGCGGCTGGTCCTGGGTCGGCCGGCGCAGCCTCACGACGTCGGCTTGCGCAGCACGTAGCCGACGCCGCGCAGGGTCTGGATGAGCCGGGGCGAGACGTTGTCGACCTTGCGGCGCAGGTACGAGATGTAGGACTCGACGATGTTGTCGTCGCCCCGGAAGTCGTAGTTCCACACGTGGTCGAGGATCTGCGCCTTGGACAGCACCCGGTTGGGGTTGAGCATCAGGTAGCGCAGCAGCTTGAACTCGGTCGGCGACAGCTGCACCAGGTTGCCCGCCCGGCGCACCTCGTGCGTCTCCTCGTCCAGCTCCAGGTCGGCGAAGGTGAGCCGGGGAGTGCCGGTCTCGCCGTTGGTGCGCCGCAGCACCGCGCGGATGCGGGCGGTCAGCTCCTCCAGGCTGAACGGCTTGGTGACGTAGTCGTCGCCGCCCAGGGTCAGCCCGCGGATCTTGTCGTCGGTGGCGTCGCGCGCGGTCAGGAACACCACCGGCACGCGGCCGCGGTCCTGGCGCAGCTGTTTGATCACCTCGAAGCCGTCCAGGTCCGGCAGCATCACGTCGAGCACGACGAGGTCGGGCCGCGCCTTCGCGGCGGCGTCGAGCGCGGTCGCCCCGTCGCCCACCGCCTTGACCTCGAAGCCCGCGAAACGCAGGCTGGCCGACAGCAGCTCCAGGATGTTCGGGTCATCCTCCACCACGAGCAGATTCGCCTCAGGCATGTTCTCCATCCTGCGCCGGGTCGCTCGCCCGGCGCTGTGGATAGCCTGAACGCTTCCTGTGAATTGAACGACAGATTCCGGCGAATCAGCTGAATTCGGACCTCAGGACATGGGCAGGTCGGCGTGCGAGAGGCGGGCGGCCAGCTCGCGGCGGGGCGCGTCGGCCGGTCGCGGCGCGGCCAGCAGCACGGCCGCGGACAGGCCGCGCGCGGCGAGCACCCGGCGCAGCGATACCACCAGGCTGTCGTCGCCGACGAAACCCGCCGCCGGATGGGCGTAGCGCAGCGTGAACGTCTGCACCGGCGCGCCCGCGTCGATGGCGGCCTGCAGGAACGCCGCCCGCCACGGCACCGGGTGCGGCCCGCAGGTGGTCGTCCCCTCGGGGAACACCTGCACCGCCTGCCCCGCCCGCAACGCGGCGGTGACCTGGGTCACCGTGTCCGGCAGTGCCCGCGGCCTGGCCCGGTCCACGAAGATCGTCCGCTGCCGCCGGGCGATCCGCCCGATCACCGGCCAGGTGGCGACCTCGGTCTTGGCCACCATGCGCAGCCCTCCGGCGCGACGGCTCAGCGCCGTCATCACCACGATGTCCAGCCAGGACACGTGGTTGCCGACCAGCAGCGTGCCGGGCACGACCGCCGGCCCGGTCACCCGCAGCCGGATGCCCAGAGCCCGCAGCAGCGCGCGGGCCATCAGGTCGGGCCGCCACGGCAGCAGCACCCCGAGCAGCAGCACCAGCCCGCCCGCCACGGTCCGCAGCACCCGGCGCGCCCGGCCGACCTGCGGCCCCCCGTCGCACCCGCACTGGCGGCCGCAGTCCGCGTACGGCCGCCAGAGCTGGTCGAACGGAATCCGCGGCGGCGCGGCCGGGCGGACCTGCGCCGGTGCGGTCGGCGCGATCGCCGCCCGGGGCGCGGTTCTCATCGCTCGCACTGTGCTCACCCCTGTCGCGAGCCGCTCACGCGGCCAGGAAGTGCTTGAGGTAGCGCGGGTCGATCCGGTCCACACCGAGCAGCACGTAGAAGTCGGCCACGCCGAAGGACGGGTCGTACGCGGGCGCGCCGGCAACCCAGGCGCCCAGCCGCAGGTAGCCGCGCAGCAGCGGCGGCGCGGCGGCGATGGTCGCGGGCCGCCCGACGGGCTGCGCCTGCCAGGGGGTACGCGGCAGCACGCGCAGCTGCGGCGGGGACAGGTGCTTGCGGGACACCAGGTCCCACACCTGCGACGCCTGCGCGCCCCCGTCGGCCAGCGGCACCGAGGCGCAGCCGCTGAGCCAGCGGTGCCCCATCCGGTCGAGGTACTTGGCGATGCCGGCCCACATCAGGTTGATCACGGCGCCGGTGCGATGGTCGGGGTGCACGCAGCTGCGTCCCGCCTCGACCAGCTGGTCGCGCAGCACGGTGAGCGCGCTCAGGTCGAACTCGCTGTCGCCGTACCGGCGGCCCAGCCAGATGGCCCGCTGCGGGGGCAGCAGCCGGTACGTGCCGACGATCTCCCCGGTGCGGTCCTCCCGCACCACCAGGTGATCGCAGTACGCGTCGTACTCGTCGACGTCCAGGCCCCCCGTGTCGGGAAGCTGGGCGCCCATCTCCTCGGCGAAGACGCGGTAGCGCAGCCGCTGGGCCGCCTCGACCGTGGCCGCGTCCCCGGCGATCAGCGCGGAGTAGCCGGTGGGGGCGGCGGTGAGCAACATCGTTGTCATGTGCCCTGTGTAGAAGCCCTGCTTGACACCTGGGCCCGTGCTGGATGACCGGCACATGAAGAGTGAGAGGCTTGGAGGCATGACCTCCCTGGTGATCGACGCCCGGCACAACGGCCCGCCCGGCTCCGGCAACGGCGGCTGGACGAGTGGCCTGGTCGCGGGGGCTGTCGGCGCGGGCGACGGGCTGATCGAGATCACCTTGCGCAAGCCGCCCCCGCTGGACACGCCGCTGGCGGTCGCCGCGACGGACGACGGCTGGGCGGTGGCCGACCCGGACGGCGCGCTGATCGCCTCGGCGGTGCGCCGCGCCGACGACATCCCGGCCGTGCCGCCGGTGAGCCGCACCGAGGCCCTCGCCGCGTCGGGCCGCTACGCCGGGCACACCGACCACCCGTTCCCGACCTGTTTCGTCTGCGGGCCGCTGCGGGCGGACGGGCTGCGCATCTTCCCGGGGCGGCTGGCCGACGGCCGGACGGCGGCCACCTTCGTGGTGCCGCCCGAGGTCTCGCCGACGGTGGTGTGGGCGGCGCTGGACTGCCCCGGCGGCTGGGCGGTCATCGACCGGGACCAGGCGTTCGTGCTCGGCCGGTACGCCGTGGCGGTGGACGGGCTGCCGGAGTCCGACGACGAGTGCGTGGTCGTCGGGCAGCCGGTACGCCGGGAGGGCCGCAAGGCGCTGGTCCGCTCGTCGCTCTACGCCCCGGACGGGGCCCTGCTGGCACGGGCCGAGGCGACCTGGATCGCGGTGGCCGGCTGAGGCGGTCCGCTCACCGTAGGTGAGGTCGCCGTACGGCCTGGCTGTGCCCCGGGTCACGTCCGAGCTGCGGTTTCGCCCCGGGCGTACTGTCGCGGACACGACGGCGTGTGTCATGCGACACGGAGCCGTGCCGCGAGTGCCGCCCCACAGCGCACCGCGTAGCCTGGGAGCCGGTTTTCTGAGTACTCGTTAAAGACGTGCGGAAGAGGCGAAAGAACCCGTGTCGACCCAGCACACGTCGGGCACCGGCCCGACTGGCCGCTCAGTTCAGGACAACCCACTGGCGAGCTTCGGTCCGAACGAGTGGATCGTGGAGGAGATGTACCAGCGGTACCTCGCCGACCCGACCAGCGTCGACCCGGCGTGGCACGACTTCTTCGCCGACTACAAGCCGGCGGACAGCGCCCCGGCCGCCGCGAAGCCGGCCGCCCCCGCGAAGGCCGCCGCGCCGGCCCAGCCGGCCGCTCCGGCGCAGCCCGCCCCCGCCGCGGCACAGCCCGCGGCCGCGGCTCCCGCCGCTGCTGCGGCGCAGGCCGCCCCGGCCGCCGCCAAGGCGGCCCCGGCGCAGGCCAAGCCCGTCGAGAAGGCCACGCCCGCGGGCGCGCAGGTGACGCCGCTGCGCGGCATCGCCGCCAAGATCGTCGAGAACATGGACGCCTCGCTGGAGGTGCCGACCGCCACGAGCGTGCGCGCCGTGCCGGCGAAGCTGATCTCCGACAACCGCATCGTGATCAACAACCACCTGACCCGCGGTCGCGGTGGCAAGGTCAGCTTCACCCACCTCATCGGGTACGCGATGGTGCGCGCCATCGGCATGCACCCCGAGATGAACAACCACTTCGCCGTGGTCAACGGCAAGCCGTCGCTGGTCAAGCCGGAGCACGTCAACCTCGGCATCGCCATCGACCTGGCCAAGCCCGACGGCACGCGCAACCTGGTGGTGCCGTCCATCAAGGGCTGCGAGCAGATGGACTTCCGCCAGTTCTGGCAGGCGTACGAGGACGTGGTGCGCCGGGCTCGCAAGAACGAGCTGACCATGGACGACTACAGCGGCACCACGACCTCGCTGACCAACCCCGGCGGCATCGGCACGGTGCACTCGATCCCGCGCCTGATGCAGGGCCAGAGCGCCATCATCGGCGTCGGCGCGATGGAGTACCCGGCCCCGTTCTCGGGCATGAGCGAGTCGCAGCTGGCCGACATGGCCGTCAGCAAGATCATCTCGCTGACCAGCACCTACGACCACCGGGTCATCCAGGGCGCGCAGTCCGGCGAGTTTCTCAAGGTCATGCACGAGCTGCTGCTCGGCGAGCACGGCTTCTACGACGAGATCTTCACCGCGCTGCGCATCCCGTACGAGCCGGTCCGCTGGGTGCGCGACATCGCGCACACCTCCGAGGGCCAGATCGACAAGGCCGCGCGGGTCATCGAGCTGATCCACTCCTACCGGGTCCGGGGCCACCTGATGGCCGACACCGACCCGCTGGAGTTCACCATCCGCAAGCACCCGGACCTGGACGTGCGCCAGCACGACCTGACCCTGTGGGACCTGGACCGCACGTTCCCGGTCGGCGGCTTCGCCGGCAAGGACGTGATGAAGCTGCGCGACATCCTGGGCGTGCTGCGCGACTCCTACTGCCGCCGCGTCGGCGTGGAGTACATGCACATCACCGACCCGGAGGAGCGCCGCTGGATCCAGCAGCGGGTCGAGCGCAAGTACACCAAGCCCAGCTCGGAGGAGCAGCAGCACGTCCTGGGCCGGCTCAACGCCGCCGAGGCGTTCGAGACCTTCCTGCAGACCAAGTACGTCGGCCAGAAGCGGTTCTCGCTGGAGGGCGGCGAGTCGCTGATCCCGCTGCTGGACGAGATCCTGCAGGCCTCCGCCGAGGGCGGCCTGGACGAGGTCGTCATCGGCATGGCCCACCGCGGCCGGCTCAACGTGCTCGCCAACATCGTCGGCAAGCCGTACGAGAAGATCTTCGGCGAGTTCGAGGGCCACCTCGACCCGAAGACCGCGCAGGGCTCCGGCGACGTGAAGTATCACCTGGGCATGACCGGCAAGTTCACCTCGCCGGACGGGCAGTTCTCGACCACCGTGTCGCTGGCCGCCAACCCCTCGCACCTGGAGGCCGTGGACCCGGTGCTGGAGGGCATCGTCCGGGCCAAGCAGGACCGCCTCGACCTGGGCCTGCACGGCTACACCGTGCTGCCGCTGCTGGTGCACGGCGACGCCGCGTTCGCCGGCCAGGGCGTGGTCGCCGAGACCCTGAACCTGTCGCAGCTGCGCGGCTACCGCACCGGCGGCTCCGTGCACGTGGTCGTCAACAACCAGGTCGGCTTCACCACCGCCCCGGAGTACAGCCGCTCGTCGCTGTACAGCACCGACGTCGCGCGCATGATCCAGGCGCCGATCTTCCACGTCAACGGCGACGACCCCGAATCGGTCGTCCGGGTGGCGCGGCTGGCGTTCGAGTACCGCCAGGCGTTCAACAAGGACGTCGTGATCGACCTGGTCTGCTACCGCCGCCGGGGGCACAACGAGGGCGACGACCCGTCGATGACCAACCCGCTGATGTACCAGATCATCGACGCCAAGCGCTCGGTGCGGAAGCTGTACACCGAGGAGCTGATCGGCCGCGGCGACATCACCGTCGAGCAGGCCGAGGAGGCGCTGCGCGACTACCAGACGCAGCTGGAGACGGTCTTCAAGGCCACCCGCGACGCGGTCGCCGGGGTGTCCAGCAGGCTGACCCGGGCCCGCGAGGTGCTGCCGGAGCCGGCCGTGGCCACCGCGATCCCGACCGACCTGGTCCGCCGCATCGGCGAGGCGCACACCGCGCTGCCGGAGGGCTTCACCCCGCACAAGCGCATCCAGCAGCTGCTGGACAAGCGGGCGAAGATGGCCGTCGAGGGCGACATCGACTGGGGCTTCGGCGAGATCATCGCGTTCGCCTCGCTGCTGGCCCAGGGCGTGACCGTGCGCCTGTCCGGCCAGGACTCGCGCCGCGGCACGTTCGTGCAGCGGCACGCGGCGATCGTGGACGCGCAGACCGGCGGCGACTTCCTGCCGGCCACCGCGGTGGCCGCCGACGACGCCCGCTTCCATGTGCAGGACTCCCTGCTCAGCGAGTACGCCGCGCTCGGCTTCGAGTACGGCTACTCGGTCGAGGACCCGTCCGCGCTGGTGCTGTGGGAGGCGCAGTTCGGCGACTTCGTCAACGGCGCCCAGTCGGTGATCGACGAGTTCATCAGCTCGGGCGAGGTCAAGTGGGGCCAGCAGTCCAGCCTCGCGATCCTGCTGCCGCACGGCCACGAGGGCCAGGGCCCCGACCACACCTCGGGCCGCCCGGAGCGCTGGCTGCAGCTGGCCGCCGAGGACAACATGCGCGTCGCCATCCCGTCGACCCCGGCCAGCCACTTCCACCTGCTGCGCCGCCAGGCGCTGTCGAGCAAGCGCAAGCCGCTGGTCGTGTTCACGCCGAAGTCGCTGCTGCGCCACCGCCTCGCGGTGTCGTCGGTCGCCGACTTCACCGAGGGCACCTTCCAGCCGGTGCTGGGCGAGACCGCGCAGCTCGACGCGGCGCAGGTCAAGCGGGTGCTGCTGTGCTCGGGCAAGGTCTACTACGACCTGGTCCAGGCGCGGCAGGAGCGCGGCGTCACCGACACCGCGATCATCCGCCTGGAGCAGCTCTACCCGCTGCCGGTGGAGGAGCTGAAGGCGGAGCTGGCCAAGTACGCCGGCGCCGAGGATTTCTGCTGGGTGCAGGAGGAGCCGGCCAACCAGGGCGCCTGGTCGTTCGTCGCCCTGAACCTGCTGGAGCACCTGGACGGGGTGCGCATGCGCCGCATCTCCCGCCCGGCTGCCGCGGCCCCGGCCGTGGGCTCCACCAAGCTGCACGACGTCGAGCAGGCCGCGCTGCTGGAGGCGGCGCTGCCCCGCTCCTGAACAAGACGATGACCGCCGTCCCCGGCCCGCAGGCGCGGGGCGGGGACGGCGGCTTCTCCTTAAGGACTGCCATGTACTTCACCGACCGCGGTATCGAGGAGCTGGTCGAGCGCCGGGGCGACGAGCAGGTCACCCTGGAGTGGCTGGCCGAGCGCCTGCGCGACTTCATCGACCTGAACCCCGAGTTCGAGACCCCCGTCGAGCGCTTCGCCACCTGGCTCGCCCGCCTCGACGAGGACGACGAGTAGATCACCCGATAGGCCGGGTAACACACGTCGAGCCACAGCCACGCCGTACGGTATGACTGTGGCTCGTGGCGTATATGTGACCGGCGTCGAGGCGGGCGGCGGCAAGTCCGCCGTGGCTCTGGGCCTCGCGGAACTGCTCAGCAGACGGGTGCGCAGGCTGGGCGTGTTCCGCCCGCTCACCCGCGACGACGGTGAGACCGACCCGGTGGTGGCGCTGCTGCGCAGCCGCTACGGCACGGTCGGCGCGGCCGGGCCGAGCTACCAGCACGCGTCGGAGCTGCTGGGCGCGCACCGGGCGGACGACCTGGTCGGCGAGATCCTGGAGCACTACCACGCGCTGGAGCGCTCCTGCGACGCCGTGATCATCGTGGGCACCGACTTCGGCCGCACGCTGGGCGAGGGCCACGACGAGCCCGCCCTGCCCGAGGAGCTGCAGCTCAACCTGCGTATCGCTGGTGAGCTGGGGGCCTCGGTGCTGCCGGTGGTCAACGGGCACCGGCGGGACTCCGGGGACATCGCGGACGCCGTGCGCGCCGCGTACTACGCCTGCGACGAGCTGCCGGTGCTGGCCGTGATCGCCAACCGGGTGGCCCCGGGCGCGGACTCGCGGCTGCCGCTGCTGCCCGTGCCGGTGTACGCGATCCCCCAGTTGCCGGCGATCGCCGCGCCGACGGTCGCCGAGGTGGCCGCCGCGCTGCACGCGAACCCGGTGCACGGCGCGACCCCGGGCGCGATGGCCCGGGACGTGGTCAGCGCCGTGGTCGGTGCAGCCTCGGTGCCGACGTTCCTGGAGCACCTGCGGGACAACTGCCTGGTCGTGACACCCGGCGATCGGGCCGACCTGATCGTGGCGACGTTCGCCGCGCACCTGGGCGGCCAGGCGGCGGTGTCGGGGCTGCTGCTGACGTTGGGTGTGGAGCCCGATCCGCGGGTGGTGGCGCTGGTGAGCCGGTTCCGGGTGGAGCTGCCGATCTTCACGGTGCCCTCGGACAGCTACGACACGGTGGCCGCGCTGACCGGGCTGGAAGGACGGCTGCGCGGCGACAACCAGCGCAAGGTGGACGCGGCGCTGGGCCTGTTCGAGTCGCACGTGGACTCGATCGAGCTGGCGGGGCGGCTGGACCTGAGCCGGCCGGACCGGGTCACCCCGCTGATGTTCGAGTACGAGCTGATCGAGCGCGCCCGCGCGGACCGCCGCCACGTGGTGCTGCCGGAAGGCGTCGAGGAGCGCATCCTGCGGGCCGCCGAGGCGCTCAGCCGCCGCGGCGTGTGCGACCTGACCCTGCTCGGCCCGGTGGACGAGATCGAGCAGCGGGCCCGCGAGCTGGGCCTGGACCTGGGCGACGCCCGGCTGGTCAACCCGGCCGACGCCCGCTGGCGCTCGGAGTTCGCGACCGAGTACGCCCGGATGCGTGCGCACAAGGGCATGACCCGCGACATCGCGTACGACCTGATGACCAACGTGAACTACTTCGGCACCATGATGGTGCACACCGGACGGGCCGACGCGATGGTCTCCGGCGCGGTGCACCCGACCGCGGACACCATCCGGCCCGCCTTCGAGATCATCAAGACCCAGCCCGGGGTGGGCGTCGCGTCCAGCGTGTTCTTCATGTGCCTGGCCGACCACGTGCTGGTGTACGGCGACTGCGCGATCAACCCGGATCCGACGCCGGAGCAGCTCGCCGACATCGCGCTGTCGTCTGCGGAGACGGCGGCCCGGTTCGGGGTGGAGCCACGGGTGGCCATGCTGTCGTACTCGACCGGCGGCTCCGGGCAGGGCGCCGAGGTGGACAAGGTGGCGCTGGCCACCAAGCTGGTCCGCGAACGGCGCCCGGACCTGCCGGTGGAGGGCCCGATCCAGTACGACGCGGCGGTCGATCCGAGCGTCGCAGCGACCAAGCTGCCGGGCAGCGAGGTGGCCGGGCGGGCCACCGTGCTGATCTTCCCGGACCTGAACACCGGCAACAACACGTACAAGGCGGTGCAGCGCTCGGCGGGCGCGGTCGCGGTGGGCCCGGTGATGCAGGGCCTGCGCAAGCCCGTCAACGACCTGTCCCGCGGCGCGACCGTGCGCGACATCATCTCGACCGTCGCCATCACGGCCATCCAGTCTCAGGTGGTTTCATGAAGATCCTGGTGCTCAACTGCGGCTCGGCCTCGGTGAAGTGGGGCCTGTACACCGACGGCAAGTCCGTCGACGGCGGGCTGATCGAGCGGGTCACCGACTGCGCCCAGGCGGTACGCGAGGTTCTCTTCAGCGCCGACGTGTCCGACGTGGACGCGGTCGGGCACCGGGTGGTGCACGGCGGCCTGCGCTTCACCGCGCCGACGCTGGTCGACGACGCGGTGCTGGAGGAGGTCACCCGGCTGGTCCCGCTGGCCCCGCTGCACAACCCGGTGAACCTGGAGGGCATCCGGATCGCCCGCGAGATGCTGCCCGGGGTGCCGCAGGTCGCCGTGTTCGACACCGCGTTCCACCGGACCATCCCGCCGGCGCAGGCGATGTACGCCATCGACGTCGAGGTGGCGCAGGAGAACGGGATCGCCCGCTACGGCTTCCACGGCACGTCCCACGAGTACGTCGCGCACCGGACCGCCGAGCTGCTCGGCCGGGACCCGGCCGAGACCAACGTGATCACGCTGCACCTGGGCAACGGGGCCAGCGCGTGCGCGGTGCGGGGTGGGCGCAGCAACGCCACCAGCATGGGCCTGAGCCCGCTGGAGGGCCTGGTGATGGGCAGCCGCAGCGGCAACATCGACCCCGCGGTGGTGTTCCACCTGCACCGCGTCGCCGGCATGTCCTTCGACGCCATCGACGACCTGCTGAACCAGCGCAGCGGCCTCAAGGGCCTGTGCGGCGACAACGACATGCGCGAGGTGCTGCGCCGGCGCGCCGAGGGCGACGAGGCGGCCGCGCTGGCCTTCGACGTGTACTGCGACCGCATCAAGATGTACGTCGGCGCGTACTACGCGCTGCTGGGCCGGGTCGACGCGATCACGTTCACGGCGGGGGTGGGCGAGAACGCCGCCCCGGTGCGGGCGGCGGCGCTGTCCGGGCTGGACGCGCTGGGCATCGTGGTGGACCCGGCGCGCAACGACGCGGCCGAGCGGGGCGAGCGGCTGATCTCCCCCGACGGCGCGAGCCCGGCCGTCTGTGTCGTGCCGACCGACGAGGAACTCGAGATCGCCAACCAGACCGCGGAACTGCTGGCCCGCTGAGCGACGACAGCGGCGGCGGACCTGTCGGCCCGCCGCCGCGTGACACGAGCCGTCACTCCGGGATCTTCAGGACCACACCCACGTTGATCAGGTTCGGGTTGGCGATGTTGTTCGCCTTCGCGATCTTCATGTACTGGCGGCCGTCGCCGTAGTACTGGGCGGCGATGTCCCACAGCGTGTCGCCGGACTTCACCTTGTACGTGCGCTCGGCCTTGGGCGCGGGCGCCGCCTTGGTCGTCGTGGCGGCGGCAGGAGCAGCGGGCTTGGGCGCGCCGGAGGGCGGAGGCGAGGGCTTGGGCGCGGCGGCCGCGGGTTCGGTGACCGACGGCGCGGCAGGTGGCGGCGCGGCCGGGGTCTGCGGAGGAGCGGCTTGGGCCTGCGCTTGCGTCTGGGCCTGCGCCTGCGCTTCCTGCGCCTTCTTCGCCTCCTCCTCTTCCTTCTTCTTCTTGCCCCACTTGAACGGGTTCATGAAGCCCGCGGCTTCATGTTCCAGGTTCTCCAGGCGGCCTTCCTTGTCCTGCGGCTCGCTCATCAGTCCCCCCGTGTCTGCGATCGATCACGATCCGACGCCAGACTAGCCCCGTTTGAAACCGTTTCGGACTGGTTCGCCGGAACCTCGAATGGGGCACAATGGCCACCGTCGTGATCATCGCAAGTGAAAGAGGACCGGCATGTTCACCTTTCCCCTCGGCGACGGCGCGGAGCTCCGGCCGCTGGAGCCGTGGAAGGCCGAGGAGTTCCTGGCCCACATGGACCGCGCGCGGGACGACGTCGACCCGTGGATCCCGTTCGCGAGCCGCTCCACCGATCTGGACTCGGCCCGCGCCACCCTGCAGCGCTACGCCGACCTGCAGGCCGCCGGCACCGGCCGGATCGTCGGCATCTGGCTGGACGGCACGCTGGTGGGCGGCACGATGCTGTTCGGCGTCGACGCCGAGGCGGGCAACGGCGAGATCGGGGTATGGCTGGAGCCGGCCGCCCAGGGCCGGGGACTCGTCACCCGGGCGTGCCGGGCGATGCTGGACTGGGCGTTCCACGAGCGCGGCCTGAGCCGGGTGCAGTGGGTGACCCGGCCGGACAACGTACGCAGCCTGGCCGTGGCGGCCCGGCTGGGCATGACCAGGGAGGGCGTGCTGCGCGAGTCCTACCCGTACCGCGGCAAGCGCTACGACAGCGAGTTCTGGTCGATGCTGGCGCACGAGTGGCGGGCCGCCTGAGCAGCACGACTTGCGCATCCTGATCGGACAGACCATCATCGACAATGTCGATGAACGAAACGGTCGACAACCGAGTCCGGGGAGGGTGCGTGCACGAACCGACCACGCGTACGGGTTCCATCGGTGCGGGCGCGAGCGGCCGGGCGGCGTACCCCCGGGTCTCGCCGTGCCGGCACTGCTCACGTCCGGTGCTGCGCGACAACGACGGCCGCTGGATCCACGCCGACCTGAGTTACGTCTGCCGTGACCTGTGGGGCGGCCTGGCGGAGACCACCGCGGAGCCGGCGGCGGCTCCGCGGGTCTGACCCGGCTCAGCCCTGGTGGTCGAGCACGATCTTGCCGAAGCCCGCGCCCGCGGCCAGCCGCTCGAAGGCCCCGCGGGCGTCGGCGAAGTCGAAGACGGTGTCCACCACCGGCGCGATCTTCCGGGCCGCCATCAGCTCCAGCAGCGCCGCCAGCTCGTCGCGGGTGCCCATGGTCGAGCCGACGACCTCCTGCTGCAGGAAGAAGATCCGGCGGAGGTCCACCGTGGCCAGGTGCCCGGAGGTCGAGCCGGACACCACGATCCGGCCGCCCGGCTTCGTGCTCTTCACGGAGTGGTCGAAGGTCGCCTCGCCGACGGTCTCGACGACCACGTCGACCCGCTCGGGCAGCCGCTCGCCGGGGGCCAGCACGGTCGCGCCCAGCCCGGCGGCGTTCTCCCGCTTGGCGGCGTCCCGGCTGGTCGCGTACACCCGCGCGCCGAGCGCCCCGGCCAGCACGATCGCCGCCGTGGCCACCCCGCCGCCCGCGCCCTGCACCAGCACGCTGCCGCCCTCGCGCAGCCGCCCACGGGTGGTGAGCATGCGGTACGCCGTCAGCCACGCCGTCGGCAGGCACGCCGCGTCCGTCCAGGTCATGCCCTCCGGTTTGGGCACCAGGTTGCGCCGCGGCACGGTCACCAGGTCGGCGAGGGTGCCCTGGTGGCGCTCGGACAGCAGCGAGCGCTTCGGGTCGAGCGTCTCGTCGCCGTCCCCGGCCGCCGGGTCGCCGACCACCGCGTGCACGACGACCTCGTTGCCGTCCTCGTCGACGCCGGCGGCGTCGCAGCCCAGGATCATCGGCAGCTGCTCGGCGGACAGCCCCACACCGCGCAGCGACCACAGGTCGTGGTGGTTCAGCGCGCTGGCCATCACGCGTACGGTGGTCCAGCCCTCGGCGGCCTGCGGCTCGGGCCGCTCGCCCACCACGAGGCCCGCCAGCGGGTTGTCCGGATTGATCGACTCGGCGTAGACGGCGCGCATGACCCCGACGCTAACAGCCGCTCCGGCCCCGGCCCAGAGCACCCTGAGGGTCCGTTAAGGAGTAACGCGTCACACCGGTCCCCGCGGCCGGCCCGCCGTCGCTGCTCGTCTGCCGTCGCGGCTCGGTCATGCCATAGCGGCTCCCGGCCCGCCATCGCGGCTCGGGGTCGCTGTAGCGGCTCGGGGCACAGGGATGCCCGGGAGATCTGCTGCGGGGGTGCGGGAAGGGCTCTGCGCGGCCCGTGGTGCGGGACGGGGGTCGGGCCCCGGCTCGGCCGCGGTGGCGGCGTCAGCGGGGCCCGACGGCCCCGCAGGGCCGGTCAGGCGCGTACCACGCCCTCGCGGCGCGCGGCGTCGGCCACGGCGGCCGCTACGGCGGGGGCCACCCGCGGGTCGAGCGCGCTGGGCACGACGGCCTCGGCGGAGAGCTCGGCGGCGACCACGTCGGCGATGGCGGTCGCGGCGGCCAGCTTCATGCCCTCGGTGATCCGGGTCGCGCGGGCCTCCAGCGCGCCGCGGAAGATGCCCGGGAAGGCGAGCACGTTGTTGATCTGGTTCGGGAAGTCGCTGCGGCCCGTCGCCACCACCGCGGCGTACCGGCCGGCCACGTCCGGGTGCACCTCGGGCGTCGGGTTGGCCAGCGCGAAGATCATCCCGCCGGGGGCCATCCGGGCCACCGCCTGCTCCGGGATCTGCCCGCCGGAGACGCCGATGAGCACGTCCGCGCCGTCCAGCGCCGCCTCGATGCCGCCGCTGACCCCGGCCGCGTTGGTGCGCTCCGCCAGTTCCGCCTTGGCCGAGCCGGGCACCAGGTCGGCCCGGCCCACGTGGATCGCGCCGCGCGAGTCGCACACGATCACCGCGGACGCCTCGACGCCGCCCGCGATCAGCATCTTGGTGACCGCGACCCCGGCCGCACCGGCGCCGGAGACCACCACGCGCAGGTCGCACAGCTTGCGGTCGAGCAGCGTCGCCGCGTTGCGCAGCGCAGCGAACACGACCACCGCGGTGCCGTGCTGGTCGTCGTGGAACACCGGGATGTCCAGCGCCTCGACCAGCCGCCGCTCGATCTCGAAGCAGCGCGGCGCGGCGATGTCCTCCAGGTTGATCCCGCCGAAGCTGGGCGCGAGCGCCTTGACGATCGACACGATCTCGTCCGGGTCCTGGGTGTCGAGGCACACCGGCACCGCGTCCACCCCGCCGAACTGCTTGAACAGGACCGCCTTGCCCTCCATCACGGGCATCGCCGCGCGCGGGCCGATGTTGCCCAGGCCGAGCACCGCCGAGCCGTCGGTCACCACCGCGACGGTGTGCCCGACCCAGGTGTAGTCGTCCATCAGGGCCGGGTTCTCCGCGATCGCCTCGCACACCAGCGCGACGCCGGGTGTGTAGGCGAGGGAGAGGTCTTCTCGGGTACTCAGGGGCACCGTACTGGCGACGGCCATCTTGCCGCCGCGATGCCGCTCGAATGCTGGATGATCCACTTTGAACTCCCACGATGACAACGCACACGAGCCGGGTCGGTTCAACGACGGGTCAGCGTTGACACGGCGCGGCGAGGTCACGGGGTTCTCCCGAGGTCAGGAGTCTAGACCCGGGCCCACACTTGATCAATGAGCGGGGCCGCCGGTCGTGGACCATTTCACACCTGGTGGGGACGCTGTCCGGTTCACGGTTCGTCACTCATGCCGGACGGCGGCCGCGCATCGTGGCCGGGTGCGGCCAGTACCGGCACAGCACCCGGCCGAGCACGTCGGCCACGCCGTACGCCCGCGAGTCGTCGGTGACCAGTCCGTTGTCGCCGCGCAGCCACCAGCCGCCGTCCTGGGCCCGCTCGACGCGCTTGACGACCAGCAGGCCGGGCCGGGACCGGAAGCGCGCGACCACCACGTCGCCGGGCCGCACCGGCCGGCCGCCGCGGTATACGAGCAGCATGTCCCCGTGTCGCAGGGTCGGCGCCATGGACGGTCCGTGAACGAGTACGGGAAACAGCGGCCAGCGCAACTGAGCCTCCCCGGCGGAGTAGGGTCGCAAGGGGATCATTGTCCCGTTCAGACCACGTACCTCATGGAGGATCCCGATGCAGTTCTTGAAAGGACGCAGCCTGAAGCCGCGCACGGTGGTCAGTGCTC